>CANDBT010000136.1 GCA_947383005.1 uncultured bacterium | reverse complement strand
CATGTGAATAAATCATGTTAAAACTCCTTTCAACTATGTAATTTCCTGAAGTACGTGGCTTAACGATACCGTAATTCCGAACATTGCCCGTATACTGTATCCGAACAGAATCACCGAATCGTTAAATTAATCACATCATACCTGATGATATTTTCTCACAAAAAAGCGAATTAGTCCAGTAAATTTTTAATAAAATTTACATCCTTACCCTTTTTCATCCTATATATCCTATTTTCTTACTTAAGCCAACTGTCCTGACAAATAATTGATAAACTGTTGGGCGGTCCGTCCGGAAATACCCCCATGGCTCAATTCCCATTTGTTTGCTTCGGCACATAACTCCTTCTCCGAAAGAGTTATCCCCGCTTTTTTGGCCAGTTCTGTCACAATATAGAAATACTCCTTTTGTGAAGGCTTAGAATAATTGATGGTGACACCAAAACGATTCACCAAAGATAATTTTTCTTCCATCGTATCTGACCGGTGCATACCATTTTCATGTTCCATATCATTCCGGTCACTCCAGTTTTCTTTAATCAAATGACGTCTGTTGGATGTAGCATAAATCAGAATATTATCCGGCCGTGTCTCCACACCGCCTTCAATCACAGCTTTTAAAAATTTATATTCTACCTCAAACTCCTCAAAAGAAAGGTCGTCCATATAGATAATAAATTTATAATTGCGGTTCTTAATCTGAGCAATTACTGCTGACAAATCTTTAAACTGATGCTTATAAATCTCAATCATCCGCAATCCATGGGGATAAAACTCATTCACGATAGCCTTGATACTGGTAGATTTTCCTGTACCGCTATCGCCAAAAAGAAGTACATTATTAGCTTTCTTCCCCTGAACAAAAGCCGTAGTGTTATCTATCAGTTTTTTCTTTTGGATTTCGTAACCAATCAAATCATCCAGCATTACTGTATCCATATTGTTAATAGCATGAAAACTTACCGTGCCGTCAGGTTGGGAAATAATACGAAACGCTTTATTTAATCCAAACATCCCCACGCCGTAATTTCGGTAAAATTCTGTCACACAGTCAAAAAACTGATTCTCATCCAAAGCATTTTCCAATTGTATACTTAAAGCCTGAACTTTATCGCTGACATTTTTATTATACATTAACTCTTTTTTCCCAATAGCCTGATAATGAGATATCCTGCTGAAACAATCCACTCCCAGATATTGTTCAAGATGGCTGAAGTCATAATTGAACAAATCCTTAAATGCCCGAAAATCTCCTCTTGCAAAATAATTAACGCTGCCCTCATTTGCCCCAACCTTTTCACAGGTAATACTAAAAGGATTTTCACTGGTAATCAACAAATAAGTCAAATAATTATGCCACAAGTTCCGATCAAAACCATAGTCTGTAGCAATCTGCAGCAAATGTTTCATCTGAGTGAATACCCGGGTTACCAACTCTTCTTTCGTTTGGCTCTCATCATTCATTTTTTTGATAATATCTGCCAACTGCATCAATATCGTTTCTTTTGGCATATCTCCATAAATCAGCAGCCGGGAAACAATTTTATCCATCTCGCTCATCCTCTCCTTATAAAGTTTCAAAACAAAAACGCCCTCTAAGTAGATACTGCATCTAAACAAAGAGAGCATAACTATCTTTGATCCAAAAACCGCAAGCATACTTCAGGCAGCGATAAATTTTCGGATATCCTGACACAACTGGTCACATTCATCCGCATAAACATTCAGACATACTACCTGGTCAAATCCCAAAACCATAATCCCCAGCAATGATTTAGCATCCACAACAATACTGCCCCTGCTTAAATCCATGGCAAAGGGGTACTTTTCCACCAAAGTCACAAAATCTGCCACCTCCTTGGGATCTTTGAATTTTACATTAAGCTTATTCATTTTGTCACTCCTTTTCCCAATATCGACTTTGTTCAGAGCTTAACCGATTTTTTCCTTTCTATACAATGACCTGTTATTCTCTCACTTTTTTAACGGCATAACGTTTTAAAAACGGGTAGGAAAACTTACTTTTCCCTTACCCGCCTGCCTCAATTTCAGCCGGCATCCTCCTTATATGTACCCGTATACAATCGAGTAGGATCGGTTCCTTCCCTTACTCACCACGCCAGGCACCTGTCAGCTTTAGCTGACATCATTCTTTGAGTACTCATGTGCAATCGAGCAGGGAAAAGCCATATTCCCCTACTCACCGCGCGCCCCATGCGACCCTTACGCTACTTCTGCGGCATACTTCCTCTGCATGGGATCGCGCATAAAAAACAAAGAGCTTCGGAAATTTCTTCCAAAGCCCTTAATGTCCGTGCGGGTAGCCGGACTTGAACCGGCACGGGATTGCTCCCGAGAGATTTTAAGTCTCTTGTGTCTGCCTATTCCACCATACCCGCAAATGGAATCCATCAATCGATTCAATGGAAGGCCCTAATCTAACTTCCTTCGCCGAACCGGACAAAACATATATTATAGAGAGCAAAATCAGCTTCCTATAATCGATTTGCGGCACAAAAAGCTGTGCCTTTTATCGGAAACCACTGTGCAATTTCCAATAAGTTATATTACAGGAACCGCCTCGCGAACCCTGTAATCGGATCTACAGCCCAAACCTGCGCCTTCCATCAGAATTTGTTTCATAAATTCCGATGAATTACATTCTGCCACACCATTCGCAGTTGTATAACTTCCAAAATAAATTTTCAAAAGTTCAACGACCCGGATGGGATTCGAACCCACGACCTCCGCCGTGACAGGGCGGCGCTCTAACCAGCTGAGCCACC
>CANDBT010000135.1 GCA_947383005.1 uncultured bacterium | reverse complement strand
CAAAAAAACGGACTTATAAGGACGACCAACCCATTTTTTGACTAACACCTAAAAAGTATTTATTATATGCAGGATCAGGCAGCTTACCCTCAGGCGACAAAATATATTACAAACAGAGATTTTGTATTTGCTGCAATTGCCGGTGCACCTGATAAGACAATTGTTTATGCTCTTTTGCTATATCAGGCCTGATGTGAACTGTAAAATGGCTAAAATAAAAGGAAATAAGGCTCCTTATGATATTTTATGCTACAGTAAACAAGAGGGTTACATACCATATCCGTCTATGCTGATGAGATTATTACAGGGAAAAAATACGAAATGAAAATGTAGCAGAAAAAAATAAGAGAAATGTTGAAGATTCCAAAATGTTACATAATATTGCAAAATACAGGATAGTTTGCAGAAGTATAAAAAATATTTAGTCCGTGCTTGACACAGGCGAATATCCTGGGCCTTGGCTGGGTGGCGACCCCGGCGGGCTTAAAGGCGATGGAGGAGCTTGGGAAACTGGAGGAGGAACGGCGGGCAGCAGGCGGAACTTTTCCGGGAAGGCAGACAGGAGCAGCTTCAGCCGGGGAAAGAAGCAGGCGGATGGGAACACAGAATGCAGGAAGCCGCCATTATCCTGCGGTTCCGAAGGGCGTGGCCAGTGATGAGATGTGCGTATTTTTGATCCTGAAT
The DNA here is from genome assembly GCA_947383005.1 of uncultured bacterium. Classification (GTDB taxonomy): domain Bacteria; phylum Bacillota; class Clostridia; order Lachnospirales; family Lachnospiraceae; genus Brotaphodocola. Next base: position 2,115 of record CANDBT010000135.1, on the reverse strand, counting down.
ATCTCCTCGCTGCAGCTGATTCCCATGAACGTGGTGGCATACCGGAGCCAGTACGGGAGCGTGAATCCCACGGCGATCGTAGGCCCTGCGATCCTGGCAACGGCGGTGAGTACGCTGGCGGGGGTGATATTTTGTAAGGTGATGGATGGAAAGCGGAACAGGTGAAAAAACAGAATGAAATTTGAAATGGAAGGAGCTGCCGGAAATGAGCAGCTCCTTTAAAGGATTTTACGATATTGGATACCGTCAGATGCCTTTTCTTTATGTGTAAGATTTACAGGACAAAAAAAGTTAATGTGTGAACTCTCTCTTCTAAAAATTGCTCCCTTTATCTCGAGAATTTGAATCCTCTCAAAGCAAAATCAAAAAGTACAGATTTAATTCGCGATGCAGCTGCCGGCAAAATGTTTCCTGATTATTTCAATAAATTGTGCAATCTCATCTGAGGGTGTTTTGGAATACAAAATACCATATGTAATCTGATGTTCCCAAGTTACCGGAATTGTAACCAGCGAGGGATGGATGTCTGCCCATGCGTCCAGTGTTAATAACAGTGAACCGTTTTGTTCGCAGGTATTGAAGGTATCCATATCATAATAGTAACCAGCTTCTTCAATCAAAATCTGTGGATGCGCCAGTTTCAGAACATCGTGAAAATGGTCAATCAGTTCCGTATCCCCGTTTTTTACCATTACAAGATGTTGTCCGTGTAAGTCACGCAGGGTCAGTTCTGTTTTACCTGCCAGTGGATTTCCTTTTGGGACGGCGATACAAAAACGGTAATGTCCAAGTGGCAGGTAGGAAGCGTGTTCATATATGGTTTTGGAATTGAAAGAGCCGACCAGAAGGTCGATTCTTTCTCCTAAAGACGCAATTACAGAAAGGATCTGTTCTTTTGTATCTTTGTAAGGGACTATGTGAAATTTATATTTTGGATATTGTTCCCGGAGGGGAGACCATAAGTTGGTCAGTACCCGGCTGGGGTTTAAAAGGGAGGAGCCTACCCGTATAGAAATACCCTCAGAGCGTTCTGCACTCTTTGCTTTGGCAACTGCGTTTTCAGCGGAAGCCATCATCTTTTTCCCATCTTTGTATAAGGATTTTCCAGCAGCTGTCAATTCTATTCCCTGGTTGCTCCGTTTCAGCAGGGCTACGCCTATCCGGTTTTCAAGGGTATTCATATGCTTCATGACAGAAGCCGGGGTGACTAAAAGTGTCCTGGCAGCTTTTGAAAAACTGCCGCTGTCTACTACTTGTAAGAAAACCTGTAATTGTTGGCTAAGCAAAGGGAACGCCTCCTTCACGTTTACTTTTGGTAAAAGCATCATAGCATTTTTGGTCATTCCATGTCAAGCAGAATACGGCTACAATAAGGGCATAACAGCTGAGAAATAAAAAAGTGGGAGGGGTACAGAGTAATGAAAACGAGCGGATAGTGGAAGTGATGAAGGAAATCCGGTATCTGGGAAAGCCGGGTATAAATTTTGAATCCAGAAAAACAGGGGAAACAGGAAAGAAGGGGCTGTATGGAATATGTTGATTTGAATAATGGAGTCAGGATGCCGCTCCTTGGATATGGAACTTTTCAGATTGATCCGGCGAAAACGGAGGAATGTGTACGCAGAGCTATATCAGCGGGGTACCGGCTGATTGATACGGCGCAGGGGTACTTTAAAGGGGAAGATTGTAGCGTATGAAGATGCTGCGGGAAAATCCTCTATTCAATGTGGTAAATGCCATACTTTTTTACTGGTGGATTACGATAAAATGACTGCGGAACCAACTTTGCAGGAAAGAGAAGTTTACAAGATGGTGGTAAATGTATAAGGTAGTGTTTGCTGACTGAGCAACAGGGCGTCATATAGGATAGCCACTAATAGCCAGAGCAGATTATTGGGACAGGGGACAAACCCTGCCAGATAATTTGTTCTGGCTATTTTATGTGTGTAAACAGGATATGGACAGGCCATGTAGATGATATTTGGATTATTGTGAGAAAGGATGGAATGGATATGGCAGACTGCATTATTCAATTATTGGGAGGGGTTGATAAATTTCTTTCTGCGCTGATTGTATTTATGGTAATAAATTACATAGCAGAAATGCTTCTTGTGA
>CANDBT010000134.1 GCA_947383005.1 uncultured bacterium | reverse complement strand
CAGGCGGCTGGCCAGTTCGCCAATCTGATTTTCCCATAGGTATTTTGCGTCCATACGTCACCTCTGTCCGTCGATACGGCGGACAATCTCATTAGCCTTCTGATAAATCTCCTCCGGTTCCGTACCGACAAAAAAGCGTCCATCTTCATAAAGCACCCTGCCATTGACCATAGCCAGCTTTATATTTTGCTTGCTGCCGCTGTATACCAAATTTTTTACCAGATTATTAAGCGGCTGCATATTAGGCTGATGCAGATCGACCACAATCAAATCTGCCAGCTTTCCCGGAGCCAGGCAGCCGCACCCGGAAAGGCCCATAGCGCGGGCGCCGCCCGTTACCGCCATCTGAAGTACCTGCTCTGCTGGAACTGCCGCCGCATCTTGTTCCTTCAGTTTAGCCAGGCCCGTCACCAAAAACATTTCCCGGAACATATCCAGACAATTATTGCTGGCCGGCCCGTCCGTGCCGATAGCCAGAGAAACGCCATTTTCAAGCAAATCCTCGACGGGCGCCACACCGCTGGCCAGCTTCATATTCGAACCAGGATTGGTTACTGCCGTCAAGCCTCTCCGGCTAAAAATCTCCTGATCCTCCTTGCTCATATATACGCAATGATAGCCACCCCCGCCATAAGCAAAAAGCCCCAGGGAGTCCAGATATGCCGTGGGCGTCTTTCCATGGCGTTTGATGCACTGTTCTACCTCCTCGCGGGTCTCTGAATTATGCGTAAATACCGGCGCCTGATATTTTTCAGCCAAAGCCGCTACACCTTTCAGCAATTCCTCCGAGGTAGTATATTCGGCATGAAAGCCGAGGCGATAACAGATTAATTCATGATAGTGATTAAGCTTCTGATATTCCTGTTCCACAGCCTTTAAAGAAGAAGTAAAATTATTAAGGCCACTGACTATCACAGTCCGAAAACCACATTCCACAGAAGCCCGGGCAATCTCCTCAGGACGAAAATACATGTCAAAATTAGCGGTAATCCCAGTGGTCAAATACTCCAGGACGGCCAGCTTAGCCAGCCAATAAATATCCTCACCTGTCAGTTTTTCCTCCATAGGAAATACCTGCTGCTCCAGCCATTGATGCAAAGGCAAATCATCTGCATAAGAGCGTAAAAAAGTCATTGCTGAATGCGTGTGGGCATTAAGGAAACCCGGCATAACCAAGTTCCCTTTTGTGTCAATTTCCCGGTCCCAATTCCTTGCTTCATCCAAATGGAAATTGCCCACCGGATGCTCATGCTCTCCGTCGTCTGCCTTTCCCGGGCCAACATAAACGATCTTGCTGCCATCCACCCAGACTTCTCCCCGGCGAATCTCCATATCCTTGTCCATAGCCAAAATCCTGGCGTTATAAAACCGAATTTTCATTGTTACCTCTTTCCTTGATTGTCACCCTCGCCGATATCCGGGCAAAAAATAAGCCTTTTAATGTCTCTGTTCCTGGTTGCTGAACACCTCGCAAAACCTGGCCGAGAATGACGGCGGTTCCTCCCCGACATATAAATGGGAAATGTCACCAAGCCGCAAAGCACGGAACCAGGCAATACCCTGCTCTCTCTCCTCCGTCACTATCTCCGTAACGGAGGTGGGCGCCAATGCCATACCATGCCACAAAACAAAAGGCGAAACATTCCATAAATGGGACAACAACACACAGGTTATCCCAAAATGGCAAAAACAGGTAATTGTCCGGGTATTCTCCTTTACCACCCGATAGTGCATACCGTCCCGCACATAACCATATTGCGCCAAAAGCCCATCCAGCCCTGCAACGACGGAATCGTAAACAGCCACCAAATCACTCTTCTCCGCCACCAGGGAATCTCTCCATTTTTTCCGATCCATGTACTCTGGATGTATTGTTAAATAAGAGGGAACCATATCCCACACAATCCGTTCTTTATAATGTCCGTCCTGCCGCTTCGCATTGGGATATGCCTTTTTAAGCTCCTCCGAATCATTGATATCTAACTTTGCCGGAAATTCTTCCAGCCAATTCAGCACCTTTGCCTGTTTCCCAAACTTTTCCAACGTATAAGCGGCCGTTGCCTGCGCACGGCCCAAAGGCGACATATAACAATCCCCCATATCCATCTTGTGCGCAATCTGCGCCAAAAGCAGCGCCTCACGACGCCCTTTCTCCGTCAAGGTATCATGAACATAGTCCGGATCTCCATGCCGGATAAGCAAAATTCTCATCGGTAAATCGCTCCCTTCTATCAATTCCGACTTATTTATCGGCAACAATTCATGTCAAGTTCCACATCGAATAAACGACTTCACCTGTGTGCTGGCCGCATTAATCAAGTAGGGGAAGCTATTTCCCTACTCGCCGCGCGGCCCGCGTGCTGCATCAGCAGCAAACTTCCACACGCGGGCCTGTGCATATTCAAACCGGGGGTTCCATCCGTCTTTATTTTAGTGTACCATAAATTTGTTCAATATTCAATGCTGCGCAAGGCGTGAAAAGCCTGATAAAATCAATAGTGGTTACTGTTCACGTGCGTTCACAGCAACTGGCAAAGATCCATAAAAATCGCCTGCGGCGGTCCTAAGCACCATTTGTTTTTAACAATATTTGCAGCAAATATACAACACTAATTATACCTTCCAGGCTAAATCATCGGTGAATGACTTCGCCAGCATCAGGTATCCGGAATCGGTTATGAAAGTTACGGATTCAGATTGTTTAGGATGGGTTGGATCAAACTGCGAACAAAACTGCAGAGTAATTTCAGGTAAAGGTAGTGGATGAGATTAATGTAGAAATTTGTTGCCTGGTATATCCAGGTGTGATATAACCCAAAATACAGAAAGTCAGAGAGCAAAGGCGGCTTACCCTCCATCTTCGGAGGGGCTAACCCTCCATACAAGAGAAAGGAGGGCTGACCATGGTTACGTACGGAGATTTATTTCAGTTTTGTACGTTTGTTGTCGCCCTTATCGGACTGTGTTATACAGTCTTTAAGGGAAGAAAATGGGGCAGTCGGGAAATAGAGATTTTTGCTCCTGATAGGTAAGAGGGAGACAGTCCTTTAGAAATTCGGGCTTTTTCAAAGCCCTGGATTTGAGGATGTAAAGAATTCTGTGTCTATGGAAATTTGAGTTTCCCTGATAAGAGT
>CANDBT010000133.1 GCA_947383005.1 uncultured bacterium | reverse complement strand
GCACCAGCGGCGAGCGGCAGACGCCCTCGATGCTCAGGCCGTTTTTCAGCCTTGCCGCTATCGTCCCCGTCCGGGTCTGGTCATAGCATTTATAGGTGTAGGTAATGAAGTCCGTCTTGGTGTGCCATTTGGTCTTCGCAAAGGCGTGTCTGCACTGGCAGCGCATCTTCCTGCGCCAGAGGTCGTCCGAACAGACGCCCTTGTTCTTCCGGCACTGCCCCATCTGCGCGTCCTTTTCCGCCATCATCTTCTGCATCCGCTCCTTTCTTTTTGGTAGTCTATTAATCACTCTGAAAGCCCGTAAAGTCAAGCAATACGGGCGCTTGCTTCCTTATATAAATGCCGCCTTCCATTCCCGGAATCTGTACCGCAAAATCCGGCTGCTTCCTGTTTTCACGGAACGAAAAACAAGCCCGGAGACTTACTTTTCTATTCTGCGGTATTCCGTTTCAAATTTCAGCTTTCGCCGAAAGCCTCAGCCTGCAGTATTTTGTAAGCCTCGACCAGTTTCCCTTCCAGGTTCCCTCCAAGATAGGTTTTCAGGTCGTTTTTGGAGATCAGGATCATGCTGCTCTTTTTCGTTGAACAATCATGGTACATTGGCTTAAAAACTGCGCAAATTCAACTTTCCTTAACGTATCGTAGATGCCCTATGTATAAGAGCGTTTTTGCCGATACATAAAATATATACTCCATAAATGATATGTGTACACAAAAAACTCTGCGTATAGCAGAGTTTTTTGTGCATTTTGATATTCATTCAAATATTACCAGACCATAATAATCCATTTTTGAAAAAATGTCGTCGCAATCTCATTAGCTTTAGATATATTTAAAGCTCAATACCCTCGTTCTCCCTGTATCCTTTTTCCTCATTTGCAAATGAATATACCCTTTCTACAAATCTGTCATCCCTGTTATTGAAAAATGACCCAACAGCATATTCTTCTTTGTCATGTTCTATCTGAACTATCGGCTCTTTTACGCCAACATTTCGTATTGTATAATTCATTTTACTGAACGCAGTTGCGGGAATAATCAAACTTGCTATCATACTCGGCCTTTTCGTACACGCAACAATCATGCTCTTAAAAATTACTCTGTCACTATCCATTCCCCTGAGTTCGACATCAAAAATTCTATATACATCTACTATTTCTGCTTCCTTCCCAAAACCGGAAAGTATAAACTTTTTGCCGCTAACCAACTCCGCCTTAAAAACATCTTCAAGAATTTCCGCTCCCTGCGTCCACACAGGTGCATCCGCCCCTGTATCTATAAGACAAGTAACATCATCTCCAATTGAAATAACCGGTCTGGTATAGCCATCAAGCACCTTAAGCGTATATCCAATTCCTCCTCAACAGATTTTATATTATCAATTGATTCACCTTTTTCCTATCTGTTATACAGTATAGCATACTATACAGATTATATCTATTATGATTTTTCAGAAAATATTGTTGATTTAATCACTGAACAGCAGAATGCCTCGTTTTATTTTTTTTATGTATCGCCCAGCACGTCCTTCTTCTCCAACTCTCCAAGGCACCTCACCGCCTCCAGTGCATTGTGGACGGCATCCCTGATGGTATCCAGTTCTTCTGTTTTCATTTGCATTTCCTTTCTGCCCTGTGAATTTGGGAAACGGGGTGGGCCTTCCCTGTTCCGTAGTACACATGTTTGTTCCAAAATGCAGGATTATCAAGGAATATCTGCGGAAATGATACACAAACATATGCCCCGTCTTTTGTGTATCATTTCCCCTAAAATCCGGGTAGTAAATGCAAGAGAAATCCACCCATCCCGCTTTTCCGCATAGGCTTTCAGCAGCCCCCATCCGTCCTTTTCCTCGATAATGGTGAAAATGCCCACACCCGTGAATTTGCCCCTCTTGGGAAAATCCGTTCCGGAGCCGCGGCGGATATTCAGATCGGGGATTGCCACGCGCACCATGTAGGGCGCGGAAAGGGTAAGGCTCTCCATGAACTGCACTTTCCCTTCGCTGACAATGGCTTTCAGGATGGAGAGTATCTTCTCCCCGTACTTCTCCCCTGCCGCCCAGCCTTTCCCCTGCGGTTTTTCCTTCTGGCCGAGCCACTCCGCATAGGGAGCGCAGCCCCGTTTCACATAGCGGAACCGTGGATCAATTCTTTCATTGATAAGCGCATCCGTGGAAGCGTAGGCTTTGAGGTGCTGAATCTGCGCCCGGATGTCAAGCTGTGGTGTGTCAAAGGCCAGCCCTGTTTTGCCCCTCTGCGTCACGCCAAGACCGCAGAAATTGTTCTGCTTTAAGTTGACCGCAGAGCCGGAGAAAGTGAAATTCCCCGTTTCGAGGCAGGACTGTGCAAAAGCAATATCTCCCCTCACGCCCTCCGCCTCACCTTCGGAAAGGTACAGCGGAATCATATCCAGAACAGACTGCGGCACAGACGGATTCTTCTTTTTCAGATAGGATGCCATCTGCTCCGCCGTAACCTGCGCTTTCCCCATAATGGTGGTAAGGGAATCCGCCGCCGGGCTTCCCTCCATAGCCGCCCTGATGTCTTTATTGACCCGCAGACCGCCCAGGGCTGGATGCAGAACCACAGCGGCTCCTGGCAATATCTGAAAAACGGCAAGCCCGTCACCGGCTGGCTGCAAGACGATAAAAAATGGTACTGGCTGGACAGTAACGGCTGGATGTTTACTGGCGGCTGGAAACAGATTGACGGTAAATGGTACTATTTCTATTCGGACGGTTCAATGGCGGTCAATACCACCATTGACGGTTACACCATCGGCCCGGACGGGGCCAGAAAATAGGACGGGAAAGGAGCGGCATCAGCCTTGGAGATTCCTGAAGCGATACAACCGAATACCGTTATAAGCTAATCAGGTATCGCAATCCCAGCTAACCCAATCCTTCTTTGTCGCATAGCGGTTCATTTTATGATGGCCGTCTATGTGCAAATATCCCTTTTTCAGCAAAAAGAAGGGGTATTTTTTCCTACTGTATCTACGTAATATCCTCTGCACCAAAAATGTCTATTGCCATACTTGTTATGCACTTCTTTGCGCTTGCATAACATGCTTAAAATATTTGCTATGTCCTGTTTCAACTCTCCATATATTATTTTTCTTCTATATTTCGGTGCAAAAACGATATGGTACTTACAATTCCACGTTGGTCGAGTAGATATGCCCCTTACAGGACATATCCCTCACGGAACCGGACGTGCGGCGTTACCGCATCCGGCTCTTTGCAAGGCTGATTGTTCAGCCGTTATCAAGCATAAATACTGACATATATCTTAGGTGCCACCAGCGGCTTTGCTTTCATGAAATCCCTGAAATCCTCCCATGTGTAGCTTTTGCGCTGGCTCCTGCGGTTTAGTCAGTAGAACAGGAATTTTCTTCCTTTCTCCTTTGCGTCTTGTCCGGCGAATCTGCCGAACTTAATCAGCCTGCTTTTGTC
>CANDBT010000132.1 GCA_947383005.1 uncultured bacterium | reverse complement strand
AAGAAGAGCGATAACTTCGAGGTCGGACAACTTTAGGCTGCTTCAGCAGCCAGCCTAAACCTACCGGCTTCAGCCGGTGGTGGTTTAGTCATATAGTGGTTCATGGCTTTCAGATCCCCCATCAGGAGAGCCTTAAGGAAATCATTATATACCGATGCGGCGCTGGAAAACCATTTTCTTACTATATTGCGGAACATAAGTTTTACCTCAAAGTTCGTCAGCGCCAACTCATATTCCTGTTTCCAGTCCCCAAAATCCGCCATATACGCTTTGAAATTTTTCACTTTCAGATATCCGCCAGCCAGCAAAAGGCTCCATATTGCCTGCCCAAAGTTATTTTTATTGGTTATCATTTAAAATCCAATGTCTGTAATGATTTGCTTATCAATTTCTCCGAAATTGCCGAGCTATTGAATATTTATCCATTCCTTATAAATAATACCGAATCCCCGCCTCCAGCATATCCGGTATCCGTTTGTCTTTGAATCCACATAATTTACTGGCCGCAAACGGGCACACAGATAGAATAACCGTATCTGCCATCTGGTCTTTTTTGCATATGACCGCCACATCCATGGTATAAGCCGTGGGCCTGTGCTTGTCATCCCGGTAAGCCTTCACCATATGGAGCAATTTCCCTGTATCCGGAAATACCAATGGTGAACCCTGGTAATTCTGCACAGCCAAAACAGCATCCTCATAGACAAACACCCGGAATTCCGAGCGGATATTCAACCACTCGCTGAGCAGATATTTCCCTCTGGGAAGCATGGACGGGTGGGGAACTACCCCCTCGCAGGCGGAAGAATTGAACGTATTAAATTTATCTACATTTTTCACAAAATAGCGAAAGCTGCCCCCTTCATAACTTGGCAGCATATCCCGGTCCATCAAACGGTAGCTCCGTCCCAGAAATTGCGGCGTTTGCAATATCTCCGGCACCTCAAGGGGCGCCATCCTTTTCCGGAAATTTTCCCACAGCCATGCTTCCGTAAAAGCAAAATCCCCCACAGGAAGGAAACTGCCATCGTACTCCTTTGCGTTCTCTGTATATTCTATATTTCCGCCGCCCATATGTACGTCTTGCTCCAAAAGTTCCTCGATCAGAATATAATCAACATAATCCAAATCTGTGGTATCCCTGTCCTGCATCAGCCATTTCCTTGCCTTCATTATTCACCCTTACCTTTCGGGAAACTACTCATTTTTCATTACCGTCCACAGAAGCATCTTCTTGTCCGTCTTTGCCGCCCCGTGAACGTTTACAACTATACATAACCATTCAGACGGTCTTCTTGCCCGTCTACGCCGGACAAGAAGCATCGGATGTCCATTCGATATGGAATTTAACATGAATTTGGGCTTACAAGCAAGCTTGACGCCCAAAATTCATGTTAAATTCCCCGCCGTCTGAACTGTTACAACTATACTATGCTTTACCAGGAATGTCCATTCATTACTGTTGCTTTTTCAGTAAGAAAATGATATAATCATAACGGCTCAGACAGGCAAGAAGATACCCCGCCTGAACCTAAAGAAAAATAATGATGAAAGCGTCAAATAATTAAAACAACAATGAATGATACGAGAGAGGTGAAAAAATGAAATAACCATCTTCTTTTGAAACATGATACCTTTATTTGCAGCAGCCTTCCATGGCTACTGTTATTCATGTTGCCGAAAGCAGGTGTTATTTCACCCCTCTCTTTTTGTGTGCCTGCAGGCGCCATCCGCCTTACAAGATAGATAGATTTCCTGCAAAATCCAAACCAGAGTACGGGTAACGTTTTCTCCGTAAGATATCCATAAACCGGATGATAACCCAAAAGAATGACGCCTAGCGGCAGTATGGTTTTTTACAGGAGGATTTATGGCACAAATTTATATTCATGACCTTAGCTTCAGCTATGACAACCATTTTGACTTAATTTTTGAACATGCTTCCTTTTCCCTTGACACTTGTTGGAAGCTGGGACTGATCGGCAGGAACGGGAAGGGCAAAACCACCCTTCTCCGCATTCTATTGGGAGAATACCCATATTCGGGCAGCATTAGCGCTCCTGTCCCGTTTGATTATTTTCCTTACGAAATTTCCCAGGAAAATAAGGAACGCTGCGCATCGGACTTCCTGAGCCAGTTAAAAGCAAACTGCGAAGAGTGGCGGGTACTTTGTGAGTTAGGAAAATTAAACCTCGATGCAGAATTATTATACCGGCCTTTTAAAACCTTAAGCCATGGAGAACAGACAAAGGTGCTGCTGGCTGTTTTATTCTCCGGTGAAAACGATTTTTTGCTCATTGATGAACCGACAAACCATCTGGATCAGGAATCAAGAAAGACAGTAAAAGAATATCTTCAAAAGAAAAACGGCTTTATCCTCGTGTCCCATGATCGGGATTTACTGGATGGCTGCGTGGATCATATATTGGTACTCAACCGAAAAACGATCGAAGTCCAAACCGGGAACTTTTCCAGTTGGTGGGAAAACAAAAAGCGTAAAGATCGTTTCGCCATGGCGGAAAACGAAAAACATTTAAAAGAAATCGCTTCTTTAAAGCGGGCGGCAGATCAGAGCGGCAGATGGGCGGAAAAAAACGAAAACACAAAAATCGGATACGATCCCGTTAAAAACCATGACCGCCATATCGGGACGCGGGCATATATTGGCTCAAAAACGAAAAAAATGCAAAGCCGGGTGACACAATATAAAAAACGTATGGAACGGGCCAGGGAAGAAAAAGAAGGGCTGCTTCAAGATATCGAAACCCCTGCCGAACTAAAACTGAACCCGCTGACCTTCCACAAAGAAAGGTTGATCGCCTGCAGAGATCTTTCTATCCGCTATGGAGATAAAGGGAAGGCAGTATTAGACAATTTTTCTTTTACATTAATGCAGGGTGAACGGATATTTTTGCATGGCATGAACGGATGCGGCAAATCCACGCTAATCAAGGCTATACAAAAACAGTCAGGAAATAATCCATATCCGGAAAACATGCAGATAACCATTTCCGGGCAGCTTTTTGTGGCAGCAAATCTGATTATTTCGTCTGTCAGCCAGGACACCAGTTTCCTGCATGGGGAAATTAAAAAATTCTGCGCACAAAGGAACCTGAATGAAAGCCTGTTTTTTGCCCTGCTTCGGCAATTGGATTTCGAACGGGGACAATTCGTCAAGAGATTGGAAGAATTGTCAGAAGGGCAAAAGAAAAAAGTTTTGATTGCCGCCAGCCTTCTGACTCCGGCTCATATTTATATATGGGATGAGCCGTTGAATTATATCGACGTTTTCTCAAGAATACAGATAGAAGAACTGCTGCTGAAATATCAGCCGACAATGATTTTAGTGGAACATGATATTCGGTTCCGGGAGAAGATTGCTACCCGCATAGTGGAAATGAAAAACTGAATTGCCTGTGATGCGGGCTAGTACTACCTTGCGTAAATTTCAGTGAATTCGGCACTCGCTATTTCCGCCCTCTGCACGCCTGCAAAGCTAGACGTAGGCACCGCTACGTTGCTAAGCGCCAGTGGCGCTTGTTCAGCAAGGACCGAAACGGAGTGTAGAACGTCGCTTTGCAGACGCACAGATGACGAAAATATCAAGCACTGTATTCACTGTTATTTCCGCAATGCAGTACTAGTC
>CANDBT010000131.1 GCA_947383005.1 uncultured bacterium | reverse complement strand
CATCGAAAAGTTTATGAGCGCCGAATACCTCTTTTATTAAAGTGACGTTTGCCAGCCCAAAATCCACAAGCGGCTGGATTCTTTGGAGAACCGTATCACCCATTGCTGCCAGTCCCACATTTACAAACAGAAGCACCAGGCTGATGCCTGCCGTCCCCATCTGGCTTTTCATCCGAGATGAGATAAAGCTGACGATCAGGCTGTAAACTGCACCGGTGAAAATGAGCCATGCGGCTCCCACAAGTGCAAGCTGCCAAGCCTTGAATGGGAACATCGATCGGGTATATGTGGGAATAGACTGAATGGCAGCATTCCATCCATGCAGGCTTTTGTGAGGAAGAAAGCCGAAAAGAAAGGTAGCTGCCAAATACAATGTGACTACAACGGTGGAGGCAGCAAGCACACTCAACAGCTTTGCCGTGACAATCTTTTTCCGGCCATGGCGGGAACTTAAAATCAGATTGTCCATGCCGCTTGACCGTTCCACAGCGAAAACCGGTGCAATGATAAATGCCAGCGGCACAAACAGGAGAAACTGCATCATATGCTCCCCCCAGTTATTGAACAAGTTCTCCCAGAGCAGAATATTGGCAAACGCCGGTTCACCAAGTTCAATCAGGCATTGCAGGGCATCAGAGAGTTCCCGATAGGCGAATGTATCTTGCTTTCCCTGGCTCTCCAACGCTGTCAGCTTTGATTTCAGGAGGGCAATGCCATAAGGTTCTTCGGCGCTCTCCGGCGGCGTACCGTTCCAATATTCCTCCACCTGCTGGGCATAGGCGTAGTAGTTCACCGCTAAAATGATCTCTGGCTGGTCTTTGACACTTCGGGCAATCATCCTGGAATCTGTACCATAGCGGGCACTCACCTTGTTATAAATGCGTTCTGCTTCAGCCGCCTTTTCGGTGTCAAACGATCCCTCATAAGCAACAGCCATTTCCTCATATGCACGGTAACTGTCATTGCTGCCAATCAGAAATATAGTGGAAGTAAAGCCAATCACGCTGTAAAGCGCAAACAGACATAGCAGTAAAAGGCTGGTTTTCTTATTGAACAGCAGCTTTCGGAGTTCAAAATAGAATAGTGACATGAACATTACCTCCTTTTCCTTCCGGGCAAGTAATTGAAAATATATAAATAGGCATCCTCCAATGTGGGTACAGCCTGCACTGCTTCACGGGTAGGCTTTGCTTCATCAATGACGCGCACCTCCATGTAGTCGCCTTTGGCAATAACATTGCTGATAACGGCTTGATTTTGATATTCTACAAGCTGCTGGGCAGGCATTTTCACCAGCCAGACACATCCATCCATTTTTTTGATGTACTCTGCATTGGTAAGCGTGTATTGAATGACGCCGTACTCCATCATCATAATCTGCGCGGCAATGTGCTCAACATCGGAAACAATGTGCGTAGAAAGCAGCACCAGACGGTTTTTTGCATAGGCGGAGATAATATTTCGGAATTTGATGCGCTCATAGGGATCAAGACCGGACGTGGGTTCATCCAAAATCAGGATTTCCGGGTTATCCAACAGGGCCTGTGCGATGCCAAGCCTGCGCTGCATCCCGCCCGAATAGGCGGTGCATTTCCGCTCCAGATCCTTTTGCAGACCAACGACGAATGCCAATTCCTCTATCCGCTTTCTGGCCATGGACTTTTCCATACCTTTCAGCGCTGCTGAATATTCCAGATAATCTTTGCCGGTAAAGTCACCGTAGAAGCTGACATCCTGGGGCAGGTAGCCGATTTTTGCCCGGTATTCGTCCCCCATGGCGTGAATGTCCCTGCCGTCGCATAAGACCCGCCCTTTGCCGGGACGCAGCACATCGGCCAGAATCCGTATCATGGTCGTCTTTCCCGCTCCATTGGGGCCGAGCAGCCCATAGACTCCGGTTCCCATGGTGAGGGAAATTCCTTTGAGGACTTTTTTGTCTTTATAGTTTTTTGCAACCTGTTCAAACTGCAATTCCATAGCTTACCTCCCTTACCTTGCCGGTGCGCCGCCGCGCAAACCCGCAGCGACTTTTACCGTAGAGAAATCCGCCTGACTAAATTTATGGACACATAGTACGAAGAAAAAGACCCCCATTAAAACGGTGATTGCCAAACCCATAATCGGTGTAATCACAAATCCACCGACAGCAAACGCCATGCCCTGCTCTAAAAGTTCCATCGTGGTCAGCTTATACGCGCCCAAAGCAATATAGCGGAAAATGGATGTCGTATAAGTCAGCGGATTCAGATAGACCACTGGCAGGAGGAAACCGGGCATGATCGTTGTGGGGATGTATGCGCCGGAAACAAAGGTCAGGGGCATCATGACCATGGAACTGACCGTTTGAAAGGCGGGGGCGTTCCGGGAAACGGTTGCAAGGAACAGACCGATAGCGCTGAAAGTCATAGCCGAGAGCAGCATCATGATCAACATCAGCAGAAATTGCAAAACCGAAACATGAAGCCCCAGAAAAATGGCAAGGATCATCATAATGGCTCCCTGCAAGGTTGCGACCATCGCTCCCGCCGCAATGTTGCCGATGGAAATTTCGCTGCGGGAAATTGGGGCCACCATAACTTCTTTCATGTAACCACCTGCGATGTCAGACAAAATCTCGGAAGAATGGTTAATGCCGGTCTGAAAAACCGTCATAATGATAACGCCGGCCAGCAGATAGTTCATGGGCTGGCCCAAACCACTCATAGAGGATCTCATCAAAAATGAAAACATCACCAGCATGAAAAAGGACATAAACAGACTTCCAAAAAGCCGTGCCTTGTTGCGGATATAGTTCAGCAGATTTCTTTCAATAATTGCGATGATAGGGTTCATACCTTTCGGATCTCCTTTCCTGTAATGGCAAGGAACACTTCATTCAGCGTCCCGTTTTTCACTTCAAAATTAAGGATGGTTTCCCTGCAGCAAAATAAAATTTCCAGTACCATCGGTGCGTTCTTTGTGCAAAAAATCATGCGGTTTTCGGTTTTATCATAAGAAACGCCCCGCTGTGTCAGTACGCTTTCCAGCTGCTCCGTCTGTGTGCAGACAACATCCACCTCTGTGCTGGTATATTGGCGTTCCAGGTTCTCAGGTGTGTCGCTGGCAACGATTTTACCATGATCCATGATAACAATTTTCGAGCAGATTTCTGCCTCGTCCATGTAGTGCGTAGTCAGGAAGATGGTCATATTCTTTTGCTTTTGAAGCTGCTGAATATATCTCCAGACACTGGCCCTCGTCTGCGGGTCGAGTCCGGTAGTCGGTTCGTCCAGAAACAATACTTTCGGATTATGAACCAGCCCTCTCGCAATCTCGGCCCGCCGTTTCATACCGCCGGACAGACTGCCCGCAATGGCCTTTTTCCAATCTGTAAGTTCCACCAGGCTGAGAGCGAAGTCAATGCGTTCCTGCACCTCATCTTTCGGCACTTTGTAGAAGCTGCAATGGTATTTCAGATTTTCCTCCACGGTCATTTTTGTATCAAGAGTTGAATCCTGGAATACGATTCCAATGTCTTTTCGTACCAAATCCCGTTCGCCGGAAACATCATGCCCATTGATGATCAGGCGTCCCTCCGTTTTGTCCAGGATGGTACAAAGCGTGTTGATGGTTGTACTCTTGCCCGCACCGTTGGGGCCAAGGAAAGCGAAAATGCTGCCCTCGTCCACGGTAAAGGAAATGTCGT
>CANDBT010000130.1 GCA_947383005.1 uncultured bacterium | reverse complement strand
TAAGTATCCATGTAAAGAAGGGGCGTATTTATGGTCTGTTGGGACGAAATGGTGCAGGAAAAACCACGACTATGAAAATGTTGTTAGGTCTGACGGCTCCCACATCCGGCGAAGTGAAGATTTTCGGAAAGCCTATTTATGGAAACGAGAAGAAAATTCTTCCGCGTGTGGGCTGTTTGATCGAATCCCCCGGCTTCTATCCCAACTTGACCGCAACGGAAAATCTGAAAATTTTTGCGAAGCTGCGTGGGCTGAAAGGTTCCAACTACATTAGGAGCGCACTGGAACTTGTTAATCTGCCGTATCAGGATAAAAAGCTGTTTTCGCAATACTCTCTTGGAATGAAGCAGCGGCTTGCGATTGCGCTGGCTGTCATGCACGATCCGGCAGTACTGGTTCTCGACGAACCGATTAACGGGCTTGACCCTATCGGGATTGCAGAGGTTCGTTCTTTTATCCGAAAATTATGTGATGTCAGGGGAAAGACCATTTTGATTTCCAGCCATATTCTTTCGGAGATTGCTCTCCTAGCAGATGATATCGGCATTATTGATCATGGTAAGCTGCTGGAAGAAGAAAGTCTTGCTGAATTAGAACAGAAAAACCGTCATTATATCCATTTTACAGTATCCGACAGCAAACAAGCCGCCCGCATTTTTGAAACAATGTTTCAGACAAGATATTTTAAGATTACTGATCAGCATAATATCCATTTGCTGGATGTCAATCTGCCGACTGCAGCGATTACCCGTGCATTTGTAGAAAATGGCCTGGAGGTGTTTGAAGCGCACCTTTGTGAAGACACTTTGGAAGATTATTTTAAGAAAGTAACAGGGGGTGAGGGAATTGCTTAACCTGATAGCTGGTGAGTTTGCAAAATTGAAGCGTAAAAAAATTGTGCCCTTTATTATATTGCTATCTCTGCTGTTCCCTCTTATTGTGGTTTACACTTCTAAAATGGGAATGGGAAATGATACAAGTGTGGAATTTTTGAAAGGACGGTTCGATTTATCTTATACCATGATGCTTGGATATGGTCTGGTTTTTTTGGAACCGTGTCTGTTGGGTATTCTAGCCTCCATATTGTTCTTTATGGAGAGGGATAATGATACTTTCAAAAATCTATGTGTAATTCCGGTCACTACGTCACGGCTGATTGCGGCAAAATTATTCGTTGTATTGATTTATGGGCTTTTTTATACCCTTTGCAATACTGTATTTATGATTTTCTTTACATGGGTTTTAAAGGCGGGAATCATTTATGATGTTGGATTTAAGCTGGTATTCAGTCTTGTTTTTGGAATAGGAATTACGATTGCCACGTTGCCGGTTATCGTTTTCATTATCTATTTCAACAAATCCTATTTGATTTCCACGCTTCTTTCATTCTTCTATGCGATTTTGAACTGGAGTGTTTTATCGCTGGTTGAAGTGAATTTATCGCTGGTAAAGGTAATTAATCTATTTCCGACTTTATGTGTAATGAATTGGAGCGGCAAAAAAATGATGGGACGTTTGGCGGACAGATATCTTTCAGAAGCAGCTTATTTGTTATTTCCCTCCGATATTTGGGCATTTGCTGTACTGGGGATAACGCTGGTTTTTTCGATACTGCTCATGCTGCATTTTTATAAGAAATGGACGAGGTGATGAAATGGATAATCTTATAACTGAATTTTGGAAAATAAAACGCTATTCTGTAATCAAGGCCGGAGCCGCTATGATGTTTCTCTCCGTATTTATGAGTTATTTTTACTCGACGGCCAGTACCTCTGTCGGCTGGGATTTTAACTATTTTGTTCATCAGGTGGTTCAGCAAAATTGTACGTATTTTTTTCCTGTGGTAATTATGCTGACAGCCTCCTTTGTTATTTCGAGGGAGACAACGGACGACACTCTGAAATCAATTTTAACGGTTCCGGTTGACTTTAAAAAGCTGTTGCTTGGAAAATTTGAGCTTCTTTTTTTTCTCTCCATAGCTTTCAGCCTTATCAACGCCGCGTTCGCTGTTATTATGAATCTGCTCCTGCATTTCCCCGGAATGTCAGCATACAGCATTATGATCGCCACGGGGCGGATCATAGCCACAAATATTTTAATTTACCTTTCGGTACTTCCACTCATTATTATCAATACATTTCTTTTTGGAAGTAGCCTGATTGGTGTTGCTGTCGCATTCGTATATGGTTATTTTGGAACCTTTGAGGGTTCTTTGCTAAATTGGTTTCCGATCAAGGCTGCAATGATTTTGTTTGATCCGTATTGTGGTGCAGAATATGATACTGTTTCCTATCAGACCTTTCCGGCAATCATCATATTAATTCTCACGGTGTTGCTTTCTGTTGTACTGTTAAATGCTTTTACACATTCAGAAAAACTTCCCAATGTAAAAGCAAAAAGGAAGCCAAAAAAAGCAGAGCGAAAAAGAGGTTGGTAATCTAGATGAATAAAAGGGATGAAAATGCAAAAGCGATCGAAAGATGGGGTGGTATTCATGAAAAAAACATTAGTGTGTATTGGCATAGCAGTTATGCTGATTTGTTTTAAGTTGACTATGCGTAGTAAAAAAATGAAATAATTTAAGGGAGGTTATAGGATGAACAAAAAGAATGTATTAATCGGAGTTGGGATAGTGGTTATGGTTGTCCTTTGTATTGGTATCGCCATTTTTGCAGGAACTGGCGGCACTGATTATTATACACAAATTGATAACACAAAGGTAAAGGAAATTGAACCGCACGGTGCGATGAATTATTCTTACACATTGACAGTCTATGATGAAAATAGTACGAAACGAGATATTACTTTTGAAACAAGTAAAATTCTCAAGGATGACACCTTCTTACGCTTGGAGGTAGCTCCAATTCGTGGAGTTGTAAATTGGGAAGAAGTGGAGTATACGGAACTTCCATCTGCTGTACAGAGTGTTTACTCAGAGTAATGTTTAATTTATCGTTAATAGAGGGAAAAATATTGAAAAAGATGTTGATTGTAGAGGACGACGTTACATTTTTAGGGCTGCTATCTCATGTTCTAAGGAATCAGTTTGAGATATATGAGGCTTGTGGTGTGAATGAGGCATTGAAATTACTTGAAAACATATCAGTTGATTTGATCTGTTCGGATTACAATATGCCGGGCGGTACAGGTTTGGAACTTCTGGAACAGCTTCATAGAAGTGGGAAGAAAATTCCGTTTATTTTGATGTCCGGGACAGAGGATTCATTTGTGATTCATAGCGTAAAGTTTTATGGAGGAACATTCTGTAACAAGACTGATTCGGATCTGCTTACAACAATTAGAAAAAAAGCAAATTGTGAATAGTGGTGATTGGTTTATGGGATAGATGATAATACAGAGACAGTTGCTCCATACTGGAGTGATTGTCTCTGCCTTTATGTTTAAGAGAAATATAACTTGGATGGACCTTGTATTAGAGCTAATATAGAAAAAATCAAGCAGCAGCCAACTGTATTTATTTTTAAAGTGACGAATCTCTTACGAAAATAGCACCACATTCACCCTGGATTTTTCTATTCCGACAAAATTGTAGCCTTACAGTAATATTACAGTAAGGTATGGATGGTATACTTTCATAAAATGTAAAGTACAAGAAAAGATGGTTGTTCTATGGAGCATTGCCAGACGAGGAGTAATAGTGTGAAAGAAACTAGAGGACAGCCAATAAATGGCGCACTGAAACAAGCTAT
>CANDBT010000129.1 GCA_947383005.1 uncultured bacterium | reverse complement strand
AAAAGGCGCTGCATCTTCTCGGCGCTGGTATGCGCCGTATGGATGCTCATGGAGATCACCACCGACATCATCCTCCGGCTGATCGGGATGGACGGTTGGGAACTGCAGACGGCCGGGACGGTCATCTCGCTGATGCTCATGTTCCTCCTTGCCATTATCGCGGGGCATTATGCAAAACGCATGGACCGGAGGGACATCCCGTTCCGGTATGCCGTCGCGGTCCTCGCCGTCCCCGCCGGAAGCATATACCTGATGCACAATATCTTCCTGATAACGGCGCGGCATGAGGAATACACCCCGTTCGCCATCATCGCGGGGCTCCTGCTCCTCCTGCTGATCTACATGATATTCGAGGTCTATGACCGCATGGTGGACGATGCGGAGGCCCATGAGAAGAACCTGCTCTATGAGCAGGAGCTTGAGCTTTTAAACAGGCACGCGCAGGAGCGGGAAGCGTATGACGCGGAGATGAGGCGGCTGAGGCACGACATGAAGAACCATATGGCGGGCCTGCTGGGGATGCTGCTGGGGGATGACACAAAACAGGCGGAAGAATATGTGCGATGGATGCTGCGGGGAACCCCGGAGTGCCGGGCGGATGACGTTTCCCGGACCGGTAACGCCATCGTGGACAGCCTTGTGAACCATAAATTCGGCATTGCACGGATGGAGGGCATCACCTTTGAAGCCAGTGTGTTCCTGCCCGCGGAGCTGCCCTTCCAGGGCGGGCACCTTACCATCGTGTTCGGGAACCTGCTGGACAATGCGCTGGAGGCATGCAGGGAAGTGGAAGAAGGAAAGCGTTATGTCACGCTGGACGCCTCGTATGAGAAGGAAGTCCTTATGATAGCGGTCACGAACCCTTACCGCGGGGAGCGGAGGAAGAACCGCGTCGGGAAGTACGTAACGACAAAGAAAGACCGCAGGAGCCACGGACTGGGCCTTTCCTCCGTGGAGCAGGCGGCGGAAGCCTACCGTGGGCAGGTGGACGCGGACGGACGTGACGGCGTGTTCAGGGTATCGGTGGTAATGTACGGCGGCGAGGGGCAAAAATGACGTGGATACCCGTATTTATTACGAGCAATATTTTAACAAAGAAAGTATTAGATACACTTGCTATATAAAAGGGGTGAGATTATGGATCGCTTATCCACAAAACTAACAAATTACATACTTTTAAAAGGCGTTATCGAAGAAAATGACTTTGAAATATACCAATACGGCTTTCAGCGTTTTCTGGAGCTTTCCATAAATATTATATGCAGCATCATTATTGCCATTTTATTAAATATGAAGCTTGAATGCATTGTATTTTTCCTCTTTTTTATCCCCTTACGCTCCTATTCCGGCGGTTTCCATATGGAACACTATTTATCCTGTCTTTTTTTATCCTGCCTATCCTTAACCGGCATCCTCTGTATCGTAAAGTATTTTTCAGCAACACTGCCCCTTTCGTGTGTTTTATACTTCATTTCCTTAGCGGTAATCAAAATAATAGGATCCGTGAACCACCCTAACCGAAGTGTTGACAAAGAGGATAATCTATTTTTTAATAAGAGAGCCAATATCATTCTGCTTGCAAGCCTTATCATATTTGCAATCTTTTTACTTTCAAACAATACACGCTATCTATTTTTAGAAGCACTTGTCTTTACCCTGATGTCTGTATCCTTGATTATTGGAAAAATTCAATATTCATAAATAAAAAAGGACTGCCGCTCAACACGGCAGTCAATCCAATATACTGTTTATATAGCAGTCATACAGGATTATCCAATATAACTTCAATTTTATGCTCCAATTCCTGCAGCTGGTGCAAATAATCCTCTCTCAGATCATCCGGTACATCCTCATCCAGATTCTGAATATCTTTATAGTCCTTCTTTCCGATATCCTGCTTGTGTCTGTAAAACCATTGCCATCTCCAGTTTTTTAGCAGGCTCTCCGCCATTTTCTCAGGTGTGTCAAAGATTTCATCTACAAAAAATGTTGCGCCACTTTCATGATTTGTAACATCAATCTCACCAACAACAGATACATAACCCGCATGATATATATGTGCAATATGGTAATCCTGAGATTCCTTTAAGATATCCGAAAAGATTTTTATTAATTCTTCATATTTATCCATAACATCCTCCAGCTTATCTAAATTTTATCACAAATTTGTCCTATATTATTATTACTTCGGGCAAAATTTATGTACATCAAGCGTATTGTTTATAACAAAAAAAGGAAATACCCCTAAGAAGCCTCCCTCTCTTATCCTCAACACGCTATTACTCTTTGGCACATACCAAAAATTTATTTTTCTTATAACTTCCCTCCTTATCAACTGTATTAGAACCATTCAAGCTGTCTAAATACTGTTCACCGGCTTTTGATTTGGATATATACATGGAAAAATCCGAACACACCATCCTTTCCGGTTTCCATGTCTTATATTCCATATTCATCACCAAAAGAGCCCCCATCTGCTCAGCTTTCCTTTTCATCAGACGGAAAACTATTTTCATTACATCTCCTATCAGTCTGTGTGGAATCCCTGCTTCATAATACCTTTCCAAAAATAGCACTAAAAATTCTTTGTTTTTTATATATGGTTTATTTTCAGTTGCCTCTTCTCGGGTTAAATCAGCAAATTCCAGTTGCGGCGCCATTACGCTGTTTTTCTTATTGGCATCTCCGTACATTCCCTTTGTCAACCGAACTGCAGCACGCATCACTATATTCCCGTTCCAAGATACATACAAAACCTTTTTGTTAGAGTCATGACTGGCCAATAAACACCGCTTATATACTCCGTCTATATAGGAAAGACATGTGCGGCTTGGCATTTCGCCCATTTTCATAACAGGCAGTAGTCCGTCTTCCTCCCAAACGCATAGACTGCCATCCTCGTCATACAGATTTTCCATCCAAATATGCTTAGCAGTATTGGTAATCGGATAATCAAGTTCATTGTCCAAATCATTGCTATGGTATTTCAATTCCTTGAAACGCCCCAACAATTCTGCGGATACCAGCCGTCTCAATTCCTCTTTCTTATGGGAAACATCTGTGTAGTATGTCCACATAATATGCGCACCATCTTCATAAAGAAATGCCATAATCCTTTCCTTATTGTCCTGCACAAATTTCTGGTCGAAACCAAATACATTCTTCAACTGAAGCCACTCCTGATCCTTCTCTAACGTGTCATTTCTAACAGAGTCCATATCCGCATACTGTGAAAAAATTTCTGCATTACTGGAAACATAGCGCGCCTCTGACACACTCTTGATGTCATTAACAAGATGCCTTATTTTGTCAAACTTCTCTAACAGCCTCATGGCAACATCAGCATCCAAATCCTTAATATGGACAAGATCCTTCTGCATCCACTTTGACAGAGGATAAAGTGATAATTTAGCTGCAATTGCAGAAATGTCCATATCCTGCCGCAAACATTTACGCTTAATAATCTCCCTCATCACTTTCAGCCTGTCATCAACACGCTCATTCTGTAATTCAGAATACAGCGCAGCATATTCAACGGGCAGTTCTTGTAATACGGAAACCTCTTCAAAAGTGTGAGTTCTTGCAGACAGTAATTTCATGATATCTTCCGGATAATATTTGATGCTCTGGCACTGTTTTAAATTTTTGACATTCAATGTATTTATATTTACCACGCGGGAATAAAAAGATTTCTGGAACAGCAGGGAATTATAAGGTATTGAACAAAAGATTTCAGGATTATTCCTGACAAGTGACAAAAATGCCTTTTTCTTATGTGT
>CANDBT010000128.1 GCA_947383005.1 uncultured bacterium | reverse complement strand
GGGCGGAAATAGCGAGTGCCGAATTCACTGAAATTTCCGCAAGGTAGTACTAGCAAGAATCTCATGATTAGACTCCGTGATAGCAGAGAAGCACTGAAGAATAAATATCAATATCACTCATACAACTATCATTCAGGATATTATGAATATCCATAGGGTAAGACCAATTTATCGTTATCTTTCGCATAATATCTTACTCCACTCAAAACCAATAAATTACGACTTATCACCATCCGTTGAGCCGCCTCCTAGTGCAATATTAGCAATCGTTGCTACTGTTCCTACTCCTACTGCACCAAGAAGGATTGTACCTGCTCCAACAACTCCCAATGCCTCTAACCGACATCTATGACAATATGGAACTGTTTCATCAATCAATCGCTTATGACATCCCAAACAACGTCTCTCATCCTGTTCACTCACCTCTATCACCCTCCACCTCTGCATAAAATATGTTTTTACCTTTTTGCTCTAGGATTGTTTCGTATGAACTTAATGTACTTAACATCTGCTTGGGCTGTTCAAGCCAAAAATCAATATTATCCTTTTCATATTTAGAATACATATGAACTAACTCTAATGCTGTGTGTCTACCCTTTACCTTTTTCTCTGATATGTTTTCTAAATGATATCGATACTCATCTAATACCCGGCCTGCATTAATACTATCTTCCTGAAAATTAAAAAGATATGCTCGAAGCGCAACATATCGAGGTATCATCAGCATATCATCGTTAATGTGAGCCAAAATTACATCTATTGCTTTAAGACTGGGAAAAGCTTTACCATTTAATTTCTCCAAACTCTCCACTTCAGCATTGAGATCAGCATAAAGACTTGTAAGTCCTTCCAAAAGATACTTATCCGCCTCCTTTAAATAAATCACCTGTTGCTGAATATCTGCTGTTGCTGCCAGCAAAATCCTATCCCTTGCGTTTATAAATGGGTTACTTAGCTTTTCCCTTCTCATAAAGTCAACAATAGCATCAACATTTCTCCCTATATCCTCAAGCTGTGTGGATATCCTTTTTAATGATGCCTGCATAGATATAGATGATATATCAGATAAGACCTCGGCGGGATTAATTGCCATTTTTAAATTAATTTGTTTAACAATCTTCCCACTCTTATCCAAAATTGCCGGTCGATAACCTCCATCCTTTGCCAACCCAATATGATATGTGCCATTATTTAATCCTTCAAGAATTTCTTTACTGAGTCGTGACATATCAGCCACCAATGTTCCCATATTCGAAACATCAAATCCACATTTTATAGCAGTAACAATCATTCCCAAGAATCTGCTTGCATCCTCAACAACTTCCCATACTGTACTACTCTTTACCTTCTTTTCAGTTTTTCCAATGAATATATTAAAAAAATTAGACATAGCTAATAAATCTGTTCCCTTTTTGTCCTCATCAGTGACAAAAATATTTAACAATTCATAATTGCCTCGTTCTTCCATAACATTCCTCTTTCTGACTAATGCTATTCTCTAACATATTATATACCAACTTCATCGCATAAATCAACAAAAAACGAACTCGCCACCGCCTTCACTCTTAACGGTTCACTGTTCACAGGTACCCTGTGAACACAACCGCATATGCCCATATTAAATTGCCTTCGGGTTCTAAGCGCCAGTGGCGCTTGTTTAGAACCGACCGGAACGGAGTGTAGACGGGGGCATATGCTTTGCTCCCATAATGATATCTGCCCATGGCTAATCAGCGGAGTGATTAGCCATGGTGTGAACAGTAACCTTAACGGTCATATACGATGTCACACGGCCACTCCTATTACCTCGTGTTCTCATCAAAATCCACCTCCGAAAAATTTATTTGAAGCAATACACATACGGCATATCAGGCTGCTGATTTCATCATGCAAAAAAACGGATTTTAAAGCCTGATTTCCATGTCAAGCAGAAGTGGTTTTCATGTCAAATAGCACAAAAAATCAGGACATACCAGACAAAATTGATAAGTCCGGAATGCCCTGAACCAAGGATTTTTCAATGTTTACTTAGAACTTCCCAGCCTTCGCCGCTTCCTCCACAGCGACCGCCACGGAAACTGTCATACCAACCATCGGGTTATTGCCCGCGCCAATTAATCCCATCATCTCAACGTGAGCCGGTACAGAAGAAGAACCTGCAAACTGAGCGTCAGAGTGCATACGGCCCATAGTATCCGTCATACCATAAGAAGCCGGGCCTGCCGCCATGTTGTCCGGATGCAAGGTACGGCCAGTACCGCCGCCGGAAGCAACAGAAAAATACTTTTTGCCTTTCTCCACACATTCTTTCTTATATGTACCCGCAACCGGATGCTGGAAACGAGTTGGGTTAGTGGAGTTACCAGTAATAGAAACATCCACACCCTCTTTCCACATTATCGCAACACCTTCAGTTACATCATTAGCACCATAGCAATTAACCTTAGCGCGAGGACCATCAGAATATGCTTTTCTGTATACTTCCTTTACCTCGCCTGTATAATAATCCATTTCAGTTTCCACAAAAGTAAAACCATTGATTCTTGCAATAACCTGAGCGGCATCTTTTCCCAGGCCATTAAGAATTACACGTAATGGTTTTTGACGAACACGATTAGCCTTCTCAGCAATACCGATCGCACCTTCTGCTGCCGCAAAAGATTCATGCCCGGCCAAAAACGCAAAACAGTCCGTTTCTTCTTCCAAAAGCATCTTGCCTAAATTACCATGTCCCAGACCAACTTTACGCTGATCAGCAACGGAACCAGGAATGCAAAACGCCTGCAAGCCTTCGCCAATAGCCGCCGCCGCATCTGCCGCTTTCCGGCAACCTTTTTTAATGGCAATAGCTGCACCTACCGTATACGCCCACTTGGCATTTTCAAAACAGATAGGCTGAATTCCCTCAACCATCTTATATACATCAAGACCCGCATCCTTGGTGATCTTCTCCGCTTCTTCAATTGAAGCAATACCATAGCTGTTCAATGCTGCATCAATTTGTTTGATACGTCTTTCATAGGATTCAAATAATGCCATGACTTTCAATTCCTCCTTCAATTACCTGAATTAGACTTTTCGGGAAACGCAAACTCCTCTTCGCTCCGTTTGCGTTGCGGATAAATTTACGCTTCGCCTTCGGGAAACGCAAACTCCTCTTCGCTCCGTTTGCGTTGCGGATAAATTTACGCTTCGCGTAAATTTATCCTTTATTCTTGTCTGGGGTCGATAATTTTTACTGCGTCGGCAACACGGCCATATTGGCCTTTGGCTTTCTCCCAAGCAGTATTGGGATCGTCGCCCTTCTTGATAAAATCAGTCATTTTGCCAAGGCTTACAAACTGATAACCAATAATCTGATCGTCGGCATCCAATGCAATGCCGGTCACATAGCCTTCTGCCATCTCCAGGTAACGAGGACCCTTTTTCAATGTTCCATACATGGTACCAACCTGAGAGCGGAGCCCCTTGCCCAGATCTTCCAAACCTGCACCGATAGGCAGACCGTCTTCCGAAAAGGCACTCTGAGTTCTTCCATAAGCGATCTGCAAGAACAACTCTCTCATCGCTGTATTGATTGCATCACATACCAGGTCAGTATTCAGTGCTTCCAGCACAGTCAAACCCGGAAGGATCTCGGATGCCATAGCTGCGGAGTGGGTCATACCGGAACAGCCAATAGTCTCTACCAAAGCCTCCTGAATAATACCCTCTTTTACGTTCAAGGTAAGTTTACATGCGCCTTGCTGAGGAGCACACCAGCCAATACCGTGAGTTAAGCCAGAAATATCGGCAATCTGTTTTGATTTTACCCATTTTGCTTCCTCCGGAATGGGAGCGGCACCATGATGAACGCCCTGTGCAACCGTGCACATCTTCTCAACTTCATGTGAATAAATCATGTTAAAACTCCTTTCAACTATGTAATTTCCTGAAGTACG
>CANDBT010000127.1 GCA_947383005.1 uncultured bacterium | reverse complement strand
GCTAAATGGTACAGATAGACTACATCACTGGGATCATCGAAGATAACAGAGGAATTACATTCTTTACAACGGATAACAAGAATGGAATTTTCGCCAGTGTTCACAATGATGGAATCGGTTGCAGGTTCGTACATACCAAACTGAAAAGTAAGATTGTTATTCATGCTGGTCTCCTTCCCACAGATACTTTGCACCATCCAGCAGGTCAATAATAGCTGTCAGCATATTGGTGTATTCAGTCTGTAATTCCTTAATGGATTCCAAAGAAGGAAGCGTATCAAGAGTAACATCGTTTGTGGTAAATTCTTTTTGCATTTTAAGTAATTGTAGGTACAGTGCGTTGACAGTTTGTAGCAATGGATATATGGTTTCTTTCTTGCCAACAACGCAGATGCGGTTGTAAATGCAGGAACGGACAAAGTAATCTTTTTTCATCATTCCACTGGCAAGAATGCGTGCCTCGATTTGTTTGCGTTCAGCATCGGTGATTCTGAAACTAATGGTTGGATTTTTATGTTTATTGCTCATAGTGTTGCTCCTTTCGCAGCTGGTGTGGCAGCAGGTGTGATAACCCGTAAGCCACATGTGATTATTACGTTTTGAGTAAAGTAAAAGTAGATTATATCAAGCCGATGGATAATATATAGGTTGCTATTACTGCTACTAATTTGCTGCTAAAAATTTTTGAAACGGTGCGAAAAGAGCCACATTTTACGAAATAGACGTGCCCGAAATGTAGGAAATATCAGCATTTGCGAGTTGCTGATAAAAACTTCGGGAAGAGTTCGAATAGCGGACATTTAGACTGGAAAGCCTGTAAAATAAGGGTTTTCCGGTCTTTCTTTTTGCTCTGTGACACTAAAATGACACTCGGAAAATGGGTTCGTACTTTTATTACCTCAAAATGGGTACGGTTGAAATTCCTGTCGGAATATGGTAGAATCCATTCATGGAACCCATGACAGGGGTGGTAGCCTCCCGAGCCAATGACCGGCTTGCCGGAATACATAGGAAGGGAGGTGGCGCCAATGACAGCTGCGGATATCATTTTGATATTTATAGGGATAATCGGCTTGCTGATTGCCTTCGGTAGTTTTGTTATAGCGTTGCTTGCCTTTCTCGACAGAGATAAGGATCACAAGCGAAAAAAATAATGCCCACCCTGCTCGAACCAGGATGGGCGCCTCTCACTGAGAGGTAAGAACCACGCTTGGGATACTCCACCTTTGGAGTGGGGCTCCTATGGGGCGCCTGTTACCAGCAGGTGCCTCTTTCTATCTAAAGAATACCATAAACAGTTCAAAAGTTCAAGGGGTTTCTTTTCCCTCCGGATCTGCCAGCCGGAACTGATCCAGCCGGTCCGCCAAC
The DNA here is from genome assembly GCA_947383005.1 of uncultured bacterium. GTDB lineage: Bacteria > Bacillota > Clostridia > Lachnospirales > Lachnospiraceae > Brotaphodocola. The sequence continues at coordinate 2,635 of CANDBT010000127.1, read as the reverse complement.
TGTTGGTCCTTGTCCGGGTAAAGGTGAGAATAGGTGTCTAATGTGGTCTTCACGGATTCATGCCTCAGCCGGTCTGCGATCTCCAGTGCGGAGAAGCCCAGGTTGATCAGCATACTGGCGTGGGAGTGCCTGAGATCGTGGACCCTTATGGGTGGAAGCCCGGCCTTTCCTGCAATCCTCTTTATCTCCTTATCCAGGGCAGATTTTGTAAAGTAAAATATCCGATCCCCTTTTTCAATCCCGTATAGCTTTGCCACATATGCCTGGATATCCTTATAAAGGAATCCGGGTATGGATATGCAGCGTTTGGCTTTGGGCGTCTTTGGCTCCAGGAACAGTTCTTCCCCTTTTACCTTGGCATAACTCTTATTTATATCTATCCGCTTTGAAGGGAGGATATCTGCAGGGGTAAGGGCCAGCAGCTCCCCGGAGCGCATCCCGGTATAGAACAGCACATCAAAGGCCAGCTTTACGGAAGATTTCTGTATGGCGCTGGAAAACCGCTCATATTGTTCCTGTGTCCAGATATTCATTTCCTCAGCGTTGCTCCGCCCCATGCTGCCGGCAGCCTTACATGGATTCTGGGAGAGCCGGTAATGGGATACGGCATAGTTCATCAGAGCCGACAATTGGTTATTGACGGTCTTGAGGTATGTCTGCGAAAATGGCTTTCCATTTTCATCCCGGTATGAGATCAATTCGTTCTGCCATTTCCGTATCTTGATCGTATCAATGTCGCATACCCGCAATCTGCCGAAATATGGGAGCAGCTTGCCACTTATGATAAATTGCTTATTTTCCATTGTGGTAGGTTTCAGCCTGTGCGACATGTCTTCCATATAGTTTTCAACAAGGGAAGAAAAGAGTATATCGCTGGTGTTGCTCTGCTGATCCAGGTATAGGCGCTCATACTCTTTGGCCTCCCTCTGTGTTTTGAATCCCCTTTTGCATATCTGTTTCCTGGCGCCGGTCCAGTCGGTCACATAGAATTTTGCCCGCCACCGTATGGTTTTCCCATCTTTTAAGGTATATTTATAGGCTGGCATTGTAATCACTTCCTTTTGGTGCCATGGTCAGTGTTCCCTCCGGTACCACACGAAGGGTATTATTTTGGGCTGTCGGTTCCTGTCTTCTTCAGCGGCATTGGATCTGCTGCAACAGATTCATAGCGCTGCTCTTTTATACATTCTTTGATTTTTCCTATAATGATATCTTTATTATCTTCGTCGAGCTGATAGAAAGAATGTAATACTTTTTCGCTCTGGTCATCAATTTGACAAAGTAAATAATCAGTGGATACATTAAAGTAGTCTGCAAGTTTGATTAAAGTGTCCATGTGTGGAATGAATCCATATTCTATTAAATAGAAAACTTCTTTGCTTGACAGGCATAGCAGGTTCTCCAAAAAAGAAGATTTGGTATCCACATTTGATTCCTGACACAATTTTCGGATGCGCTTTGCAATCCGATAGTCGTATCGAAACGGTAATACATTGTTTAAATCTTTTTCGCGGCTTTTGCTTTTGAGACCAAGCAGGCAGTCCGTTGACACTTCACATATTTCTGATAATGCTATCAGGATTTGATAAGGAATAGTAATATTTTCTTCTACATAGTCCATTAGCAAATCTTCGGATATACCGAGCTTTTGTGCCACTTCATCATATCCGAGCCCTGTTTTTAATATCCAGTGGCGAATAGAATTATCATATCCTCCGGGTGTCATCTCCCTTTTGCATATTGAAAAAGTGTTGGTGGGCGTATCATTTCCTAATAAATAATCAACTGAAACATCAAAAACAGAGGCCATATTTAATAAAATTTCGCTGTTTGGCTCGGATATGTTGTTTTCCCAACTGCTTACGGTTTGCTTGATAACTCCCATTTTTTTTCCGAGTTCTTCTTGCGTAAGGCCAAATTGTTTCCTAAGTATTCTTATTCTATTACCGTCTATAGCCATATGCTAATAACCTCCTCAAATATATTTTAGTCCAAAAATGATGGACTTACAACCCCTCAAATTAAAAGTCCAAAAATATTTGTCAAAACTATTGACAATCCAGCAAAAATAGACTATTATTACAATGTCCATAACAAATGGACTGAAAGGAGGGCAAAAAAGTGACAATAAATACGCTCAACACAGCAAAAAGGGTTAAAGACGCTCGGATGAATGCTAAGTTGACGCAGACTGAGCTTGGGAAGATGATTGGCAAGTCAAAACAGTGGGTGTCCGAGTTGGAACGAGGAAATATCAAACTTAGCTTTGAGATGGCGGTCAATATCTCTAATGCTTATAATAAAACAACGGAATTTTTTTGTCATGAAAGTCCATAAAAAATTGACTTTTCTTTATTATAAGATATGGAGGTGTAATGGGAAATGGCAAATATTACAGCGAAAACCAGTTCCAACATGTTTTATAAAGCACGTTGTGAGGCCGCAAGGCACAATGAACAGCTGAGTAGCCGGGAGGGAGCTGCAGATATCATGTCCATAGACAGGGGCAGGCTCTACAGGATTGAAAGCAGCATCATCAACCCGTATCCAGAAGAAATCCGCCTTATGGCTGATTTATATAATGCGCCGGAACTGGAGAATCATTATTGCACGAGCATGTGTCCTCTCGGTAAGG
>CANDBT010000126.1 GCA_947383005.1 uncultured bacterium | reverse complement strand
GATTCACAAAAATCCACAAAAATTTTCATTTTAGGGCAAAAAATAAGACCGGGAATCTTATTTTCAGATTCCCGACCCATTAGCCTTTTCCTATGCACCTCTGTCAGCTTTTAACTGTTTGACTTCTTCAAGTGAAAGTCCTGAAATATTAACGATTTCCTCTAAAGCATATTTGCCCGCCGCCAACATGCGGAGCGCAACTTCTTTCATTCCTTCTTTCAATGTCTGATTCCTCATATCCTCCATAGCACGGCACATGATTTCGATACCCTCCTTACATTCTTTGAAAAATCGCACTCTGGCTGCCAGTGTCCCATAATACATGTCCCCTGCGTTTGTACAGGAAAAGTCATGCATGAGCTTCCCGATTGGCGTGTCTCCACGGTAAGCGCCATTCACATACAGTATGTGCGAACCGTCCTCAAATCTTTCTCCAGTTCCTAAAAAGCACCGCTCAATTGGATAGAGCGGCAACCCTTTTCCCATTACGTCATTTTCCGTGATAAAGATTACCCATGTTTCCGGCAGCCTGTCAAAATCCTCGCCTTTCTTCAAGAGGTTTGCGTCCATCATGCTGCTGTTGTATCTTGCCCTTTTTCTCCCAGATCCTTTATCGGAACGCTGTACTTCCACATTCAGCTTTGCCCCTGTATCATCGGTTGCCAGGATATCCAGCTTATTCTGATATCGGTATAAGTTGGATTATTCCGATAAAATAATTATTCCGATATTTAAAAGTATCAATCTGAATTTGGCTATAGCAGTGCCATGTCCAGCTTGATACTTTTATTTTATCGGAATTATTTATGCAAGTCCATATAATCTTTTGATTATTTCCTCATCGTCCGCATACTTAAAGCTTTCATTTGTAAAAACAGAATTTTCTGTTGAACTGATTTTTTCGACTTCCTTTCGCTTCATCTCTGTATCTGCATGGGCATAAATCAAAGTCGTTTCTAATTGCGAATGCCCAAGCCATTCACTTACCAGCGCAAGCGGCATCCCTGCCTGGTATAGGTGCATTGCCCGGGTATGTCGGAAAAGATGAGGATGCAGATGCGGGATGGTGGCTGTATCCTGACGCATCATTTTTTCATACTTGGCCAGAAAACGGGCGGTGTTGTCCGGTGACATCGGTGTTCTTATACCGTGCCTGACTGTATAAAACAGAGACGCATCCGGCTGGTTTTCAGGATGAAATTTTGCCGAATACTCTTCGAAAATTTCCATTACTTCTGCTGAAAGGGGAGTTATGCGGAACTTATTGCCTTTTCCCGTGACTGATAAATTTCCGCTGCCTGAACCGTTCCGGTGGATGTCTTTCAATCGAAGGCTCAAAATCTCCTGGTTACGGCATCCGCTGTCATACAGCAGGGCAATGTAAAACCAGTCCCTTATTCCTGTCTTCTTTTTACGGTCAGGAAGAGCCAGAAGCCTCTTCATTTCATCAATGGTCAATATCTCCATCTCTGGTCTTTCAGCAGATTTCTGCTTTTCTATACTGCATATCCTTGCGTAAGTGTCATAAGGGATGATATTTTCACCCATAAGGTATTTGCAAAAAACCCGTATGCCGCTCAGTCTGAGATTGCAGGAGGATATGTTGTTCCCACGTGAGGATGCCAGCCATTCAATAAAGGAAAGAACGTTTTTCTCATTGAAATCTCCTGCCGTGACATGCTCCAGGAAAACGCCTTTAGATTCTTTTAAAAAACGGAAATATAGGTTTAAGGTGTCGCGGTAGGAAATGATGGTATTATTGCTTTTTGAGCGGATGGCGGGCAGATATACCTCAAGGAAAGATTTCACATGGCGGAAAAGGGACGGATCCTTAATTTTCTTCACAATGCACCTCCCCATAAACAGACGAAAGTGATACCCAGTCAATCCCAGCCGTTTTCTGCAGCCGTTCAGGGAGCAGATGGACATAGTATAAGGTGTCCCGTATGTCTGCGTGCCCCATATATGCGGAAAGAAATGGAAGTAAAGACATGATATCCCGTTTCCCATCCACCCAGCCCATCAGAATATGAGTTGCAAAAGTATGCCGGAGATCATATGGCCTTGCTCTTTTCCTCTCAGGATGTCTATCTGATTCAAAACATCTGTGGAACTGTACCAGCATCCATTTAGGATTTAGAGGCCCGCCTTTCCAATGTTCAAAAAAGTATTCTCTCTGTCCCATCTGAAAATCATATATCCGGCATAATCGCAAAAGGTCTTCCGACATCACGATCCGCCTGTCTTTACAATTCTTTGTCTGACGAAGGAATATCTCACCAGTTTCAAGGGATATGTCACGGCAGCGGAGCCGGATGGGCTCTGTTGGGCGCATACCGCAGCAATACATCATACGGAACAGGACCGGCAGGATATATTCCTTTTTGGGAGCACATTTATCAGGTACGGCATTATCAATGGAACAAAAAAGGTCTGAAAGCTCTGCATCCGAGAGAATATATGGGATGTATTTCTGGTAAGGTTTGTGATATCTCTCGTCAGGAATAAACGCCTGCTTTCCTGCAGACACCAAATATTTTGTAAAGGCTCTAATCTTTGAAAGGGCTTCGTCAAATGTCCTGTTCGAGGGAAAAATCCTATGCAGAATCCATCCTTCAAACATTTCCCTGCTTATCTGGGAACTATCCGGATACTGCTGGGCGCAGTAGTGGATAAATTCAGGTATATAATGGCTGTAAGTGGCACGTGAATAGCCAAGGGATTCCCTGACGTCAAGCATTTTTCTATAATCTTCCTGCAGTTCATCATAAAATCCCATGATAGACACCTCCTCGAATTTCAATCCCGTCAAGGCCGATGGCGCACAGGGCAGTCTGCTCTGGATTATATGTAAGATAGTGGCGGTCTGATAAAAGATCAGCATGTCCGAGAAACTGGGTTATTGTAGTAAGGGGGACCCCGCTGGAAGATAGCCAAGTCGCACATGCGCGCCTGAAACTGTGGAATGACTGCCGCTCCCTTTTTGGTATGCCGGCATCTCTGCATAATCTTCGGGTTATGGTATCAAGAGCAGAAGTATCAGAAAGCGGCCGGAATGGTGCTTTCCTGGTGATAAAGATAATGTCTGTCTGCACCTTCGGACGAAAGTTTAAAATATAATCGGCCAGGAGGTTCATGATCTGCCCATTTATAGGCTGGCTCATCCTGTTTCCGGTTTTGCTCTGAATAAACGAGAGGGAACTGTTTTTCCAGTCAATATTTTTCAATGTGAGATGGATAATGTCTGCTCCGCGCATTCCCGTATAACATGCAAGCAGTATGATGGCCATGTCCCTGGTTCCATTATCATTTTTCTGGTTCACATGCTCAAGCATTCGCCGGACTTCGTCTGGCGTAAAAGCTGGGATCAGCCGGACAGCCGCCTTTTTGGGCAGGAGATAACGAAAATCAATTTGGATATCTGCCAATCCATCAGCATTCAGATGTTCGGAGATGAGCCTCAATGCACAAAGTACGTCCCACATGCTGCATTTATGCCTGTTATGCGCTATAGGCAGGAAATCCATTATGATATCATCAGTAAGATTTTTATAGGAGAGACTGTTTTCTTCAAGATAACAGAAAAACTCCCGCATACAGCAATGGATACGCCTTCGGATGCCATAATTGTAACCAGAATCGTTTATGATCCGTTCAACCAACCGCATGCATTCCTCTGAAGGAAGATACTTCTTACTGGAACCATTCAAATGAAATGTGATGGATTTATCATGGTAATATTCCCTCAGATAACGAATACACCGTTCCATCTGTAAAAAATGTGCTTTTCCGATAGTCCTGTCCTCTAATTTAGAACAATAATAAGAAAGACATGAATCAAGCAGATCATCTGAATACAGATTGGTTCCATGGTCTGTAAAATAGACCTCGATAAGGTGGAAATATCTTGTGCGATAGGTGGAAAGAGTTGCTTTTGAAAGTTCCCGTTCCTCTAACAGGTGCATTATACCGTCAATAAGTGGCTGTAATTTTTGTTGCATAAAAAAGGCCTCCTTTGTTATAATTGTTTCATAATCATAACAAAGAAATGCCGATAATTAGTATTATAAGTTTTGAAAATGTGGATTATATTTAGAATATCGGAATAATTATTTTGTCGGAATAATCCAAC
>CANDBT010000125.1 GCA_947383005.1 uncultured bacterium | reverse complement strand
GTAGGCTCGTCCGCCAGAATCACCGGAGCTTCGCTTGCGAGCGCCCTTGCAATGGCTACCCGCTGCTGCTGGCCGCCGGAGAGTTTCAGCACGTTCCGTTTGGATTCCTCCCTCGTCAGCCCCAGCCGTTCCAGAAACGGGAGTGCCGGTTTCTTTGAAGTCAGCCGGACATTCTCCTGCGGGGTCATATAGTCAATCAGGTTGTAGCTCTGAAAGATAAAAGAAACATTCTTTTTCCGATGGCCTGCCAATCCGGCCTGTGCAATGTCTTTCCCTTCAAACAGGATATTCCCGCTTGTGGGGCTGTCCAGACCGCCCAGCAGGGATAGAAGGGTTGTCTTGCCGCACCCGGACGGGCCGAGAATGGCATACATTTTTCCCGCCTCCATCTGCGCATTGATCCCTCTCAGCACCTTCCTCTTTTTGTCATAAGAGTATGTTAGATTTTGCAGTTCCAAAATTCCCATAGAGGCACCTCCTATTCACCTTCGGGCACAAATTCATAGTCAAAATCATAGTCCTTTACTTTATCCGGCACCTCGTAATCTATGATGGGCGAGCCGGATTGCTCCTGCGTTTCGTCTGATTTATTCTCCTTGGGGGTACACCCTGTGAACAGCAATCCCACAAAAAGGAGGACAGAAAACATTTTCCATACTTTTTTCATATCGTTACCGCCTTTCTCAGCTCATTTTCGATAGAATTTCCCGCGGTTTCAGCCGCATGACGGAAATTGAGGATATTCCAGCGGATACCGTTACAATCCCGATCCCCAGCAGGAATAGGAGGCCCATTTCCTCAAGCTGTACACGAACCTGTAATTCCGGGGTTTCGATTTCCGGCTCACCGGTATCTGTTCCGGCCTCCCCACGGGTTCCGGCAGATAAGCCGTCTTCCTGCTGCGCCTCCGTTACCGCCTGCCCGGATTGCAATACGTTTCCCATCTGGCCCGCAATGGCGCTGGCGGAGAAATAAGAGAGGGAAAATGCTAATATCGCAATCAGCAAAACCTCGGCAATATACTGCCCTAAGATGGACAGCTTGCTGATCCCAACCGAGAGCAGGACGCCGGTTTCATGGATGCGGGTTCTGGCCCACATGGTTAGAATGAGCGAGAGGATGGCGATGCTTACAATCAGCGCGATCATCAAAATGGTGGATACCAGCTCCGATAACTGTTCCAAAGAGGACGCGGCGTTTTCATAGTCCTCGTTGTCAACCAGAAAAGAAAAGCCTTTCCAGTCCACGCCGCTGATTTCCTTTACTTTAGAAATGATTTCCTCCATGTTCTGCGGGTCGTTCACCGATACCGTCAGCTCGTTAAAGCCCTGTATTGCGGGGCCGTTTTCGTAAGCCACCAAAGTGGCAAGGTCGGTGATGATAAGGTTTTGTATTTTATCGTAGGTTGTCACCTGATCGTTGATGCCTTCGATTTCTTTTGGAGAGAACAGGCCCACAATCTCAATCTCCACGCCTTTGTCCGTCTGGATTTTGTCACCAATTTTCAGGCCGTTTTTCTCAGCCAAATCCTTGCTGATCAGCCCCTTGTTTTTGTCGTCCGGCAGGATATGCCGCCCCTGCGTCAGCGTAAGCTGCCCGGAAGTAAACCGGGTAAGCTCCTCGCTTTTCCATGTGCTTAAAATCTTTGAGGATGCGCGAAATTCTTCCTCAATGGGGATATTGCCGGTAAATAGTTCCAGAGAGGGGAACGCCGCCAGCCCCTCCACGGTGGCGCTGCACTCCTTGATCCCCTCAATTTCCCGGATTTGCTCTACCAGCTCCGGGCTGATCTGCTGGGTGGAATACATCAGGGTTCCGCCCTCCACGCTTTCCACCTTCAAATAGGGGTTGTTTTCCGTGTAGTCAAAGCCAATGAGAAAACTCCCGCCAAGGCTTTGCCGCAGCTCCTGCTGGGCGGCTTTCGAAGCGTTCCCCAGTGCCAGAGCGGTCAATACAAAGGTTGCCATCACCAGCAAGATGACAAAAAGAAGGATACTCTTGCCCCTCTTGCGGACGATATACAGCCACGCTCGATTCATAAAGTTCATAGAATGACCTCCGTTTCATATAGGATAAGTGTTGCAACGCTGACAGCATAGCACCCCAATATGGAACCAGTATGAAACGGATAAAAAAAGCCATCGCTTTATGGGAGATAAAGGGTAAAGCACATTCCCGGCGGGTTTTTGGTCGCCTCAAATTGATAGGGCATCCCAAGGGCCTTTGAAAGCGTATCTACAATATATAATCCCAGCCCATTCCCTCCATCTTTGCGATCTCTGGCAAAGTCTGGGCGGTAGAACGGCTCAAATACATGGGCCAGCTTATCCGGCGGGATGGGCGTACACTCATTTTCTATTTTTATCTGTCGGGCGTTCAATATAACGGTGATCTTGCATCCCGGCTTTGTGTAAGCGACCGCATTGGAGAGCAGGTTAGACAGGATCTTTTCAAGGCTTTTCTTTGACGTGTGGACAGGGCACTTTCCCTGTATGCTGAAAGAAAAGTCGAGTCCCTTTGCCTTCGCAATCAACTGATAGGGCTCGCAGATTGCCGGAAGACGCTCAGACAGGTCAAAGGTTTCCGCGTCCTGTTTCTCCTGTGTAAAATCCAGCCGGGAGGTATCCAAAATTTCTTTAATCATAAAGGATAGCTGCCCGGTAATCTCCTTACATTCCAACAGACAGCGATCCCGGTCTTTGTATTTTCCAATGCCTAAGATCATGTTTTCCAAAATCGCGTTCAGGGCAGTCACCGGCGTTTTCAGCTCATGGGAGGCGGCCCGCAGGAAATCAATTTTCAACCGTTCCGCCTCACGGACGTTTTGCTTTTCTTCCTCCAGATTTTCAATGGTGGAAAGCAGGCTGGCATACAGCTTATTGACGCGGGCGGCCAGCTCGCCAATCTCGTCCTTCGTATGCACCACGCAGGCTGCAGCCTTATCCAGCTTTTCCATCTTTTCCGTTGTAACCGCAATCTGCTTGATCGGCCTCGTCATGGCTCTGGAAAACAACAGGGAACACCCAGCGGAAATGATGGCGCAGCAAAGCAGGGATACCGGCAGTGCTTTTCCGATAGCGGATTTTATCAAAATACCAGTATTCACATCACTCTCAATAATGGCTCCTTCCACAAAACGGTTGGTGCTTACGGTCATTTGCGGCGCAAGCACATAGAGAAAAACATGAGCCATCACGGTGACAAACAGCATTACCAGAAAGGTGTATAAGAAGATTTTAGTAAAGAGCTTTAAATTTCTCATGGGTGTTCCTCATACTTGTAGCCAACGCCTTTTACCGTTACAATCCGGTTAAGACTCAGCTTTTTCCGTAAATTTTTAATGTAGGTATCAATCGTGCGGTCAATGATGGGGTAATCATATCCCCACAACTCGTCCAAGATCTGCGACCGTGTAAGCACCAGACCTTTATGCTCTATCAGCAATTTCAGCAGGTCGATCTCCTTTGGTGTCAGGTCAATAGGGCCGCCCGGCCCGGAAGCAGTATAGCCGCCAAAATCCACCGTAATATCGCCCATCTGAATTTGTTTCAGTTCCGGACTTTTCCCACACCGCCGCAGCAGGGCCGTCACCCGTTTTCCCAGCAAAAGCATGGAAAAGGGCTTTGTGATATAGTCGTCCGCCTGTTCATCAAAGCTGGCCGCCTGAGTAGGCTCATCGTCAAGGGCGGTAAGCATTAAGATAGGAATGTTGCTTGTTTGGCGCAATTCTTTTAATACCTCCAAACCGGTTCGCTTCGGCAGCATAATATCCAGAACCACTAAATCAACCGATTTCTCCCTTGCAATCTGCAAACCCTGTTCACCATCAAGGGCCGACAAGGTAATATGCCCTGCGGATCTCATATATTCACAGATTGCCTCGTTGGTGGCAGTATCATCTTCCACAATCAATAAAACAGCCATTTTTACACCTCCTCACATTATTATACCAAAGCAATATGGAAACAGTATGAAATGCTTTGTGTCAGATTGACAGTGTACTGAACTTAATGGGAAAAAGCAAGCCTTTCATAACGGATCAATCCACACAAGGCAGACTGGCTCATGTTGACAGGAAACTGGCCCGCCTTGCTGTAAGTGAAATACTTTCCCTATTTACTATTTCTATTAGATTCAGAA
>CANDBT010000124.1 GCA_947383005.1 uncultured bacterium | reverse complement strand
ATACAGAGAATCAGGAATTAAAAGAAATCGTCCGGGATTATGAATGTGTAAAGGCGGTGCTTGGAAAGGAGAAAGTGTCTGGCATTGTTCAGATGGAGAAACAAAGAGAGCAGCTATTGAAGGAGCAAAAGCGGGCAGAAAGAAGGAAACAGAATCGAGAAGCCCGGTGATAGCCGGAGGGCTGCTTAAAGCCCTCTTAGGTGTCATACAGCGAAGCCTTGCCAGTCTGTCAAGGGCGGCGATAGCCGTTTATTTACCCTTGACAGGCTGGCGGGGCTTTGCTATTTAGCGGAAGATTCATTCTCTCTGATGCCTAAATCGCCTTGGAAAATATCAATCATGATTCTTGCGCCTAAGCGGAAACCGTCAATGAACATTTCTGAAAATTCATAAGGGATTACGTCAAGTTGTTCGTCCATGATTTTAATAAATTGTTTATCAAGCGGCGGCTCTAACTTGCTTAAAGTTTCAATGAAATTGTCATAGTGCTTATAGTGGCTTTGATGGATTTGGCGGTATTCTTCACTTCTGGGAGAATATTGCTCTGCCGGGAAAATGTTGCCCTCGTACAGTTCTGTCAATATGCTTTTCATAAATTTTATCATTCCTTTCGCTTCGCTCAAGGCACAAACAAGACATGAAAAAGTTTGTTGTACCTCCCCTCCACTTCGTTTATAATATCCTTGGGAATAGCAATACACTATAGAGCACGGAAGGAGAAGTGGCGAATTTATTTCGACCCCGCATAAATATATGTGCCGTCATCCTTTCAAGCACAAACAAGTGGGACCTTGAGCCCGGACTCTTATCATTGGTAATAAACCATGTTTATTCAGTCGCAGGATGACAGTCACTGTTGCTATTCCTTTTTATTAAGGTGGTGATACTTATGATGAAGCTGAAATACTCCATCTGCTGCGGACTTGACGTCCACAAAAATGTTATCGTTGCAACCATCGTAACTACTAATTCTGACGGTATATCCGAGTATAATCAGAAATCTTTTTCAACCATCAACTCGGATATCCAAAGTTTTCACAACTGGCTTATCGAGAATCATTGCTATCATGTTTGTATGGAATCCACTGGTAAGTATTGGATTCCTATTTTTAATTATCTCGAAAATGACATTGATGTGTGCCTCACACATCCCAAATACGTTAAAGCCATCAAAGGTAAGAAGACTGACAAAAAGGATTCCAAGTGGATTGCCGACCTCTACAAATTCGACCTTGTCAGATGTTCCTTTATTCCCCCAAAAGACTTCCGACAACTCCGTGAAATTGCAAGATACCGTTTTAAGCTGGTCTGCATGAAATCTTCTGAAAAGAACCGCATCCAAAACTGCATGACCGTTTCTAATGTGGGCATTGCCAGCGTATTGTCTGACCCTTTTGGTAAGACAGCAACGGAAATCATGTTTTACCTACTGGAGCATACCGCTGATTCCATTGAAGAAAAAGCCGTCCGCAAGCTCATTAAAAAGCGAGCCAAAGCCAAGTCAAATGAAATTATTGAAGCCATTAAAGGCTACAACATTGAATCTGACCAGGCCAAGAAACTGGAACTCGCTCGCGGTCATCTGGAATATCTGGATGATATGATTACCCAGACCGAAGTTGAACTCTACGTCCGCATGAAACCCTATTATGAGTTTGTCGAATTTGTAAGCACCATGCCCGGCATGACAGAGTTGAGTTCCACCATCATCCTGGCTGAAACAGGCGTTAACATGAACATCTTCGATAATGCCAAACACCTTTGTTCCTGGTGCGGCCTTTCCCCTGCAGACAACGAATCCGCAGGCAAAAAGAAATCTGTCCGAATTGCAAAAGCAGGAGATTATTTGAAACCTATGATGGTACAATGTGCTCTTGCCGCAATCAAGAGCAAAAAAGAACCTTATTTTGCAATCAAATACGGACGAATCAAGAAACGCCGTGGTCACAAGAAAGCAATCATTGCCATTGCAAGAATGATGATGGTTTGTATTTACCATATGGTATCTGAAAAGAAACCATTTACCCCTACTGATTATGAGGAATTGATGGATCCTCAAAATCATGTAGAACGTGTTGTGCTGAATGAAAGCAATGTTTTTGCTTACCTCGAAAGCCTTGGTTACGATAGCTCTAAATTAGTAAAACATAACGATAACTAGCATTTTTTAACTTTTTATACTTGTAAAAATGGGGTTTTATGAACCCTTATACAAGTGCGTCCAAAAATCTACTTTATTTTTCACTCTTGCGCTCCTTTTACTAAAATATAATATTTGACATCTAGTAAATGTCAATTCTTTTATAGTTTAGCATATAATAGAGAAAATGACAATCACTAAATGTCAAACGGGAGAGGATTTATGTATAAGAATAAGGCGGCTGATGGTGAAAACAATATATGCGGGCAGAAAGTAAAGGAAATCCGGGAACGGCTTCCAGAGAAGACTTCACAGAGGAAGCTGGCAGATATGTTGCAAATGGAAGGGCTGGATATAGATAAAAATGCTGTGCAGAGGATTGAGAGTGGCAAAAGGTTTGTGACGGATATTGAGTTGAAGATTATTGCAAAGGTGTTGGGAGTGAGTTATCAAGAATTGTTGGATAATTGATAAGTGGTATATATTCTTTAGAAGATTGATTTTGTTAGGCTTTTCAACAGTTGAAATGGCATAAGAGATATTTATATCTAAACTACTAAAAGGCATAATAAGGACTGTTTTAATTTTTCAAACGTATATAAAATTTTTGTTGTGATTGATTTTCAATAGAAAACGTAATATAATATCGGCATATCAATATTTGAGATGGAAAATCAAGGTATTAGAATAAGTAATGTAATTGGGAGTAAAAATAGGTATGTTTTGACTTGAAATTTAAACAAACAAGTTAATAATAACCGATAGCTCGCTGAATTTATATTGATGAGAGGGAAATATAGTGGATACAGAAGAACTTTATCAAGCATTTACAGGGCTAATCTCCGAAGATGCGGAAAATATTATGCCTAATGATACTAATGCTGAATTGCAATATAGTCAAACATATAGTGTTCGTGTTCCTAAACCAGAAGACAAAATAGTATTAGATGCATCTTCTGTTAGAAAAATAAAAGCAGAATGCGAAAAGGCGCAAAAAGTGCAATTTCCATATGCAGAGTTGTTCTTAGGCATGGCTTCTCTCTTAATAGGTGCATTTTTTAGTGCAATTTTATCAAAAGTCACATATGAATTAAAATTTTTAAGCATTTTCTTTTATACTATTTGTCCTGTAGGTGGTGTTGGAGCAGGTGTGGCATATTGGTTTTGTAGAAGAAAGGACACTTCAGATATTAAGTTGTTTGCAGAAAAGATAGAAGGATATATTAGAAATATTGATGAAATGGAAGTGGAGGAATAGAAAATGGATATTAATGATATTAGTACACAGTTACTTTATACCACCGTTCCAATTTACGCAAAGAAAAATGATGGTTCACTTTCATCAGGAACAGGATTTATGTTTTCAGTTAGGGAGGATGATACAACTTCTATCCCATTGTTGATTACTAATTATCATGTTTTAGAGAATTCAGTAGCAGGATTTGTCGAATTACATATTGGTGAAAATGGATTGCCGACTGATAAAAGCACAAGAATTCAGTTTGATAATTCTATTATTGGAAGTAATAAGTTAGGGGATTTAGATTTGGTAGCAGTTCCTATGGCGGCGACATTGATGGATCTTCAAAATAAAAATATCAGTATTTTTTTTAGAAGTGTGGATCAGAAAATGATACCCACAAATGAACAATGTAAAAATTTTTCAGCAATAGAAAATATTACTTTTATTGGTTATCCAAGCGGCTTATATGATGAGAGAAATAAGATTTCAATAATTCGTCAAGGAATTACAGCTACTCCTATTTGGAATAATTTTAGAGGGGAAAAGGCTTTTTTAATTGATGCGGGAGTTTTTCCGGGTTCGAGTGGAAGTCCTGTGTTTATTTATAATCAAGGAACATATCCTGATAAAAATGGTATTATATTAGGAAATAGGTTGTTGTTTGTTGGGATTATTTCGCAAACTATGCTAAGGGATAATACAACTGGAAAGAGTTTTTTGAATCTAGGAAAAGTCATTAATAGTAGTGCGATGTATTATGAATTAGATAAGTTTATCCGAAATTTAAAAGCAGAACAATAAAAAGTAGTGTGGCAACATTTTGGCAACAGAAAATCAGTAAGCCAGAATAATTGATGTAATTG
>CANDBT010000123.1 GCA_947383005.1 uncultured bacterium | reverse complement strand
TCCCGGAAGGTGAAATACTGGAAGGAGCTGTCCTCGGCAAAGACGGTGTACCGGCACAGCTTGAAGCCCTTATCCCGGAAGGATACCGGGCAGCTATACAGACGGATGCCATCACAGCGGAAGCCTTCATGCAGACCGGACAAGGTTTTCAGAAAGGTGGTCTTCCCGGCTCCGTTCAGGCCAATCAGCCCCACCACCTCATGGGGACGCAGCTGGAGGGAGAAGCCGGACAGCACATCCTTTCCCTCACTGTACCAGGCGCTGAGGTTTTGAAGCTCCAGGATGTTCCCGTTCATGGTCAATTCCCCTTCTTCCCGTTTTTCTCCTTCTTCCAGGTGGCGTAGGCGGAATATCCGAAAGCCGCCCCCATCAGGACATAGAGCCCGGCCCACTCCAGGTTGCCGGATACGCCGCTGACGACCGCCGCCGCCAGCCAGATCAGAGCCAGGATACCACGAATATAAACATGACGCATAACAGTTTCCTCCTTGAAGCAGTGCTTCCTTTGATGTACCTGCATCATAGCAGAAAACCGGGCGCTGTGCGGGAATGTCCGCAAACGGCAGGTTTTTGACCGCGAAAAGGGGCGCTTACCCTCTGCGGATAAGCGCCCAATGAATCGAAACTTATAAAATGATCTTGTATATGTCTGCTTGCTCACCCTCAAATTCAAAACTCCGTTCATGCTTTCCGCCATTTTTTACGATTGTTTTAATAGAGGCTTCATTATCCCGTTCAACAGACAAATACAGTTCTTTCATTCCAGCATTTTTCGCAATCGGCAGCAGCAGCCGGAGCATTTCTGTTGCATACCCTTTTCTCCGCTCAGAAGGGCAAACACTGTAGCCACAATTCCCTAAATCTTTCAAAAAGTCGTTCAGCGTATGCCTCAAATCAATAATTCCAACGATTTTTCCTTTTTCATCCACAGCAAAAAAAGTATCCGTGACCACCCAGTTGACGTTTACTGTTTCAATATTTGTATTAGCGGTCACAGCTTTCAGCCAATCCTCGTACTGATCTGTTTTGTCAAACAACTCGCTCCCGTTTATTACCATCTCATGGTTATCGAAAAATTCCTGCCTGAATTTGATTGCCTGTTCCTTTAATTGTTCCGTAGGTCTTACCAGTCTGATTTTCATTTTGCCCTCCATAAGTTAGACGCTATTATTTCCCCGTTTGCGGCAGTAAATAATCAATACAAGCACGAAAGAAATAAACTGTGCTGCCATAATTCGGACAATTTGTAATTCATCCGCACCGTTTGGAGAAATGACGTGCAGCATATTTGTGGCAACGGTGTTATTTAACAGATGATCCCCAAGACCAATCCACACATTTCCCGTCATGCGATACAAAAGTCCCCATTTGATCCCCATAATTCCGGAAAGGATTATGTAGCCAACCCCCATGAAAACCATTGTTGCAAATGACATTTCGCCGGCTGTAAAGCTCCTGAACGGCATTACAATGTGCCAGATACCAAATAGAAGCGCGGCAATCAAATTTGCGCTCATAAAGGGCTTTGTTTCGGAAAGCGTTTTAATAAACAGTCCTCGAAAAATGCCTTCTTCCATCCAGACATTTATGATATTAAATAGCACGCACAGCACAAAGAAAACGAAGCCTGTATTTTTTATCTGAGTGCCGGTCAACGAGAAGCCGCTGATATACAGCTCCAAATGCGCGGGGGCACCTTGCAGAGCCAGAAGCGCCAACTCCAGCCCATACGAAAGGGAGAAGCAAACGCTTCCCAGTAGCATACCCTTCAAAATGCCGCTTACAGAGCCGTCCCGCTGAAATCCAATATCACGCCATTTAAGATCTATGACTTTCAGTGCAACTGCCAAAATGACGATACCAAATATTTTGTGAAATACATTTTCTCCAATCGCCGTTTTGTCTGTTTCAATCAGAAAATATTCTATAAACCTTGCTGAGAGGCAAATTGCGAATATTACAAAGCACAAACGCTGTCCCCTTAATTGTTCTGTAGGTCTTACTAACCTGATTTTCATTTTACCCTCCAAGAATCGAAAGTTATTGATCAATCACCACATTCCCATTGCTGTCAAGCAAGGGGGTGATAGATGAACCGCCGACGCCTTCTGTCATAATGTAATTGACGCCGGTCTTTGTATCAACGATGATCCGAATAGTTCCGCTTCCACTATAGCTTTCCAATTCTTTTACGCTGAATCTTTTTTCTTTCTTTCCGAACATAATCATTCCTCCGTTTTATAGCATCGTCTGCAACACTATGTCCCAGATCTCCACGCATGTGCCTCTTTCAGCAAGCAGCCTATCAGTTTCTGCTTGCCTGCGGTATAGCTTCTTCGGTCATCTGCAAATTGCGCCGCCAACTTTTTCTTACAGGCATCATACTGCATCGCCTTATCAGGGTAACGGTTCAAATAATCCCGAAAATTGATATAGTTATTCCATTCGGCTCCGTTCCATCTGACCACATGGATGTGGTGTGTACGGGTATCCTTTTCAAAATCACCCATTACAAACAGCAGCTGTCCCGCAACATCTTCTCCGCGAAAAACAATATCATGCTGTTTGAGCAATTCAACATAAGGCGCTATATCGTCCAGGTTACGAACGCCTACGACAAGATCAATAATCGGTTTTGCATGAATGGAGGGAATGGCGGTGCTTCCGATATGCTGAATGTCAACTGCAACAGGTTCTAAAAGCCGATTTAATACTTGAATCGTCCTCTCCGCATTTTGCGTCCATTCTTCTTGATGCGGCGCCAGCATGACCGTTCCTCTTTTCAGCCCTGTCATACTCATGTCCTCTTAAAGATAACCGTCTGCTCCTTCATAGAGATTTTCCCAACCTGATACCCGTAGTCCGTCAATTCCTTTTTGTATTTCAGGAAAGAGTGGTCAATGGGGATGCCCGCGATCTCCTGGATCTGCGCAAAGGTCAATTTGAGGGTCGGGCTTCCATCCTTTTGCACATAGGCCCACAAAGCGTCGTATTTACTCATGAATATCCTCCATTCCTTGATAGGACAGTGTAGCCACCGCCCGGAAAACCTCCCCGGAGACACCGGCCTGCACCATGCCGTCGTACTTTTCCGCGGCGGTCTGGGCGCTTTTCAGGCCCCAGCCGTGGAGGCCGCCCTCGGTCTTGGTGGTTTTCAGTTCGCCGCCCTCCTGGACAGGGGCGGCGGCAAAGCTGTTCTCCACCTTGATGACCAGCATCTGGTGGATACGGCGGATGGTGAGGGCCACCGTCCGCCCCGACGGGTCCGGCACCTGCCGGGCCGCCTCGATGGCGTTGTCCAGCAGGTTCCCCAAAATCGCGCACAGATCCACGCTGCGGATGTTGGTGCGGCGGGGGAACTCCACCTGAGCCTGGAACCGGATGCCATCGGCCTCCGCCGCGGCCGCCTTGCTGCTGATCAGGTAGTCCGCCGTCTCGTCCCCGGTCCAGACGGTGGCGGTGAGGTTCCGCACAGGGGCCTGCAATTCATCCAGGTAGCGGACGGCCTCCCCGTACTTCTCATGGGTGAGGAACTGCCGCAGGACGCCGATGTGGTTGTGGAAGTCGTGGAACAGCTTGGCGTTGACCTGATAGGCCCGGTTGACGGCGGTATAGTCCCGCTCCAGCAGTTCGGCCTGCTCCGATTTCAGCTTTGCCAGCTCTTTTTCCACCTCATACTGCCGGTTGATGTTGAACACCAGCACCGACATCATCAGCACCACCGCCAGAATGGTCCACATATAGAGGGTATCGTCGGGAATCGCCAGAACGGTCTGCTCCGACAGCGTGATGACCCCGAGGAATCCCGCCAGCGTAAGTGCGGAGACGGCCCGGAACGCAGATTTGCGGTTAATCTCCCAGCCTCTGGAGAGCCAGACCGCCAAAACGGCCAGCAGCCCGTGGAGCAGCCAGAGGGCGGACTGTCCGGCCAGCGTTCCGGTATTGAGGAAGTCCTGGGAGCGGAACAGCACGCCCATCCATGCCGGCAGGAGAAACGACCAGAAGGAGACGCCAATCTCGTAAAAGATGCCGACAAACAGGCCCATTCTCAGCTCGGCCCCTTGCAGCCGGTGGGCGCAGGCGGCAATCAGCACCGCCTCCAGAGCCATCCGGTAGAAATCCGGCGCATGGAGCAGGGACAGCGAAACCGTGAGGGCCAGCGCCCCGGCCAGCCCCGCCGCGATGCTTTTTCGATCTGGCCTTTTTATGGACAGCAGCCGGTGAACGAGGAACAACCCTACAAGAACACGCACCGCCCCGGTCAACATGCCGGAGAGCAGCAGAAGCACGTTCGTCATATGTGTGCCCCCCAATAGGCGTTGATCTGCGCCTTTACCTCTTGCAGATGGGAGCGGCTGATGGGCAGCGCGGCGCCGTTTTT
>CANDBT010000122.1 GCA_947383005.1 uncultured bacterium | reverse complement strand
CGACCATCTGACAATACAAACTTCTCACCTTTGTCGGGCGCAGTACCACAATACAGTCCACGGACGGGCAGTCCCACCCTTCTGTCAGAAGCATGGAATTACACAGGACATTATATTTGCCTTGGTCAAATGCCTCCAATACCTCCGTCCGGTCCTGGCTGTTCCCATTGACTTCCGCAGCCTGGAATCCTCTTTCCACCAGGATATCCCGAAATTTCTGGCTGGTTTTTACCAGCGGCAGGAATACTACTGTTTTCCTGCCTTGGCAATATTTCACCATTTCATCCGCGATCTGGTACAGGTACGGGTCCAGTGCGGTTGCAATTTCCCCGGATTTAAAATCACCAGCCTGTATCCCCACGCCGGACAGCTCTAACTTCAGAGGGACAGTCAGCGCTTTGATTGGGGAAAGGTACCCTTCACGGATTGCCCTTGGGAGGGTATATTCATAGGCCAGGCTTTCAAAATACTCCCCCAAATTGCGCATGTCGCCCCGGTCCGGGGTTGCTGTCACTCCCAATACACGCGACTGCGGGAATTGCCCCAGCACCTTCTGATACCCGTCTGATAGGCAATGGTGCGCTTCATCCACAATAATCGTGCCAAAATAATTCTCCGGGAATTGCCCCAGGCGTTTCTCCCTCTGCATGGATTGCACAGAACCTACGGTGATCCGGAACCAGCTTCCCAGGCAGGTGCTTTCCGCTTTTTCAACAGCACAATTCAGCCCGGTGCTCCTGGCAATTTTATCAGCAGCCTGCCCTAAAAGCTCCCCCCGATGCGCCAGGATCAGCACACGGCTGCCCTGGCGTACACATTCCTCGGCGACCTTGGCAAAGACAATAGTCTTGCCGCATCCGGTAGGCAGTACCAGGAGCGTCCGCTTTACCTTGCCCCACTCCTCAAAGACTGCCTCTTTTGCTTCCTTCTGGTAAGGCCGTAATTCGATTTGCTGCTTCATCAGAATCTCCCCGCAGTGTATTTTGATGTTTCTTTTGCATAAAACCGTTTAATCTCATTGATTGTCCGGTCTTCTCCATCCTTTTGGTAATGCCGGATCCCCAGCTTTAGCCTGCCTTTACAGCCGGGAACCGCCTGCCAGTCCATGCGGAGGGGCTCCCCTTTTTTCTTTAGCCCGATCGATGTGAAAAATGCTGAGAGAAGCCCTTCCACTCTGGAATGAAGAAACAAGTTATGGTTAATGTACACTTCCCCCTCAGGCGCATCAATCCGGATTTTCAGGATTGCCTTATTGCAGGGCGGCAGCTTATCGCTGCCGTTATGGCGCCCGCGGTCAAAACTTTCAACGGTAAAATCATAATCCCCTTCCGGCAAAGTAATGAATTCGTTACTATCCTTCTCAATAGAGTCATCCCATCCAAGTTCCCGTTCCAATCTTGTATTTCCTGCCATCATATTCTCCTTTAATTAAAAACAAGTGCATCCTTTTCTTTCATTTCCTGAATCATCTTATATACCTGGTCCCAGGCTGCCACCAGACACCCCTCCACGAAGTCTTCCGGATATTCCCAAACCGGCATGTCCCCAGGGAAATACCCCCGGGATTCCACCACGCCCTGGATATCCCATTCATCCACCTGATTGGCAATCATCAGGTCGCGGAGCTTTTTGGGCACGCGGGGATCTACTGGCGGCGCCCCCGCAGAAACGACTGCCGGGGACTGCTGCAAATCTATTTCTTGCTGATCCGGCTTAGTCTTGGGCACCGATGTCCTTTCCGCCCCTTGTACCGTAGTCTTTACTGAAGCAGCCTCTTTCTGTATCGCAGAATACCGAACCTCCGTCGCCTGGGATGTTCCATCCGGTTCAATGATATGGCGGATTACGCCATAATCAAACTCTGTTTCCTCCGGCAATCCATAGCGGTTCTTCGCATCCCAGCACGAGTGGTGCTGGGTATACATGACCCGCTTACCCCCCTGGGCCTTCCTTTTCTGACCTTTGTCGTCTACGGCTATGGACCAGGTTTTATAGTTAGCAAATAAGACCATGTCGGCCCATTCTTTTACCATAGGCGCTACTTGTTTTGTCAGCTTCATTTCCCAGCGGTCATACGCCCCCAACTCATCGGGCTGTTCAAATTTGCGCATCTTCGCATGGGCTGTCAGGACCACATTCATGTCCTGCCTCTCCACCAAATCCGTAAGGAGATTTAAAAGGCGCCCGAATTCTTCCTGAAGGTATACATAGCCTTTCCCGTATCCAAAATCTTCTATCCCGCTTTTCTGGTATTTATCACAAATTGAGGAAATACATAACTGCTCAGCCCAGTCAGCCGTATCTATACATAAGGTCTGAAAACCTTCCGGGTTATTGGTAAAATACCGGACATGCTCCAAGAGCATTGCCCAGCTACTGGGCGTTTCTGTCCGGCTCACGTCCATGTCCTTTGTGCTTCCCTCCGTATCAATGAATATCGGGTTAGGGAACTGTGCGGCAAATGTGCTTTTCCCGATTCCTTCCGGGCCGTAAATTACCGTCTTTTTGGCTCCTGAGATCTTCCCTCTGATAATTTTCATTAAAATACCCCTGCCTTCCATTTAGGATTTTTTTCTTCTGCCTTAAAAGAAGCGGTTGAATTCCCGTCTTTGTCATAGGAGTAGCCATCACTGATTAAAATAGAGCATTCCTCCCCTAAGGACACCCTGGTGGCGATCGCCTGCAGGCCCTCCGCCTCCAGCCACCGCCCAAACTCATTTAATGTATCCAGGTCCATCTGTTCTAACTTGTCCAGCAATACAAAACCACATTTCGGGTTCAGCTTCCGCACAATCGCAGTCGCCACCTTCAGTTGGTCTGATCCGGACATATTATCCCATCGGAAGCCGTTATAGACCAGTTCCCCCTCCTTTACTGATAATCCAGGGAGTGGCAAGTCTGCCTGGTCCAGAAGGGCTTCCTTCTCCTTCCGGGCATCCTCAATCTCAGCCGTGTATTTTGAATACTGGTCCCGGTACTCTTTCGCATCATCTTCCGCCTTTTCTTTATCCAGGTTCGCCCGTACCTTCCGGTTTATCTCCTCAATGCCTGCAATATTCCTCTCTAATTCTTCTGTGGACTGGTCCTGCAGATCATCTGCCGACTGCCTCGCAACCCTTAGGTCCTCCTCCAATTTTTTCTGGCGCGCCAAGAGGGCTTCCAGTTCCTGGATCGTATCCTGATACTGCTGTTCCAGGCGGTGCAGGTTTTCCCTCTTTCGTTGGTTCTCCCCGTTTTGCGCAAGGATCTCCTGCTGCTGCCGGATCAGCTCAGACATGGATACCAGCTCTTTCGGGGCATCCGGATAATATGGCTGTTCCTTTGCATACTTTTCTTTCTGATCCGCAATCCGGCCGATGGCCCTCCGCTGGTTAAATGCCTCTGCTTCCTTACGTTCCAGCTCCGCCAGTTCTCCCCCTACCCCGATGATATTCAGAAGTGTCTGGGCTTTCTCCCGGCTGGATGCTTCCATAAATTTAGGCAGGTTAAGTGCCAGGGTCTCTACAAATTCATTCAGGAGCTGCTGGCCACTCTTCTTTCCTTTGGGATCTGTCACTTTTAAGTCGCTGTTTTTCCCTTTCCGCTCTACGATCAGCCCATTGCTCATAACAATATGAAGGTTGGGGGGGACTACGGAGCCATCCCTCTGGGGCTGGGAAGGGCGGAACCGATCTCCTCCCAATGCCCAGGCAATGGAATCCAGAACCGAAGTCTTCCCCTGGTTGTTTTTCCCTCCAATTACAGTCAGGCCATTCAGGGTCGGTTCCACTTTTACCGCCTTTACCCGTTTTATGTTCTCAATCTCTAATTTATTTATTTTAACCGCTTCCATATTTGACTTTCCTTCCCTCATCTGCTATAATTTCCTTGTTTAACTTTCCCTTTTTCGCCCTGGGCAGCGTGCAGCTCCCCGGGCGTTTCTTTTTATTACCCGGATGCCCTTTGGGTATCCCTGCATCCGGTTAAGACGCTGGCACAGCTCCTTCTGGCCAGGGAACCGGTTAATGACAGCATAATTTTTCTTCACGTTCTTTCCCTCCTCTTATGCGCAGTACAGGCATGCCGCCAGCATCAGCGTGCTGATCGCCAGCCCGATACACAGGCTGCCTAAAATGGTTATCCAGTTTTCCAGTTTCCGTATATATTTGGCCTGCCGCTGGGCCGAGGATAAGTACACCCTCCCTAATGGCTCATAATCTAATCCGCCTTGCATCATTTACCCTTCCCCCTTCCCGGTTATTTTGTTGATTTTGTCCTGGTAGATCCTGAACAGCCAGTGTTTTTTTCCACCCCTGGGAGGGATCGCCACCCCGAGGTCAATTTCCCCCAGGCGCATTTTTTGCCGAATTACCCTTGGCGACATCCCTAACTGCAGGGACGCCTCTTCCGGGCTTAAAGATGCCTTCACTTTTCTTCCGCCTCCTTCCTTAAAACTGCTTTTATACGGACACTCTTATTGCTGTTGTCGTATACGAGCACCAACGAATCCCCGCTACGGTCAGTCAGCGTCCCTTCATTCCCGCACACATTCAGATCAAAGAAGGCCAACCAGAATCCCTGGTCAATGAGATATTGCCGGATGGCGTATTCAGCAATGCTTTTGCAGCCTTTTATCCTTTCTTCTGCCTGGTTTATTTTAATCACCCCTTTACTTTTTTCTATTTTTTATTTTGGGAAGCAACTTAGCCAATCTGCCGGCAACTAGGATTTCTCCCCCATTCTCCACTCAATATACACGGGCCTTTCTTCACCGGGAGGGTATATAGGC
>CANDBT010000121.1 GCA_947383005.1 uncultured bacterium | reverse complement strand
GGGCGGTTGAGGTGCTGAAAAGCAAATCGGAGAAGGAGGGGGAGCTGTGAGGCCACCAGTTGGAAAATTGTGGCCTTTTAAGTAGGCTCGGGAAACCCTGAACCTACTTGTGGATAAATGGTTAATTTGTTGGAGGGAAGTCCCTACATAATTCGTCCAAAGTGACTTCCAGTGCATCAGCCAATTTGATGGCAGTATCTACCTTGCATCGGTTAAAACGTTCAATATCCTCAATAGTACGTTGCGAAACCCCCGAAAGTTCGGATAGTGCGCGGAGGCTTAATGATCTTCGGTTGCGGATTTCTTTTAAGCGCATGGGGGAACCTCCTCAAGTAAATAATAGAACCAAGCCAAGAACAATAACAATGAGCCAGATAACAGAAAATATAAGGCTTATTAGGGCTTTTACAATATTTTTCATCTTGCATAGAAAATGGAGTTGTGTTATAGTTTGGATGGGGAGGTTTCCCTCCCCGGGAGTTTATTGGAGACTTTCAACAATCATTTTGATGACTGCCAGGAGAGTCCCAATTTCTAACGCGAGCTGGATGAGTGCTGATACCACTTTTTTCAGCTCTTTTATTTTTTTCTCCATTTTCTTTTCCC
Source organism: uncultured bacterium (assembly GCA_947383005.1). Taxonomy (GTDB): domain Bacteria; phylum Bacillota; class Clostridia; order Lachnospirales; family Lachnospiraceae; genus Brotaphodocola. The sequence continues at coordinate 4,172 of CANDBT010000121.1, read as the reverse complement.
ACCTCCTCTCTATAAATACATTATACCACGTTATAACGTGGAAGTCAAGGAAAAGTTGATTTTATAGTGAATTTTTTATTGACTTTTGAGCGTGCATTTAGTGTAATTTATGTGTGCTTAAAAGTGAGGTGATGAAAATTGAGTCCACGCACAGGCAGACCAAAAGTAGAGAATCCCATAAATATACGGACAAGTGTCCGGTTAGACAAAGAGACTGATGATAAGCTGAATCAATATTGTATAGAGAATGGCATAACAAAAGGCGAAGCAATCAGAAAAGGAGTTCATCTTCTTTTGGAAGAAAAAAAGTAGGAGTGTTGCGACGACTACCAATCAACTGCAACACTCCAAGTCGAGATTTCTCTCTATAAAATATTCTATCATAAAGAGGAATCTCTTTCAAGAATAATTTGAAGAAGGAGATTTTGAATGGAAAATTTACAAATTGTAGAAGTAAAAGGAATAAGAGTTTTAACAAGTGCCCAAATAGCATCCTGCTATGAAACGACATGTGATTGCATTAAGAAAAATTTTCATTTGAATAAAGGAAGGTTCGAAGAGGGTAAGCATTATATAGTTCTTGTAGGAGACGAACTGAAGAAGTTTAAAAACAAGGTAACTTTTTGTCACTTCGATAGAAATAACGTTCAAAACGAGGTGAGAAATCCTCACCTAGCCGCAGATAAAGCGAAATATCAATTCAATACCCAGTTTAAATATGCAAAACATCTCTACCTCTGGACCGAGAAAGGCGCCCTGCTCCATGCTAAGTCCCTGAATATGGATAAAGCATGGGAAGTATATGATTACCTGGTGGACTTCTATTTTCGGGCAAACAAGAAGTCAGAGCCGGAGAAAGCGGCAATCATACCAGTTACGGACACCGCTGAGACGCCCGTAAAAAATCTGGCGCAAAAAGATGTGCCTAAACAGGCCGGTTATGATATAGCCCCAGCATTCCGTGAGCTTATAGCCCTACTTCCGGTAGAAGCTTTGGATGAAATGGAAAAATGCTTCAGAGGCGAGAAAAATGGGGCGATAAAGTTGGCGACAACAAGCATATTGGCAGAAAAAATGAAAAGACAATTAGCATAAGTGTGATAATCAGGACGCCTTTCAGATGGAGGCGTCCTTTTTGTGCAAAATTTAAGGAGGGAAAAATTATGAGGCCAGCGGTTGAAAAATTGATTAACATTGCCAAAGCCGAGATTGGCTATCTGGAAAAGAAATCTAATAAAGATTTGGACAGCAAGACTGCCAATGCAGGCAGCAATAATTACACAAAATATGCCCGTGACCTGTACCCGGCATTGCAGGGCCAGCCATGGTGCGATATGTTCGTGGACTGGTGTTTCGTCCAGGCGTTTGGCCAGGTTAAAGCTCAGCAGCTCATCGGCGGCGGGTTCAGCGCTTATACGCCAACATCGGCGCAGTATTACAAAAATATTGGCCAGTGGCGGGTGGACAGGCCCGAGCCGGGCGACCAGATATTTTTTAAAAATTCCGTGCGCATTTGCCACACCGGGATAGTAACGAGAGTAGAAGGCGGGAAGGTATATACGATTGAGGGCAATACCAGCGGCGCATCCGGCGTTATTGCCAATGGCGGCGGCGTGCGGGAAAAGTCCTATGTCCTGTCAGACCCAGGCATAGCAGGATACGGCCGCCCGGACTGGTGGCTGGTGGAGTCCCTGCATTATGATCCAGGCTGGCACCATGACGCCAACGGCTGGTGGTATGCAGTTTCAGAATCTACATACCTGAAATCCTGCTGGCAAGTGATTAATGGCCACAAATACTATTTCAATCCAGATGGATACGCCCTTACTGACTGGCAGGAAATCGACGGCAAATGGTACTATTTTGAACCCCGTGCCGGCCATCCGCTGGAATGTGCGCTATATGTCACGGATGATAACGGCGTGCAGCAGCCGGGGGAATTTCGGGGGTGAAATAGAACGGGGCGGCTTTGGTTTGCCGCCCTTCCTTCGGTTATTTATTTTTTGGTAATGTATTCCAAGCATTCCACAATCTCAGAATCTGTATGGCCGTGGCTACGCAGCTTTTTTCTCCTTTCCCCCTTCCGGGATATTACCAGATTTACTTGTCTCATCTGATAATGCTATTATAAACTATTTTTGGTTTATTGTCAATATCAAAATTAAACTTTTTACGGTTTATTTTCAACATATTTTATAATGTTTCCTGGCTGCATATCTAATAGTTCACAAAGTTGCTCCAAGGTTTTCATGCCAACCATTTCCCCTTTCCTAAGTTTTTGCATTGCAGATTGGCTAAGTATATTTTCCCTTAATATCCTAGTGCTATTATATCCAGATTCTTTTAATGTTCCTATTACATCTATTTTATATGTCAGCATGGGCAGACCTCCTTTTTTATATTTTAATTTATCACCGAAGAAAAGTCAAGAAAATAATCCAAAAAAAGTTTAAGAAAGCCTTGACAATAAACCAAAAATAGTTTATAATAATATCATCAAGAGAAGAAAGGAGGATATGCAGATGGACAAGGAAATAGGTAAGCTGATAAAAGTGGTTCGGGCACTTACTCAGCTTACCCTCGAAATTGGAACTCTCATAGCTGTCATCAAAATGGTTATAGAGAGTATCCAGTAAGAACCGGGGGAGGGAAACCTCCCCTACCTAAAAAATACCATAGTCTGTCTGTAAAATCAATATGATAAAAAATATTTTAAAGTTAATCGCAGCCGTCATTTGGCTGGTTATCGTGGTTGTTGGTTTGGTTCTGCTGTTTACGTAAAGAGAGGAATCAGTAAAGCAGTTACCCCGCCCCTGCCGGGTAACGCAGGGAGAAAGCGAGGGCAATATGAGAAAAAGAAAAACTGTATGGGCTTACCTAGATGGAAAAAAACTGGTTGACGTGGTACAGGCAGCGCTTGACAACAACATGATGGTCGATGATTTAAAAAAGCAGCTTATCAGAGAGAATCCAGGGTGTGAAGTAACTTTTAAGTGCCAGTAAGAGAACGGGCGGCGGGATTGATAATCCCTGCTGCCCGTTCTACATTTCCGCAATCTTACAAATTGCCAGTAACCATCCAGCCGCCACTAAATCTTACATCGGATTCCTTACTATTCCTTACCATTTAAGATTATTTATCGGTCACATAAAAGTCACAAACACCCGGGTTTTTCCCAGAAAATACAAAAGTGTCGCTTAACAGGATGTTAATTAATGGAAATTGGGATTTCTCAACTTGGAAGAAACTGCTGTAAACAATTATTTATCCCTTGGTTGCAAATTACCTAATTAATAAAATGGTACAAAATATTCTATAACTAATGTATAATTAATCTAAAGACGTGATGCGGGAGAATTATTTATTATGTCAAGCGAAATATTAATTGCTATAGTTGGCCTGATTGGAAGCTTGTCCGGCTCAGTCATTGGTGTGATGGGTAGCGCAAAACTTCTTACTTATCGTGTTGTGCAGTTGGAAAATGTCTTGAGGGAACAGTGCGAAAATTGTACAGTGCTGGACAGCCGCGTGGACAAGCTGGAAAAAGACAGGAAGTAATGGACGAAAAAATCAAAGTTGCCAACCATCGGATTGACAACCTGGAAAGGAAAAGTGAAAATTATGAGAAAAATTAACTGGGCAAGAAAACTGACGAGCCGGAAATTTTGGGCGGCGGTTGTGCTTTGCCACTCCCCTCATGACTATGCTTAATGTGTCTGACAATACGGCGGTCCAGGTAACGGCTCTTATCATGGCCGGGGGAACCCTGATTGCGTACATCATTGGCGAGGGGCTGACGGATGCAGCCGGAACAGGCAAATCAGAATAATTTGTCCCGGATTTTGTCCCAAATATTAAAAAACATTGATTTTTAAGTGTTTATTGCGGCTATATTTGTGGGTTCGATTCCCATCACCCGCTTTTTTCTATGTGCATAGGCGCCCAAAGGAAGATGGCTCTTCCCTACTCGATGTGGCTGCGGAAGGAGCAGGTTTTGGTAACGGTTCAAGACCTCTAGTACATAAAATTGCAAAAAGTACTTGCTTTTTATGGATGCGTATGATAGAATATAATGCGTCGCCGATATGGTGCAGCCTGTTAGGGAGCATATATTTTGAGTCTGTAGCTCAGCTGGATAGAGCAACGGCCTTCTAAGCCGTGGGTCGGGGGT
>CANDBT010000120.1 GCA_947383005.1 uncultured bacterium | reverse complement strand
AGAGGGCGGAAATAGCGAGTGCCGAATTCACTGAAATTTCCGCAAGGTAGTACTATATTGTGTGAGTCTGCTATTTTGCAGCAGCCCCAGTACAGCGTTGCATTAATCTTGAAGTAAAACGTGATTGATATTCGTGTCAGTCGTGCAGATGGCGCGTATAGCGAGTGCGGATTACTTGAGAATTAATGCAACGCTGTACTAGTTTAATGTGTTAAAGGAGACAAGTGGCCATGGTGCTTTGCGGGTCTAACGGGTATGAGCGGAAGTATTATTTTAATCCGGTTTTTGCCAATTTACCGGAGACAATCAAGCAGGAGCTGCAGATGTTGTGTGTGTGGTTTACGGAAGAATGCGGCGGTATTTTTATTATGGAATTTCAGGAAGACGGCAGGCTGGAATTTAAACATATGACATCAGAGTATGATGGATATTATGATGAAATAGGAGTGGATTTGAAGGTAAAGCAGTATAGGGAGAGATATCGGGAAATGCTTGACTCTTTGGAATTATATTATCGGTTGTTCTATTTGGGAGGCAAAGAAGAAGGGAATAAAGAATGGGTCTGAGAATAGGTAATGTGGAATTGGAAAATCCTCTTTTGCTGGCTCCCATGGCCGGAGTCAACGAGCAGCCCTTTCGCCTGCTTTGCCGGGAACAGGGATGTGCTCTTGTGTATACGGAAATGGTTAGCGCCAAGGCAATTTATTATAACAACCGGAACACCAGGGAGCTTTTGCGGACATGCCCTCAGGAGCAGCCGGTAGCAGTACAGATTTTTGGCTCAGACCCGGATATTGTCAGCGACATGGCGGCGCGGGTAGCCGATGGCCCGTTTGCTTTGGTCGATTTCAATATGGGGTGTCCGGTTCCTAAAGTGGTTAATAATCAAGAGGGATCAGCTTTGATGAAAAACCCTAAATTGGCAGAACGGATTCTCTCGGCTTTGGTGAAAAAAGTGAAAAAACCGGTGACAGTAAAATTTAGAAAAGGTTTTGATGACAGCCAGATAAATGCCGTGGAAATTGCCAGGATAGCAGAAAGCTGCGGTGTAGCGGCGGTCGCTGTTCATGGGAGAACACGGCAGCAAATGTATTCCGGCAAAGCTGATTGGGATATTATCCGTCATGTTAAGGAAGCAGTGAAAATCCCGGTTATCGGTAACGGGGATATTTTTACGCCTCAAGATGCACAGAAGATGATAGCGGAGACTGGCTGTGACGGGCTGATGATTGCCAGAGGAGCCAGGGGAAACCCTTGGATTTTCAGCAGGATTAACCATTATCTGAATACAGGAAAGATTTTGCCTGGGCCGGGGCCGGCAGAGGTGGGGCAAATGATACTTCGTCATGCCCAGATGCAGATTGAACAAAAGGGTGAAGAGCTGGGAATGAAAGAAATGCGTAAGCATATTGCCTGGTACACGGCCGGCTTGCCTCATTCTGCCGCTATACGCCGGGAATGCAATTATTTGGAAACACTGGAGGAATTGAAAGCTATTGTTTGTACTATGGCCAGCCGTTTTGTTGATTAGCCATGGGTCAAAGCAGTTATACGGCTACATGCACAGGTAATTGTGAATAATAACTATCAAAAACGGCGGCTGGAGGTGTGCCGGATAGAAGTTTTTTGCTCTTCTTGACAAGCAGATAGCTTTAAGATATAATACATGGAATGCAGTGGACAGACATAAATGAGTTATAACAGAGCATATTTGAAAGTGAATTCCGGCAGATTAAGAAAATGATTTTTTGATATGTTTCAGAAAAAGAGAGTAATTGCCAGCATGCCGAGAGCATATTCTTTTCAGTGAAGACAGCTGGACAATTACGATGAATGTCCTATGCGGCGGTTGCCGCATGAAAGTTTTGGAAGCGTTTGAAAATTGTTTTTTGTCAGTTATGTATTACAATTTGTGGATAATTTGATCCAAACAAATGCGGCATAGCGGGCTATGTTAAATTCCACATCGGATGGACATCCCAGCTTTTGTCCGGCGTAGATGGGCAAGAAGATATCTGTCTGAACTGTAACGATGAGAATGGGTTTTCAAACACGCTTAGCAACAAAAAGGAAGGAAAAGAGTAAAATGGCAGAGAAAAAAAACATTTTGACTTATGCAGGCTTAAAACAATATGAGGATGAGCTGCAAAATTTGAAAGTGTATCGCCGACGGGAAGTGGCTCAAAAAATCAAAGAGGCCAGGGAACAGGGGGATTTGTCTGAGAACGCCGAATATGATGCGGCAAAAGATGAGCAGCGGGATATTGAGCTTCGGATAGAAGAACTGGAAAAGCTGCTGAAAAATGCCGAAGTCATTGATGAAGATGAAATTGATATTAACAAAATCAGCATTGGTTGTAAAGTAAAGGTTTTTGATGTGGATTTTGACGAAGAGATGGAATTTAGGATTGTCGGTTCCACTGAAGCCAACAGTTTGCAGAATAAGATTTCCAACGAGTCTCCTGTAGGTCAGGCGCTATTGGGGAAGAGTGTTGGAGATGTGGTCGATGTGGAAACTCAGGCAGGGGTAATTCAGTATAAGGTACTGGAAATCCAGAGGGTTTCCTGAAGCGTCAGCGGTGACAGATTATTAATCTGTAGAGCATAGGCAGTATGGTAAGAGATGTAAAATAGCATTGAGAATAATTAACATGATACGGATAGGAAGGAAAACAGAGGATGGAAGAGCAGCAAAGCCAACAGAATAATGCAGGCCAGCAAAAGGGCCGGAATCAAAACAGACAGAAAAACTTTAGTCAGGAACCAGATATCAATCAGCTTCTCAAGGTTCGCCGGGAAAAATTAGCAGAACTTCAGGAAGCGGGCAAAGATCCATTTCAAATTACAAAATATGATGTAACCATACACAGCGAGGATGTAAAAGAAAATTATAGTGAATGGGAAGGAAAGGAAGTGTCCATAGCCGGACGTATGATGTCCAAACGGGTGATGGGCAAAGCCTCTTTTTGTAATGTCCAGGATTTGAAAGGAAATATCCAGTGTTATGTGGCGCGGGATGACCTGGGAGAAGAAGCTTATAAGGCTTTTAAGAAAATGGATATCGGAGATATTGTCGGTGTGAAGGGCATGGTATTTACTACAAAAATGGGGGAAATTTCTATCCATGCCAACTCGCTGGTTTTGTTGTCTAAAAGTCTACAGGTTCTTCCGGAAAAGTATCATGGTTTAACCAATACAGATATGCGTTACCGTCAGCGGTATACGGACTTGATTATGAATGAGGACGTGAGAAAGACCTTTATCATGCGTTCTAAAATTATCAGCAGTATCCGTCGGTATTTGGATAATTTGGGCTTTTTAGAAGTGGAAACTCCGATGCTGGTAAATAATGCCGGTGGAGCTGCGGCACGTCCGTTTGAAACTCATTACAATGCTTTGGATGAAGATGTAAAGCTGCGTATTTCTTTAGAATTGTATCTGAAGAGATTGATTGTAGGCGGAATGGAGCGGGTTTATGAAATAGGGCGGGTGTTTCGGAATGAAGGTTTGGATACCCGCCATAATCCGGAGTTTACCCTGATGGAGTTATACCAGGCTTATACGGATTATTACGGGATGATGGACCTGACAGAAAATATGTTTCGGCATGTGGCGCTGGAGGTTTGCGGGACAACCACGATTCCTTATGCGGATGTGGAAATTGATCTGGGGAAGCCTTTTGAGCGTCTGACTATGATTGATGCCGTTAAAAAGTATACTGGTATTGATTTTGAAGAGGTTAAAACTACGGAAGAAGCCAAGCGGTTAGCTGACGAAAAAGGTGTTCATTATGAGGCACGTCATGTGCGAGGGGATATTATTAATTTGTTTTTTGAGGAATTTGTAGAGGAACATTTGATTCAGCCTACCTTTATTATGGATCATCCGGTAGAGGTATCTCCTTTGACTAAAAGGAAGTCGGATAAGCCGGATTTGGTGGAACGGTTTGAGCTGTTTATCTATGCCAGGGAAATGTGCAACGCTTATTCAGAGCTGAATGATCCTGTAGATCAAAGAGAGCGGTTCAAAGCTCAGGAAGCGGCTTTGGCAGCCGGAGATGAAGAGGCTAATACGACAGATGAAGATTTTATGAATGCGCTGGAAATTGGGATGCCGCCTACGGGAGGCATCGGGTATGGAATTGACAGGTTGGTGATGCTGCTCACTAATTCGCCGGCTATACGTGATGTATTGCTGTTTCCGACAATGAAAACGCTTGGCGGAAAAGACCAGTAAAATCAAGGGTTTGCGGTACTTGAACTTGTAAACTACAACAAATTTACAACAATTTTACAACGCATAATGAAGAATAATGAGCGTTAATGAATAGTTGTACTCATAAATCCAATTCAATATTTTGTACGATAAGGACATTTTTCTAAAAGAAAATTTTAGGGAAGTGTCCTTTTGTTATGGTCAAAAACAAAATAAGAAATGGAGGAAATGAACATGAGTAGTACAGCGTTAGGAGCAGAGAAAGCGATTATTTTTATCAGCGATGCACATGAAAAATTCTACTATGAGAAATTGAAAGAGGTCAGGTATCAGGACGTATATCACAAGGCACTTGTATATTGTCTTGGTATCAGTGATGACACAAGAAGGAACATTTACAGTATCTATGATTTTAAGACAGGCTGCGTGAAAACGGAGTGCCTGCATGAAGGCTGGCAGACCAGCGGGAGCGTGAGAGTGGTCAGGATGGCGTTTAACCTTTACTGCAACGGTACGCCGAGTGTCCTTGATTACGATGATGCGGAGGAACAGGTGGACGAGTGCAGACGGTACACAGTGGAAGAACTGTTCTGCTGTGCCTATGCGCCCTATTTTTGGCAGGCGGTACAGATACGCTATCCGGAATACGCAACGTATAACCACGATCTGTACGCCATGTTCGGAGGACGGGATTGATGTTAAAAGTCAGGCTTATGGG
>CANDBT010000119.1 GCA_947383005.1 uncultured bacterium | reverse complement strand
CCGTCAATAGAAAATCCGCTTGCTTCTTTCACATAAGCATACCAACTGGAACAGGTAACTTCCGGGCGAGCCTGTATCAACGCCCCTGTTTCCTGATCAATGTCAGAAAAAATAACGTGCCAATTCCCCCCAATCTTAATCTCCTGATATTGCTGGCTACGGATTGCCATTTCTACCATACCAAATATGACTGTCACTAAAAAAACGGAAAGAATAATACAAAATAATGTCATTCTTCCCTGATTCTTGTGTTGTTTTGCAGATATGGGAATTAAATCAAGATAACTTTTCATTCTCTTTCCCTCCCAAATCTGTAAGAATACCATCTGTTACCCGGAACACTCTGTCTACCGATGCGGTCAGATTGTTGTTATGCGTAATCATCAGGATCGTTTGTTGATACTGCCGGGATGCCTTCATAAGCAAGTCAATAACATCCTGGCTATTCCTACTATCTAAGTTCCCTGTCGGCTCATCTGCCAGAATCAGTTTAGGTCTGGTAATCAAGGCACGCCCAATAGCCACACGTTGCCGCTGGCCTCCAGAAAGCTGGCTAGGTAAGTGGTGACGACGCTCTATTAATCCTAGCAGCCCCAAAATCTCATTGATAGCTGCAGTGTCAGGCTTGCGGTAATCCAAAAGTAAAGGGAACATTATATTCTGCTCCACATCAAGTTCCGAAACAAGCTGGAAGGACTGGAAGATAAAACCGATATTACGACGCCTGAAAATGGTTCTCTGTTCCTCTTTCATGGAAAACAAATCCTGCCCATCCATGATAATCTTGCCAGAAGTCGGAGTATCCAAAGCTCCAATGCAGTTTAATAGAGTGCTTTTTCCGGAGCCAGATGCCCCGACAACTGCAACAAATTCTCCCTTATTCAACGAAAGAGAAACATTTTTTAGAGCATCCACTCTCGTTTCACCTTTCCCGTAGGTCTTACACAGATTTTGTACTTTAACAATTTCCATTTGTAAAGCACCTCCTTTTTCTTAGTTCTCTGAAAGGATAGCAGCCTTATCTTACATTTAGATGAATTTTAGCTTACAATTTTGTAAGCAAAGAAATCGTAAATACAGTCCCTTCGTTCAGACTGCTCTGCACCGAAATTGTCCCACCTTGACCTTCCACAATGGATTTTGCCAGTGACAGGCCAAGTCCAATTCCCTGAGTATCCAGTGAATGGTTGCTTCGGTAAAAACGCTTAAAGATGTGATGGATATCTTCCGAGGCAATTCCTTTTCCGTTATCAGCTATCCTGATTCGTGTCATCAGTGGGGAACATTCCCAGCTGATCCGGATGATTCCACCTTCTTTTGTATGATCTAACGCATTTTTCACAATATTTCCGATTGCCTCGCTTGTCCATTCCACATCACAGATTATGGTATCCGTCTCTGCACCATCCAACAGAACTTTCTTCTTTTCGAGGTCTGCCCTTGTTGTTAGCTCACTGACAGCCTGCCAGACCAGTTCTAATACTAGACAGGATTCCTTTACAAAACTAATAGTTCCTACATCCAACCTCGCAATCTTCAACACGGACATGATAAGCTGCTCCATGCGTCCCAACGAGGTTCCGATTTTTTCCGCAAATTCCTTTACCGTATCAACATTGTCTGGTTCGTTCTCAATAATCTCCTGGTACATGGAAAGAGCTGCCAGCGGCGTTTTAAGCTGATGCGAAATATCTGAAATGATGACTTTCAAAAATTCTTTCTCCCGGTACTCCGTTTCATTTCGAGATTGTAACATCGTTGCTAGCCGGTCTACGGAAGTACAAAGTTGATAAAAAGTCCCTTCATCCATCCGTGGCATATGTCTGGAATAATCTCTCTCCATAAAGCATTCTACAATATTCATAGCACGCCGATACAGGCGGTCACGGCTCTGTAGAAACAGGTATGTTCCAGCCAAAAGCATCAAGGAGAAACTTATGCCTGCAGCCAATAGAATTCCCCTGGTTGCGCGCTCAAATGCGGCTGTAAAAGGGAAAAAAACTGATGCTGTCTTTTCGGTCCTTCCTATGTTCGCAAGAAAATCACTGCCCACATCATCGATTTTGGTGCTTGAAACTGCCGCAACTATGACTTCTCTGGAAACTCCATGATCTAAGAGAGAAGTGACTATGGCATTTTCATGCTCTAAAAAAGCTGCTTGTACCATATTCGTCTGTACCGTAGCAAACCATGCTTCTGCAAGAAAAAGCGCAAGTATCATTCCTGTAATGAAACAGCTGTATCTCCTGATTTGTTTATCATACAAAAACCTCACATTCATACAGACATCTCCTTCCACTTATACCCAAAGCCACGGACGGTTATCAAGTATTCCGGATGGAATGGGTCTTTCTCAATCTTTTCCCGAAGCCTTCTAACATACACGGAAAGAGTATTGTCGCCAACAAAGTCCCCAGAGCTATCCCACAGCCGTTCCAATATGGTATTTCTGGTAAGTGTCTGATTTGCATTCTGCACAAGTATACAAAGCAGGCGGTATTCTGTGATCGTAAGTTCGAGTGGTTCTCCCCTCAATAGCACACAGCTTCCCATAAAATCAATCGTAATATCCCCATATTTTATCAGAGTCGGATTATTTTGTGACGTTGTCCCTGCCCGGCGCAACAATGCTCGTATACGGGAGCAGAGTTCCCCCAATTTAAACGGTTTTGTAATGTAATCATCACCACCGCTGTCCAAACCTCGTATGATGCTCACTTCTTCATCAGACGCAGTCAGGAAAATAATTGGTATCTGCGTGTTCTGTTCCCGCACTTTTTCACATACTTCAAAGCCCGTCCCATCTGGTAATGTGACATCTAATATAAGAATATCGAATATGTTAATTTCATTCAGAAAATCAAGTGCCTCTTTGACAGTTCGAACAACCGTGACGTTAAAATCACTCTTTTTCAAAGAATAACTCAGACCGTCAATGAGGCTTGTATCATCTTCTAATAACATAATTTTATTCATGCCTACCATCCCTCCTCCTACAAACAAGAAGTTCCATTGTATCTTTTTTGGTGTCGATCACAATCATTCTTGCATTTTTGATAAACCCTATCAGTTTTATTATATATTGTATGTCAAATGATAGCAACTTGCATTTTTGTAAGACTTTACACAAAAAGAGCTGAAATCATCTCTGTATTGGACTTATTCTATTCTTTTTCATAATGACGCTGTTATTCCATTGTTTTTCCTGTCTCTGATAATTTCTCTTCAACATATTCTTCAGCTAATTTGATAAATACTATGAATGAATATTTTATATATCGAAAATTTATATTTTAAGTATCCATTTGCTTTAAAAATGTTCCCATAACCATCAATAAATCTGCTTCATTACCATCATCTGAATATGGTAAATTCGGAGTTTCTTCCATATAATATGTCCGATACCTGTCCATAACCTCCAGCATATCTTCACCCTTATCGTCCTGGCTATCGCAAGCATTTTTCGTTTGCTGAACTTCTTTCTCGTTTTGAATAGAAATGGCGGCTTGCCTTTCTTTCACAACAGCCAAAGGAATGCTCCCAACCTCCTCAGACGAATCCAGCTTTAAATCTTCCGTGTCCTGTTTCTCCTTTCTTCCAATCCAAAGTATTCCTCTCTTCTTTTTCTTACTCCCGATATAATATTGATACAGCTCATTCCCCTGCAGCATACGGGTTACAGATCCTGGCAGACTTGCCGCCAACACCCTGTTTTCTTTTGCGCCTAGCCGGGAAACCGCAAAACGATACTTCTGATCCACGTCCTCTGCAAGCATTCCGGTTTCCACAAACTCCAAATATGAGTTTAAGCATTCCGTGTTTACCACATTATTCGCTTTCTCCATGTCGCGGGCAGTTTCAATTCCATAGTACTTTCTGGCATCTGCGTTTGTCCTATTCTTTTTCAGCAGCACCATAATTTTTTTGGTATCTACCTCATCCAAGAACAAAGCATCATATATTCCGCAGGCATACAGCATTTTGATATAGTCATCCCCATAATGCGTCCTATCCAAAAGAAAAATAATCCTGTTTCCCCCTATATCCGTAAGGTGCATCAGCTCCTCTTTCTCATACGGATTGCCACCCTGAAGATTTTCCTCCAAAATCAGCAATAAGTCGTCCGCCTGTTCTTTCGCATACTGATACACACCTTCCTTGCGATACCGACATACAGTCTGCAGATCTTTACCCTTCTGACCCAGTTCCCGTTCTAAAGGCTCCCTCAGCTTCTCGCTGGTTTCCAGAGATAGTCCATATAAAATTTTAATTTCTGAATCCATTCCCATAACACATCCCTTCCCTATTCAATGTAATCATCGGGATACAGACTGTCGGGCGGCGTGTGGACATTGACCGGCAGAATAACTTTTCTGTTTTCTGTAATATAAGGCTGCATAATATCAATTCCTTTTCCCTTGGCTACAATGCACTCGGTATATTCCGCAACTGCCTTGACATCCTCCTCATCCATGTCAGACAGCATTTGCACTAAAACTGTTGCGCTTTTCTTTTTCAGTTTCATACTTTTAGCTATGTCCGATATACTCCTTAGCCATCTTTCCTTTTGAGAAAACAGCTCTCCACCATCAACATTTTCAACAAGCACCGCTTTGGCTGCATCCCTCAAAATCTGGCACTCCCGATATTGTATTTCAATCCTGTTATCAACATATCTCATGGTATTTTTCCTTTCCCTGTTTTTCTTCATTTTAGCGTGCATATACGGAAAGTGTCAAAATTCTACGCGATTTTTTTATTTTACCTTGTTTTCTTTTTCCCTGCAATCTGCGGCATGAGAACGCTTTATACAAAAAGTCTTGTTTTTGAATACTATTTCCCCAAAAATGCAGAATTGAAAATATTTCCTCTGAAAAGCTACGATTCAGCTTTATTGCGACTTTCTCGTTGTTTGTGGTTGTTGCGGCGGTCCGGTATTTCAATTACGCTAGACCTATATGCTAATCATAAAGGAG
>CANDBT010000118.1 GCA_947383005.1 uncultured bacterium | reverse complement strand
GCCTCACAGTTTTAATCTGACGGAAGCATCCCCTTTTAATCTGCCGGACAACACTTAATTGCCACCAAAGATTTAGCCCTTGCCCTTGAAAGCTCGATAGCTGACAGTGCTTTCCCATTATTAAGCCGAAAAAACATTTCCGATACTTCATCATCCGTAATCCCCTCAAAATAATAGATGGTCAGCGAACAGGAAGTAATCTCGTCCCGTAACGCCTCCTCCATCTCATCAAAATGGAGGGTATTCACATCCACCATATCGGTTGTGCCGTCTTCATTCGTTACTTCCACTTCCGGGACGTCCGTCAGTTCAAATTTTCCGTTGATAAAATCAATGATGGCGTTTGACCGCTGTTTCCCATCCAGCATATCATAACCATTCCCGTTTTTAACCGCATAAAACGCCGGGATGGGGTATCCCATCAGCATCGAATGGATCAACAGGCTTTTCTTCTTTTTATCCCAGACCAGCCCGCGCTGCATGGCATTGTCGAAACGGATTGTCCCATTCTGCACCATTTTTACCAGTTGTTTCGCAATCCAGTTGATATTTGCTTTCTTTAACATTTTTCTTCCCTCATCTTTCTGAAATGTATGGTTCCCCTATGCTATAATTTCCCCTATGCTATAATTTCCCCTATGCTATAATTTCCCCTATGCCATAAATAGTTCCTTAAAAGCCCGTGGCTGGTACTGCCTGTGGTTTAATTTCTCAATCCGTTCCTTGGTCTGGTTATTTAATAGCCCTTTGGTTCCGCCAGACAGGACGTAATGGATCTTTAACGCCTCGTCTTTATTTTTCCGTCTTTCAATGAGTTTTTCCTGCATCTTCTTATAAAGCCTGAAGCCGCTGGTTACGTTAAGGTTATAAAATTCCATTGCGTGATAAAGGTCTGTGATTTCCCTTTCAATTTCGAGGTATTCCAACCGTAAAATTTTTTTCCTCCTGATAAGCAGGTCAAAATCTACATGTAAAGAATTAACCATCCCGTCAATGTCCAGTGGTTCCCCGCGGGGGATAGGGGATACCGCTTCCATGACACTGATAATTTTCCAATCTTCCAACCTCTTTATTTCAGCGTCAAGATTCTCCAATATAATCGCTGCCCGAACATACTTAAGCTTTACGGAATACTTGAAATTTTCCACGGCGATATTTTCCCCTGTCTCCTTATCAAACCCGATATACCTGTTTCCGCCTGTAATTACGTATTTTATTGTTTTCCCCTTATCCATTGCCAAACTTTCCTCTGTAGGGAGCTGCCAGAGCTGACAGCCCCTTGCCTGTATGTTTACCAGCTTTCCCTTGCCTCTTCCCATTCCTGGTACCTGTCTATGTTGCCCCGCTCTTTGGTATCCCGGTAAAGCCTTTGCAGCGGGCTATTGTAGCAGCATCCCATGATCCGGATAAGGTCAGCAATTTCTCTGATCCCCCAGTCTGAATAGTCCGGGATAGCTGCCTTAGCTTCCCTGGCAATGCTGAAATTCCCATACCCTTCCCGCCTCATGCTTATGATTAGTTCCAATAAATCCGGCTCCGCATAACGGTGGATATTGGCATATACATCATTAATGAATTCCTTTTCCACAACATACCGCTCCACGTCCCGCATCGGGTCAATCCACCACGGTTCCATCCTGCCACGCCGCTCCTGTTTGCCGTCTTCATATGTTTCATCCAGCCGCGCCGCTTCCCGCTCAATGGTATTCTTCCTATTGTAATATTCGCGCCAGTAGTGCATCATCCTGCCGTTAAGCTGTTAGAACAGGACTTGCTTAAACGGGTAATGGATCTGTAGTTCCGGCTTTTCCGTCACGTACTTTTTAACTGCCGTGAGGTAGTCAAAAATCAGTTCGTCGTAAAAAGTTTCCACATCCAGCTTCTTATAGCGCATGTACTCATAAATCAGTGCGTGGTTTTCGGCAGCAAATTCCCGCTCCTCACTGTTTAACGGCCTTTGCATATACCTGGCCTTCTTCCCTTCCTCCTGGTTCCCTGTAATTACCTGTATCCTCATCAGACAATACCGCCTTCCTGTAATCATTATTTTTTCAATTGGCCGATTGAAATGGAGCAGCCTGCTTCGACGCTACAGCCGTGTTGCCTGCTGGGTTGCCCCTGAGCCGCTTATGGCGGCTTTAGCTGATCCGTAATACTGGATAGACGCTAACTTTGCTTACTTTCTGGTAGTCCTCATCATCCAGCAGTTTCTTAACTTCTGCTTTGTCAACTGTCTCCCTTGAGCCTATGGAAAGTGTAGCCTTGAAGAGATTGCCAACAAACCTGCGGATCGGCTTGCCTTTTTTGTCAACAGCTTCGCACTCCTCTGTCTCCTGCAAAAACTCGATTGCTTTTGCATTCAGTGCGGAAATATTGTCCTCAGCTTCTTCTTTAATCCGTTTCCACTCCTGGATTGCCGCCATGGTTTCATTCATTTCTTTTACTGTTATACACATAACTTTATCCCCTTCCTTATCGCTATTTTGGTTGTTATCTCCTATCTTGTTTTGTAACCTCTGTACCACTTGCGTGTCTATTGCTTCTTCTATTTGATACCGCTCACAGGTACGTGGTACAGATTTATGGGTATTGTCAGCCCGGTTACTGTAGGATTGTGTTGCTATCCCGACTACCCTTGTTTGGGTAGTTTCGTCTTAGTCTTCCAAGACTCGTCAGGGGATTTTTAGTACCCACAATCTAATTCTTGCGTGTCTACTGCTAATTTGCGGAGATTTTCAAGCAATGTCCTCTTTTCCTTATAAGATACCGTCTCAACTTCCCGAGTTTCTCGGTTAAAAACTATAGCGTCGCCCGTTGCGATATCCGTATCTAATACTTTACAGATTGCTAAACCGCCATTGTTTGAATCTTTACCAATGTATATAGGCTCCTGCCATTTACTCATATCATTATCCGTCCTTTCTGTTTGTAGGGTTGTTAAGTTGTTTTGTTTGACCTTGTGAGTATATTATATATTAGTACTAATATAATTTCAAGACGTAATAGTTTACAAATTTATATTGGTACCAATGTTCTTCTTTTGTATATATGTACCAATATGTATGTAATCAATATCTTGACATTATTATATATAGGTGCTAATATAGCATTAATGGTAAAGAGGAAATACATAATTATGAAAATACCATCACTTAAATGAGGAGGTTATACAATTGAGCGTGTCAGATGCACAAAAAAGAGCAAATAAAAAATATTTTGACGCAAATTATAAACAAGTAAAGCTATCAATGTCTAATTCGGAAGCGGAAGCACTAGAAACACATTGTAAAAAGAACAATTATTCAAAAGCCGGATTTATTAGAGAAGCCATAAAAGAAAAAATGGAAAGAGATAATAATATGTAAGTATAAATAGACATAAAAACATGTCTATTTTTTTTGACCACTTTTATATAATAGTACCATTATAAATATTTACTATATTCTAATTACATTTTTGTGAATTATTACATCTTGAAATTATATTAGTACCAATATATAATATACTCATCACCAAACAAAATTGCACGTTGACAATTGAATAGACTTTACACGCTGGATATGGTATACTTAACCATAAAGAAAAGGAGCGTGAATATATGGCGTTGACAAATGAAGATTTACAAGCAATTGCAACTCTATTACAGCCAATTAATAACAGGCTCGATAAAATCGAATCCGACATATCAGCATTAAAAGTCGGACATGATAAAATCGAATCCGACATATCAGCATTAAAAGTCGGACAAAGAGAACTAAAGAAAGAAATGCGGGAAGTGAAAGACAAAGTATCTGACACTTATGACTTAGCCCTTGAGGCATGGGGACAAAGTACAGAGAACAGGACATGGCTCGAGAATAACCAAGCAACAGGTTAAATAATAACCACATAACAAGAGGAGCGTGAATATATGACAGATAATGAACTTTTACTTGCAATGTCGGATATGATGGATAAGAAATTAGAGCCATTAAAAGGCGACATTAAAGATATTAAACTTTCCCTTGAAAACGATATATTACCACGGTTACAAAATATTGAAAGCTGCTATACTACTACATACAAAAGGTATCAGGCAGGGATTAACCAGATTGAGGCTATGCAGGCTGACATTGATATCATTAAAAAGGTAGTAGCAGAACATAGCGAAAAATTGCAAAAGATTTCATAACAACCACATAACCATATCATTCCAGTGTGTAAAGCCTATTGAATTGTCAACGGCTTTACACTTTTTTATTTAGGAGGATATGAGATATGGCAAAATCAGTATATGAGATAGTAACGGACAGGATTATCAGCCAATTAGAGCAAGGTATTATCCCCTGGCAAAAGCCCTGGACAGGAGTCAAGAGCGGCGCATTCAACCGCATAACAAAGAAAAGCTATTCCCTCATCAACCAGATAATGTTGAACCACCAAGGGGAATATGCCAGTTTCAAGCAATGGCAACAGTTAGGCGGGCATGTCCGCAAAGGCGAAAAAGCGGAAATCGTCGTGTTTTGGAAGATTATGCCTGTAGAGGAAAAGCAAGAAGATAATACAATCGTTAAAAAGAATATACCATTGCTCAAATATTATAACGTGTTTCATATATCACAAGTTGACGGCGTAGAGCCTTTGCCTGATGAGGAGCTGAACGACATAGAACCGATAGAAAAGGCAGAAAATGTATTGCATGACTATTGGACAAGAGAAGATATCAGGGTTGAGCATACAGCAAGCAATGAGGCTTATTATTCACCTGCCCGTGATATGATACATTTACCGCTGTTTGAACAATTCGTGAATGCAAATGAATATTATTCAACCGCTTTTCATGAGTCAGTACATAGCACCATGAAAGAATCGCGCTGTAATCGTGCTGAGGATAGGAAAGGCAAGCTTGTTGCTTTCGGGAGTGAAGACTACAGCAAAGAAGAGCTTGTAGCGGAAATTGGAAGCGCAAACCTGTTGAATATTATCGGGATCGAAACGGATAAGAGCTTTCGTAATTCATCCGCATATATCCAGAATTGGCTGTCAGCATTACGGAACAATGTAAAATTTATTGTATCGGCAAGCAGCAAGGCGGAAAAAGCGGTTAAGTATATATTAGGTG
>CANDBT010000117.1 GCA_947383005.1 uncultured bacterium | reverse complement strand
GCGGAGGACAGACCAGCGCAGTGGGAAAACTTATGAATTGGAGATTTATAAAAAGGATTTGGAAAGTATAGGGGTGGGATATGAAGCCGGATGAGATATTGAAGTATTGTCTGGAAAATCTGGAGGGCAGCGTCCTTGTGGAGAGCTGGGGAGAAAAGGGGATTTTTTATAATCCCGGACATGTGCTGAAAAGGGGCGTGTACATATTGACGGTCAAGGAGAAGGACGGGGATAACGATAAAGGCTCTAAGCTGGACAGGCCGGGGGTTTACCGGGTGAACCTGGGTGTCCGTAAGGATACGTTTGTGAAGCTGTTCGGGGCTGTGCCAAAACGTCCGGGGGCAGGCGGGGTTGTGGAAATGGATTATGATTTTTCTGCGGCTGACTGTTTTTTGCCGCATCCGGTCTATGCGTGGATGGGGTGGATGTGTGTGCTGAACCCGTCGGAAGAGACTTTTGAAGATTTAAAGCCATACATCCGGGAAGCCTATGAATACGCAAAAGAGAAATTTGCCAAAAGAAAGTGAAATGTGTGGAAATGGAAAGGGAGGAGCTGGAATGAATACTTATCAGGTGATAGACGAGAAAAACTGGGAGAGGGCCATGCACTGTATGGTTTTCAGGGAGAGCGTGGAGCCTGCTTTCTGTGTGACATTTGAGGAGGATATCACGAATTTCCGGCGGAAGGTGAAGGCGCAGAACCTCTCTTTTACGCTTGCGTTTGTGTATGCGGTATTATGCAATATATAACAACTTATCAATCCCCATTGGGAGAGATCCTTCTTGCGGCTGACGAGATTGGCCTTACCGGGCTTTGGTTTGAAGGAGAAAAATTTTACGCGGACAGTCTTGACCCGGAGCATGAGGAAAGAAACGTCCCTGTTTTTGATGTTGTAAAAAAGTGGCTGGACATTTATTTTTCCGGCCATGAACCGGATTTTATGCCTCCTGTCCATATGATTGGTTCCGAATTCAGGCAGCAGGTCTGGAAGCTTCTGCGGGAAATTCCCTATGGGGAGACCATTACCTATGGCGGGCTGGCAAAACGGCTTGCCAGGGAAAGAGGGCTGGAACGAATGTCAGCTCAGGCGGTAGGCGGAGCGGTAGGACATAATGAAATTTCAATTATTGTACCGTGCCATCGTGTGGTGGGTTCTGATGGGAGTTTAACGGGATATGCAGGAGGCATAGATAAAAAGAAACGGCTGCTCATACTGGAGGGTGTGAACATGGAGCATTTCTATGTCCCAACCAGAGGAACCGCATTATAAGGCAGAAAAGAAAGAGGCGGGATATGCTATATACAATGTACTACGATTCTCCAATCGGCAGGCTTTTGCTTGCGGAGAGGGAGGGAGCGCTTGTGGGCGTCTGGATGGAAGGCCAGAAATATTTTCTTGGTTCCTTTAAAGAGGATAGGGAAGAAAAGACGGATTCAGGGATTTTGAATAAAACAAAAGAATGGCTGGATCGTTACTTTAAAAGCGAAAGGCCGGCAATTCAGGAATTGACGTTTATGCCTGCGGGAAGTGATTTTCGTAAGGAAGTTTGGAAAATCCTCTGTGAGATCCCCTATGGCCAAGTCATGACCTATGGTGAAATATCAGGAAAAATCGCGGAAAGCCGCGGTCTTAACAGAATGTCGGCCCAGGCGGTAGGCGGAGCGGTAGGCCACAACCCTATTTCTATTATTATTCCCTGTCATCGTGTGGTGGGCACAAATGGCAGTCTGACCGGATATGCAGGCGGCCTGCAAAGGAAAATCAAGTTGCTTAAGCTGGAAGGTGTGGACATGGATCATTTATTTATCCCCACAAAGGGGACGGCGCTTTAAGGAGGCGTAAGGAGTTATGCTGATTAATATCAGTGGGCGTACCGATATTGTAAATCATTATTCGGACTGGATGTTTAAGCGTTTTGAAGAAGGCTATGTGTTTTCAAGAAATTCCCTGTTCCCGAATTCTGTAAGGCGATATGAATTGACACCTGATAAAGTAGACTGTGTTATATTTGGTTCTAAAAATTTTGCACCGGTGCTGGAGCGTATTCACGAAATTACAGAAAAATTTCATACATACTTTTACTATACCTTTTCGTGCAGAAGCGCGCCTGCCCGAAGGGCATGTATTACGGTATGCCCCAAAGGGTATACGATTACAGCTTATGGAAAGGATGTGGAACCAGGGGTACCGGATATTGATATAAGTATGGAAACCTTTTTGAAGCTTTCTCAAATTGTCGGCCGTCAGCGTGTGGCATGGCGGTATGATCCGATTCTGCTGACAAAAAAATATACCTTTTCGCGCACGAGTGCGCCCGCCCGAAGGGCATGCATTGCGGTATGCCCCAAAGGGTATACCATAGAAACCCACTTCAAAACATTTGAACGGATTTCCGAATGTCTGGCAGGACAGTTTGACCGGTGTATTTTCAGCTTTGTGGAGATGTATAAAAAGCATGAGGTGAATTTTCCGGAGCTGATTCCTCTTACGGAAACAGAGAAGGATGTGCTTGCTGAAGGAATCGGGAAGATTGCGGCAAAATATGGATTTATTCTGCAGACCTGCGGCCCGGAAGAAAACTATGCAAAATATGGAATCGATACATCCGGCTGCGTAACCCTGGATATTTTGGGACAGGCAAATAATCTGAAATTTCGCCAGCTAAAGCATAAAGGATTCCGCAAAGGTTGTCATTGCATGGAAAGCCGGGACATGGGTGCGCTTAACAGTTGTCCCAATGGCTGTAAATATTGTTACGCCAATAAGAACGCAGAGCTTCCCAGAGAGAATTTCAAGCTGCATGATCCCGATTCTCCGCTTTTGATTGGACATTTAAAAGAGACGGACCGCCTGGAACCGGGATCGCAGAAATCCTTTTTGGCCAAGGAGTGAGGGATATGATATGCATGATATATGGAATCCGTGGCATGGATGTGTGAAATGCAGCGAAGGCTGTGAGCATTGCTACATGTATTTTTTAGATAAAATACGGGAACAGAATGGAGCTGTTATTTACAAGACAAAGTCTGGTTTCCGTAAACCGATTCAGAGAGACAGGAAAGGAAACTATAAAATCAGAAGCGGAGAAATGCTTCGTGTATGCATGACTTCGGACTTTTTTCTGGAAGAAGCGGATGTCTGGCGTGATGAGGCCTGGAGTATGATACGTCAAAGGAGAGATGTGATTTTCTTCCTGCTTACAAAACGGCCGCAGCGTGTGAAAGACTGCCTTCCAAAAGACTGGGGAAATGGCTGGGACCATGTATTTTTTAATGTAACCTGCGAAAATCAAAGGCGGGCAGATGAAAGAATTCCTATTTTGCTGGAACTGCCTTTTAAACATAAAGGAATTATGTGTGCTCCATTCATTGGCCGGGTCAGCATACGCCCATATCTCGCCACAGGACAGATTGAACAGGTAAAGTGCGGGGGAGAGAATTATGATGGCGCGCGTCCTTGTGATTATGAATGGGTGAAACTGCTTCGTCAGGAGTGCCTTGATTATGGCGTAACCTTTTGTTTTATTGAAACAGGAACACAATTTAAGAAAGACGGAAAGACATATTTTTTGAAAGACAAACGTCTGCAGAGCGAGATGGCTTGTAAATCCGGCGTCAATTTTAAGGGAAAGCCCATGGATTTTCAGCTTGTTGACGACTGGGGATATCCGATTCCGAAAGAACAGCTTTACATCCCATATTTCAGGGAAAGATGCGACTTGTGCGGAAGTAAATTGATCTGTAATGGATGCAGCGGCTGCGGGAAATGCGAACAGAATGATTAGAGAGGAAATAAGACTATGGAATGGGAAGATGGGAAAGTGAGATGCCGATGGGCAAATCCGAAAAATGAAAAATATCTCCGGTATCATGATGAAGAATGGGGTGTGCCTGTCTATGACGATCACAAACTGTTTGAAATGCTGGTGTTGGAATCCTTTCAGGCAGGCTTGTCATGGGAATGTGTCTTAAATAAACAGGAGGCTTTCCGTCTGGCGTTTGATGGGTTTGATTTGGAAAAGGTTTGTGCTTACGGGGAGGAAAAGATAGAGGAGTTGTACAAAAATAAGGAAATTATCAGAAACCGTTTAAAAATCAGGGCAGCAATAAACAATGCCCGGATCTTTCGGGAAATACAAAAGGAATATGGCAGCTTTTCCACATATCTGTGGCACTGGACGGAAAATAAAGTGATTTATGAAAATGATGTGGTGAGTTCGCCGCTTTCGGATCGTGTATCAAAGGATCTTAAGAAACGCGGCATGAAATTTGTAGGAACCGTTATTATCTATTCCTATATGCAGGCTGTGGGTGTGATTTATTCCCATGAGAAGGGATGCTTTTTGGAACATGGAAAAATCGTTTCAGAACACAGATAGGATTGAGTAATGGAGAATGAGTTGAAAAAAACAATTATATTTATCATTATTGAACCTTATGCGGATTGGGAGTATGCTTTTTTGGCTACTGCGCTGCAGGATAGAATAAGTGATAGAAATTCAGGTTACCAAGTAAAAACAATGTCTGTTACAAAAAAGCAAGTGAGATCCATTGGAGGATTTACAACAATTCCGGATTTTAGCCTAAACATAATTCCGCAGAACTTTTCTGATATAGTTCTGGTTGGCGGTTATTCCTGGAGAACAGAACAGGCGGGCTGCATTTTTCCATTTGTGAATAGGGCATACCGGGATGGAAAAATTATTGGCGCGATATGTGATGCCACGGTGTTTTTGGGAATGAATGGGATGTTGAATGAAAGGAAACATACAAGTAACAGTATGGATGAACTTGTTAAAACAGCCGGAGAAATTTATACAGGACGCGATTTGTATACTTGCAAACAGGCTGTGCGTGACGGAAATCTGATTACAGCTAACGGTACGGGATATTTAGAATTTACAAAAGAATATCTTTATGCTTTAGGAGCGTACCCCAATGATTATATTGAAGAATATTATAGACTTTATAAGAAAGGAAGTTCTAATATTTGACAGATGCCTTTTGGGGTATTAACGTGCAGAAGATTTTAGAGCGCTGCATAATTAGAGTTTATTGCCGGTTAAGTCCAGCTAAGAAATGTCAATAGGTAAAATGAAAAATGTCTAAAAAGTATTTTTCAAGCAGTTGATTCAAAAAAGGGTAACTTTAATAAGCCCAC
>CANDBT010000116.1 GCA_947383005.1 uncultured bacterium | reverse complement strand
TTGTATACCTTGCCATTGCTTTTTTCGTCAATGCGCTTTTGAACAACTCATGCTGACCAAGCTCCTTAATTGCCCCCAAAGATTTAGTCCTTGCCCTTGAAAGCTCGATAGCTGACAATGCTTTCCCATTATTCAGCCGGAAAAACATTTCCGATACTTCATCATCCGTAATCCCCTCAAAATAATAGATGGTCAGCGAACAGGAAGTAATCTCGTCCCGTAACGCCTCCTCCATCTCATCAAAATGGAGGGTATTCACATCCACCATATCGGTTGTGCCGTCTTCATTCGTTACTTCCACTTCCGGGACGTCCGTCAGTTCAAATTTTCCGTTGATAAAATCAATGATGGCGTTTGACCGCTGTTTCCCATCCAGCATATCATAACCATTCCCGTTTTTAACCGCATAAAACGCCGGGATGGGGTATCCCATCAGCATCGAATGGATCAACAGGCTTTTCTTCTTTTTATCCCAGACCAGCCCGCGCTGCATGGCATTGTCGAAACGGATTGTCCCATTCTGCACCATTTTTACCAGTTGTTTCGCAATCCAGTTGATATTTGCTTTCTTTAACATTTTTCTTCCCTCATCTTTCTGATATGTAGGTTCTCTTCATTTACATGGTTTCCCGTATGCCAGGAATAGTTCCTTAAAAGCCCGTGGCTGGTACTTCCTCTGGTTTAATTTCCTGATCCGTTCCTTTGTCTGGTTATTGAATAATCCCTTAGTCCCGCCAGACAGGACGTAATGGATTTTTAAAGCCTCGTCTTTATTTTTCCGTCGTTCCATGAGCTTTTCCTGCATCATCTTATAGAGCCTGAACCCATCGGTTTCACTGAGGTCATAAAATTCCATGGCGTGATAAAGGTCTGTAATCTCCCTTTCAATTTCCAGGTATTCCAGCCGTAAAACTTTTTTTCTCCGGATAAGCAGGTCAAAATCGACATTGCATGAATCAACCATCCCGTCAATGTCCAGCGGTTCCCCGTGGGGGACAGGGGATACCGCTTCCACGGCACTAATAATTTTCCAGTCTTCCAACCCCTTTACCTCAGCGTCAAGGTTCTCCAGGATAACCGCCGCCATGACATACTTAAGCTTTACGGAATACCGGAAATTTTCCACAACGGTATTTTTCCCTGTTTTCTTATTAAAGCCGATATACCTGTTCCCGCCTGCAATCACGTATTTTCTTATTTTCCTATCATCCATCGCCAAACTTCCCCGTGGGGGGGACTGCCCGCCCTGGCAATCCCCCTTGTCTGTATGCCTACCCGTTTTCCCTTGCCTCTTCCCATTCCTGGTACCTGTCTATGTTGCCCCGCTCTTTGGTATCCCGGTAAAGCCTTTGCAGCGGGCTATTGTAGCAGCATCCCATGATCCGGATAAGGTCAGCAATTTCTCTGATCCCCCAGTCTGAATAGTCCGGGATAGCTGCCTTAGCTTCCCTGGCAATGCTGAAATTCCCATACCCTTCCCGCCTCATGCTTATGATTAGTTCCAATAAATCCGGCTCCGCATAACGGTGGATATTGGCATATACATCATTAATGAATTCCTTTTCCACAACATACCGCTCCACGTCCCGCATCGGGTCAATCCACCACGGTTCCATCCTGCCACGCCGCTCCTGTTTGCCGTCTTCATATGTTTCATCCAGCCGCGCCGCTTCCCGCTCAATGGTATTCTTCCTATTGTAATATTCGCGCCAGTAGTGCATCATCCTGCCGTTAAGCTGTTAGAACAGGACTTGCTTAAACGGGTAATGGATCTGTAGTTCCGGCTTTTCCGTCACGTACTTTTTAACTGCCGTGAGGTAGTCAAAAATCAGTTCGTCGTAAAAAGTTTCCACATCCAGCTTCTTATAGCGCATGTACTCATAAATCAGTGCGTGGTTTTCGGCAGCAAATTCCCGCTCCTCACTGTTTAACGGCCTTTGCATATACCTGGCCTTCTTCCCTTCCTCCTGGTTCCCTGTAATTACCTGTATCCTCATCAGACAATACCGCCTTCCTGTAATCGTTATTTTTTCAATTGGCCGATTGAAATGGAGCAACCTGCTTCGACGCTACAGCCGTGTTGCCTGCTGGATTGCCCTAAGCCGTTTATGGCGGCTTTATTACCTGTTCCAAAGTTTAATCTCGCCTGTTTCAATAACATGCTCCAACCAGTCAACGGGGCATTCGGCAAACCTTCCATACTCCTCATTGCCGTGGATAATGTTATAAATTGCCGCTGCCCTTTCACTTGGAGTTCCTGTTGTGTCCTGGTACAAATCATAAAGCTTCTTATACATTGTAGTTATCTCCTTTCTTTTGGCTATCTAGCCGCCATATTGGCGACTAACGCTTGCGGCCTAAAGCCCTGTTTATAGCCGCCGCAACGGCTTTTATCCTTGTGTTTTTGCCAGCCTTACCGTGACACGTTCCATAGGGATATTTTTTAGGTATTTCTGGTAAGTTGCCTCGCCATCTTCTTCCCCCGCAATGAAAGCATCTTTATCGAACCTTGGGTTTACATATGCAGTAAATAAAACCGTAAGCCCCGCAACAGTAAGTTCGTTTTTCTTCCGCTTTTTCATGTAGGAAGAAGTTTCACTTTTCAGTTGCTTAATTTCTTTTTCTAAAGCATCCATTTCTTTTTAGCTTTCTTCTGCTCCAGCTCGAAAATTTTTTCTGAAACCGTCTGAAACTCCTGCATATTTGCACACATACTCTTGATCTCCTTTTCTTATTTAATTTGGTTGATATTAAAAATTTCTTTAAAATTCTATCCTGCATTATATCTGTATAAAGCAGTTTCTTTGGGGATGCCATACAATCTGGCCCATTCCGAAAGACATTTTCTTTCACCATTATATAAAAAGAAAATATTCTTTCTTGTATTACGCAATTGTTCTTCTAATGCAATCCATCTACAATTTTGCGGTGTATATCCTCTGTTAAAATTCTTTCTATCAAGACTAAGTCCCAGTTGAAAACCATTAAGCAAAGACCACACTACAAAACAATATTTATTATTAATCCATTCTTTACAAACAGTAATTCCACGCCCTCCATAATCTAAATATTTGGGATGCTTTTTGTTATAACAACGTTGTTTTATATTCACCCAAGCGTATGATAACTGTTTATATTCCGCTCTAGTCACTTAATATTAACACCTCCTTTCGTCAACTCTTTAATCATCTTCCTGACTATTCTTCTCACGCCTCGATACTGTCACAGGTATATGGTTTAAAGTTTATAGGTATTGTCCAGCCTGGTTACTGTAGGATTGTTAAGTTGTTTTGTTTGACCTTGTGAGTATATTATACATTATCTTGTACAAGATGTAAATATTAATCTTGTACAAGAATATTGCGTATCCTTTGTTAATCTTGTACAAGATTTATTAAGGCAATAAAATAAAGCCTCCTTAAAGGCTTTACTTTTATTAGTCCGTTTCATCTGATTAAAAAAATAACCGCTTTTATTAAATATTGAAAATCATTCGGATCTTTCTAATTTTTCGTTAATCGCTTCTACTACAAAAGAATTTAAACTCTTATAGCCTAATTTTTTAACATTTTCATCAATAATTTGTTTTTGTCCTTTTGGAACATTAACTATTATTCTATCATACTTTTCTTTTTGAAAATCATTTTTATATTTAGTTGCATCAAATTTTTCTTCAGCCATTTATTTTATACCTCCAAATATTTCTATAAAATATACATTATCAAAATTCTTTTCTTTATCTATATTACCATAAAAAGAACATAGTTTCAATAGTATTGTACAAGATGTATAATAAATCATTTTATTCTTGTACAAGTTGTATTATAATTATCTCATCACCAAACAAAATTGCACGTTGACAATTGAATAGACTTTACATTCTGGATATGGTATACTTCTATTTACAGGAGGAATAAGCCATGGACAACGAATTATTACAAGCCATATCGAATATGATGGATCAGAAATTACAGCCAATTAATAACAGGCTCGATAAAATCGAATCTGACATATCAGTATTAAAGAAAGAAATGCGGGAAGTGAAAGACAAAGTATCTGACACTTATGACTTAGCCCTTGAGGCATGGGGACAAAGTACAGAGAACAGGACATGGCTCGAGAATAACCAAGCAACAGGTTAAATAGCAACCACATAGCAAGAGGAGCGTGAAAAAATGACAGATAGTGAAAAACTCGATTTAATCTTATCTGAAATACAAGGCATGAAAAGCGGAATACAAGAGTTAAAACAACGTACAACAAGTATTGAATTGCATCTTGAAAATGCTACTGATAAAAATATTCAATTAATCGCTGAAAATTTCATCGAATTAACAAACAAATTAAATCAAGCAATTCCAGTAGCAGACAAAAATCTTGCTTATGAGGTAAAAGTAAATTATCTTGTAAGAGAAGTTGACAGACTTAAAGAAGAAATTGCAAATCTCAAAAGTAAGATAGCATAACAGCCACATAACCATATCATTCCAGCGTGTAAAGCCTATTGAATTGTCAACGGCTTTACACTTTTTTATTTAGGAGGATATGAGATATGGCAAAATCAGTATATGAGATAGTAACGGACAGGATTATCAGCCAATTAGAGCAAGGTATTATCCCCTGGCAAAAGCCCTGGACAGGAGTCAAGAGCGGCGCATTCAACCGCATAACAAAGAAAAGCTATTCCCTCATCAACCAGATAATGTTGAACCACCAAGGGGAATATGCCAGTTTCAAGCAATGGCAACAGTTAGGCGGGCATGTCCGCAAAGGCGAAAAAGCGGAAATCGTCGTGTTTTGGAAGATTATGCCTGTAGAGGAAAAGCAAGAAGATAATACAATCGTTAAAAAGAATATACCATTGCTCAAATATTATAACGTGTTTCATATATCACAAGTTGACGGCGTAGAGCCTTTGCCTGATGAGGAGCTGAACGACATAGAACCGATAGAAAAGGCAGAAAATGTACTGCATGACTATTGGACAAGAGAAGATATCAGGGTTGAGCATACAGCAAGTAATGACGCTTATTATTCACCTACCTGTGATAGGATACACTTACCCTTGTTTGAATAATTCGCAAATGCGAACGAATACTACAGCACCGCTTTTCATGAATCAGTACATAGCACGATGAAAGAGTCACGTTGCAACCGCGAAGAGGATAGGAAAGGGAAGCTTGTCGCTTTTGGCAGTAATGATTACTCAAAAGAAGAGCTTATAGCGGAAATCGGAAGCGCAAACCTCATGAATATTGTAGGGATTGAAACAAGCGGGACGTTTCGCAATTCAGCCGCATATATCCAGAATTGGCTGTCAGCATTACGGAACGATACAAGGTTTATTGTATCGGCAAGCAGCAAGGCGGAAAAAGCGGTTAAGTATATATTAGGTG
>CANDBT010000115.1 GCA_947383005.1 uncultured bacterium | reverse complement strand
CATCTGCCTCTCCACCGTCAGCGTCATGGAGTTCTACCGCCAGCTCTGCTCTGTCTTAGGGGTGGAGCCAAGGGGCGGCAAGCCCGGCATGTTCCGCGCCGTACAGGAGCAGATCCTCTACCTCTACAGGGACAAGAAGCAGCCCCTCCTCCTGGCAGTCGATGAGGCACAGTACCTCTCCACCGGCATCCTGGAGGACATCAAGATGCTCATGAACTACGGGTATGACTCCCTGAACTGCTTCACGCTCATCCTCTGCGGGGAGCCCCACCTGAACAGCACCCTGAAAAAGCCCGTCCACGAGGCCCTGCGCCAGAGGATCACCGTGCATTACAACTTTTCCGGACTCACGGATTCGGAAGTGGCGCAGTACGTCTTCCACAAGATCGCCTGTGCCGGAGGGGCCGCCTCCATCATCGATCAGGCGGCGCTTTGTGCCGTCCACAGCCATTCCCAGGGAAGCCCGCGCCTGGTGGACAACTTGATGACCGACGCATTGACACTGGGGGCGCAGATGGACAAGAAAGTGATTGATACGGATGTCATCCTGGCTTCTGTCAGCAGCCAAAATCTTGGATAGGAGGTGCCGGACATGAAATATAACTGTATCCTGAGGCACGGCTCCCGCAGGGAGACATGGACAGGGGAGCTCATCCTGCTGGGCATGGGGGACGGATGATATGAAGCCGAGATCAATGGGCGGGGGACTTATTTCCACATCCTCGCCGGACGGCATAGATATGGGAATTACCTGTGCATCCCCAGCCATGATATCGGATGCGAGCTCTCTGACTTCTCTGATATCTTCTGGAATGAAGAAAGGATCGGTTCCCTGATGCGGAAGGTGGATGCGGTGACTGTCGCCACTGGATGGTCCATCTGCCTGCCATGGCTTCCGGACAGCCGAAAAACTAAATGCTTCGTATGGCTGTGGGTCTCATGATGGGAGCCATGGCCTTTTATCTTTCAGGAGGAAATCCATGCTGACAACAGTGCGCCGCATTTGCGGCAGGATCACGCATTCACAGACGGCACTGCGCAGTCAATGGGATAAAGGTTGGAAAAATGATTCGCAGTTTGCGCCTCCCTCAATTCGCCGTCCGACAGATTATATGGCATTTCATATATGGAAAGAACATCTTCCATGTTAGCTACAAAAGTAGCATCATTTAATTTAGGAATACACCAGTATTTGCTTAAATGAGGTTTCAGTTCATTGGTATTAAGCATATCCCCGATAGGCGTATGGGAAACCGATACCAGATACTGGTTTTCCATGCAGTGTTCTGCCAAAAGACGCAGTGTCCATCTTGCATGACCTTGTGGAGGCGGACTGAGAGCGGTTGCCAGCACATGGGCTTTCAGATCACCTGTTATTTTGGAAGCAACTGGAGGAGTCAGGCGGGTTTTTCGGGTAAGTGCAGCATCCATCCCGTGTTCTGCGTATGTCTTGCGTACCTGGTTGACGGTTGTTTTGGAAACTCCAAATATATCTGCCACTTCCTGGTTACTGCGTCTTTTATCCGGATAGCATTCATTGGTAAGCAGCAGAATATTGGCATGGAGAATCTTTTTGGCGGAATGGGAATTCCCTTTGTGGGTAATATCCTTCAGTAGTTTTTCTTCCTCCGGTGATAAGCACACATGGTATGTTTTTCTTGGCATAAAATCACTCCTTTTTGGTACAGTATATCAGTTCCAAAAGGGTAAGGGAAGAAGCAAAGACTCTATATGGTACAGCATACAATTTACAGTACTGGATATTGATTTTTTAGCACCTGTCAAGCTGTTTTGGTACAGATTTAGACTTTACAAGGCACTAGAAATATTTGATAGAAAATATGTCTGCTGGACTTATAATCATAAGGGTGGAGGGAAAGATAAGAGAAGGAATTGAAGGACAGCCAGAAGAAAACTCAAGCAAATTGAGAGATGATTCGTCCGATTTGCCCATATTGTGAAAAATGATAGAATAACTTCTATTTAACGCTTGAAATAAGGATAGTTTTGCAACAAAAATGTGCCTTGCATCCTATATCCATCTATGATATTGTATATATAAAGGAATTTAGAATAAGGAATAGATGATAGGTTGAAATCGGGTTGTTTTTCTGTGGTATCTGTCAGCCTTATACATAATTATTTATCCATATGAGATAATGGTAAAATAGTAGCAGGAAGGATTATGAATGGCTCAAAAGAGAATGGTAACATTTACATTGGGTGGAATGGTTTTTGAGTATGATGAAGAAAAGAATCGGAAAAATGTCCAAAAGCATGGGATATCATTCAGGAATGCGGCACGCGTTTTCTTTGATTATGATCGAATCGAGCTTTATGATGAGGAACACAGCGATGATGAGGATCGTTATGATACGATAGGTGACATCTCAGCGGGAAATCTATCACTTGGTGCTAACACAACGATTGGAAATATAGATCGGCTTGTAGGAACGGCTAATGATATTTTGTTTGTTGTATATACGGAAAGAGTAAGAACAGAGGAAAATGGCATACAGACAGATATCACCAGACTTATATCAGCAAGATTAGCAACAAGCTTTGAGAGGGGAATTTATTATGGTAAATATGAATAGTATAACAGAAGAGATGAAGAAAGAACTGGCATTTACAGAAGAGGAACTGAAGGAATTAGAGCAGGCAAGAAAAATGCCTATCACATTCGATGAAGACTGTCCTGAAATTAGTCCTGAAAAAGCTATAAAATTTCGCAGGGTGAATCCTCCGCGTAGGTTGGCTGGCAAAAATCTGGCATGATATACAATGATCTATATGGCTTAAAATTTGTGTAGTACTATCAAGAAATATATTTTAGAAATTGCTACACAAATCATTTTTGTGTAGTAACGCTGGAACAATATTTGTAAAAGTCGAAAAAACCTTGATTTTATGCGGATTCCCGGATACAGCTCTCCAAAAGTTGGCAAAGCAGATGGGAATGTAACTCCAATTTCATAAGATTAAGCAAGACGCTGGAAACCCGCATGGTTCCAGCGTTTTTTGCGTTTTTGGGGTGTCGTTTTGAGATGATGGAAATCGGGAGGATTTGCGGAAAAGTTGGTAAAAATCTGGTACGGGAATTGGTAAAATCCTTTACCAACTTTTAAGGGGCGAAGTTTGCAGGTTTTTTATAGGGAAGGAACGAGTGGGATTTTTTACGAAGGAAGCAATGAAAAAAATGATGAAAGAGAGGACGAAGTGCATGGAACTCCAAAACTGTGGGAGACGGGCAGTATGGGACCGCCCGCTTCGCCACAGATATGGAAATCAAAAAGACTTATTCCCATATCCCATACGAACCGAAGCTGTGGAGACAGGGAAAGAACCTTCCAGAGACTCAGGGAATCGTGGTGGGCGGAAAGTTTTCCCATGGCGGTGTCACGGCTCTGATCGATTCCGGCGACATCCATCTTCTGATGATCGGCGCTGCCGGTGTCGGTAAAACGGCGAACTTTCTCTATCCCTGTATCGAATATGCCTGCGCCAGCGGTATGAGTTTTCTCTGTACGGATACCAAGGGAGATTTGTTCCGAAATTATGCAGGGATTGCGGAAAAATACTATGGCTACAAGATATCCATTCTGGATCTGCGGAATCCTACTCGTTCCGATGGGGACAATATTCTGGGGATGGTGAACAAATACATGGACCTGTGGCTGGAGGATCCAGAGAACCTGGCATACAAGGCCAGAGCAGAAAAATATGCCAAGATCACAGCCAAGACCATCATCAGCTCCGGGGCAGACTCCTCCAGCTATGGACAGAACGCATTTTTCTATGACGCGGCGGAAGGACTCCTGACCAGTGTGCTGCTGTTGATTGCGGAATACTGTCCAAAGGAACAGCGGCACATCGTCAGTGTGTTCAAGCTCATTCAGGACTTGCTGGCTCCCTCACCGGTAAAGGGAAAGAACCAGTTCCAGCTGCTGATGCAGAAGCTGCCTCCGGAGCATAAGGCCAAATGGTTTGCCGGGGCCGCCCTGAACACCGCAGACCAAGCAATGGCCTCTGTACTTTCCACGGCCATGTCCAGACTGAACGCCTTTCTGGATTCGGAGATGGAGCAGATCCTGTGCTTTGACGGTTCCATGGACATGGAGACCTTCTGCAATTCCAAAGCGGCAATCTTTATCGTACTGCCGGAGGAGGACAATACAAAATATTTCATGGTCAGTCTGTTCTTACAGCAGATCTACCGGGAGATGCTGTCTATCGCAGATGAGCATGGCGGGAAGCTCCCCAACCGGGTCGTGATCTTTGGGGATGAGATTGGGACTATCCCTAAGATCGAGTCCCTGGAGATGCTGTTCTCCGCAGGCCGATCCCGGCGCATCAGCATGGTCCCCATCATCCAGCCCTTTGCCCAGCTACAGAAAAACTATGGGAAAGAGGGCAGCGAGATCATCATCGACAACTGTCAGGACATCCTGTTCGGAGGCTTTGCACCCAATTCGGAGAGTGCGGAAGTTCTGTCAAAAGCCTTGGGAAATAAGACAGTGCTGTCTGGTTCCATCAGCAGGGGAAAGAATGCTCCCAGCCAGAGCCTGCAAATGATCCAGCGTCCGCTGATGACCTCGGATGAACTGAAGTCCCTTCCCAAAGGGCATTTCATTCTGGCCAAAACGGGATGCCATCCCATGCGGACAGAGCTGCGCTTGTTTTTTAAATGGGGGATCGAGTTCGAAGAGGGATATGTGGCGGAGCAACATGCGGCGAGGACAGTCTCTTATGCGGACCGGCTGACCCTGGAGCAGGAGATCCTGCGCAGGCGGATGGATGATGACCTGGAAGAATTTGAGGAGCCGCCTGCGCCGTCAGGACCGCCTGCAAGCGGCGGTATGGGGCAGGGACAGGTAACAGAGCGGACGGTGCCGTTACAGCCCCACAGACCCGCAGGCAGGCCGCCGCTGCGGACGGATTAGAGAAGGAGGGGATATGGGATACTTTGAAACCATCTACGCTTCCGGACTGCCCCACCGGGCGGTGGCAGTCTATATGTATCTCCATGACCGTGCGGATCGGGACAAAAGCTGCTGGCCTGCTATCCCTACCATGGCCAGGGAACTGGGGATGTCCCGCAGCACCATCAAACGCGCCCTGAACGATCTGGTTGGTGCAGGATATCTGAGGAAGGAATTCCGGTACCGGGAGAACGGCAGTCATACCTCGAATTTATATACCATTTTTTAAAGAAACATTAGTTGCAAAGCAATGGAAAAAATACAGTAAAACTATTTCGGTACCAATCAACCACTGAAATCCGCCAGGGGAGAAGTCTGCCTTTTGGACTGTCGTGCATAGAAAGGACGTTGCAGTATCAGGAGCCGCTTTGTGCCGCCGCTGCTTCCGTTGTGAACCCAGGAGGGGTTCATGGTGAACCGCCCAGAAGGTCCCACTCTAACAAAATCTTATAGACAGAGAAAAACAAAGGAGCAGTTTCTGGATATGGGTGGAAAGGGGAATGAGAAGGAGGAGAGAAGCGGGAAGTTTTAAGCTGCGCAGGAAAGGAACGTAGGACAGAGATTTTTTCATGGACTGTTTGTGTCATTTTTGATGATGCTGACGATGGGATCGGGCATGGGGAAATGTGAAGAGGAAAACTATAGTCTAAAAAAGCAGGATGACAGATGGAATAAAAGGAACAGGAGGAAAGAAGGTGTGTGTTTGAAAACAGGCAGCACCGGTACTCACGATACTGCCTGTCATTTTCCGCCAGCCTTCA
>CANDBT010000114.1 GCA_947383005.1 uncultured bacterium | reverse complement strand
GGACCCTTCTGATGGCTGTTCCGGATAGAAAATACGGTCTGCCGAGATGTGCATGCTATGTATCAGCCGGTAGAGAGCAGGGAGCTTGGGGATGCGCCCTTCATTTTCGATGGCGATAAGGTAGCGGCAGCTGCTCCCGGCCCGCTCCGCCAGTGCTTCCTGTGTCAGACCGCAGTCCATCCTTGCGTTTTTGATTGCTATTCCAAAAAATTCATGTAAATCTTCCACTATTCGTTCACCTCCCAGTAAGATTGTACTAATGGAAGGGGAAAAGCGGAATGAACTAATATTTCAGTTTTTACATGAACAAATATATAAATAGGGAAACATGCAATCTTTATGGTATACTGGAGAGGACAGAATAGAAATTGATAAAATTCCGCGTAATCTGATATTATCTAAGGCAAAATGAATGAAACAAAGCTAATAGGAACAATTCTTAAATGGATAAATGGAGCAGAATAATGAAAAAGTGGAAACCTTGGAAAGGTACGATAAAACTGTGTATACTTAGCACAGCGCTTCTCACAGTAATCATATGGATCATATGGGGCAATACGGCGTTGATGGTGAACACAGTCACGGTCACAGCAGGCCGTATCCCTGCTGCATTTTCCGGCTTCCGGATTGCACAGGTGTCAGATCTGCACAATGCCGAATTTGGTGAAAACAATGTAAGGCTGTTAGAGCTGCTTTCAGAGAGCAGGCCGGACATCATCGTGATCACAGGGGATCTGGTGGATTCCGGGCATACGGATATCGACATAGCCATCAGCTTTGTAGAGGAAGCGGCTCGGATCGCACCGGTTTATTATGTGACGGGCAACCATGAAGCGAGGCTGTCACAATATGACAGACTAAGGAACGGGCTGGAGGCGGCTGGCGTGTCTATGCTTGAGGACAGGGCGGTGGAGCTGGAGCATGACGGTGAAAAGATCACACTGGTTGGGCTTTCCGACCCGGACTTTACAGTGAGGAGCGATATATTCGGGGAAGTACCTGCCATGGTCAGCACAAAGTTGGAGAGTCTGGCCGATACAGAAAGCAGTTATACGATCCTGCTCTCACATCGGCCGGAGCTGTTTGAAAGTTATGCGAGCAGCGGCATTGACCTGGTATTGAGCGGTCATGCACATGGCGGTCAGTTCCGCCTCCCGTTTATAGGCGGTCTGGTTGCTCCGAACCAGGGACTGTTCCCAAAGTATGATGCAGGGTTATATACGGAGAGCAGTACACAAATGGTAGTCAGCCGTGGTATCGGCAACAGCATCATACCAGTCCGGTTTAACAACAGACCGGAGATTATTATGGTGGAACTATTTGCAGGGCCGTAAAAAGCCTACATAGGATTTGGGAGAGCAACAGAGAAAAGCAGGGCGGCTGGATTATTCTCTATCAACCGTCCGTTATCGTTCCATTCCCCATACATAACGCCTTTTCTGGTATTCTCGATCAGCTTTTGCAGCCTGCTCTGGAATAATTCCGGCTGTTTCTTCTTGATCTGAATGGTATCAATCCGTACCCGCTGGTACAGGGGAGGGAATTTTTGAAAATTGTTCCAGACCTCCGTATCAGCTTTTAAGGCTTTTTCAATATCCCCATCAATGACAAATCCTTTTGGTGACATGTCGGGCAGTACGGCTCTCCCGGCATCTGTCATCAGCCCCAGGCGTTCCATCCTCCGGCAACGTTCCTTGTTTAGCTCAGACCATAAACTTCCCTTTCTACGGGGAGCCAGTCTCTGGGCAGTCACACCATTATCCATCTTTTTAGTGGTACTGTCTATCCAGCCGAAGCACAGGGCCTCCTCAACGGAATCTATGCACCAGAAAGTGCCGTTATCCGTGGGACGTCCCCGCTTTACGATCACCCAGCATTCCTTTTCCTTACCATGGTTTTGTATGAGCCATGCCCGCAGCTCATGGCGGTTTTTTGCATCAAGCAGATTTGTAAATTCCATGTGTGTTCTCCTATCCTGTATCGTGATTTAGATTATAGCACAGGCACAGGAATAATTCTATAAGCCGGAAGCAGGTAAACGGTTCGGGATAAAATATTGTGCTGTCTTTCAGATAGAAAATATATGGAAAATGTGGTAATGTAGTTAAAATGGACAGGAAAAAGGGGGATATGGATGCAGAGCTATTATGATATTACAAACCCGGATGCCGCATATGAATGGCTATACAGTGTTCTGGATATGAATAGGGGAGATTTCATTTCGGACTATGTATTGGAAAGCCGGAATGATTTCGATACCTTTTTTGATAGGCACCTGAAGGAAGCGGAGCGTTTGGATATTGACCAGTTGGAACTTGTGGCTATCCATGTGACAACAAATGGGGATGGCTGTGCTGAAATAAAAAAGAATGGGTTGAGGGACTTGAAAAAGGTGCTTCAAGAAAAGACGGAACTCAGTACATTTTTGAGGGAGAAAAATATCTGGTTTGACATTCCTTCTAAGACCATGTATGTCAACGGCAAGCCTTTTGATATAGATTACCAGAAGTATACGAACCTGGACAGGGCTGACAGAAAAAACCAGGCATTATACAAAATAGGGCACAGGATATTTTATGACCATCAAGTCAATGGATTCCTGTTCAGTAAGGATGTATATGATTATGGGACAATCCATGAGACCCCGGAGTTTCTGCTCACCTTATCAGAATTTGATAAAGATATAGTCGGAATAAATGACGAGTGGGCAGCGGCCAGTAAACCCTATGTGATTAAGTACAGGGCAAAGATTACAGAATTTGAATATTACACTTTTTATGAGGGGCAGGAGGGTTACCTGCAGGATTATCATAACGGATGGATTGGATTAAAGAAGACATTGTTTCAGAAAGCCGTTAGGGGTGCTTTTTTAGAATTGTTTTCGGATGTCTATGCTTATATGAAACCAGGAAGGATTATTGAGCCGGCAAGGATAATCGAGTGTATCCCGGCAGAAGAATGGCAGGATAGGATATCAAAATATTTTTAGCAGGAGTGATAACTGATCTGAAAGCTGTAACATCATAAATATTTTAAGAATGTAGATGCTGCTGAAAGGATGGGGTGATATGGCATCAAATTTGTTGATAGACAGGATAGTTAATATTTTAAGGGAGAAAGATTTTAATATTGCGGCCCAGGAGCTGGAAAAGATACTTGAAAAAGATGTGTGTCGGAACCAAAACTGATTGAGATACGAAGGCGTAAAGCACAGGCAATCATAATGGCAGAGCGCACCTTAAATGAGCAGAATGCAGGGAACTTGATGCGGTCAGTCCATCTTTTAAAAGATGTGGTAAATATATTAAAAACAATTACAGGGACAGAAGCTGAAAGGAAAGAAATACTTAAAAAAATAGATGCGATAGAAAAGAAAATGATATCGGAGATGCCGGTGTTTTCAGCAAAACACGATAATAGCGAGACTGTCAAACAGTTGATCCGGCAATTAGAGGTTTTGGATAAAGAAGAAGCCCTCTGCTATTTTGCATCGTTTATTCCACTGCCAGAGAAAAGCGGGATTGAAGAATCAGTTACAAAGTCAGCGGATGTAATAGGGTTTGGTGGGCTTTTTCCAGTAGGAATCTTAGGGAAGGATGGCAAGGCGATTGCAAAAAGCAGACCAATCAAAAAGTCTGGTGATGAAATAGATTCAGCAGCGTTTCAGGAGTCGGTAGAACGGAGGACATCAGAAGTTATGGGTTATTTCGCACAGATTATGATTGGGAATACGTTGCATTATATCTGTTCAAAATTTGAAGTGGAAGAAAAGGATATCCGGGAGATTGTCAAAAATAGCATAATCGTTCCAGAAGACAGAAGAGAAGCATATGTAAAAGGGCTAATGGCGGGATTTTCAGGGGACTTTCTGACTGCGTTAAGCATACTTGTTCCGCAGGTGGAAAATTCGGTGAGAGAGCTTGCTCTGGAATGCGGCGAGCCAGTTTATAATCTGAATGAGGATGGCATTGAGGAAATAAAGACAATGCATGCCGTTTTAGAACTGGATGGGGTTAAGGAGCATCTGGATGAAGATTTCTTACTGGCATTAAAGACTGTTTTCTGCTCTAAATTTGGATTTAACATGAGGAATGATATTGCGCATGGATTACTTTCAGATAAACAGTTTCAGTCATTCCATGCACTGTATACATGGTGGTTTATCCTAAAAATATGTTATATGTTCTGCGGAAAGCTGCAGGTAGAAAACAGAATCAAGGTCAATGATAAACTGCGGAAGTTATTTGAAGGAAAAAGTGAGGATTGTGTGCCAGATGCTTAATTTTATGGAGGCATAAAGTTTGACATATCACCAGGCGGAATTTTAAGAATGACTTTCTGCCGAAATAATAGGAAACGGTAAAAACGGAAAGGGGCATCAGCCTATGAAAATGCGGACAGAATACACCTGCCCTTTGGAACTGGTGCATGACATGATCAAAGGGAAATGGAAACCGATTATCTTATGGAGGCTGCGTTTAGGGGCGACATCCTTGGCGAAGCTGGAACGGGACATAGACGGCATTACACAGAAAATGCTACTGGAGCAGTTAAAGGAACTGACAGATTACGGCTTTGTGGA
Source organism: uncultured bacterium (assembly GCA_947383005.1). Classification (GTDB taxonomy): domain Bacteria; phylum Bacillota; class Clostridia; order Lachnospirales; family Lachnospiraceae; genus Brotaphodocola. Next base: position 1,252 of record CANDBT010000114.1, on the reverse strand, counting down.
AAAGAAGTCCTATGAGGGATACCCGCTCCATGTGGAATATTCCTTGACGGATGGTATGGGAACGGAGATACTGGAGGCATTAAGAATCATGCAGCATATCGGGATTGATTATCTGAAAGCAAACGGCATGGGGCATATTCTGGAGGAAAAGGGAGTAGTGCCGGATTAGTACCCACGAAAAAGTGGGTAATTTACTCTCCATCAACTGCCGCTTATAATATCATCATAAAATCGGATTGGAGGATATTAAAGATGAATGTTACGAGCAGTGGTATTGTAAACGGGGTAATCCAGCCCCAATATGGAGGGCATGGGACGCAGTTCAATGAAAATGGCATACCTACATATTCTCTCCCATTTACGGTGGAGGACGCGCCACAGGGAACGGTGTCGATTGCCATTGTCCTGGAGGACAAGGACGCATACCCGGTAACAGGGGGATTTGCATGGATACACTGGCTGGCAGCAAACATAATCCGTTTTGAGGTTAAGGAGAACGAGAGCCAAACGGCGGATGATTTCGTGCAGGGCCGGAATAGCTGGACGAGCATACAGGGCGGAGAACAGTCCGCAGAGCTTTCCTGTTATTATGGCGGGATGACACCGCCTGATAAACCGCACATATACGAACTTCATGTGTATGCCTTGGATAAGATGCTGGATTTGGAGAGAGGCTTTCTGCTGAATGAACTTTACCGTGAAATGGATGAGCATATCTTAGACCAGTTTACCCTGAAAGGGATATATGAAAATTAACAGACAGCATTGACAGAACAGCAGAATCGCCGTAAATGGGATCAGACCATTGCGGCGTTTTCTTCTTTATATTTCAAAATGAATATGTTATAGTATATTTTATTTAACAAAACATATTCAAGGAGGAGCCATGGAGCAGGTTTCATTGAAGATAGGAGAGCGATTGAAAGAAATCCGGAACACAAGGCAGCTTACGCTGGATGATGTTGCGGAGCTGACTGGCGTGAGTAAGCCCATGTTGGGGCAGATCGAGCGTGGGCAGTCCTCACCTACCATCAACATATTATGGAAGATTTCAACAGGGCTGAAAATTCCATTATCCTTTTTCTGCAAACAGGAAGAAGCGGAATATACGGTCGCCGGGCTTGGTGACGAAAATGTGATTACGGAGGAAAACGGAGGGATGCGGGCTTACCCTCTATTCCCTTTTGACCCGGTGCGGAATGTGGAAGTGTTCTATATTGAATTTGATGCGGGAGTGCGCCATGAATCACTG
>CANDBT010000113.1 GCA_947383005.1 uncultured bacterium | reverse complement strand
GCAGGATTTCTTACCTAATTTTCATTTTCCTTGGAGTAAAGGTGCCGCTCAATCACCTAAAACGATGATTTTGCGACACCCCCTTTTTTTATTGTATTGTTATTCTATCAGGTTAGATGTATAATCAATGTACTATCTTAGACAGTACCCGTCTGATTTTATAAGTAAGAAATAAGGATGGGGTGGGGCTGTGTCATATATTCATTCATTTATTCATAATTATAACAGAGATTATATCATTAATTTATTCAGTAATTGGTAAATGAAGATTCCGGAAACCCTGAAAAATAGGGCATTTGGGGAATTCAGACCGGGCGGGGCATAGGAAAATGTGGACGAGTCCGTAAAAAAAGAGGATGAATTTCTAAAAAAGAGGGCGAAATATTCCGGGTATTGGAAGAAAAGATTTGAAAGTGGGCGAAAAATTTTCTTTTGTGGAAAACTTATGGGCAAAAAAAGAAATCCGTTCCCGGATTTTCGTATAAATATCGGAAGATAAAAGAACTGGCAGCAAATTGTCAGAATAAATGATAAAAAAAGGCACGCAAAAAAGACCTGCACTCAGGATGCGGCGAAAAAGAAGGACTTTCTACAGATGATAGTTCTTGCAAGGGCGCCGAATTTTTCAATCGGGCGGTTCTGGAGGACATATTTATTATAGACCACGCTGATTGCCATATGTACCATATGCAGGTTGTACTGCAGTGCCAGGGATGCAAGATCCTCATAGTCGGCAATGGTAAGGATCAGGGAGGGATATTTTTCGGACGGGCTGATATCCAGCATGGAAAGGATGGTATCAAGGCGTTCTTTTTCTTCCGGCTGACCGGCATTGGAAGCATCCTCCAGGATTGTATTGATATGGTCTACATGCTCTATCAGGTTTTCCTTTGTTTCTTCCAGCATCTTCTCACGGGAGATTTTCTGCGCGTATTTCTCATTGATTGCAAAAGTGATGTTCTTTTCATCAAATGAGAGCTGGAAGATTGCATCATTTTTCTCCAGGGCTTTCTGTATGACGTTACGTTTGCAATAAGACGGCAGGAAGCCGCGGAGCCGCGCATATTGTGTGGTGACGGGGGATAAGGTGTCGCTATGGGTATCATAACAAGAGGCATTGTCAACTTCCAGAATGCCCTTTAAGTTCAATCTCAGTGTATTCAGGTTTTCAATGCCGCACAGATCTGACAGCATGTCCTGTGACATGGTAATATAACCGCGTCCGCCTTCGGCTGCAGTTTTGTGGTAGTCCTTATATTCCGTCAGTAAAATATTTATGCAATGGTCACGGATGCCGGAATTGCCAAAGTAACAGTATCCGTAATCCTGCAGCACATCATTGCAGGCGTCTATGGTGGCAGCCGTACAGCCAATCGTGGCAGCCAGTTCCTTTTTGCAGACATCCTTGATAAATCCATATGCGTCCGGCTGGAGGAAGTGGTATAATAAGAGCAGCCTGATGGCATTGAGCTTTAATGTGGGCTGGTAGCCATAGCGGTTCTTTTCATTGATGTAGCGCTTTTCGGTGGTGTAGGAGGGTTCCCATACCGACGTAGGGCAGGTATGGCAGAAGCAGTGGATCTTGTCAGCTTCTTTGTCCAGTCCGAGTGCCCTGAGTTCTTCCTTTTTCTGATGGACAATGCAGTTATGGCAGTCTGACCTGTTTTCATTCAGGACATCGGGCCCTTTGGAATAAATCTCAACGTAATTCTTCTGCAGGCCGATGGCTTTTGTGAGTATGCCTTTCCCGATACGGGCATAGCTGTTCAGTTCCATGGCATGAACCTCCTTTCCATTCTTCTGATATATCTTGTAGCGATTCTATAAAAAAGTACATGATATAGTATTCTGAGGTTCATTATAAGCATAATTTTTTGGCTTGTAAATGCTTCTGAAATGGCGAGGAAAAAGGTATCTTTTTACGGAAATTGCATATTTTGCCAGCTTTTTTCTGCTTTTTAAAACGGCGAAGAAAATGGGACTATTTCGTCTTAATCCTTGTAAAAGTTATGTTTCTGGCTATGGATTTCCATAGTAAAAATTTTTTTATGAAAAAAACGGCGAAGGAAATGGCATTAAAAAGCGGCATAATCTGATGGAAAATAATAAAAAATCAAAAACGGCGAGAAATATGGTATCAAAAGACCGATTTTTATGATAAAACGGAGGGTAAAAATGATTCAAAAAAATTTATGGCATAAAATGAAACCGTAAAAATGGCGAAAAAAGTGGTATCATTTTTGCAGATATGCGTTTTAGGCGAAAAAAAAGGACGCAAAAAGGGAAAATGGCGAAGAAAATGGTATCATTTTGATGATTTCAGAGGAAGGAATATTAAATTTGCGGTGTTTCGCCTTCTTTTATTTGGGGAGAAAATCGCAAAAACGGAAAAAAGGCGAGAAAAATGGTATCATTTTTTCAAAAACGGTACGTTTAGAAATGAAACGTTAAAAATGGCGAAGAAAATGGTATCATTTTTATATATAATTCCATAAAAAATGAATCTGTGTTTAAAACAGAAAAAACGGCGAAAAAAATGGGAGTATTTTTTGGGGTTCTAAACCTGTAAGAAACAATACAGGCAAAGTAAAAAACCATCCGGTTCAGTGTTCATAACCGGATGGTTTTTTTGGATGTGTCAGCTTTTACCGGCTTTCCATTAAGTAAGGTCTAACGTTGTCTGGACAGCTATGGGGTTCTGTGGTGGAGGCGTTTCTGCTTCTGCGGCGTCAGGAATCTGCCCTGTTCTTCCTGCTTCATTGGTGCTGATCAGGTCGGCACGCTCATCATCACTCAGGGTAAAATAATACAGGTGGAACAGCCCCTGTCCCTTATCATAACGGAAACTTGCAAGCGCAATTTTCTTTTCGACGAATTCCTCAAGGGTTTCTGTAATCAGTTGGATGTTATCCGCCTTTTTCTTCTTCTTGAACAGGATGATACGCTGGAAATAGGAATAATCATAGGTCTTGTACAGGTATCCGTGTTCATCCGGAACAGAGGATACAGACAGCGCAATGCGTTCCTTCTGCAGATTATGGTAAAGCAGCCTGCTCAGCTCCAAATCCAAAGAGTTGTAGTTGCTGGAAGTTACGGAAATCATTTTTTTCTTTGTGATGGATTCGTACAGCGTATTACCAAAAGTCACGGAAACATATTCCTTTCCGTCTTTGGAAATGGTCCTTACATTGTCAAAAAACGAAAAAGTATAGATTGGTTCATTTGGATTTTCTTTTTTATACATTTGGAATGCGGTGCGTGCCATGTTATGCAGGCGCATCTTGATATCGTCATAAAGCCTTTTGTTTGGGCGGCTGTTGATCGCTTTTGCAATCGTGCCGACTTCCAGTGTAATCTGTTTGCTTTCATAAAAGTCGAGGTTAATGTGGTTGATCAGCGTCATAAGGATCTGGTTGTCCTTCGGGTCAAACACGCGGAGTTTATCCACGTTCGGCGCTTCATTCGGGTCATAGCTGACTAACATCTGGAATGTTGTGTCATCCTTATCGAAATTCACAAGATCTGCCACATAGGAATCCAGGGACTCTTTGAAAGGAACAGAAAACTTTGCCGGGGCAAAAAAAGGTTTATCCAAAAGGATGTCCGGCTTTTTGGAAAAGTAGTTATCAATGTTCCCGTCATAGGACTCCGTAATGATTTCAATCAGATTAATGATTAAATCATTTTTAAAGCTGGTCCTCACCTGATGTTTTGTCCTGTTTGACAGAAGGGGATAATCAATCAGGAGGCTTTTATCATTTTGCTGCCAGTCAGCCAGTTTTTTCTGGTAATTTTTAATCACGGTTTCAAGATCCGGCGCATCATACAGCTTCAGAAAAACACTGCCCATCATCTGGTCATGGTCATGCCAGACAGAGTAGTAGGGACTCTTCTTATCGGAAAAGGCATATTTCTCATGGCTGCTTTCGTGGTTGGAAATCCAGCGCTTCCTTTTCTGGCGGCGCATCTTGACCTGTGTATTATAAACGGAATTGATTTCTGTCTTTTGGGTTTCTTTTTTTATGTATTCCCACAAAGTATCGGCAACAAGCCCGTTTAAGTCTGCATATTCATCAAAATACCTTAAATGCTCTATGGAAAAAAAGTTTTTCAGGCGCTCGTCTAAATGATCACAGAGTGAAGTGATCAGCTGTTGCGGGTAAGTTGGCATGTTAAAACCTCCGACTTTACTAAATTCCATACTATTATACTACTTTCTAGGGCAAATGGCAAAGAATTAATCCGTGACAGATTGCAGACAGCAGGGCAAAATATCAAATTATTGCCATGATAAACTTGCAGACGGCTGCCGGGAAAATATAGAATACAAAAATTCACATGAATTTTATTGTGAATGAGAACAGGTTTTTATATAATTAGATAACAGGGAAAAGGAGGTTGTTTCGATTATGATGAGTTTGTATGATGAGGAATAAGTTATGCGTTCCTATATCAAAAGTGAGCGTTATGAAGCAGCACAGGAAGCAGAGCAGAACAAAGCAAAAAAGACAGCTATCCATTTGATAAAATTAGGGAAAATGTCTTTAGAGGATATAGCAGAAGCTACGGAGTTGTCTCTTGATACCGTTAAGGAATTGGAGAGCCAGTCAATGCAGATGGCATAATTTTGAGCAGATACAAAGGTGTGGCTTCATCCTGTATATGAGCTAAAGTAAAAATAGATAGGGAAACTTATCTGTTTTTTTACTGGAAAAATTCCGCCGGGCGGAAAAAATATTAAATTTTATATTCCGGATGGTCTTGCATAAATAGCAAAGAAAAGGATTGCAAGGCGTCCTGATTAATGATAAGATAATTAAAACTATTTTTATTTTCAGCTCTGCCTGTTTTGGCAGAAGCGCATGATATAATTCCTGGGAACAGGTATTATTCGAAGATAAGAGTAGCCAGCCTTCGTATGAGGGCTTTTTTTAATGCCTTTTTTGGCAAATATAAAAGGAGGAGAATATGGACAGGATTAAAAAACAGTCAGAATTTTCAAGAAAAAAGTTTAATGACGCAAAGATGGGAGCCTATTACACGGATGTGGGGCATTGCCGGTCTATCAGCAGGTTCTTACAGTTCCCGGAGGATGAGGAGGTGTGCTGCCTGGAACCATCCATCGGGGATGGGAGGGCTGTCCTTGTGGTAACAGGCAAGGATTTGGGAAAGCGTCCGGATGTCAAAATATTCGGCGTGGAGATCAATGAGGAAACGCACAGGACTGTCAGCCGGGATGAGGACATCCATGTATGCTTAAAGGCAGATTTTCTGAATGATGTCATCATAAGTCATTCTGCATTTTCCTTTATGTTTATGAACCCGCCCTACGGGGTGCAGGAGGACGGTGAGCGGTACGAGCTGGCTTTTTTGAAGAAGGCGCAGCCATATCTTTCCAAGGGAGCCGTTGCCGTGGTGGTAGTTGCGCGGTATATGGCAGAGCAGCGGGAGTTTCTTGCGGAATGGTGCGGCGGATTTGAACCGGATCATTTGTACCGGTTCCGGGAAAAAGAGTATGAAAAGTACCAGCAGGTAGTGCTGATCGGAAGGAAGAAAGGAAAATATGAAAGAAATGAGGAGGAGGAACAGCGCCTGTACGATATGGTATCGGATCAGGAAAAGATACCGGCACTGCCAGAGGAGTATAAAGGGGAATGTATTGTCGTTCCCAAATCCCATGAAGCCAGAATCAGCGAATTTATGACGCGGGTTTTCCATGCCGGGGATGCTGCGGAATGCTTGAGGACGAGTCCGCTTCAGGAAATGGTAAAGGAAAAGATAAGGGTTTCCCCCAACAATGTCGTCAACTTAAGCCGAACTTGTCCCTTCTTACACAGAAAAAATAATTT
>CANDBT010000112.1 GCA_947383005.1 uncultured bacterium | reverse complement strand
GAGCATCTTCTGCTCCGGCTTCTCCCTGCCGGAAAGCGGAAAGGTGAGTAAGACCCGATTGACCGGCCTTGTGGTATTTTCATACAGGATCTTTATGACGGGTTCTCTTTCTTCCACGATTGCCTCCTCTCCATCCTGCCACTGTCAGGCAGCTATTCCATCTCCATCCCGCCCATCTCAGGTTCTTCTTTTCCTGTGATGGTGACGTACTGGTCGATGATGTTCAGTGCCTCATAATAGTCCTGGCATCCGCCTTCGGTGATGCGCTTCTTCATTTCCTCCGCCTTATCCTCCATGCCGTTTTCCCGCAGGGTCCGGGCCGCGATCCCCATCAGGTTGAAGATATTTCCGCTCTCACCGATCAAAGCACAGTCCGGCTTCTCTGCCACGACTTCATGGAGAAATCCTCCCAGCCGGTTATCCACATAGTCGGACATCCATGTGCTGCCAAAGTTGTAACGGGTCTTAAGCCTCCAGGCGGCCAGCTTCCCCATATCCAGCTTTTCTTCCCCAAAGAAAAAGAGCAGGTTGGTTATCCCCTCATTCCGGAAAACCGCCACATCATCCAGCCGTTTCCCTTTGGGAAGGATCCCTTCCTGCTCCAGCATCTGGTTGATCTGTCTGATCATGATACGCTCCTTTTCTCTTTGATCTGCTCCTGTCCGTCACGATGGACGGAGCTTTTCAATCGTTCTGGCATTCACTGACTCTGTACACTGCTACGCATGCGAGTCCGGCTATTCCGGCCAGAAGGATCCCTACTGCTGTTGTAATACCCAGTATCCATCCCATATCGCTTTCCCCTTTCGTTTTTCCATTGTTTTACTGCATCCGGCACTCTGCCAGGATGGCCGCTTCCTCTTCCGCTGCAAAGTATTCGTCCGCCGCGTCCCTGCTCACGGCCAGGATCTCCCCTGCCTCTTTTTCTCCCCTCTGGATCGGTGCCAGGAACTGGTTTATCTTCCTGCACAGTCTCTGATCCGGGCAGCTGTCCAGCGTCCCCTTTCTGCTCTCTGCCACCAGGCGGTCCAGAACATCGGTCACGGTGATCTGCCGGGCCTCCCCGCCCTTTCCTCCGATGAGACTGGCAAGGTTCTCTGGGGTCAGCGCAACCAGGTATTCTTCTCTTTTACCGCTGCCACTGTCGTACACACAGGCGTAGCCCATGGTGTCGGTGTCCATGATCTGATGGAGTATCTGTTCATCTTCTGATTTCATACATTTTTCTCCCTTCTGCTATTTGTCTCTTCATATACAGATTTTGTTTAGGCAGTAAAAAAGAAGGATTCCTCCGGTTATGGAAGTCCCTTCTGACTCATATACAGATATCCTTTTTTCTAATTCAGCGTCATCCCTCCGCTCTGTTCCTCTTCCGGCGCTTCTTCCCCGCCTTCGTCCTGCACACTCCTCAGGCTTTCTGATATCGCCGGTTTCTTTTCTGTATACTGGATAACGATTCCGGAAAAGTCATAGCCCACAGGTTCCAGCACTTTTTTCTCCATCATTGTCAGTAATGCCTCCGTATCAAACTTGGCCTCAAAATACAGATCCTTATCGATCTGGATCGGTACATCCATTCCTGCCGGATTTTTCCCCAGTATCGTCCGCTGCCTGCCGAATACCTTTCCTCTCAGCTGCATCAGTCTTTCATGCATGTCCGGCTGCCCGTTGCAGTGCTTCAGGATGGACTGGACTGCCTTTTTCCATGTGGGTGTTTCTATGGTCTCACCAGAAGCAAATGTGACAGAGACCGGCCTCTTCCCTTTGAGCATGGACGGGGAGGTCCTCCCCAGACAGCATTCCCTACTCCTGGTCTCTGAACGATGGTATGGTTCCCCGTTCTGGTACATCCGGATCATGTCATCACATCTCTGATTCACAACCTGCAGCAGTTCTGCTCTTACTTCTTCAATCAGTTCTATATAATCCATCGAAATTCCCTCTCCTTAAGGCATAAAAAAGAACCAGAATTTCTCCTTGTCTAAAAGGAGTCTACCCCGATTCTCTTTGGAAATTTTTATATACCGTACAAATATATTATTTCCTTGCTCTTATATATCATCATCTTACCCTCTCCACCAAAAACTCCCCCGCCTCATTCACCTTCTCCTCCATCCGATCATCCACCAGATAAGACAGACACAACTCATCCCCTTCCATCAGCCCCATCACGTTCACTTCCTCTTCTGGTAGCTGGATTATCCTATTCTTCCCCATCACAACCATCATCTCAATCAGTTCCATGCACTTCGTCCTCTCTTTCATCATTTTTTTCATTGCTTCCTTCGTAAAAAATCCCACTCGTTCCTTCCCTATAAAAAACCTGCAAACTTCGCCCCTTAAAAGTTGGTAAAGGATTTTACCAATTCCCGTACCAGATTTTTACCAACTTTTCCGCAAATCCTCCCGATTTCCATCATCTCAAAACGACACCCCAAAAACGCAAAAAACGCTGGAACCATGCGGGTTTCCAGCGTCTTGCTTAATCTTATGAAATTGGAGTTACATTCCCATCTGCTTTGCGAACTTTGCACTGGAATGTTGGATTTATGCGGGGTTGAGGGATATTCCATTTTCTGTTTACCAGCTTTTGCGCTGGTAAAGATTTTCTGGCCTCTGTTTTCCTGAGGGAATCAGGTAATTTTTAAAGTTGGTAAAACGTTTTTGGGAATTGGTAAAATTGCTGTTTCTACTATTACCAGAAGAAAGAAGCGAATTTTTCTCCCTATATCCTATATGAATATATGATAGCTTATCCATTACCTCCTTCATCTACTCTAGGCAATACATCCTGCAAAGGTTCAAGAATTTTTTTAACTTCTTCTGGATAACATTCACACCATGTAGAAAGAAATGCTCCACGAATAATACTTTCATTCACAAATCCAACTTTTTCACCTATTTGACAATAAATTAAATGGTGGTCATGATTTGTATTCCCAATTTCTTCTATTATATTCTTAATAAATCCTTGTTCCTCAAACTTTCTCATAAACCTAACTGATAGTATCCCAGAACAACTATCCAATTTGTCCATGATTTGATTAAAAACACATAATTCAGGTTCTTCTCCAGGCAACCTATATACATTTACTTCAGGATTATCCTTCTGTTTGGAATCTCCATCAATAATACATATCGATTTTGTTTTACTACTTGGATCTAAATTGTGATACTTATTAGCATTTACTGCAGTGCCATCTCCTCCCATTGCATATACTTCTATAGCATCATTTGCAATAGAATTATCCGATCTGAATATTGCACTCACCCATTCTTTAGCAAACTCATCTTCTGTGTAAACTACCAATCTTGAATTCACCTCTCCGGTTAAACTCCTAAGTGAATGAATATCTAGTTTTCCCTGAATTGCTGTTCCATCTACAGCAGCCCAAACTCCCTCCGCAGGTAAAGGCTCAATCGCATATTCTGAATGTGTCGTAAATACCACTTGAATATTTTTTCTATCTGCCACATCAATTAAATAATCAACTAATCTTAACGTAGCCAAAGGATGTAGACCATTTTCAATTTCTTCAATCAATACCAGACTTTGCATCGGTGCATTTTCAATTTTCATAATCATCTTAATAATACTTGATTCTCCTGCCCCAAAATGAAATTCTGAATATCTTTTTCCTTCTTTTGTTTTTCCTGTTAACAAATTAATATTTCCATAACTATCCGATTGCACTACTGCGTATGCACTTACATCCTTACCTAAAATCCGTGAAATATACTTCGCAGTATCTTCTCCTAACACTCTGATATTATTTTGTTCGAAAACAACATTCTTATTAGTAAATCTAGATAAATCTTTACGCTCAACAGCTGGCAAAGTTCTTGATACCCCAAAAAATAATACATCTCGTTCTAATGCGTCACGATACCATTTTTCTTTTGAAAAAGAAGCCGTTCGTTTGAGCAGGGAAACCTTGCTCTTGTTTCTGTCGATCGCATCATATACTATAGACCAGTTTTTCATTTCTTCATCTAACTGCTTGTTTCTGGTAAAAAATTGCCTTGGTACAATTGAATTATACACTAATGCACATGCGCCTAAAATAGTCGTTTTTCCACCACCGTTAGGGCCTATTAAAGCTGTAACAGGAAAATCCAGCTCTATTGTCGCATCTTCAAAAGCTCTACACTTAATTAAATTTATTTTCCACAAATATTTTTCATAATTTAATTTTCTCACTTTATCTGACAATTTTTTTATTTGTGATGGTCTTATTTCGCTCTTGTACATGTTTTCTCCCTATACATTATTTATCTAATAACATTTTTCAAAAGAATTTCAATAATTGTAAATACCTTTTTTGGTCCACTTCTGATATTCTCTCACCAAATATTCTAAACCGATTATTGTCACTTTGGTAAAAGTTCAATATTTTTTCAATATCTTCGCAGTCTAAATATACCATCCCACCACCAACGTAGTATTGAACATGCTTTAATATTCCAAAAGTCAAATCCATCAATTCGTTACCACTAATAGAATACTCTTTTAAAACATTATTATTTTTTCCAAATTGTGCTATCAAAAAAGCGGAAACATTATACTTATCACTTTCTTCATCTAATCGTGCATATCTTGATAATTTTCTACGAACTACACCACTAATATTGGTATTGCTCACTTCAACAGCTTTATGCGCCAATGTAAAAATACCCGAAAGAACTGTTTTCCCGTTGCCAAGTTTCCTTATAACAAGGTATGTAACACAAAGTTTTTTCTTTGCAAAATCCAAAGATTTGTTTCGGACAAAATCTTCCACTTCCTGATTTAGCGGACAAGAAAAATCGGAGAGAAGGTCTAACAGTTCCTCCTCTCCAATAGCCTTAAGCATGTCTTGTATATTAACTGCTATACATCCATTCATCCTTTGGAAATCCTCGCTGCCATAAATTTTCTAATCTCATCAATATCGTTAACAAGAGGAATTACTGCCCCTGTAGGTCTACGCTCTGGATCACGAGCAGACGCATCCAATGCTTCTACAAAAGCCTCAACCTTTTTGGGATCTGTAATTTTTACATTAGAAAAAATACTCGATGTAGCCATACTACCGCCTCCTCTTCTACAAAACACTGGTTTCTTTATTCTTATCTTATCATCCTGAATACCTTTTTTCAATCATTTTATGCAATTTTTCGATTCCCAATCAATATTTACGGCTTTCCGATTATTTCCTGCTTTAATATATACACTTCACTGCAACATCTGCACCATTCCAGAATTGTCCGTTTTTCCCAATTCAGCAGTTTTCATCCCTTTTTTCGATTTCTTCAATATGACTAAACAAGAAAATTCGTTATCTGGCAGCTTACCAATGCGGATGGTTCTTCTCAACCCGCACTTTTCCCTTCTGTTTCCTTTTCCAAAGACTTATCCTATGTCCACTTTTCCGGTTTGCTGCAGCAGTTCCAGTACCACAGCTGCGCCCTTTCGATTATCTTCAATAATCTCTTCATGCGTCATCTGAATGTGCCGCAGGGAATTATATTCCCGAATCTTACGGATATCTTCCAAATTGAAATCCTTACTGACTACTGGTTTCGTCATTGTCTTCCTCATCTATTCCTTAATATACAGATAATAAATTTTTTAATCTTGACTTTTCCCATCTCATCCGCTATATTTAGCGTAACAGAACCCGCCACGCCTCTGGTTTCACCAAGCGCAACCCGGCGGGACTTTTATCTTTAATCTGCTTTATCCTTTTATCATATACTCACCGTAACAGTTGCTTAATTCCATAATCATCGGAATGTTTTTCAAAAAACTCCTTACTTGCTTCTGTCAATTTATCATCCATAATACTTAAATACTTTGTTGTAGTCTCCAGATGCCTGTGCCCCAAAGCCTGACTGATCATTTCTAATGGCCATCCGGCATTCCAACGTTCCATTGCAAAGTATCTTCTTAGCATATGAGGTGTCAGCTTTATCCCTGTCTTTTTTT
>CANDBT010000111.1 GCA_947383005.1 uncultured bacterium | reverse complement strand
GATGGTTATTGACAGGTTATGTATATAAGCAATAATTAACCACTTTATATATAGACTATATGATTATTGATTTCTTTGACAATCATCTGTTGAACGGGCGTGACCGCATATAGGAACATCCATTTTCTGGAAATGAGGAAATTTTATCCATCACTCCGGATTCCTCCGACATATAAAAATCAAAATCACAATTTCCACAGCCAGTAAAACCAACAGGACATACAGCAGTACCGGCCAGGCCGAGGCAGCTCCTGCAAGCAGCAGCATTATCACTGGAACCACATATTTCCGGGGGTGGTGCCACAGGTCGCTTTCAATCTTCCAGCCATGAATCGGATAAAACCATTCCAGCAACACAGACAAAACCGCACTCTGCAAGGCAAAGAAAACAGCCCCGGCAATCATTAAGACAGTAACACCGCTGTTTTGTATCTGCCAACTACAGAGGAATATCGCATCTGTAGCCATATTACAAGAGAAGATAAACAGGCAGTATGGGATGCAAAAGCACTGTTTTTGTCCGGGCAGGAAACGGACTGCCTGCTCCAGGTCACAGTCACAGGACAGCAGGATACAGATTGGCGTATTCAGGGATAAAACTGCAAAGCCTACCGGGACAACGGACAGCCCGGTCATGTCTCTTAAGAAATACGGCATTACAAGGGCTACGCACCACATCACCGCAGTATTGACCAGATAATTCTTGTGGCAGCTCAGATACCGGAAAAAGTACCGCCATAAAGAAGCTTTCTTCCTCTGCCGGATAGTATGACTTTTCTTACTTTCACACTGATAAAAAGCGTATCCGTCTGCCTTCCACAAAATCAGAATAGCAATGAAACTATTCGCAAGCAGTAACAAGTCAAGCAAAAGCCCGCTGCTTAAAAACAGAATGGCAGACAGTATGGCAGCGGCCCAAAGCCCGCCCACATACCAATATTTTCTCTGGGAATAGGCTGCAGCAGCCATAAGGACCGCATGAAGCATGCTGATGACCATTCCTATCATCTCTATGGGCTTCCATGCAGAAACAGCCAGCAGGACCGCCAAAAGCAGCCCTGTCTTTGTAAGAACCGTATAGCCTCCCAGCGCCGCCACATAGGAGAATACAAATTCCCGGTGATGCTGCGGCAGCATCAGCATATGTTTCAGCTCCACAGCGTTATCTTTTGAAGAAAGGGCCTGCCACATCACGCCTGCAGTAAAGGCGTTTATCATCAGGATTCGTACAGATGCCGCAATCTGCACCTGAAAGCCCGCGATATACAGCCCCCAAAATATGATCAAATCCATCAAAAGTGTCCGGGAGAGCCGTTCATATTTTGCCCCAAACAGTTTTTTGGCAAAGGCTTTACCTGTCATTTTCATCATGCAGCGCCTCCCGGATATCCGAGGCGCCTACCTGCCCGCCTTCAAAAATCTGCCGGATCTTACCGTCCTCCAGGACAAATACCCTGTCAGAAGTCAGCGTAATGCTCTCCAGGATATGGGAAGAAGACAGAACAGTCCCATACTCCTTATAGCCCAAAATCTGCTGGTACAGATATTCCGTGCTCTGGAAATCCAGGCCATTGACCGGCTCGTCCAGAAGGAGCAGCCTGGGTTTCAATGCAAAAGCCGTGATCAGAAATACTTTTTTCCGGTTCCCGGTTGACAGCTCCCTTAACAGGGTATCTGTATATTCTTCAAAATGAAAGCCCTGTACCAGCTCCGACACATCCGGAACCTCTTTCCCATAGGCGGCGCATACATAGGCCAGGTATTCCCGGAAAGTAAAATACGAAAAAGAATTGTCCTCGGCAAACACCGTATAGCGGCAGAGCTTAAAATCCTGCTTCCGGAAATCCACAGGAGCGCCACAAAAGCAAATACCGTCTGAACGAAAGGTCGGGAGCAGGCCGGAAAGCACCTTCAGAAATGTGGTTTTCCCAGCTCCGTTCAGCCCGATCAAACCTGCCACTTCATGCTCCGCCAGCGAAAAAGAAAAACCCGAAAGTATCATTTTCTCTTCACTGTACCACGCACTCAAGTTTTGAACAGTCAGGAGCGTTTCTCCCATTTTACCTCCCCCCCTTCGCCGCCCTTTTCTTTTTTCCATGCCGCATATGCGGAGTAGAGGAATACACCTGCCAATATCAGATAAAGCCCCATCATCAGGAAATTACCGGATACCCCGCATACAATGGCTGCAACCAGCCAAATCAGGCCAATGATTCCGCGAATATAAATATGACGCATTATCTCTACCTCCTTCATCTACCTTTTTCTTTCTCCATGTATCCAATTATTATAAATCAAAGTGCGCGGCAACCAGATTGGCCAGGCAGCTTGCAGCTCTGCCGTATCCGTTGTACCAGTATGGCTATTCCGACAGAGCGATTCTGTAAATATCCGCCTGTTCTCCATCAATTTCAAAGCTGCGCTCATAGACTCCTCCATTCCGGATGATTGTTTTAACCGAAGGTTCATTCTTCCTTTCCACAGAAAGATACAGTTCGTTCATCCCGGTCTTTTTGGCAACCTCCAATAACTGCCGCAGCATTTCCGTAGCGAAGCCTTTTCTTCTTTCTGACGGACGGACGCTGTAACCGCAATGGCCGAGATCCTTCAGGAAGTCGTTCAGCGTATGCCTGAAATCAATGATTCCCACAATTCTATCATCATCGACAGCAAAGAATGTGTCCGTTATAACCCAATTCGGATTAACCGTTTCCTCTTTCGTGTTTGCGTCTATGGATCTGCACCATTCTGTGTAATCATCCGTTTTATCAAATAATTCACTTCCGTTGATGACAAATTCCCCATGTTCAAAAAATTCCTGTCTGAACTCTATGGCCTGTTCTTTCATCGCTTCTGTTGGTCTGACTAATTGAATCATTTTTCACACTCTTTTATCCGCTAAGATTTTATCAAATTTCTTCTCCGACAGGATTTCATGGGTCACGAGCTGCCCGTCATAGAAAAGGGAAAAGGTGGTAAAGGGCGAAGGGGCATTCTGCGCATCCTCCCTGGTCTGGATATGTACGGTCCGGAACACTGCGTTCCTGGCCTTTGCCATCTCCTCCAGTATCGGTACATACTTTGCCGTAAAAGGGCATTGATTTGTGTAATACAGCACAAATCCCTCCGGCATATCTTCATGCCTGCCCACGCTGTCCCGGAAGCGGGGAAGGGGTGCGCCCTCCTCAAAGGGCAGGTACATCAACTCAAAATAAGGCTCTGCCGTATCCGCTGTCTGAAAGCCCTTATAGCCCATATATTTCGGGTCAGAGAGGAATCCCATTTTCTTTTTGGAGGACAGGATCACAAGCCCCTTTTTTCCTTTCTCTTTACTGTCCTTGATGCACGTTTCCAGCAGCAGGTTCGAGTATCCATGCCCCTTGAACTGCCCGGATACCCACAGGCAGTCAATGTACATATAGCCCTCCGCCTCGATGGGCGCCCAGGCGTATTCTGCAGGGATATACTCAATGAAGCACTTTCCCCGGACATTGCCTTTTAGGAATACAAGCCCCTCGTCCAGCCTGTCTTTCAGCCAGTTCTTTTTGGACATGACCTGAATATCCTTGTTATTGGAGATCGCACAGCAGATGTGCTCCTTTTCGATATTTTCGTGTGTCAGTTTTACAAGTTCCATATTCTATTGCCTCCCTGTCCTTCGATCTGCATTTCGGTATCATGTTGACCCGGAAAGGCACTGTGTCAACTTCTGATTCCAAGCGTTCCGGAGCGCACACAATTATAGTATATTAAAAGAATCGGCCCAGTCACTGTGCATATTCCTTTGCTGCCTTTGGATCATTCTGCTTCTTCTCTCGCTGTAGCTGCCAACTTATTCCTATTGCACATATTTTTTCTGCCCCTGACTTTTAAGAAAACGAAGGCAATCAGTTAACCTTATGAAAAAGTACCGTCTGCTCTTTCATGGATATTTTCCCGACCTGCCAGCCATAATCTGCAAGCTCTTTCTTATATTTCAGAAAAGAGTGGTCAATCGGTATCCCCGCAATCTCCTGAATCTCTTCAAAGGTCAAATGAAATGATTCCTTTCCGCTTTTCTGAACATATTCCCATAATGCGCTGTATTTACTCATTGCCTTTCTCCCCTCTTTTTCATAAAAACACAAATGACAGTATTGATGATGCATAACAACACAAAAAGACCCGTAAAGTTAATTCCGATAGCCCTGTCTAATTTCCAGTCTCAATTTACCAAATCTGATAACATCATTATTCCACTTCACCCAAATTGTATATTATTGCCAACGCAATCTTTCCGGCCATATCCCTGTCACTTGTATCCTTCGGTGACCTCCCATAGACGGCAAAACTGTATCCGTTATATGTCCAGTCTATCATAAACATATCCCCGGTTTCATTAACTCTCATATAAGGAAAAAGATATTCCCCGTCTGCGGTGGATGCCGTCCATTCAATTTTGGTGGAATCCACAAAAACTTCATCCGGCAGAACGAATTTCTCTCCTTTACCGGCAGCAAAAGTGCAGAGTCCCACATTCTCTAATTCAAACTCAATCTGTAACTCATCCTCTCCTGTTTTTATAACTGTAACATTTGATGCAATCGGCATATGATCCAACACTTCTTTTGGGTTGCCAAATTCGGCTGCGTTCACAATCTCCATTTCGCCCGGACCGGTATCATCCCCTGCCAGGTCTTCAGAATCCCTTCCCGTATCCGGTTTCTCTGCATCGAAGTCCCTTTTTTGATCCTGCCCGTCTGCATCGCATTCTGTTGTAGTATCATCAACGTCAAAGGTAATTGCTTTTTCTTCTGTCTGGATTGGTTTGGATGGCATACAGCTGCACCCGGCCAATCCTGATAAAGCGCCAGTTACAAGAACCATACAGCCTAATATTTTAAGATTTTTATTACACATAATATTTTTCCTCTGAAAATGCCGATTTTTCTTTTTATGTATCTTTCCTGTGAAATTTAATTTTATCATTTCCAAAACACCGGAACAACCTGCATGCCGCAGACGGTTTTCTAAATGACGTGAAATGTACAACCCTCTAGAATTACAAAAATCCCATTGCCTTGGCGACGGGATCTTTGTATATGGCTATGTAGATATTAAAATCTGGCTTTGTAAACTTTCCCTGTATCAGCATATTTATTTAGCCGTGATTACTACAATTTTTAAAGCTTCACTTGGATGCTCTTCATCAAAATCAATCAGCCCACGGTAACTGATCTCTACTTTATCGCCCACGGCAATCGGGGAATCTCCTATATCTAAAAGAACCGTATTTCTGCAGCATGAAATTCGTCATTTTTAAAGCTGCCTTTCATTTCAACGGACATTTGCTCTTTCAAATCCTGAAATCCGGCCTCTATGTTCCCATGGCCTTCTTCATTTTCATCAGTGTCTTTCAAATAAAAACGAGTATCTTCTTCAAAAACCACATGAATCAACTGGGTGTCAGGCAGATCGGCATTGGAGCTTGGAGAACTATACGATAAAGAACCGTCATCAAGAATTTTCACTTTCTTTTCAGCAATAAAAAATGAATCCTCTTCTATTTTCCAAACCTTGCCCAGAAAATCTGCATCAACAGCAGCAGCAACATCCGGCTCTAAAACCTGCCATCTGCTTTCTGCATTTTCCTGTGGTTCCTCCGTGTCTCCATCAATCTCTTTTGATGCACTATTTGAATCCTCTGATAATACTTCGCTTATCTGGATTTCTTCTGTTTTAGCAGCAGATTCAGAACCGGAAGCGCATCCCGTAATCATTGTGCTCAATATACAGACAGTACCGAATACTATCATTGCCTTTTTCAGTTTCATAAAATTTCTTACCTCCTACTACAATATATTTATGGTTGATATACCTGACAGCCAGTCAGGTGATTATCCTTCTTGTTGCTTAAGCTGTTAGAATGATAGAGCAATCGGTATGGCGGTTACCTCCCTGGACTTCTCGTCCGTAAAACAGTCTGCCAGCCAGCTTGTAGCCCAGCAAATTAAAGTTCCTGTCTCCCGCACAAAAACGTCAAATTAAAA
>CANDBT010000110.1 GCA_947383005.1 uncultured bacterium | reverse complement strand
AGCCGGTCAATATCCTTGCAGTCGGGTATTCGGACGAGGAAGCGGCAGACCCGGAACGCCACGCGCAGACCAGAATCCCGGTGGAAGAACTGGTATCTTACGAAACGGTATAGATAGTTTTTTACAACTTAATACTGGCATCTTCAGGGCAGGGTGAGATTCCCGATTGGCGGTATAGTCCGCGAGCGTGAAAACGCAGGACTTGGCAGGCGTCCAAGTCAGGATTTGGTGAGATTCCAAAACCAACAGTATAGTCTGGATAGAAGAAGATAAGGCCGCATGGTACGAAAGATAAGTGATTTTCGTATGGTGTGTGCTGTCTGCAATTTTCTGACACCTGAATACAAGATTTGGGTGCCGGTTTTATTTTATAGACTCTCGGAATCTTTAAGCCTTTATTTATGCGGCTTCTGAGAGTCCTTTTTTATTTTTTCTCCTCCTTTTTTCAAAAAGCATTTGACAAATGCCTCAGAAAATGCGGCGCTTCGCGCCTTTTAATTAACAAGGCATATCGTTTCGGCACTGCCGGAACAAACTTTTTGATTTGGAGGTGTGTTTCTTTGAAACCTATTAATATCGGCGGCCATTCCGCCTACCAGAACCGGGTTCTGACTCAGTTTCGTAAATATTATCCTAATGCTGCCAATTCTTTACCTGATTCCACCTGGCAGATCCTTGAGAAATTTTGGCCCCTTGATCTGTCGGTAGTGGACACCCTTATGCAGGACCGTTATTCTGTCTTTGGACCTGAACCCAGGCTCCCTTCCGATATGCTCCGGGCTCTTCTTGTTTCTGTCGAGTTCAAAATAACTTCCTACACCAGATTTGCTGCTGACCTCAAGGAGAATCATCTGCACGCCATTATTTTTGGCTTTTCTGTTGGTGACACTCCCGGTACCTTTTATGATTTTCACAGACGCCTTTGGCTCTCTGCTGACAAAAACCTTTCCGATGCCATCTATCCGCCTAAGGCAAACCCCCAAAAACCTAAGGCAGGGAAGAAAAAGCTGCTCCCGTGGAAAAAGTTACGGTCGAAGATTTATTCCGTCAGTTTGAAATAAATCCTCCCGCTGATATGGCTCCATGCCTCCGGCTCTGGGAAATTTTCAACACCTTTTTCCTTCAGGCTTCTGTGGCTGAAAATCTGTTTTCCCTCAAAGAGCTGGCTCTGGCCGGTGACGGCACGCCTGTGTATACATCTGCCCGGGAACGCAAAACCCGCACCTGTGACTGTCTGGAAAAGGGAATCCGGGATTGCAAATGCAACCGCATCTATCATCAGCCAGATTGCGACATCGGCTGGGACTCATTGCTGTCGATATTCCTGATAGGTCTTTCCCCATTCACACAGCCCACCTAAAATCGGTTGCAGAGTGCAGCCTATTTCGCTAAGCGAATATTCAACCCTTGGAGGGACTTCGGGGAAAACAGTTCTCAGGATGACTCTCTGCTCCTCCAGTTCCCGAAGCTGTTCCGTCAGCGTCTTGGTGGTGATGTGGCCTAAGAGCCGCTGTAATTCATTAAAACGGATTGTACCTTTGGAGAGATGCCATAATATTTTCAGTTTCCATTTTCCGCTAAGGATATTCAACCCCAGTTCAACCGGGCATTGTTCATCCACTGCTTGTACCTTTGCCATTATGTATTGCCCCTTTCCACGCATGGTTTCATAAAGGAAACCTTATTTCAAAAAAGTGCGTACTTGATTTTAGCTATCCTTAATGCTAACGTCAATATACCAAAATTGTCAAGGAGGTTCTGAAAATGGTGATAGACAGCCACGAACATATCATGTTCCCCGTGAAAATGCAGTTGGATAAAATGGATGCGGCGGGAGTAGATAAGACGGTATTATTCTGCACCGCGCCGCATCCGGAGAAAGCCGGCACATTAAAGGAACTGGAAGAAGAAATGGCAGCCCTGAATAAGATTCTGGCAGGAGCCAACAGCAAGGAGGATAACATCCGCCGACTGAAAAAGAACATTTCGGAAGTTGTGGAGGCCGTAAAGGAATACCCGGAACGCTTTTTGGGATTCGGTTCCGTTCCTTTAGGGATGGGGCTGGAGGAAACGGAAGAATGGATTGATACGCAGATTACTTCCAATTCGCTGTATGGGATCGGGGAGTTTACGCCCGGAAACGAGCAGCAGATCATGCAGTTGGATACTGTATTTCAGGCATTGATGGCTACAAAGATTTATCCAGTCTGGGTACATACCTTCCACCCGGTCACGATGGACGGGATAAAACTTCTGATGTCCTTATGTGAAAAATATCCCGACATTCCTGTTATCTTCGGACATTTAGGTGGCTCAAACTGGATGGAGGTCATAAAATTTGCGAAAGAACATGGGAATGTATACTTAGACCTTTCGGCGGCTTTTGCTTCCATTGCCACAAAAATGGCATTGATCGAACTGCCGGAGAGATGCCTGTACAGTTCAGATGCGCCTTACGGGGAACCATATTTATACAGGCAGCTCATCGAATTTGTAAGCCCGGACAGGCGGGCGGCGGAAATGGCATTGGGGGAGAATATTTCCCGGTTGCTGAAACTGCACTAAGGAGAAATGGGGAAAGGTCTCACAAGCCCTTTTTCATATTCAGAAAACCGCTTGGAAAGCGGGGGATCAGAGTTAATATGCTTACACGGCGGTTTGCGTTTCCCCTATATCGGACGAATGGCGATATGCCATATTCGGGTGGTGGTGTATGAGCTTTCCATACAAAAGCGTCAACATCTCTTAATAATTAACGATAATTGACCGATATATAAAGTGACGAAATAAAATGAAAGGAAGGAAGCGGTATGGCAAAGGAAGAGATTACACCGAGTGAATGGCAGATCATGGAAGTCCTGTGGGCGTGCGGGGAGCCTTTGACATCCTCCGAGGTCTACAAGAGGATGCAGGGGAATGTGGATATGTCGATGAGGATGGTGCGGGTGCTGATGAACCGCCTGAACCAGAAGGACATCCTCGGCTACACGGTGGATGAGCATGATTCGAGGGTTTACCACTACTATGTGCAGAGGTCAAGGGAGGAATGTGTGAAAGAGAAAAGCAGGAAGTTTGTGGATAGCTATTTTTCCGGCAATGGGACAAATGCGATGGCGGCGCTTTTGCAGAGTTTTGCCCTGACGGATGAACAGATTAAGGAACTGGAGGAAATCCTGGAGAAAAGCAAGGAGCGGTGGACAGAATCCACGGATAAAGAGGGTGGAGCCCATGCCTGACTGGTCACAGATCGGCAGACTCCTGGATTTCTGTGCGGCTTATTACACGACCCAGCTTGTACGGTGTGCGGCATTTTCCTTCGTGCTGATCGGGCTTGTGATGCTGCTCCGGAAGATGCTTTTTTCAAGACGGACATTTATAAGGGGGCTGTTATGGTCATCCTTCCTGCTCATCCCGTTCCTTGGAAAGCTGAAGCTGTTTTATGAGAATAAGGCAGTGGTGGGAATAACAGGCCGGATAACGCATGGAACCATGACCTGCCTGTGGGCAGACCGCATTTATATGGCGGGCATCCTTATAGCTGCTGTCTGTATATTCGGAAAGCGGCTGCGCCTCCGGAAGTCGGTTGCCGGGATGGAAAAGGTTTCTCTGGATAATATGCAGGTCAGGATTACAGACATGAATGTGACGCCGTTTACAGTTGGGCTGTTTGCACCGAAGATCGTCATCCCAAAGGTAATGCTGGAGAGCTACAGCAGGGAGGAATTAAGGTCTGTCATTCAGCATGAGCGGACACATATCCGGTTAGGGCATTTGTGGTTTGGGCTTGCATGGGACGTCCTGCGGTGCCTCTTATGGGTGAACCCGTTCCTGACAGTCTGCCAGAAACAGTTCCGGGCGGATATGGAGGATATCTGCGACAGGGTGTGCATACAGGGCAGCGGGAGGACGGCGCATGAATATGGCATGGTGCTGCTGAAAACCCTGAAACTGCTGCGCTCCGGAAGAGAGGGTACGCCGCCTGCCGTCACTTATGCGGGGGAAAGGGAATTTGAAGACATGAAAAGGCGGATGGGTGAGATTGCAGGTTTCCGCCCATACCGTAAAAGGATGTGCGCTGGCATGGCAGCCGCAGCCGTTCTGGTGATTGCGGCACTGCTGCTGGCGGTACATACACATTCCTATGCCCGCTGCAATGAAAGCAGGGACATTCTAGTTGGAAATTATGACGGGGAACCTCAAGTTATTTCTTATGATACCGAGGAATTAAGCCAGATGATTTCATATGATGATAGATACGTTTATGTTGAAAGGCAGGCCTTTGAGAATTTTTTAGAAGAAAACAATGCGGAAGGAGAAATTTGGATTGTCTTCGGCGGATTTTATAAACTTCCAGGTTTGGCTGGCATAGCGGAATCCTGTATTTATGAAAGCAGTTCAAAAGACAGGATAATACAGATTCCCTATGAAAGTATAAGGAATTACTGGTATTATGAGTTGCTTGAAATATTATAGGCCAACTGTACAGTTGAAACGGATTTCAAATAAATTTATTATCAAGGAGGAAAAAATTATGGCAATGGAGATTACAAACAATTACAGAAGTTATGTAGCGCAGGGTATGGCGGGAAACTCTGCTGCAGGCAGCACGAAAAAGAAGGAAACAGAAAAAACACAGGAGACGGCAGAAAACAGTAAATCCAAGAAGACAGCAGAGTATGCGAATGAACTGGCCAAACTTGTTCCAAGCGTAGATTTTAAGGTTGGAAATGTCTGCTCATCAGCCAAAAGTGGCAAGTCACTGACCGTAAATCCCCAACTTTTGGAAAAAATGCAGAATGATCCCGAAAAAGCAAAGGATATGGAAGACATGATAAAAGGCGTTGAGTCTATGTCTAGATTGGCAGAAGGCATGGCGAAAGCCACTGGCTGGACTATAGTGTATCAGCACAGTTATATTGATGAGAACGGAAAATATCATTGCAGAATGCAAACCAGAAACGATGGTATGTTAAAAATGAGTGCTAAGATGCGGGAAGAAAGGAAGAAAATTTCTGAGAAACTGTTTGAAAAGACAAAAGAAAAGGCAGCAGAAAGGAAGGAAAAATTAGCGGAAACATTAGAAGAAAAGAAAACGGCAGAAGCAGAGGAAGTAACTGCGGAAAAGACAGAGGGTGGATCAGCTTACAACAAGGCCGAACAGCTCATAAATGAAAAAATGGCTGCTTCCAAAGATGGCACGATTTATCTGAATGACACAGATATGAAAACAATCATCGAAGCTGTCCAGGAAGAGGAAGCGGGCAAAACCGTTGTGAAAGATCAGTCACAGGTTGGTGCGAATCTGGATTTGAAGATATAGAGAGGCAGGCTTATTGGTGAAGGAGGTCACGATATGGATATTCGTATGAACAACATGAACTGGTTTTCGGGGTATTCCCTGATGAACCGGCTGTTTTCACAGAAAAATGGGAACCAGGCCGGTATCCTCAATCCGACGGGCGGCCAGATCTGCGGAGGAGTGAAGTATAAACATAGCAATATGTATTATGATGAAAACGGTATCCCTTGGAAGTCAAAAGAACAGGCAGACAGATATATAACGGGAAGAAATGACTGGAAAAAAATAGTATCTGTGTCTGATGAAGTAAAAGCAGATTTAGCAGAGGTAGTAAAGCAGGATTTTATTAGCACCAATGGAAAGGGCATACCAGAAGGAACAAGGAGAAATGATGTTATCAACAAGTATTTAAGTACCCTTCCTTCCAAACAGCGCAGTTCTGCTTCGTGGACGTTGGACAGAATGGCAAGGGACTATGGAAGCAGGTTAGAAGCATTGGTAAAGAAGAACAATCCAAACTAGAAACCGGGGGACGCCTTTGACACGGGCATTTTAGGCCAGCTTGACGGGACGCTCGGCGGGGTGGACTTCAGGGTATGAAATTTGGAAATGGAGGATTTGATATGTCAGTAAATATAGAGGGATATGTAAGCCAGACTGGTGCGGCAAGCGGCTGGTATCAGAATGGCAGGGCGGTCAGCGCACAGGAAAAGGAAAAAGATGCACCGCAGCCGAAGGCGGACAATGCGGTGAAGGTTTCCATTTCGCAGGAGGGCATTGAGAGCTATCGGAAACAGACCC
>CANDBT010000109.1 GCA_947383005.1 uncultured bacterium | reverse complement strand
TAGCAACGTAGCGGTGCCTACGTCTAGCTTTGCAGGCGTGCAGAGGGCGGAAATAGCGAGTGCCGAATTCACTGAAATTTCTGCAAGGTAGTACTAGTATGCCTGAAATAAAATTTGTTTTGCCCTTTTGTTCATGGGGCCCATGCAGCAAGGATAAGAGAGAAGACAGCATTATGATGATTGAGGAAGAATCAGTGTCAGACGATTTCGGAAATGAGATAGTAACCATGTCTGTTGCTGATGGCGTGTCTCTTCCAGTCACCATGGTACTGAAAAGCTCGGAAAGAAGATTTCCCTTACTGTCAGTTATGACGGGCAGTTAGTAAAAATGAAACCTGGGACATATCGGCTGACCAAAGTAACCGATGAAAATGGGAAAAGCTGGACTCTGGCGCTGTACTTACCATACCGGAAAGAGGAGGGGAGGTTTATCGTGATTTTCATAAGCCAGATTATGGAGGCGGCAGCCCAGGAAAAGAATTCATCCTATCAAATCTGCAATTTATGAGGTATCCTTTGTTATAGCTCATGATTTAGTCAGAGTCGCGGATATTGACGAAAAATATATTTGTCGGTTTTTGAGCATGATTCCTTAGAAGATGTGAAAAAGAAATATGGTGAGGATTGGGAGATGGTCTATGCAGAATGGGATTTCACTCTTGGTATTGATAGACGGGTGAACATTCTCATGGTTTGCAGCAATCCTTATATGACATGGCATGAAACAGTTAAAACAATTCGGCAGATGTCAGGGTATATGGAATAATTGCCCATACAAATCCGGCTCTCAGAAGGCAAGATATTAAGAAATTTATGATAAACTATTAAATTTCATAGTAACTTGAAAGTATATAGGGAAGCCCATATAATGAAAAGGAAGCAAAGCTGACGGGCTGCCGGGAAGATGGCGGGAAAATCAGGAAAGAATAAGCAGGACAGAAATAAAAAAGAGATGAGGAGGAGACGATGTGTATCAGAAAAAGATGGAGCAGGATATCCGCTGTCCCCTGGAATACGGACTTGAGATTTTTGGCGGGAAGTGGAAGCCCAGGATTATCTGCGTGTTAAATGAAAAGAAGGTACTTCGGTACAGCGGAATCCGGAAAGAAATGACCAATATTACGGATGCAGTGCTGGCATCTGCTTTAAAAGAGCTGATTCGGAATGATATTGTAGAGAGAAAGTCCTATGATGAGGTGCCGCCCAGAGTGGAGTACAGCCTGACTGAGAAGGGGATTTCTGTGGTTCCTATTTTGCAGAGTATCTGTGCCTGGTCAGGTGTTTTCCGAAAAAGCGACAGTGACCATGTACTGGCCCAGTGTGAGAAATGTGATTACAATGGGGCAACAGCTAGAGGGATGCAAGTATGATGAGAAGAGATGGATTCTTTATAGCTTTATGAGTCTGCCCCATGAAATCCCATCCTTACTTCTAATCCGGCCGAGGTAAATGAACGCACGGACTTGGATCGTCTGAAGCCCCATTATTACAATCCAGATGTGAAATTGCAGAAAACAACATCGTTTATTTCCCTGGATAGATAGGTTAGCATGATTCCTTTGGAGACGGGGGCTCTACGCCACAAAGGATACCCTCTGGGCATACCGTAATGCATGCTTTTCAGGCGGGCGGATTCCGGCAAGCTACGCACGATAAGGTATACCCTCTGGGGCATACCATAATACATGCTCTTGGGGCGGGCGCGTTACGCACGAAAAGGTATAAATATACATAGGATTCTTACGATTTTTCTTTGACACGTAAGTAGTAGTTGCCGTTTTGTAAGAAACTGTGGTAGAATAGATCAGTATGTGGTAGAATGTACGTGAAAATAAAATTGCCCCAGATTTTGAATTTTGCCCCATTTTCGGCTCAAAAAGATCCGTTCACTGACTTGACAGGAACCTTATTTGCAGCAGATTCTTCAAAATCGCCTTATTTTTCGCGCTACAAAATAAAATGCTAAATTTGTGCAATACACACAAAAATATAAGGAAAAACCATGAGAAAACTAGCCTTACCTGATGAAATTTTACTAAGTATCCAGCAGCCCGCCCGCTACATCGGCGGCGAGGTGAATATGTGCGTCAAGGACCCGAAAAACGTGGCCATCCGTTTTGCCATGTGTTTTCCGGACGTCTACGAGATCGGCATGTCCCATCAAGGAATGCAAATTCTTTATGATATGTTTAACCATCGAGATGATGTATACTGTGAAAGAGTTTTTTCGCCATGGATAGATTTAGATCGGATTTTGCGGGATAAACGTATTCCTTTATTCGCCCTGGAATCCCAAGAACCCGTAAAAAATTTTGATTTTTTAGGCATTACCATTCAATATGAGATGTGTTATACCAATATTCTCCAAATATTGGAGTTAAGCGGTATTCCTCTTCATTCGGAAGATCGGAAAGAATCTGATCCTATCGTAATTGGCGGAGGCCCTTGTACGTACAATCCCGAACCGCTATTTGCCTTTTTTGACTTGTTTTATATCGGGGAGGGTGAGACCCAATACGACCGAATATTTGATTTGTACAAAGAAGTACGAAAAAATGGAGGAAGCCGGAAAGACTTTCTATTGATGGCATCCCAAATTCCTGGTATTTATGTTCCGGCTTTTTATGACGTCATTTACCAACAAGATGGTACTATTGCTTCATTCCTCCCTAACCACGAAGGAATCCCGGAAAAAATTGTCAAGGAATTAGCGGTCAATTTAGACAGTGTTCCCTATATCGAGAATCCTATTGCCCCCTTCATTCAAGTAACTCAGGACAGAGTTGTTTTGGAAATACAGAGAGGCTGTATCCGAGGATGTCGGTTTTGTCAAGCGGGAAACGTCTACCGGCCGTTACGGGAACATAGTCTGGAATACTTAAAGCGATATGCCCGTCAGATGCTTAACAGCACAGGACATGAAGAGATCTCTTTAAGTTCTTTAAGTTCCAGCGATTATTCCTGTCTCAAAGAATTGGTGGATTTTTTAATTGACGAATTTCAGGGAAAAGGCATCAATATCTCCCTGCCTTCCTTGAGAATCGATGCTTTTTCTCTGGATGTAATGAGTAAAGTGCAGGATGTGAAGAAAAGCAGTCTGACTTTTGCGCCGGAAGCCGGTACGCAACGTTTACGGGATGTCATCAATAAAGGCTTGACAGAGGAAATGATTTTAAAAGGTGCTGCCGAAGCCTTTCATGGCGGATGGAGCAGAGTAAAACTGTACTTTATGCTGGGACTGCCTACAGAAACAAAAGAGGACCGAGAAGGAATTGCTTTGTTGTCAGAAAAGATCGTGGAAACTTTTTTTGATGAAATTCCTAAGGAAAAGCGAAAGGGAAAAATACAGGTTAATGCCAGCTCATCCTTTTTTGTCCCTAAGCCATTTACTCCATTTCAATGGGCTACTATGTGTACCCATGAAGAGTTTTTAGAAAGAGCTTATCAAGTCAAAGATAAATTTAAAGAAATGAAAAACAAAAAGAGTATGAAATACAGTTATCACGATGCTGATGTCACCATTTTGGAAGGCGTATTAGCCCGAGGGGACCGGAAAGTGGCGGCAGTAATCGAAGAAGCTTACCGCAGAGGAGCACTCTATGATTCATGGACAGAATATTTCCACAATGATATCTGGATGGACGCTTTTCAAGCTTGTAATGTAAACATTAACTTTTACATTACTCGTGAACGAACATTGGATGAAGTATTTCCCTGGGATTTTATTGATGCAGGCGTATCAAAAGAATTTTTAAAACGGGAATGGCAAAATGCTTTGGGAGAAAAGATTACACCCAATTGCCGACAGCAATGTTCCGGTTGCGGTGCACGGAAATTTGAAGGAGGAGTCTGTTTTGAAAATTCGCATTAAATTCGCAAAAGAAGGAAACATGAAATTTGTCGGACATTTGGATATGATGCGGTATTTTCAAAAAGCCATACGCAGAGCTAATGTGGATATCCGCTACAGTGAAGGCTTCAGTCCTCACATGATTATGTCTTTTGCTTCCCCTTTAGGAGTAGGAATAACCAGCAGTGGAGAATATATGGATATCGAAGTATTGTCCACCGATTCTTCGGCTGAAATGCTTCGCAGACTGAATCTGGCTATGGTTCAGGGCGTAAACGTGCTTAGCTACAAACGTATTCCTGATACAGCGCAAAACGCTATGTCTATAGTGGCTGCCGCTGATTATTCCATTCGATTCCGAAATGGATACGAACCTCCAAATTGGAATAATTTTATTTCCGGTTGGCAGGACTTTTTAAAAAGAGATTCTATTCTTGTTAATAAAAAGACGAAAAAGGGACAAAAGGAAGTAGATATCCGCCCCTGGATTTATGAATGGAGAGAAAAAAATGGAGAAATCTGCCTGCGCCTGGCAGCAGGCAGTATGGCAAACCTGAAGCCGGAAACTGCCATAAACGCCTATCAGGAAAGCTGCGGTTGCCCGCTGAGGGAATTTTCTCTGCTCATTCACAGAAATGAAATTTATGCAAACCTGGCAAAATCCGGCACACCGGATTTCTGCTCATTGGAACAATTTGGAGAAAACATTG
This sequence comes from uncultured bacterium, assembly GCA_947383005.1. GTDB lineage: Bacteria > Bacillota > Clostridia > Lachnospirales > Lachnospiraceae > Brotaphodocola. Next base: position 1,591 of record CANDBT010000109.1, on the reverse strand, counting down.
AATAAACTAATAATTACCCGATGGCAAGAAAATCTTCTTACTGTTTTGTATTCGGAAAACCAGATTCAAGAACTGGGTTTTGAAGAAGAGGATTCTATTCTGGGAAACATTTATGTTGGGAAGATCAGCCGAATTGTAAAAAACTTAAACTCTGCCTTTGTCGACTTTGGAAATGAAAAAACCGGATATTACAGTTTGGATGATAATCCGGTATCCTTGTATGCCAGAGGCTTTCCCCATAATGAAGTGCTTTCCCCGGAACTGAGAAGCGGAGACGAGATTATTGTTCAGGTGACAAAAGATGCCATAAAAAGCAAAGAGCCGGTGTTGACTTCAAATCTTAATTTCACTGGCAAATATGCCGTTTTGACGATAGGGAAAAAACTTATCGGTTTTTCCAATAAAATTCATGATAAAAACTGGAAAGAACAGCTTCGTCCAAGCTTGGAGGCGTTCTTAAACCATAAAGCCGGTGTAATTATACGGACCAACGGCTATGGCATGGATCAGCTTGTTTTATCAGAGATCTGCTATTTAATGGAAACCAGTCAGCACGTGTTACAATCGGCAGCATACCGGACGGCTGGCAGCCTGATCTATCAGGCGGAACCCGAGTATCTGAAAACATTAAAAAGTTGCCATAAAGGGACTTTGGACGAGATTATTACAGATGAAAAAAGTGTTTTTCAAACAGTAGAACAATACCTGGAAATCTATCAGCCAGAAGACCGGGAAAAGCTTCATTTTTATGAAGATCCTCTGATCTCCCTATCTGCCCTTTATTCTCTGAAAACCATTATGGAACAAGCTTGCCAGAAGAGAGTGTGGCTGAAATCCGGAGGCTACCTGGTTATTGAGCCTACAGAGGCTATGGTAGTTATCGACGTAAACACTGGCAAATATTCCGGGAAGAAAAATGTCAGAGAAACGATCCGCATGATTAATTTGGAGGCAGCTCAGGAAATATGTCGGCAGCTTCGCCTGCGGAATTTATCCGGGATTATCATGATAGATTTTATTGATATGAAAGAAGAGGAAGATAAAGAAACATTGATGGAAACTTTGCGCTGCAATGCGGCTCAAGATCCGGTAAAAACTACAGTTGTGGATATGACTCAGTTAAATTTGGTGGAGTTGACGCGCAAAAAGGGAAAGAAGCCTTTGTGGGAGCAGTTGAGCAACATAAAAGCCAAAAATAAACATTACTGTTATGAAAACGAACAAAAGATAAATAGACAAAACAGACAAGAGTAGGCTTCATTGTAAAATAAGATGCGACAAGGGTAATATACTCTAAAGCATCTTATTTTTAACAGAAAATAAGAGAGTGCTACAAGAGAATTAAAAAACTCTTGTGGGCACTCTTTTTTTATTTCACCAAAACCAGAAAGGAGATAAAGGGGCATGAGGAAAGGAAATAGACGGCTGAACTTTACGGACCGCCAGACCATTGAGAGGATGCACACAGCAGGGGTAAAGGTTTCAGCTATTGCGGATGAAGTGGGGGTGCATAGAGCAACCATCTACAATGAATTGAAACGTGGTGGGGAGCCTTACCGGGCAGAGGTAGCACAGAAAGCATTATAGGCCA
>CANDBT010000108.1 GCA_947383005.1 uncultured bacterium | reverse complement strand
ATATTTTTAGCAAAAGGTCATTCATAAAAATTCAATTTTTTGTATTCTTTATAAAATTTGTTACCGTTCACGGGGCGGGGAGGGGAATTTCTCTTCTCCCGCGCTCCCCATGCGCTGCTTCTGCGGCATACTTCCTCTGTATGGGGCTGCGCAATCGAGTAGGGGGAATCTTCCCCCCTTCTCGCCACGCCGGGCGTCCGCCAGCTTTAGCTGACATCTTCCTTAAGGTACCCGTGTGCATAAAAAACCACAGCCCCTGCCATAGGCAGGGGCTGTGGTTTTTTATGCTGCTATTTACAGGATATCTGTAGGCAGGAACATTTTTATGCCATCTGGCCTTCAAACATTACCCTTATCATTGGATAAAACTTACGTGCTTACATATTTCCCGGATCGCTGCTTCCTTCCTCTCGTTAAAGACCACCTTGTTCTCTTCAAAAAGATTACGTCCTTCCGTATCAATCGACACAATCAAAGGGCCAAATTCTTTCACTCGGCAATGCCATAATGTTTCGGGCATGCCAAGGTCACGCCATTGTGCCTCCACAATTTCTTCTACCTCTGTGGCTGCTACCACTGCATTCCCTGCCGGGAATACACAGTGGATTGCTTTATAATTTTTACAGGCGTATTCCGTATTGGGTCCCATGCCGCCCTTGCCTATGATTACTTTCACCCCGGTCTTTTCCACAAATTCCTTCTCAAATTTTTCCATGCGCATGCTGGTAGTCGGACCTACGGACACCATTTCAAATGTGCCGTTATCCAGCGGGCGGATAATGGGGCCGGCATGGAAGATTGCCGCATCTCTCACGTCAACAGGAAGTTCGCGCCCTCCTTCAACCAGGCGCCTGTGTGCCACGTCCCGGCAGGTCGTCATGCTTCCGTTCAAGTACACAATGTCTCCGATATGGATATCGGCCAAATCTTCTGCCGATATGGGAGTTGTCAGTATTTTTTTCCCGTCTTTTATTTCTAACATTACAATGTCACCTCCGAATGTGTAGTAATGGTATAATTTAAATCTTTGTCAAAAATAATATGTCCGCGTCTGTGGGACCAGCACCCTACGCTGACAGCAACGCCGATTGCCGATGGATGCCTCGCCGTATTTTCAATATGTACGCCCATGACGGAATATTTTCCTCCCATCCCCTGCGGCCCAAGGCCAATCGCATTAATTCCTTCTTCCAAAAGCTTTTCCATGGATGCTGCGCGTTCGTTTTCATTACGGCTTCCCAAAGGCCGCATCAATGCTTTTTTGGAAAGCAGCGCCGCCGTCTCCACAGAAGTCGCCACCCCTACGCCTACCAAAAGGGGCGGGCACGCATTCAGCCCGTAAGAAGTCATAACATCCATGACAAACTCCGTTACTCCTTCATATCCTGCCCCCGGCATCAGAACCATGGCTTTCCCCGGAAGGGTACATCCTCCCCCAGCCATATAAGCATAAATCTCACATTGGTCGCTGTCCGGCACAATATCCCAGAATACGGTGGGCGTTCCTTTGCCTACATTTTTTCCCGTATTATATTCATCGAAAGTTTCTACGCTATTGTGGCGCAGAGGAGCCTCAAAAGTCGCCTTTACTACCGCTTCCTTCAGCAATGCTTCCAACTCTCCTATCAGCGGAAATTGCGTCCCGCATTTTACCCAAAACTGCAGTACGCCGGTGTCCTGGCAGCTCGGCCTGTTCAATTCTTTGGCCAGCTTCTGGTTCTTCTTCATCGTCTCGTAAATAACTTTTGACAGCGGGCTGTCCTCTTTCTCTGCCAGCTCGTCCAGCTTGGCAATGATGTCATCCGGCAGCACTTTACCGATATAGGACACAAAATTAGCCATATAATTGGTAAGCTGCTCTACCTGTTCCTTCTTACCCATTTCTTTACCTCCTAGTTTTATGTATTATTGCTATATTCTGCTAAACCCTCATACCCCCAACAGCAAATATGTCTGCCAGCGCCGAAAATTTAGTGAATAAATGATCAAAAAACAAAAATCTTTGCCGTCCGCTATAACAATAAACTCCCGTCACAATTATGGGAAAAACGGAAACGCAACCGGAAGGATAATCATGCTTACCACCGTTGCAATAATAATCAGAGGAAAACCCGATTTCACATAATCCATAAATTTATATCCCCCGGCGCCCACTACCATGGTATTAGCCGGCATCCCGATAGGAGTTGCATAAGCACAGGAACCGCCTATTACGCAAGCCATCAGCACCGCTCTGGGATCTGCTCCCATCCCCTGGGCAATCGACAGGCAAATCGGTACCATCAAAGCTGTAGTCGCCGTATTTGACATAAAATTAGTCAGCACAGCACAAAGCATAAACACAACAAAAGTCAAAACCATCGGGGAAGGGTTTTCTCCCAATGCCCCCACCACCTTATTCGCAATCATCTCACCTGCCCCTGTGGCTGAAAGCGCTGAAGCAAGGGATAATGTCCCGCCAAACAGGAAAATCGTTTTTAAATCTATCGATTTCAGAGCATCCTTTTCAGAAATAACCCCGGTTAAAATCAACGCCAGCGCCCCGATCCCGCCGGAAACACTCAGTTTAATGCCTATCTTATCTTCAAAAATCATAGCCAACAGCGTAAGCAGCAGGATAATCAGGGAGCACCATTGTTTCCAAGCCGGAACATCCGCAAAATCCTTCACTGTATCAAAAGCCCCGTCCCCCTGTACGTCATGATCCGGCAGCAAACGGTAGCCAATAGTTGCATAGAACAGGATACCGGCAATCAGAATCGGAAATCCTACAACTGCATACTCGAAAAAACCAAACGAAAGGCCAATCTCCTGTAAACTGCTCTGGGCAATCAAATTCCCTGGAGCCCCGATTAAGGAAAGATTCCCTCCCATAGCCGCTGCAAAAACCAAAGGCATAAGAAGCCTGGATCTTTTATAACCGGATTTTGCAGCAATGCCGATTACTACCGGGATGAGGACTGCCGCGGTTCCTGTATTCGACAGGACTCCGCTCATCAGCCCTACAATCACCATGATAGCGATAATCAGAATCCGTTCTGTCTGGGCAAATTTTGCGACAATCCCGCCGATCTTGTTAGCCATTCCTGTCTCAAACAAAGCCCCTCCCACAATAAACATCGCTACAAATAAAATCACATTGCTGTCAATAAATCCCGAAAATGCTGTCTTGACGTCAAGCACCCCTGTTACGACCAGGCCAAGGCAGACGATCATAGAAGTAACCCCCAGCGGTATTTTTTCCAATGCGAACATGATCACCGCAAACAAGAGAAACAATAACGTAATCGTTGATGGACTCATTCCCTTTCCTCCTCGCATATATTTTGTTCCAAACGCTACATACGAGTATTGATCCGGCCGTCTTTTCATCTCCTCGCTGTGAAACCATTGTATCAAAATACCGAAGGCTTGTACATTTACTAAAAAAAATACCCCTATAAATTTTAATTAAGATCTGCCAAATTTTCAGCAAAATTTCTAATAATGTGTTATAATAAAAAACAAAACCAGCTTTCTGTAAGCGAATTTATGGCACAAAAGCATGTGCCTTTTGTGTATGATTACCAAAAAGCAAACGGTCTTTTATTGTGGATACCCGGCCAAAGGCGCCAATACTGCCTTGCGGAAAGTCCAATAAATCTGACTCGCTATTTCCGCCCTCTGCACGCCTGAAAAGCCAGACACAGGCACCGCTATGCTGCTAAGCGCCAGTGAGCCTCCTCAGCGAAACAGCAAGGTATTTAAATCGGCTTATACTAAGTGATATATTCCGCCAGGTTCCATAGCCGGAAGCATACATGAACAGATTGGAGAACCAGATATATGAAAATCAGCCAATTAGAATATTTTTGTGCCGTAAGCCAATACCACAGCATCACCCAGGCCGCCCAGAAGCTCTATGTCACCCAGCCAGCAATCTCCAATGCCATCCGGGAATTAGAGAAAGAATTTTCTGTTAATTTATTCACAAGATCCAAGAATCACTTAACCCTTACTAATGAAGGGGAATTATTCTATCAAAAAGCAAGTGCCCTGCTGCAGCTTATACGGCAGACATCCTCCCAGCTTTATGACCTGGGAAAACAAATTTTTCCCGTCAAAGTTGGCATTCCTCCTTTGTTAAGCACATTATTTTTTCCCGAAATACTGATTGCTTTTCATGAATGTTATCCCAATATTCCCGTGGAACTTTTTGAATACGGTTCTATCCGGGCTGCCTCCCTGGTCCAGGAAGAATATCTGGATCTGGCTTTTGTAAATATGCACTTTTATGATGTGGATAACATGAATACCTATCAGATTCTTTCTGAGCATATCGTATTTTGTGTATCTGCAAAACATCATCTGGCCCAGGAAAAAAATATCACCATAGAAATGTTAAAAGACGAACCTTTGATTATGTACAATACGGATTCCGTACAAAACGCTACGCTCAGTGCGCTTTTTGAGAGTGTGGGAATCAAACCAAATATCATTATGCACGCCAGCCAACTTTATACAATTAAAAAATTTGTTTCTGAGAATTTAGGCGGCGCCTGTTTATATTCATCAATATTAAACGATTGCCCGGATTTTATCCAGATTCCTATCATCCCCCTTATCACTCAGGATATAGGCCTTGTCTGGAAAAAGGGAAAATATATTAACAGCAGCGTCGAACATTTTATTTCTTTTATCAAAAAACACACGGGGAAATTTTTCCCGCCACAATAAAGATTACCGCTCACGGGGCGGGCGCATTGCAAATACCCGAACTAATGCCGTCTATTCGGCGGCGGATTTTTAAAGTAATAATAACCATACCAAGGAAAGGGGGATTTTCATGTATACATGTGCGAACTGCAATGTACTGGCTTGCGCTTCCGGAAACAAGGATAAACTGCCTTCCAATTGCCCTATGCACAAAGCGCAGGAGATAAAAGAACTTTTTAAAGAATACCAGCAGGAGGATAATTCCCGATTTTATATTGTCAGTTCTTCTGCCGAAGCCATCGGATACTGCCAATGGCCCCGTTTAAAAGAAACCATTGAATTCTGCAAATCTATGGGCTATCACCGGATTGGCATAGCTTTTTGCAAAGGCCTGAAAAAAGAAGCAAAAATTGTAGCGGATTTGTTCCGCACCCGCCATTTTGACGTGGTATCTGTCATCTGTAAAACCGGCGGCATCTCCAAAGAAGCGGCAGGAATTCCGGAAGAATGCAAGATTCATCCTCATGAATTTGAAGCGATGTGCAACCCCATTGCACAAGCATATTTCTTAAATGAACAAAATACAGAATTTAATATTGCCATTGGCTTATGTGTCGGGCACGATTCCCTGTTCTATAAATATTCCCATGCTCCCGTCACTACTTTAGTTGCGAAAGACCGGGTTCTCGCGCATAATCCATGCGGCGCTATTTATTGTGCGGAAGGTTATTTCAAAAATAGATTGTAACAGTCCGGACGGCAGGGAATTTGGCCTGGATTTTAGGCGCCAAGCTTGCTTGTAAGCCAAAATCCATGTTAATTTCCCCGCCGTCTAAACAATTACAAAAATTCTGAATAGAAATTCTGATATGCCCATTTACGCTTGCCTACGTCTGGCAAAAGCCGGAATCTTAGTAATTCTCCGCGCATACTTCAAAATAACTTTGCGGATGATTGCAGGTCGGGCAGACTTCCGGCGCCTTCGTCCCGACGATAATATGTCCACAATTGCGGCATTCCCATACCTTCACTTCGCTCTTTTCGAATACCGCTGCCGTCTCCACATTTTTCAGCAAAGCACGGTACCTTTCCTCGTGGTGCTTTTCGATAGCACCCACAAGCCTGAATTTTGCAGCAAGTTCAGGGAACCCTTCCTCATCAGCCGTCTTGGCAAAATTCTCATACATATCGGTCCACTCATAATTCTCACCATCTGCAGCAGCAGCAAGATTCTCCTTTGTGTCACCGATTCCATTTAACTCCTTAAACCACATTTTCGCATGCTCTTTTTCATTATCGGCAGTTTTCAAGAACAGGGCTGCAATTTGCTCATATCCTTCCTTTTTCGCTTTTGAAGCAAAATAAGTATACTTATTCCTGGCCTGCGATTCTCCCGCAAATGCCGCCTCAAGATTCTTCTCTGTCTGTGTTCCTGCATACTTTGCTGTATTCATGTTTTTCCCTCCTTTTATTTATGTCCTCTTGGAATCTCTCCTACACCTACACCTGCCTTTGTGGCTGATTTTCCGTTATATACCTACCAGATTCATTAATCAACTTTAATATCTGCTTTGCATATTTCGTCACCCTATCACCACCACTTTTAGAATTATTTAAACTATAATACCTTTTGACGTATTTGTCGAGAGGATTTCAAGCATATCCGATGCTTCTTGCCCGGCGTAGGTGGACACGACGCCCCATCCAGACTGTTGCGCATATATAAAACACACAAGCCCATTCGCTAGTACTGCATTGCGGAAATAACAGTGAATACAGTGCTTGATATTTTCGTCATC
>CANDBT010000107.1 GCA_947383005.1 uncultured bacterium | reverse complement strand
TAAAGTATTGATTTTTCAAGGTGCGGATCCCTTTTTAATGAGGGAAGTTTGAGTAAGTTAAAATATCGAAGGAGCCGCATTAGCGCAGCTCCTTCAATATTTTATCCACATCCGCATTTTTCCCAATAATCATCAAATGCTCATCTGCCCGGATTACATAATCCGCCGTAGGCATCAATTTTGCTTTCTCCCCTTCTTTTGTAGCCAAAATACTGATATGATATTTATTGCGGATACTCAGTTCAATAATGCTTTTTCCCACCCATTCAGGAAGCGGAGGAATCTCATAAATGGAAAATTCCTCTGTCAGTTCGATATAATCGAACACATGATTGGCGCTGTAGCGTACCGCCAGCTTTTCTGCGATATCCCTGTCCGGGTAAATCACCTCATCCGCGCCATTGCGCAGCAAAAATTTGGCATGGATATCCCGGTTGGCTTTGCTGACCACATACCGCCCTCCCATCTCCTTGACCATACTGGTAATTTCCAGGCTGCTTTGAAAATTCGTGCCGATACAAATAAAACAAATATCAAAATTGGCAATGCCAAGGCTCCTCAAAACAGCTTCATTGGTGCAATCGCCAATCTTTGCGCTAACCACGCAATCCAACATATCTTCCAATGTCTCTTCATTCTCGTCGACTGCCATGATCTGGTTCCCCAGACGGGCAAGATTCGTACAAAGATGGCGCCCAAACCGCCCCATTCCAATAATCAAAATCGATTTCATCTATGGAAATCTCCTTTCCCGCTTCTCTATCCAATAGTAATCCGCCCTACGGGCTGCCGCACCTTGGCCATCTTTTTATTTTGAGTAAAAGATAACGCAAAAGACAAACTGCCCACCCGTCCGCAATACATCAAAAATACGATGGCCAGCCGGGAAGCCTGATTTAAATCCCGGGTAATTCCTGTGGTCATGCCTACAGTGCCAATAGCGGAAAATGTTTCAAACAACACGTCCATCACAGGAAATTGCTGAGTTGCCATAATAAACAAAGAAGCGCCCAAACCCAAAGTCAAATTAATCATAAAAATAGCGCTGGCCTGTTTTAGCACATCATCCTCCAGCCTTCTCCCGAAAGCGTTGACTCCATATGTGCGCTGAATGGTGGAGCGCAGATGCAGATATAACACAACCATCGTCGTCGTTTTCACCCCTCCTGCCGTCGAACCGGGGCTGCCGCCAATAAACATTAATATTACCGTCAGCATTTTACTGGCATCCGTAAGGGAAGCCGTATCCACCGTATTAAAACCGGCAGTCCTGGCCGTAACAGATGAAAACATAGAGGTCAGAAAACGGCCGCTTCCGTCCATCCCTACCATCAAATTGCCCGCCTCAAACCGATAAAACAGCCAGGCGCAGCCAAAAACCAACGCGAAAGTAGTCAGCAGCACAATTTTTGTATGAAGCATGTACTTACGGAAATGAAACTTATTCCGACTCAAATCATCCCACACAATAAAACCGATGCCGCCAATAACAATCAAGGACATAATGACCAGATTCACTACCCAATCCTTATCATAGTTGACTAAAGAACTATATGGCCCCTGCCAGCCCATAAGGTCAAAACCAGCATTGCAAAAAGCCGACACCGAATGGAATATGCCATAGTAAATCCCTCTGGCCACCCCATACTCCGGGATAAAGCGAATAGCCAAAATGACTGCTCCCGCGCCTTCAAAAATAACCGTGCCGAGGATAATCTTCTTTGCCAGCCGCACAATACCGCCAATCTGCAACGCATTGACACTCTCCTGCATCAGCCCCCGCTCCCGCAAACCGATCCTCCTGCGCAACACAATCGAGAGAAATACACCGATCGTCACCAGGCCCAGGCCGCCGATCTGAATCATAGCCAAAATAACCAACTGGCCAAAAACAGACCAATGGCTCCACGTATCATAAACGACCAGGCCAGTAACGCAGGAAGCGCTGGTCGCCGTAAACAGGCAGCTTAAAAACTCGCTGCTTTGCCCGTCTCTGCTGGATATCGGCAGCATAAGCAATAAACTGCCAGCCAAAATCACTCCTAAAAAACCAAATGCAATATACTGAGTCTGAGACATCCGCTTCCGTGAAGGAAACCATTTTCTTAATTTCTTTATTGATGTTATTTCGTTACCGGCCTTGTCGCTTCCTTCAGCCATTCCCTTTCCTCCTCAGATAAATAAGGCTGCAGTTTCTCATATACCTGCTGATGGTACTCGTTGAGGCTGGATATATCCCACTCATCCATCAATGACACGTCAAGTGGCTCCAAATCGATAGGCACATAGGTCAGATATTCAAACTGCAGAAACTGGCCATACTGGGTTTTCTCCGCCTCTTTGCAGAATACCAGGTTTTCCGTCCGGATCCCATGGCTTCCTTCCACATAAATTCCCGGTTCATGGGAACATACCATCCCCGGTGCAAAGGGAGCGCCGTCTTCCCGCTCCGGCACGCCCTTAAAGCGGATACCCACCGGCCTTTCATGGACATTCAGAAGATAGCCAACCCCGTGGCCCGTTCCGTGATTATAATTAAGCCCTCTCTGCCATAACAGCTCCCTAGCCACATAATCCAGGCTCCGCCCGCTGCACCCGGCTAAAAATTTTACCCTGCCCAGCCGCAGCATACTCATCAGCACCAACGTGTAATGCTCCCGTTCCTGCTCCGTCACCGGCCCCAGGGCAACCGTCCGGGTAATATCCGTCGTACCTTCCAGATACTGCCCCCCCGAATCAACCAAATACAATCCCCTGGCTTCCAATTTCGCACAGCTTTCCTCCAACGCATGATAATGGCACATGGCGGCATTAGCCCCATAAGCAGAAATTGTGGGAAAGCTTAAATCAATTGCCCCTTGCTGCTTGCGCAGCTCCTCAAGATAATCGGACACGCTGCATTCGGTCATGAGAACCTTTTGTATATTATGCTTGAGCCAATAAATAAATTTTGTCATAGCCACGCCATCCCGGATATGGGCGGCTTTCATATTCTCGATTTCCACAGGATTCTTTATCGCTTTTTTCAAGGATGTCGGATTCATACGGTCAATAATCCGGTTATTTCCCTCCAGATAACGAAAAATCACATAATTCACTTTCGCTTTCTCCAACAGGATTTTCTCCTGGCTCAGCTCCTGCACGTAAGAGTATATCTCCTGATAAGGACAAATGGTCACTCCCAGCTTTTCCAGATAAGCTTTTGCTTCCTCCGTTACCGCCTTTACATTGACAAAAAGGAAAAAGTCTTCCTTCGTCACTGCCGCATAAGAAAGCATCACCGGATTGCAGGGAATATCTCCGCCACGGATATTCAGCAGCCAGGCAATATCATCCAATGTAGTAAGGATATGGACTGTGGCATGGAATTTCTCCATCTCTCCCCGGAGCTCCCGGATTTTCTCCGCTGATGATTTCCCTGCATACCGCTCATCCAAGACCCAGATTGGCTTTGCCGGAAGCGGCGGCCTATCCCTCCACAGATGACCGACCAGCGCCTCCGTATAAGCGAAGGAAACGCTCTTCTTTTCCAAACGGCGGTACAGTTCTTCCCCCATTTTAGCGTTTATCACACGCCCGTCAAAGCCTAAAATGCCTGGAGACGGCAAATTCTGCTCCAAAAATTCTTCCACGGTGGGCACACCGGGCTCACCCATTTTCATCAACTCCACACCTGTCCCTGAAAGCTGTGCGGCCGCCTGCACAAAATAGCGTCCATCCGTCCAAAGCCTGGCCCAATTCCTGCCAATCAGGGCTGTCCCCGCCGATCCGGTAAAACCGGTAATATACTCCCGACAGGCAAAGTGCTCTCCTACATATTCTGATTCATGATAATCCGAAGAAGGCACCAGGTAAACATCAATCCGCCGCTCTTTCATCAGTTTCTGCAGTTGACTGATCCGCTTCACAATTTCATTCATTACTTTACTTCTCCTCTCATCGCATCCTCAATTGCTTCTGCAATCCCTTCGCTGTAAGTCGGATGGGCACGCATGGCTTTGGATAATTGCCTGGCCGTCAAACCATTGGCGATAGCCGTGGCCATTTCCCCAATCATGTCCGTGGCACGCGGACAAACAATCTGCGCTCCCACGATAGAATCAGAATAAGCCTCGAAAATCAACCGGATAAACCCATTTTCTTTATGAGCAATGATTGATTTTCCGTTATCATCCATATCATAAACACCGCAACGCACTTTCATCCCCAAAGTCCTGGCTGTCTGTTCGGTAATCCCCACCGTCGCAATCTCCGGCGTAGTATAGATGCAACTGGGCACAATAGGCAAGGAAACATACATGCCATTGGGCACCGCCTCCAAATGGATGCTGTGTGGCCGCCCGGCAATCTTTTCCACCACATAAGTACCCTGGGCCATAGCCACATGCGCAAGCTGAGTCCGGGAAACCACATCTCCTATGGCATAAATATCCTTTTCGCTTGTCATAAAATCAGCATTTACCGCCAGCCTCCCCTCTCTGACTTCCAATGCGACATCCTGGCCCATCAAACGCTCCATAAACGGCTTCCTTCCCACGGCAATCACCACCTGGCCGGCTCTGGCCTGCATGCTTTCTCCGGTTTCATGATTTACTATGGTACAGTTAAGACCATCCTCCTCCGTGATCTTCTCAATCGTAGAATTGCAATAAATATTAATGCCTTTATCCCGCAGTTGCTTCTCTAAAGCCAAAGCCACCTCCGTATCCATAGGCCCCAGCAGATGGGAACCTTTCTCCACGATGGTCACAGCAGAACAAAGGGCCTGGAAAATCGTGGCAAACTCTACCCCGATTACTCCTCCGCCCACAATAATAATCCGGTCATAACTCCATTTGCGGGATGTCAGAAGCTGATCGCTGTTGACCACTCCCGGCAGATCGATACCAGGAATCGGAGGCATCACCGGCGATGCACCGGTCGCAATGATAATATTCTCCCCATAAAGATATTCCTGAATTCCTTCACCCGCCACTTCCACCATTTTCCCGCGGCGAACAGTCGCCGTACCCCGGATAAAATCAATACCGTTTTTCTCAAACAGCTTCTCTACACCCTGCCGGTACTGACGGACGGATTTCCGCTTATAATCCTGCATTTCCCCATAATCAAAGGAAATCGAATCGGCAAATATGCCAAATTCATGACAATGCTGCATAATCGAAAAGAAATTTGACGCATGCAAAAGAGCCTTGGTCGGAATACATCCCCGATTGATACACACTCCTCCCAGCCTGTCCTTGTCCACCACCACAACCTTCATGCCAAATTCTGCCGCCTTCAGCGCCGCCGTATATCCCCCGGGTCCGGCGCCAATCACCACTAAATCATAATTTCGTGCCATGTTTCCTTCTCCTTTTTATTTTATACTCACGAGCATACCTATTTGCCAAATGATTGGGTGATTCTGCGAAAATATGGGAACCATATTAGCAAATCATTTGGCTCACGGGTATGTCTCGCTTAACCTGCAGCAATTCAGACAGACATCCTCTTCTTAAATTAAAACAATCCTAAATTGATACAGGCATTCCAAATGCCATCTTTCTCAATAGACGTTGTCACATAGTCAGCCACCAGCTTCAGCTCTTTCTCACCGTTCCCCATAGCAACCCCAATCCCTGCCGTTTTGATCATTTCATAATCATTCATGCTGTCACCAAAAGCCACCGTATGTCCTACAGGCACTCCATAAGCCACGCAAAGGCGCTTAAGCCCCTCCGCCTTCGAAGCTTCCTTCTCAATCACATCCGCCCCTTCACGACTGGAAAACATAGGCAGCTTCAATTCCGGAAAAGCTTCTTCTACCAGCCTGGCGCCATCTTCCCTTCCTATGTAAGCCATTGTCCGTACAGGCATCTGAAGCAAATCCCAGGGATTTTGAAAATTCCTCTCCGAGCGCCCAAAACGGCGTAAATCATGGCTTGTCACATATTCCGGATTCATATAGTAATCTTCTGTACCGACACTGACCCCCATAGCAAAGGGCTTCCCCTGCGTAAATGCAAGCAAGCGCCGCACTAGTTCCCGGCTCATGCGATGTTCATAAATCAACTCTTTGCCTATGGTAACTTTCGTCCCATTAAGATGGATAACTGCATCCGGATTTACCAAATCCTGCATCCCCGCACTAAACTTGGAGTCCAAATCCCGTCCGGTTGCAATCACAATATAATTTTTTTTCCGCAGCCTTTCGACAGCCTCAAGCGCGCTGTCCGGTATCCGCCAATCTTTATGGTCCAAAAGGGTCATATCCATATCAAAACTGACAATTCCTTTTCTGCCGTCTCTTTGTATATCCATCTTATTCCGTCCCATCCCTATTTCTGCGCTAAACCAGGCAATCCGAACGGAGTATCTTCTTGACCGTCTGCGACGCTCAAAAAGCTTCGGACGCTCATTAAATGCGCTTGCCGTTCCCGGGAATATCTTCTTGACCGTCTGCGACGTTCAAGAAGCTTCGGGCATCCGCCCGATGGGGAATTTAACATAAATTTTGGCTTACAAGCAAGCTTGACGCCCAAAATTCATGTTAAATTCCCCGCCCTGCGAACTGTTACCATTAAATATGATAACAAATAAAAAAGTTGCTGTAAACCTCTTTTCAAAATAAAAAAAATCTGTTATAATAAGTTCTGTTCGGTGAAAAACAATATAGCAAATTCATTTTCGGGGTATGGCGTAGCTTGGTAGCGCGCTCGGCTGGGGGCCGAGAGGTCGCAGGT
>CANDBT010000106.1 GCA_947383005.1 uncultured bacterium | reverse complement strand
GCTTGCTTGCTTGCTTGCTTGCTTGCTTGCTTGCTTGCTTGCTTGCTTGCTTTAGAATGGCATAACTTCTCATATTTGTCAAGCTCTCTTTCTAAAAAATATACTGTAATTATAGCAGAAATCTGCTATTCTCGCAAGGGGGAGAGGTTTGTCGATTTGTAAAGCATTATAACGATATATCACCCCTCTTGCGATGATTTTATACTGAACAGATATAAGAAACAGTAAGGTAAATGCTGTTTTCAGAGAAAATCAGGTATTTCATCCTTTGTCGGCTCTTCCAGATAACTTTTTACAGTATCAAACATTTTCCTTGTTTCTGGCTGCATGAACTTCTCAGATTCCCTCTGTAACAGATACCAGCTGCGGAGATATTCCAAAACCGTTACCTGCAGCAGATTCTTAACTTCCAGATCTTCACTTGTGGCCATGTCCTCTAAAAAAGCAAAAACTTTTTTTATCTTGACGTTATCCTGGCGCTCGCTCACCAGCAGACGGCCAATGTAATCACAGAAGCATCGGTCAAAACAAATCGTCTGCCCCCTGGTTTCCTGATCCTGAAATGTATCCTGAATCCATGCCAGTTCTTCTGCATAACGCCTGCTGATCTCTGGAAATTCCTTTAATAACTCATTCACTATTTCAGAATAAGAGTACATATCCTTTACCTCTTCATTCTGTTCCAACGTTCCGGACAGGATAAAGGTTTAAGCTGTCCGAACAAAATCCGATTAGCGTGTCTACATCTCTGGCTGTTGCATTCTTTCCAGACCTGCTGTCACTTCCTCCAATTCTCCAGCTGTAAGAAAAGTTTCACTTATGCTTATGTTTTCTAATTTATGCCTGGAGTTTTCCGTTTCATAAGTCAATTTACTTGCTAAAATCCTTATATTTATTTCATCGCGGACTGCAAAAACAAAACAGTTACAGTCTGATATTGCAGCTGGGGTTATATTAAAACAATCATTATTATCATTTTGAGTGTCTTCTGGGAAAGTAATATCGTAAATTTCCGCAAAAGCCTGTTGTGGAGGCAAGACATATAACCGCTTGTCTGTTGTAACGTTCCTTAACTTCTGTCTCAGGTATTCAATCTCACATCGGAGAGTAGCTGTTACAATCTCTTTTGGATAGATGTCACCATTTATGCAGATAAGCAGAACTCCATTCCCAAAAGTATCATCAAGATTCCATTCATTTATAACCCCGCTCAAAACAGCAAATTTATAAGGATTTCCTGATATCATAGCCACCTCCGCCCAAAATGTTTATAAAATCCCGGATCACATTTTTATCCCATAAAACGCAAAATACTCTTTTAGCTTATCAAGATTTTCCAGATAAGAATCAATTTTTGCCAGTGTATTAAATTCTCTGTCATACAAAACAATCCAGCCCAAACTTTTTGAAACGGAGGACACTTCCTTTACTGAAAACTCCTTAGTCCGCCCGAACCGAGAAACCACCCGAACCTGTTCTCCGTCTATTTCCACTTGGCACACCGTCCCAGTCCGTAAACAGACAATACCTATCCCCATTGTGACCAGCCCAACAATAATTAACGCCGACCGTTCTGCTATGGTCACAGTAGAAAAGATGACTGCAAGGAAAGGAGCCAGTCCAATCAATAAAAGGAACCATCCCATTCCCGCAAATCCAATTCGGGCAGAGCGTTTCAAACGGAGAGTGAATTGCTGTTGAGGAATGGAAGATTTCACTGGTTTTGGCTCAGGGCTGTCCTCAGCCGGGGAACGCCATCCGGCAGGCGCATTGACTATGAAGACTTTCTTTTGGAGCAGCCAGAGGAACATCAAGTCCGCGTGTTCCATGCTGCTCGCAAACTTAGCCAGCACTTGATAGTCCTTGCCATAGAGTACATTACAGCCATTCCCCGGCCCCAGCACCACACCGGCGATATCACGGACGGAAAACATACGGTCTTTCCGGAGCCGCCTCCTCCACCGGAGGCTGCTGCCTTCCACGATGAGCCGGGTTCCCGATGCAAAGCGGCTGTGTAAGGCAAAGTACGCTGGCGGATTGACAGCAGGAAGTTTTTCCGGGAGCAGATTGTAGGAATACCCATTTCCACCTGCGTATGCGACATGCCAGGGCCTCTTTTCCAGTCCGCATAAGCCAGCAGGCTTTTTCTGGTAAAGAAAAATCCGATCATCCCCAGACCTGCACACAAGAGCAGCAACTCCCAGATCTTCCCCCACAGCCTGCCCCAATCCGCCGCGGTGAATGGATCCGGAGAAACGAAAACAGGCAGAAGAGCCAGCAGCACTCCCCAGAGGACGCTGGCCGATACCGTACAGACTCCCACGGTGACATAGGCGGCAGTTTTAGAACGCCACCCATGGAACAGACGGTAGAACCACCCGATCACCAGCCCCGCAAAAAGCTGGAGCATGATACCGGAACTTTCCATCTGGCACAGGGAGCATAACAGCATCACCAGGATGCAGACAATCATCCCGATGACACTTCCTAAAATGCCCCACAGGATGCTTCCCTGTAATTCAGGACTGATTTCATTGTGAGATGTATTGTAATCATTTGACATATAACAGCCCCCTTAGTTATCCTGCCAGTACACGATGAAAATACCTGCGTTGTCTCGTCCCCAGGTACAATATTCTTTGTATGCTTCGTCCTCATATTCTGGATCTTCCCCAGGGTACAGCGCGGGAAAAACAGAAATGCTGGAAACGCCGACATCTGCCGGGTCTCTGCTTTCCAGAACCTCCCGGATATCGCAGCGGTACAGCCCATTGTCTGTATGCAGATAGAAGAACATTTCCCGTGTGGTAGCCTTTGCCCCATCTAACATTTCTATATTCTCCGTCCAGGTGTAATGCTCCCAGGAAGCCATGCGTTCACGCAGAAACTCCGCCAGCTCCTGCGCTTTTTCCGGCATGTCCTCCGCAGTTCCCTTAGCCGACAGAGAAAAGCACTCACAGAGGCCGTCTGTGTCACCCGCCTGTGCAAGCTCTACCAGCCTTTTCATGGTATACGGCCCTCCTATGGCTCCCTGCGGCTGATCCTCCATCCGGTATACAATGTAAATGCCCACTGGCTTTTTAGGCGCATATTCCCAGGATAACTCATTGGGATAAACCGTTATATCAGAAAAGCCCACTAAATTTGGTTCTACCGTGTCTTTCAGCACCTCGCCAATGTCGCACCGATAGATTCCACTGTCTGTGCTGAATGTATAGAATGAGGCCCGTGTCATAGTGGCAACACCGCTATGCCGATCCCCCTTGCCGGTTCCCGACAAAAAATCCCAGGCGGTTACATTTTCTTCTGCAAAGCGAATAAACTCTTGAATCTGCCCGTAAAGTCCCTCTGTATTTTCCCGTACAGCCAGAGAAAAAACCTCATAAATGGTATCAGCATCCTCCGCCTCTACCAGCTTCATTAACGCCTCCATTGTGTTTCTCGGAACATTGAACGGCTTGTATTCCCCATCCACAAGCAGCTCCGTGTGTTCGGATGCTAAAAGGTTTCCGATGAGGTTGCCATGGCAGCCACAGAGCAGCACACAAAGAGACAGTGGGATGATCATTCTAAATCGTTTGGTATTCATCAGAGTTCCTCCACGGTTGTTTGTCTTTGTTTCAAGATTCCTTTGACAGATGTGAAAGGCGCAGGCCGTCAAAAGGCTTCCCAAGGGAAAAGTCCTTTTGGGTTAAAAGAAACCGGACGGCCTCATCTGCCGGGAGCGGCACACCCCATTTTTCCATCATTTCCTCCGCCTCATCTATGAAATGGAGCGAATCAGGATTATGGGCAACCGTGTCAGGCGACCATTCACAGACCATTGTATAAGCATTCTCCATTAAAGCATTCACAAGAATCATTTTTGTGCCGAATCGTGTATAGAGGTCCCGGATTTCTCTTATATCATCAGAAAATGGCGGGGCGGTTGTCAGTATCCGGTCGGACAGCAGCTCCCCCACGGAATCCAACCAGGTTCCAATCCAGTCACCCTCTGAACGGCTCGTGACAGACCACAATTCCCGCAATATCCGTTCCCAGGCGGAAAAATCCTGTCCATAAAACAACAGGGCTTCTTCCAGGCAGAGTATGAGATAAGAAACCCTGCCACGCCCGGAAACCTTATAAAAACGGTGGGAAAGAATCCGCTGCTCTTCCTGCCGCACCTCTTTGGGCTGTAAGAACTTTATCAACCGATAAATCAGATAAAGAAAAACAGCAGCTCCAGAAAATGTAGCGGCAATTACAATCCCGCCGAAAAAGCCGCTCTCAATAAGCTGCCCGATCTTATCCATGTTGTCCGGCCTCCTTCTTTGTGATTTCCGTTTCTGCTACCGAAAGGGCTTTCTGCACCTCCAGGTTCTTGATTTTGGGCAGAGTGCTTTTCAGAAGTTCAAGGCATTCCCAATCCCGTCCCATTTCTTTCAACAAATAGATCTTATGTACCGTGATATAATCGTTCAAGGGAATGCCACCATATACAAGCATGATGCCCGTATCGTTTTGTATCTTTGCCTCGCATTGTTCCATCTCTTTCAGATAGTCCTCCGCGCTGCCCCCGGACTTCTAGGCTGAATAGGCTGCGTTCCACCGGACCACCACCCGCCTCTGGCGCAGATAGATATAGACGAGGTTTATCAGAAACCATGCAGCACAGACCGCTCCCATAAAGCCCAAAGTGAACGGCCAGTTTAATGTCACGCCAACCCATCCGAGCCACAGCATCTCCGCCAGTGAAGCAAAGAAAAAGAAAAAGGTCTTATGCTGCCTTTTCAAGTTGAACCGGTTGATCTTCATAAGAAAGAACATCAGCGTCACAAAAGCCATAGCTATCAAAAAAGGCAGATACCTCTGGTCTTTCTCCGGATCAAACGCCAATCCCAAAGAAACCATCATAACGCAGATCAAAAAAATCCCGATCATATCCCTTTTGTTTTTCAACTGTTCTCACCTCTCACATCCGCTTTTTTACTATACCGTATTCTATCACAATTCAGGGCATGTTTCCAGCTGGCATAAACAATCCCTGTTTACATGCGTGCCTTGATATTCTTTACAGCATTCCCGTTTCTGTTTTTGACAGAATGATTAACTTCTATCACAAAATACCGATATAACAAATAAGACTAAAAATTTCCCAAAAGGCCGGCAGTGCCATGTTTTCTATATTAACAGACATCAGACAGGAGGTTATTCTATGACAATCACGCAGATCGTACAAAATCAGCAGCATCAACGGATTAGTGAAATTTCTCAAAAAACACAGGGCAAAGCTCATGTCAATCCCTACGGCACACCTGGCATGAGTCTGAACAATGCAGGTGATTACCGGAAAATTGTTCCCGTGGACAAGGATGTGGCACAGCAGGTCAGGCAGATGGCTTTCGACCACATGAAAAATGGTTACGGGGTAAGCGATGGCGAGGACATCAGCCAGGTCATCCGGGACTACACCATGTCTCTGGCGCCGGAACAACGGCTCAGTGCATCCTGGACACTGAATGAGCTGTTTCACAGCGAGGCTGCCCGTCTGGGCGAATACGTCCACCAACAGGACCCGGACTGGGACTGGGGAAAACCTTTTGACACCAGCATTTTGGACGGTTATCAGCAGGGCGTGGATATACTGATATAACTTCTTTGGAACAAAATATCTGAATGGGGCGCAGCATTCTTGGTGCTGCCCCTTTTTATTTTAAGCTAACGCTGCACTAAAAAAAGGATAAAGCCCCTGTTATGACAGGCCATATCCTTTTCTGCTCTTTTTAGATAAACCATTACTGATTCATTCCATGCTTCTATTACTGGTTAGCAGCCCTAACCATACACTCATTTTTTCCATACTCATACATCTTCATGGCGAGTATTCTGGTGATCTTTTCCATGCTGTTTAAAATAGTTTCCACATCTTCATTCTCATCTTCCCCAAAACGCTCGCAAAGATTCCGTTCTGCCTGATAGATGCCTTCATACAGAAGGCAGCACTCTTTTCCCTCGGCAAATTCATCCTCAATGGCACACGGTTCCGGCAGCGAATGTAGTCCTTCTGTCAAAAATCCATTCATCTTATCAAAAATTTGTTCCTTCAACATATCACATCCTCCTTTTGTCTCACTTTTACAACCGATTTTAATATGGAATTCAACTAAAATCAATAGTGGTGGTGCAAAAAGTGAGACAAACTTCTCGACACTTTTCGACAGACGGAGGGATACTATGCCAAAACCAACAGGATCATCAGGAGAAAAGAATCTGGTCAGCAGCCGCCTTATCGAGTTAAGGAAACAGCAGAACCTCTCACAAAGGGATCTTGCCCATAAGCTGCAGCTTGCCGGTTATGACA
This sequence comes from uncultured bacterium, assembly GCA_947383005.1. Lineage (GTDB taxonomy): Bacteria > Bacillota > Clostridia > Lachnospirales > Lachnospiraceae > Brotaphodocola. The sequence goes on along the minus strand of CANDBT010000106.1, from coordinate 524 downwards.
TGGACAAGAACGTGATCACACGTATTGAGACCAATAAAAGGTATGTGACGGATATTGAGCTTCGGGCTTTATCACAGGTTCTGGACGTCAGCTATGCTTATCTGATAGATGGGGCAGAAAAATAGAAACAGGATGCCGCTACTTGTCTATAGATGGTATCCTGTTCCTCATGCCCTTTTTAGTTAATCCCCATTTTTCCATAGGCATTTCTCAATGCACGTCCATCTTCTCTGCCCATTTCAGCCCTTCATTCTCTTTCAGAAGCCCCATGTGGTACAGCGCCTGTACGCAGTCCGCATACCCCTGGATATAGGCACGCTTCTCCTGGGCAGACGCAAAATCTTCCAGGCGCTCTTTCATTTCCTCTGCCTTCTCCTGCTCTTCTGCAGGCAGGGTTTCCAGAAACACTTCCCACTCCTGCTCCGTTTCCTTCCATGCCTCCAGAGCAGCTTCAAATTCCGGGGTAAGAACATAGCTTTCACGCTTTACATTCTCCCCGTTTAAGGTTCCCAGAAACTGGGCAA
>CANDBT010000105.1 GCA_947383005.1 uncultured bacterium | reverse complement strand
GGCTCCTGAGATCTTCCCTCTGATAATTTTCATTAAAATACCCCTGCCTTCCATTCAATGTCATTAAGAAAAGGAAAAATCGCAATAAAATAGGGCATTTTTTTACTTAACAAATTTTAGATAGCTTTGGATTGTTAAGTCATAGAAGGCAATTGTAAACTTTTTGTGAAATAAGAGTCCGTGACTTGAAAAAAAGGAATTTATAGGCTATAATTATAGCAATCGTTGTGACGAGCGGTTTGCTTAGAAGTAAGAAGTCAGACATTTAGGAAGTACATGTTAAGTTATTAGTCAGAAGCTTAGATATATAGAAGTTAGAAGTATAGAAAATAATAAGAAGCCAAAAGTACATAATAGTAGCGAACAAGAACGTCAATCCTATACCCAATTCTGGGTTTATTTTTGGCGTTCTTTTTTCGTCCGGCGGTTGAAAAACCAATGGAAAGAAGGAATAGATATTATGTATATAAAGGAAAAACTTTGTGACGTAATCAATCGTGTAGCAGAAGCATATAGAAACGAGCAGTCCCTCCGAAAGAGCAAACTTTCAATCAGGGATACTATTCAAATTATTATCGGGGCAGAGGGCGGCTCCCTTGCCAAAGAGCTTCACCGAGCAGGGTATAATGTATCAGCCTCTGCCCTGTCGCAGCGCAGAGCGCAGATTCCCGTCAATGTGTTCCGTGATATTTTTATGGGATTTAATAAGGCGTGCGTTGACGGTGAGACATTCCGTGGTCTCCGGCTTCTGGCAGTGGACGGAACAGCGGTTTCTATCCCACGCAACCCAAAGTCGGACAGCTTTGTGGTTCATTCCGGCGCGCCTAATGGGTATAACCAGCTACACATGACACCGCTGTATGATATACTGAATAAAGTATATCTTGAAGCGGTGATACAACCGGAACCGCAGAAAGATGAGATTGGCGCATTGATTGAACTTGTCAGGCGTAACTCATTTAAAGAAAAGACACTCATCATTGGGGACAGGGGCTTTGAGTCCTATAATCTGTTGGCCCACCTTGCGGAAAAGGAAAATCTGGATTTCTTAATCCGCATAAAGAATAATCGTTCCGCAATGAGGGAAGTGGCACGTCTCCCTATGCTGGAACTGGATACGGTGATCCGTTTTACCGTCAGCACCACGCAGACGAAAGAGGATAAACAGAAAAAACACATATTTCTACAAGTTCCGAAAAACAGCAAAGAGGGAAGCAGGACACGCCGGGGACGCTGGGATTTTCCAAGCCCCTATCCCATGTGTCTGAGGATTGTCCGGTTCCAGTTGGACACCGGTGTATTTGAGACGATAGCCACATCTCTGCCGGATACATTTACACTTGAGGATATCCGGGAACTGTACCATTTGCGCTGGGGGATAGAATCCAGTTTCCGGGATTTGAAATATACCATGGGGATAGTAAATCTGCATGGCAAAAGTGACAGCTTTGCAGAGCAGGAAATGTACGCAGCAATGACTATGTTCAACTTCACCAGCCGCATAGCCCGTGAAGCGGTTATACGCCAGCCGGAAGAAGGGATTCATGCGTACCATATCAATTTTAAGATGGCGGCCGCATTGTGCCGGGAATATTTCAGGACGGAAGATGCAGATTATGATAATCTGTTAGAGGAAATCGGACGGCATACTGTGCCGGTCAGGCCAGACCGGCAAAACAAACGGAACCTGAAAGCTAAAGGCTTTGCGGGCTTTACATACCGGGTATCATCATAGCCGGGAGGAAAGGACTCTTTAAATTCCTCTTGTCCTTTCATAACTTAATATCTATGATGCTGGAGTCAAAAGGTCATGTGCTAAAAAATTGTAGTAATTGATTGAGAATTGTGTATATAAATCACCCTACACCAGAGCAAAAATAGATGCTGAACGGATTTATTTAACACACAAATCAGAAACAATTCACGCATTTTTGCATGGACACCTTTTGACCCCAATTTCATATCTATGCTGATAAGGGAGCGCATAAAAATTATATAACAGGCTCCGCAAAAATAACAAAAAATCGCTTTGTTTACAAAGTTAGGTAATCCGAAGCAGAAAACCAAAATATAACAAGTATGTGCCTATATAATAATTTTTAGGGGATAATTGAGAAATTGAGAATATCTAAATTTCCACGTCATATTTTTATTCCGTTTACGGTAAAAAGAGCGTAAAATTTCATAAATTCCCCCTATAATTACAAATATTGTTTATGATGAGGAGACCATGGTTTCCATGGTTTTCGCTGGCAAAGGCCGGAAAATCAAGGAAAAATAGTGAAAAAAAGCTACACCCAATATCGTTAGATAGATTTTCAGAAAAAATACCCAACCCCATTCTGAACGATTTGGGAATTTTTCTGAATCGTACAGAATGGAGTTGGGAATAAGCAATATTCAGAAAAATCTGCTTATTTAGTGGAAAGAAATCTCTATATTTGGATTATTTTCAATTATCTGTTTATAACCTTCTTCCGATATTCTCATCACAGTGAGAAATATCTTAGTAAGATTTTGACAATTGGCCAGTCCGTTTATGTCTGTTAAGGATTCACAACGAAAGAACGATAGCTCAGTAAGATTTTGACAATTACCCAGTCCGCTTACGTCTGTTAAGGATTCACAATTACTGAGCGATAACTTGGTAAGATTTTGACAATTACCCAGTCCGCTTACGTCTGTTAAGAAATCACAATCAATAAGCGATAGCGAGGTAAGGTTTTGACAATTGCCCAGTACGCTTACGTCTGTTAAGAAATCACAATCAGCGAGCGATAGCGAGGTAAGGTTTTGACAATTGCCCAGTCCGCTTACGTCTGTTAAGGAATCACACCAATGGATCGATAGCTCAGTAAGATTTTGACAATTACCCAGTACGCTTACGTCTGTTAAGGAATCACAATTACTAAGCGATAGCTCAGTAAGATTTTGACAATTGCCTAGCACGCTTACGTCTGTTAAAGAATCACAATCAGCGAGCGATAGCGAGGTAAGGTTTTGACAATTGCCCAGTACGCTTACGTCTGTTAAAGAATCACAACCCTCAAACGATAACGTGGTAAGATTTTGACAATTGCCTAGTCCACTTATGTCTAAGGAATCACACCAACTGATCGATATCTCAGTAAGATTTTGGCAATTGCCCAATGGACTGATATCTTTTAAAACCTCACAGCTTTCTATATATAAAGTTGTGAGATTCGGTATACTGCTTAATGCACTAATATCAGTTAAAATGTCATCGTCGTCAGAGCTGTATAATTCTAACGATGTAAGGTTTCGGCAATTTGCCAACGCATTAATGTTATCATTGTATGTTGAGAGACTTAATTCTTTAAGGCTTGTAAAATACTTAAAATTCTCACTGGAAACATTATAGAAAGATTCTCCAAATGTTTCTATATTTTTTACGTCTCCATAGGTAATATCCCGTTCATGGATGCCTGTAAAATCTCTGATTTGTTCAAGCATCCGTTTATCTACAAATGATATAACGTAATCATCAGACCATGTTTCCGTTTCTGCTGTTTGTGCAGTTGATTTATTAGCCTTATTCTCTGCTTTTAATTCCTCTAATTCTTGTTCTAATTCTGCAATTCTTTTTGCATCAGAATTATCACCAGAAGTAAATTTAACATCAGATGCAGACTTATCATTTCCGCAGGCTGACAGGCAGGCCGCAAGTGCCATAATAATTATTAATGATATTGTGTTCTTTTTCATCTTTTATCTCCTTACAAATTGTTTCATTATCTTTTGTAGCAGGCGACAAGGAAACTCTATTTTTCATATAAAAAATGTAGTATGTTTTTTTATAACATCTACAAACAGACATGATAAAATCATGGATATAAATGAGCTAATCTAAAAAGTGCACAAAATCTGTATTGATTGAAGTGTTTATCATAGTTATAAGAGTATATAACACCAAATTAGCTTGATGAAACATTACCACTTATACGTTTATTATCCTCTGAATAAATCGGTTCTGAAAGGTCATCATTTAAATCAATATCAACTATCTTATAATCTTTACAGTATCTTAATTTTTTATTTTTATCTTTATAAAAGCACCATGATTCCACCCCAAAGAGGTCTTTTATGGAAATACAGTTTTCAACGGCATAGGTATCTTCAAGCAATACTTTACCATCTCCTGAGACTGTAGCATTTTCAAGTTGACCTTTATATTCCTTTTCATCTATCCATATAGGAGAAATTTCCGAAAAATAAAAGCTAAAAACCATAAAACGGAAAGAATCCTTACATTTTAACGCCTTTTTCGCTTCCTGTCTCATGCTGTTTATTGCGCTCTTTTGGGTTTGAAATACCGTAGCACATTTCCCATTGCAATTTGGAATTTTTTCGAAATTATGGCACAAAAATTTTTCGGCGGTCCTTCTGCTAAGACAAAAATACATAGGCTTTTGTTTTCTCTGTTCGCTCATTCGATTTTATTCCTTTCTTATTTCTTAATAATCTACACTTTTTATAAATCAGATTTATTTTAACACAATACCCCCCCCGCGTCAATTCACTCTTGTCCTCTGGGTGTAGATAGAAATTATTGGTAAGCATACAAAACAAACAGAACGTATGTTCTTTTTGATGAAAAATCAAACCATATGTATTATAGAAAAAACTTAACTTAACCCATAATGCTAAAATCCCTAATAATAAAAAAGTCCACCTATTTATTTTGCATACGATAGGTGGGCTTTTTTTGGAGGTCATAGAAATGATTGTCTTAATGACATTGGCCTTCCATTTAGGATTTTTTTCTTCTGCCTTAAAAGAAGCGGTTGAATTCCCGTCTTTGTCATAGGAGTAGCCATCACTGATTAAAATAGAGCATTCCTCCCCTAAGGACACCCTGGTGGCGATCGCCTGCAGGCCCTCCGCCTCCAGCCACCGCCCAAACTCATTTAATGTATCCAGGTCCATCTGTTCTAACTTGTCCAGCAATACAAAACCACATTTCGGGTTCAGCTTCCGCACAATCGCAGTCGCCACCTTCAGTTGGTCTGATCCGGACATATTATCCCATCGGAAGCCGTTATAGACCAGTTCCCCCTCCTTTACTGATAATCCAGGGAGTGGCAAGTCTGCCTGGTCCAGAAGGGCTTCCTTCTCCTTCCGGGCATCCTCAATCTCAGCCGTGTATTTTGAATACTGGTCCCGGTACTCTTTCGCATCATCTTCCGCCTTTTCTTTATCCAGGTTCGCCCGTACCTTCCGGTTTATCTCCTCAATGCCTGCAATATTCCTCTCTAATTCTTCTGTGGACTGGTCCTGCAGATCATCTGCCGACTGCCTCGCAACCCTTAGGTCCTCCTCCAATTTTTTCTGGCGCGCCAAGAGGGCTTCCAGTTCCTGGATCGTATCCTGATACTGCTGTTCCAGGCGGTGCAGGTTTTCCCTCTTTCGTTGGTTCTCCCCGTTTTGCGCAAGGATCTCCTGCTGCTGCCGGATCAGCTCAGACATGGATACCAGCTCTTTCGGGGCATCCGGATAATATGGCTGTTCCTTTGCATACTTTTCTTTCTGATCCGCAATCCGGCCGATGGCCCTCCGCTGGTTAAATGCCTCTGCTTCCTTACGTTCCAGCTCCGCCAGTTCTCCCCCTACCCCGATGATATTCAGAAGTGTCTGGGCTTTCTCCCGGCTGGATGCTTCCATAAATTTAGGCAGGTTAAGTGCCAGGGTCTCTACAAATTCATTCAGGAGCTGCTGGCCACTCTTCTTTCCTTTGGGATCTGTCACTTTTAAGTCGCTGTTTTTCCCTTTCCGCTCTACGATCAGCCCATTGCTCATAACAATATGAAGGTTGGGGGGGACTACGGAGCCATCCCTCTGGGGCTGGGAAGGGCGGAACCGATCTCCTCCCAATGCCCAGGCAATGGAATCCAGAACCGAAGTCTTCCCCTGGTTGTTTTTCCCTCCAATTACAGTCAGGCCATTCAGGGTCGGTTCCACTTTTACCGCCTTTACCCGTTTTATGTTCTCAATCTCTAATTTATTTATTTTAACCGCTTCCATATTTGACTTTCCTTCCCTCATCTGCTATAATTTCCTTGTTTAACTTTCCCTTTTTCGCCCTGGGCAGCGTGCAGCTCCCCGGGCGTTTCTTTTTATTACCCGGATGCCCTTTGGGTATCCCTGCATCCGGTTAAGACGCTGGCACAGCTCCTTCTGGCCAGGGAACCGGTTAATGACAGCATAATTTTTCTTCACGTTCTTTCCCTCCTCTTATGCGCAGTACAGGCATGCCGCCAGCATCAGCGTGCTGATCGCCAGCCCGATACACAGGCTGCCTAAAATGGTTATCCAGTTTTCCAGTTTCCGTATATATTTGGCCTGCCGCTGGGCCGAGGATAAGTACACCCTCCCTAATGGCTCATAATCTAATCCGCCTTGCATCATTTACCCTTCCCCCTTCCCGGTTATTTTGTTGATTTTGTCCTGGTAGATCCTGAACAGCCAGTGTTTTTTTCCACCCCTGGGAGGGATCGCCACCCCGAGGTCAATTTCCCCCAGGCGCATTTTTTGCCGAATTACCCTTGGCGACATCCCTAACTGCAGGGACGCCTCTTCCGGGCTTAAAGATGCCTTCACTTTTCTTCCGCCTCCTTCCTTAAAACTGCTTTTATCCGGACACTCTTATTGCTGTTGTCGTATACGAGCACCAATGAATCCCCGCTACGGTCAGTCAGCGTCCCTTCGTTTCCGCACACATTCAGATCAAAGAAAGCCAACCAGCATCCCTGGTCAATGAGATATTGCCGGATGGCGTATTCAGCTATGCTTTTGCAGCCTTTTATCCTTTCTTCTGCCTGGATCATTTCCATCACCCCTTTACTTTTTTCTATTTTTTTATTTGGAAAGCAACTTAGCCAATCTGCCGGCAACTAGGATTTCTCCCCATTCTCCACTCAATATACACGGGCCTTTCTTCACCGGGAGGGTATATAGGC
>CANDBT010000104.1 GCA_947383005.1 uncultured bacterium | reverse complement strand
CTTAATGTCATATCATTTCTCCTTTTCTCTTGCTGTCGTGCCTACCGCCCCAACCTATAACGCAGTTGACTTTTCCCTGTATTCCTTGCATCTGTCCCCTGGTCTGACGTTCTTTAAGTTTTCCCGCATATCTTTACCTCCGTTTATCTCATCGAAAAATACACGTATAAATATGTGTTCTTTTCTTGACATACGTGCTAATACGTGTTATAATTAAACCATAGAAAGGAGGTTGAATGAAAACATCAGAGCTATTAAAAATACTAAAGAAAAATGGTTCTTATCTTATCCGGCACGGTAAACGGCATGATATTTGGTTTAGCCCTATAACCAATAAACAATTTTCACTCCCCCGGCATAAGGATGAAATAAAACCAGGGACATTAAAAAATATTTTGGAGGAAGCGGGGATAAAGTAATCCCCCGCCTTCCCTTGAATAATGAAAGGAGATTTTTTATGGCAAAATATGCTTATCCTGCAATCTTCACCCCGGAAAGCGATGGTGGATACTCCATTAATTTCCCGGATCTGGAAGGCTGCTTTACCTGCGGTGATGATATGGCTGATGGCCTTATTATGGCTGCAGATGTCCTTGCCCTCGTCCTTTATGGTTACGAAAAAGATGGGCGTGAAATCCCTTCTCCTTCCAAGGAGGCGGATATTCCGTTGCAAAAAGGGGATTTCATTAACTTCATCGCCTGCGATACCTTGGAATACAGGAAAATGTATAACAATAAAGCAGTCAAGAAGACACTTACTATTCCGGAATGGCTTAATGAATCCGCAACAGCGATGAACCTGAACTTCTCCCAAGTTTTGCAAGAGGCTCTTTTATCAAAAATACAAAATTAATGCCACCTGCTGCTGGGTTAAACCAGCAGCTTCCCTGGCGTTTCCAAAAGGCAACTCTACTCTTCAAGAATGAGATAAACAGCCTCATCACACAAAGAAATAGATTTGATTTCCTTTTCCATTTCCATGATCCCTGCAAATTCTTCATTCTCTTTATTCTGGTTCTTGTAATAATCACGATGATGCTTTGTGGTAAACTCCATCCCAAATACTTTAGTGGAAACGATTATCTGAACCCCTTCCATCCTTATAACGTCATGAGTTTTTGCTTGTCCTCGTCGGAAGCATCCAGAAACTTAAATAGTGTCAGCAGCTCGCCGTAACTAAATGAATCTCTTATGTTTCCGTTCTTCTTCCTCCTGGTTCTTTGGCCGAACGCCTGGGGACTAATCCCTATTGCTTCGGCCAAGTCCTTTTGATAAAGGCCCTTTTTTCTGGCCTCCTTGATAAGCCAAAAGGGAAGATCATCAATCATATACTGTTTTTTATTAACTGAGAGAATTGATACCCGGGGCATCTTGCATCACCTCCTCTATTCCATTGCCAATGCGCTGTACCGCCATCTCTTCACCTTCCTTACGAAATCAGCCGGCTGATATCTGCTTTCAGATAGTCCGCAACTTTTTAGACTTGTAATATTTCTATTGACTAAAGTATTTTCTTCCCGTAAAATGAAAAAAACTACATGAGAGGAGCTTTGTACATAAATAATACTTGCTTTGTTATTATGCCAATCGGAACACAAGCGTTAGGCGACATTGTCATTACTGAACAACAGTTACGCGAAAAGTATGATTTTATTATTAAAAACGCTTTGCTAAAGGCTAATCCTAACCTTAATGTTATTCGTGCTGATGAAGAATTAAATCCAGGTTCAATCAGTAATGATATTTTTACAAAATTGATGCACGCCCAATATGTAGTTGCTGATATTACCTATCCAAATCCAAATGTTTTTTATGAATTAGGTATCCGTCACGCTATAAAACCAGGCACAATATTAATACGTGAAAAAGTAAATTTCTCTATTCCTTTTGACATATCTCACTTACGCTACATTGAGTATACACAGGAACTTTCAGGAATGGACACTCTCTCTAAGCAATTGAAACGTAATTTTGAATTTTATGAAAAAAATCCTTTAAAACCAGATAACCAATTTTTAGAACTATGTTCTCTTACAAATTATGCCCCTACTGTTTATGCTAAAGCTGACACTAGCAAACAAGAAATGGTTGCTAATCTTTTTAGCCTTTTCTTTAGCAATCCCCAAATGCTCCATGCATTAACCGACCAATCTCTATCCCAAGAAGAACAGCAACAGATCTTAATGGAAGAATTATTCAAAGATCCTGACGATGCCAAACAAGTTATAATGTCATTATTACAAACTGGAATTATCAAAATCTAATTCTTTCAACAAATGTTCAAACATAGTTCTTAAAAAAGGGAAAAACGTATCAGCTTTTATTTGTGGAGAAATATTTTCTAACCCAATTGAAATCGAAAGTATTTCTCCGCTTTCTTCAAAATGTAGGGACTTCTGTATAGTTCTAGTTGTCTTTTCAGTAATTTCTCCCACTTCCTTTCTGCGCTCACTTGTCTGATGTTCACCGAACATTCCCTTTATTCCAAAAAATACTCAATTGGTACCCCAAAATACTTAGCCAACACCACCAGTTTGTCCACTTTAGGCTTGCTACGGCCAGTTTTCCAGTCTGTAAAAGTATTCGCTGGGATTCCAGTATCCTTTGATACTCGATATGTTGTTACACTGTGTTGCTGTAATAAAACAGCAAATTTTTCATACAAGCTATCACCTCCTAAATAAATTGTCCCTTTTTAAGATGGCGGTTGCTGATGATACTCCTTGGATTATCATGCTGTCTGTCCTGGGGGATTGCGTGGCTGGCTAATCTCCTGCTGCCTAACCATACAATCTCGTGTATATCTCATAGACTTAGCCATCATCAGTAACCAATCCTGGCTCTCCAATGGAAGTCCAATTGCATTGTTAATGATTTCATCCAATATCTTTACTCTTTCTACTGAACCCATTTGCGCTGTCAATGGTTATTCCTCCTTTCTTTTGCGTTGTAAATGAATTATAGCACAGTATTTTTTCATTGTCAATGAATTTATAAATATATTTTTTCACTAGTAACGCATATTTTCATTGACAATGAAATTCAAATGGTATATACTTGCCTTGAGGTGATGAAATGAACACTTTAGGCGAAAGATTAAATTATGCTCGCAAGAAAAGTGGCTATACTCAAGATTCCCTGGCTGAAGCTATTGGTGTTTCTCGTGGTGTCATATTCAATCTTGAAAAGAATAAGACTGAACCACAAGCCATTGTTATCAATGCCATTTGCCAGACTTTAAAAATAAACAAAGACTGGCTTACTAATGGAATTGGTGATATGGAAAATAGTAGTGACATTTCACAAAGCGCTAAAATACTAGCTGAATTGTATGATGTTGCTAAAGAACTGTCCGAAGATGAACAGTTGTATCTTTTAGATACCGTAAAAGCATTAAAACAACGATTACGCCGAAATTGAAATGATACCAGGAGAAAAATGCCATAATGCAGGAGTGAAACCCACTCCTGCACCAGCCTATATGTTAATGGATAACACGCATTTTCCAGTGTTATACATCAGCAACCGCCATCTTAAAAAGGGACAATAAATTTCGTAATATTTTCATAAATAATGCTTGAAAATAGTTCGGAAATGTGATATAGTTCAATTACCACATCAAACATTAACATTTCCGAACTAATTATGAAATCTGTTTCATTTCACTTATTATTTATGATTTCATAAACACAGCTATACTATACCACGGTTATCATAAATAGTCAAGTGTTTTTGATTATGATTTCATAATATTTAAAGAGGTGTATTTATGTACGAAATATTTGTGAAATTGCTTGAAAAATATGGAGTTACGGCCTATAAAGTTTCGAAAGCTACAGGAATAGCCGGCTCTACATTTACAGATTGGAAAAATGGGAGAAGCGTACCAAAACAAGATAAATTACAAAAGATAGCTGACTATTTTGGTGTGACTGTTGACTATCTGATAACAGGAGTTGAAGAGCCACAACAAAAGGAAATCGTTCTTACTCCAAAAGATGAACGTGACATAGCCAAAGACCTCGACCGCATCATGGGAGAAATTCGAAAAGGCGATAATGGCCCTTTATATTACAATGGTGTGGAAATTAGCGGAGCCTCCATCAATCTGCTTGAAAACGCGATAGAATTTGCTTTGAAAGAAACTAAACTGGAAAATAAGGTCAAGTACAATCCTTACAAAAACAAAAAGTAGGTGATGCCATTTGGAAAGCATTGAGCATAAAGCCAGAAGACTTATACGGTATTATGAACGCATGACTGCAAGCCATGATCCTGTAAAGATTGCTGAATATGCAGGAATAAGGATTGCTATTATGCCATTGGGGGAAATTGCCGGAAATTACATGTTGATAAAGCGTAAACGGTGGATTTTTGTTAATGATAACATATCGGAGGATAGTCCTCTATTTAATGTAATTGTGGCACACGAACTTGGACATGCTCTACTACATAGGAAAGAAAACTGCGCATTTATTAAAAGCCATACTTTATTGCTAACATCCGGAATAGAACATGAAGCAAATCTATTCGCCGCATATCTCCTAATTACGGATGATATGCTATCATGTTATACGGGATATACCCGGGAACAATTCTGCAACTGCACCGGGTATCCTATGGAACTGCTTGAGATAAGATTAAAAAATCAATGGGAAAATAAAATATCCAACAATTAACAAAGGGGGAAGGTACATATGGACTTTATTGAAAAAATTACGCAATTTTCAAAAAGAATCGAGCAGATTAAAGATAATATTTCTACGGAAGAAGCAACTAAAACTTCTATTATCTTGCCATTTTTTCAATTATTAGGCTATGATGTATTTAACCCTTTTGAATTCGTGCCGGAATATACTGCCGATGCTGGAACAAAAAAAGGCGAAAAAGTTGATTATGCTATCATTATAAACAAAGAACCTCTAATATTAATTGAAGCAAAATTCATCAACACAGAATTAGTTCCTAAACATATAAACCAACTTTTACGGTATTTTACAGTAACTAAAGCAAAATTTGGCATCTTAACAAATGGCATTATTTATCATTTTTATTCTGATTTAGAAGAGCCTAATAAAATGGATTCCAAACCATTCCTTGTTTTTGACCTTTTTAATATCAAAAAGGATAAAATCGAAGAATTAAAACGCTTTCAGAAAGAAAATTTAAATATAAAAAGTATTCTCAACAGCGCTTCGGATCTTAAATACATGACCATGATTAAAGATGAAATCGCAGAACAAGTTCATGAGCCGTCGGATCAGTTGATAAAAATGTTAATCAAAAATATTTATCCTGGTGCAAAAACACAAGCTATTATGGATAAATTTCGGGATATTATTAAACGTGCCATCAATGAATATATGAACGATATCATCTCGGAACGATTAAATGCCGTAATTTCCCCTGAAAATACCGCGCCGACAGTTATGTCGCCACCATCGATTCCAATTAAAAGCGATATGGTTTTAACTGACGAAGAAATAGAAATTTTAGACTATGTCAAAAATATTATTAATACTGATAAAAATATTGTCTATAAAAAAACTTCCCGGTATATTTATATGCAAATAGGTGAATCTTCTTTAAAATGGATATGCCGTGTGTATATGCAAAAATCTAAGCAGACTTTTATTTTACATAAATTTTTAGATACAACTTACGAATGTGAGTATTATTTTGATGCAATTGACCAATTAAATTTGATAGATGAATTAATAATTGATACTTTTAAGAAATGTTGCGATTTGTAACCGCTGAGAATATTTCTATCTGACATTGTTGATATTTAAATACACGGATAAAATTATTTTAACTATAAATTTTTTTAAAGTTAAAACCGCCCCTGCGCCAACAGGAACGGTTTTACATAGATGTTTCTTGCCGGGATGCCCAGCGGATAATATAATCAGGTCTCGCAAACCTACAATCATTATATCATCCAAAAGGCGCCATGGCAAGGCGTATTTTTTATACCCAATTTTTAGGAGGATGATAAAGTGAAAATTGAAAAACGCCCATCAGGTAGCTACCGTGTGCGAAAGATGTACAAGGGACAGATATACACCGTATCCTTCGAGCATAAGCCTACACAGAAAGAAGCTATGCTGGCCATGGCGGACGAACTGCAAAAGGTTCAGAAGAAACATGAGAGCATGACTTTCCAGGCCGCTGCGGAAGAATACATTGAGGCTAAAAGAAACGTCTTGTCTCCAACCACCATAAAAGGGTACAAGAGCGCCATGATGACTATATCAAAAAAGTTCCAGGATATTAATATACATGACATTACAGCACTGGATATCCAGACGGAAATCAACAGATTGGCAAAAGAGAGAAGCCCGAAGACTGTGCGGAACTACCACGGCTTCATATCGGCCGTTTGTGGAATTTTTTGCCCGAACCTTAAGGTTTGTACCACTCTGCCGCAAAAGGTCAAAAATGAATCGTACATACCATCTGATGATGACGTGAGACGGATCCTGGAATACGCAAAAGGCACCGAATATGAAATCCCTATTATCCTTGCCTGCTATGGACTGCGCCGGTCAGAAATATGCGCACTGACAGTAAATGATATAGATGGTGACATCGTCGCAATAAATAAGGCAAAAGTATTAGGAGAAGATGAAAAGTGGGTGACAAAAACCACAAAGACCACATCCAGCACAAGAGAAATTATCATTCCCATGGAAATCGCAGACAAAATCCGGAAAAGAGGATACGTTTATAAAGGACATCCAAATGTCATCACACGATATTTGGAACGGACAGAGGACAGTTTAGGTATTCCCAGATTTCCGTTGCATAAGCTTCGCCATTACTTTGCATCAAAAATGAGTGCATTGAATATCCCAGAAGCGGATATTATGCGGATGGGTGGATGGGAAACTGATCATGTGATGAAATCCGTTTACAGGCATTCCATGATGGATAAGCAGGAACAGGCAAAGAGGGATGCCGCGGAGAAGTTGCGCAATTCCCTTTTTTCTTAGGACAAGCCGGGACAAAATTGGGACAAAAAAATTATATACCTGTAGTTTTTTTGATAAATGATAAGTTTATAAAATAGGACAAGTAAAGGCCGCAAACCCTTGATTTTACAGAAAAATCCAGGATTTACAGCCCTTATAGAAAAAAGCGGGTGATGGGAATCGAACCCACGTATCCAGCTTGGAAGGCTGGTG
>CANDBT010000103.1 GCA_947383005.1 uncultured bacterium | reverse complement strand
TAGAGCACGCGGCTGTTAACCGCGCTGTCGTAGGTTCAAGTCCTACTCGGGGAGTCAATTGCAGAAGTGGCGGAATTGGCAGACGCGCACGGTTCAGGTCCGTGTGGTAGCAATACCTTGTGGGTTCGACTCCCATCTTCTGCAGTAATGACAACAGTTTGGACAAGAGGGAAGATAGTTGTCTGAATTGTTGATATAAATGAATGGCGGACAGAACAGAGGCTGAATTTTTCCTGCGATGAGAACAAGACGGCGGTATCACGAATGATATCGCTGTTTTCATGTTTTAAACCGTTATTGACAATAATGCAGAGGAGAGGGACGGATGACTGACCATACGAAGTTGGAAATGCACCGGGAAAAGGCGAGAGTTACCGATAAGGTGATGATAGCCGAGATGTTAAGGCGCTGCCATGTGGCGGTAGTCGCCTTGCAGGATGAGCCCTATCCCTATGCGATTCCCATGAATTACGGATTTGAATGGGAAGACCAACTGGTATTTTATTTTCATATGGCGGTGGAGGGGCACAGGATTCAGCTAATCAGAAAAAATCCTAAGGTAATGCTGAGTATTTATGAGTGGCTGGACCGCCAAGGTTATCAGCAGTACCGTAAAGAAACCCATGATTACCGGAGTGTGAATGTATTTGGCGAGGCAGAAATTATTACTGCCGAAAATGAGGATGAGTTTATTAAAGGAATGAGTGTTTTGCAGACTTGTAATTTCCGCAAACCGATCCGGAAAATTACAGAGAAGATGAGAAAACGCTTATTTGTGCTGAAAGTAACAGCAGATATAGTAACAGCTAAAGCACAGTATCCGATTTCCAGCATCGAGGAAGTGGCTATACCGGAAAATATCCGTAACAGTCCAGATGGAGGGGAATTTGAGATGAATCCGAAAATAAAGGGACCAAATCAATAAAAAGGGAAAAAGGGCGGAAAAAGAATGGAATATAAATTTTATGGCTGGGAGCAGGCAAATGTACGGGCGGTTACCGATGAATATGGAGGTATCTTAACACCAAGGGATTTATATGATGCCCTTTCCGGTATTTGGTGTGAAAGAACCTGTGCGCCGAGACTGAGAGACGGTTGGAGCAAGGAGAACAGGACGCTTGGACAGTGTTCGATCACGGCGTTTCTTGCACAGGATATTTTTGGTGGAAAGGTTTATGGGATTTGTCAGGAAGGCGGGAATTTCCATTGTTACAATGTGGTAGGCGACTGCGTATTTGATTTGACCAGCGAGCAGTTTGGGGATAAAATCTTAAGCTACAAGGATAATCCGGAGCAGTTTAGGGAAGTGCATTTTGCAAAGGACGAAAAATATCGGCGGTATGAGTATCTTCGGGATGAACTGAAGAGGTGTTTTGGCAGGAGCAGCAGTTAAAGCGGGGAAATAGATTCTGTAAAAATAGACTCTGTAAGTGGAAGGTATGTTTATTTGAAAGTTTTTATTGAGGAGGAGATATCATGTATGTAGAAAACAAAAACATTTTGCCGGAACCGGCAGGAGAGGGGACAGTACGGAAGATTTTGGCATATGCTCCCAATCTGATGACTGTGGAATTGGAGTTTAAAAAGGGCGCGGTAGGCGCAAAGCACAGCCATCCTCATGAGCAGATCGGATATGTGGTGTCCGGTTCTCTGGTTTACCATGAGGAAGGGCAGGAGGATAAGGTTTTGACGGCGGGGGACACTTATTATGTACCATCGATGGTTGTCCATGGGATAGAAGCTTTGGAGGATACTAAGCTTTTAGATATATTCACTCCTATGAGGGAAGATTTTTTGATATCATAGGAAAGTGCGTCTTATGGAATAAAAAGCCCTTCGGGCGCAAAGTGTTGGATGACGGTTATAAAATATTTTTATCTTGGAAGGAAAAGGAACTTGAAATAGTTGGCCGTCTGTTGTATAATCAACTCATCAGTAACAGGGAGTATTTCCTGGGATGTTCGATAACCTTACCAATTTTGAACCTACATCTGTGACTTAGGGATTCCAATATTTGCAGGTGGATGCCAGGCCTCCATTCGAGTGGAAGGCAGAAGCCTGCGTGAGGTTGCCCACCTAGCAGCGGCTAGGAGTCAATAAGTAAGACCGGCATTTCTGGGATTACGAAAGAGAAAAGCAGCGAGAAATCGCTGCTTTATCTTTTTGTCAATTTGTGGTAATCTTATAGAAAATACTCATAGTGAAAGCTGGAGGAGGCTTTTGAAGGACAGAAAGGAGAACGGATGAAAAAGGAGAAGTATCAACCATATATTTATTGGGGAGTGACAGCCTTTATTGTTTTGGTGTTGTTGGTTTCCTTCATTTTTCTTATGATAAAGTTTGGGCAGGTGAAGGCGGCTGTGGACATGGTATTGGGCATTCTTGCACCAATTACATATGGGGCGGTCCTGGCCTATCTGTTGGCGCCCATCTATAACCGGGTAAAAAAGGCAGTTGTGTTTTGCGGGGAAAAGTGGATATCCCCAAAACGGAATTGGGAAAAACTAGGAGGGTCTGTGGCGACGGTTGTCAGTGTTTTCGTGCTTGTCGCTTTAGTGACCGGGCTGATTTCCATGCTGCTGCCTCAGTTGAGGGACAGTATTATGGGGATTATGGAGGCTATGCCTTCGAGTATTTATAATTTACAGTTATGGCTGGAAGATGTTCTGGCAAATAATCAGGAAGTGGAAGAAACGGTTATGTTGTACTACGACCAGGGGATGAGCTTTTTGCAAAACTGGCTTACTTCAAAGTTTCTTCCCAATATGGGGAAGATCGCTGATTTTATCGGCAATTTGTCCGCGGGAATTATTAATGTGCTGATATTGCTGAAAAATATTCTTATCGGCCTTATTGTGATGGTATATCTTTTGAATATGAAGGAGAAGCTGCTCACGCAGCTAAAGATGATTGTTTATGGAATATTTCCGGTGAAGGTTGCCAATAAGCTACTGTCAGAAGGGCGTTATGTACATCAGGTTTTTGGAGGATTCATTATCGGAAAGCTGGTGGATTCACTGATTATCGGCATATTGTGTTTTATCTTGCTCAATTTTATGCGGATGCCGTATGTGCTTTTGATCAGCGTAATCATCGGTGTAACAAATGTAATTCCCTTTTTCGGGCCGTTTATCGGGGCTATACCAAGCGCATTTTTTATCTTGTTGGTAAACCCAACCAAATGTTTTTGGTTCATTGGTTTTATCTTTTTGCTGCAGCAGTTTGACGGGAATATCCTGGGGCCAAAGATTTTAGGAGATTCCACAGGTTTATCCAGTTTTTGGGTGCTGTTTTCCATCCTGTTGTTCGGCGGGCTGTTTGGATTTGTGGGAATGATTATTGGCGTTCCTACTTTTGCGGTATTTTATAAGCTGGTGACGGAATTTATTACCTGGATGCTGGATAAAAAGCAGCTTTCTGCAGATATCCGGCAGTATGAAAAGCTGGATTATATTGATGAGGAGAGTAAGACCTACATTGAAAAGTAGAAGGCAAGTTATGAGACGGAGACGGCTGATTGGCTGGGTATTGGGCGTACCCTTGGTAGCGCTTGTGCTGATTGTCGTTATTCTTCTGCATGAAAAGGCGGGAGAGGGGATCAGCCGGGCTTTGGCGGCCAAGTCCGTCGTTCTTGTACTGCAATCGCCGGAGGAGCTGGCCCAGTGGCAGAAAGAGTACGGAATGTCTCATTTTCCGGCTAAATCATTGGATCAATGGTATGTCCCGTATTTGGATTATCTTTATGAGTCGGGGTATTTGTCGGAGGAAGAGACGCCGGCATTGGAAGAAAGTGCGGAAGGGATGCTGACTTACGCAGAAGCGGCCCGGATTGCCAAAATGTTTTCTCCTAATCTTGAGGAATGGGTGGGGGCAACAAAGAGAAATAAAGAGGAGCATTATCCGGAAGAATTGTGGTGGCTGTTATATGAATCGTTGTTAAAAGAATCAGATCCGGAGAGCCGGGTGGAAAAACGGGATATCTGTATTTATGGCACACCGGATAACGTACCTGGGACTCCGCCATGGACTGCCCATACCAGTATCGGCCAGATTGGTTTTTGGGGACTGGCTTTAGATAGTTATATCGACCATCAGCTTAGTGTTTATGTGCGGGGAAATGAATTGATCCATATAACGGAAGATAAGGGGCAGAATGTTACTTATCGGAATGTATGGCTGATCGATGGCGACGAGAAGGAACTGCTGGTCTATGTGGGAGATATAGAGAGACGTTTTCCTTTTGCGAAAAAATCGAAAAAGACAGAAGGATTTTTACATAATTTGGCGGATATCCAGATGGAGGACGGAAAAATCACCAAGGTTTCCGTGAAGACGGAACGGCTTGCAGGGAAACTATTGTCCGTGCAGCCGGATGCCATAGAGCTGGAAGGCTATGGTATGGTGCCGTTGGACGAGGAATATAAGGTGCTGAAAACTTATGGAGAGCTGGAACGGCAGGGGCTTGAGGACGTGCTGGTGGGATACGATAACCAGGAATTTGTAGCGGCAAAGGGGAAAATCTGCGCCGTCCTGACCGTACGGGAATTTGAGCCTAAGACGATCCGGGTCTTGATTATGAATGAGAATTTTGAGGGAATTTGTCATGGAAAAGTAGCGCTATCCGGGGATGGCCCGCTGACACTGGTTCAGGGAGAGCAGACCTGGGAGGTAAATGCCGGGGAAGAAGCGGTTTTTGTGCCAGGAGACGAACGTCTGGCTTCCGGCCGTCTGATTGTGACGGCTGCAGAAGGAGGAGAGATACGGGTATGTTCCATGGAAAGATCCGAAGGACAGCCTTGTTATGGCGGGCGGCTGGAGCTGATCGATACGCCGGAAGGGCTGATACTCATTAACGAGTTGTTTTTGGAAGATTATTTAAAAAAAGTGATTCCCAGTGAAATGCCGTCCAGTTATGAGGAAGAGGCGCTGAAGGCTCAGGCAGTTTGTGCGCGGACTTATGCTTATATGCAGCTTCAGAGCAACACATACAGTCAATATGGCGCGCATGTGGATGACAGCACTAAATTTCAGGTTTATAATAACCAGAAAACAGATGAGCGGACGGCAGCGGCTGTAGATAAGACTTATGGGAAAATGCTGCTGTATGAAGGAAAGCCGATTACGACTTATTATTTTTCGACTTCCTGCGGCATTACTACGGATAACCGTGTTTGGGGAGAAGACGCAGAACAGATGCCTTATTTGCCCAGTGCAACATTGCAGCCGGAGCGAAAAAAGCTTGATTTGACATCTAATGAAGATTTTACGGCATTTATCAAACGAACCGATTATCCGTCTTATGATGCTTCTTTTCCTTATTACCGTTGGACGGCTACCACCAATTCCCATGTCCTTACGGCTAATATTGGCGGTATAGGCGAAGTGAAAGACGTACAGGTAACTCAGCGGGGAGCCGGCGGAGTAGCGCAGAAATTGCTGGTGAAAGGCAGTGAAGGAGAGAAAATTATATCCGGTCAGGACAAAATACGTTCTGTTTTATGGGACGGAAGTTTGACGATTTATCGGAAAGATGGTAATGAAGCTACGGGATGGCGTTCCTTGCCCAGCGGTTTTCTGGCTATCGAGGATGCGGGTACAGACAGCCAGGGGACGCATTTATTTAAAATCTACGGCGGCGGATATGGGCATGGTGTGGGGATGAGCCAGAACGGTGCGCAGGGAATGGCAAGAGAAGGCGCCGGATATGAGGAAATTTTACAATATTTCTACCAGGGGGTGACAGTAGAAGAACTGCCATAAGTATTGCTTTGGGGTAATAATTATTTTTGAAATGATGCAAAGGAAGGCGGTAGGGTACGAATGGACAGACAAAGCATAAAGGAAGGCCGGCAGCAGGAAAACCCGGCGGCAAGGGGGAAAAGGGCGCGTCAGAGGAATACGGGATTGGCAGCGTTTTTGATTAGCGGGGTAAGCGCTATCAGCAGCGGGGTAATTGTCAGTCTTTTGCAGGAAAATTTAGGTTTTTCCTATGGTATTACCGGGCTTTTGCTGGCACTGATGAACACCGGGAATTTGTTGGCAGGATTTGCCACAGGCATTTTGCCGGAAAAAATCGGGATGAAGAGGACGATGATGTTTTTGACGGGAGGTTATGCACTGGGATACGGGATAGCTACGTTTTCCGGCTGGGTAGCGCTTCTGGCGGCGGCATTCTTTTTGATGGGAGTAGGCAAGGGAAGCGTTATCAATTTCTGCACAATCCTGGTAGGCAACAACAGTGACAACCGTACCAAAGGGATGAATATTATGCACGGATGTTACGCATTGGGTGCGCTGCTTTGCCCATTTTTGGTTGCCTGGGCGGCGGCGCTGCATGCCCGTCTCCCAATGGCACTTTTGTCCGGACTGGGGATTTTACTGTGGGGGCTGTTTATGGTGCTTCCTACAGAGGAAAGCAATAAAGGGAGAAGCAAGAAAGAAACAGACAGAAGCTTTTTAAAAAGCCGGAAATTCTGGATTTTGACAGGACTGATTTTTTGTCAAAATGCCGTTGAAATCAGTGTGACCGGATGGATGGTTACGTATTTTAAAGGAAGCGGTATCTTGTCAGGGGTTTTTAGCGCCTATACCGTGACAGTTATGTGGACGGCAACGTTGTTGGTTCGGCTTTTTATTGCTTTTGTCTTTCCGATTAGAAACAGCGGAGCGGCTATGGTCAGGATGGCTGCCGGCTGCACAGCATTTTATTTTGCGTTGGTGATGGCGAAAGGCCCCGTGGGAGCTATCGGGCTGCTGTTTCTTTTCGCGGCGGCTATGGCGGGGATGAATCCGACGGCGGTGGCTGCTGCGGGCAGCATGACCAGTGTGGCCAGCATGGGGATTATGCTGCCTGCGGCCAGCAGCGGCGCGATTTTGATGCCATGGGTTATCGGAATGGTAGCGGAACGTGCAGGAATCGGAGCCGGCATGGCATGTAACCTGGTTCCTTGTACGGGAATGTTGATCCTAAGCTGGATGCTGAAGCGGATGCCGCAGGAATAAGAAATTCAAAAATCCGGCCCACCTGTGTTTTCACAAATGAGCCGGATAAAAAGGGGAGGATAAGTATTTCTTTTTTCTTTGGTACTACTCTCATTATTACCCTATTGTGGGAGTTTATACACCGGAAAGAAAAAAATTAAAAAAATATAACTTATCAGAATTTGCAAAGCAAATTTTGATAAAAGGCGCGTTCTTAGCGCCGTAAATCCGATTATAGGAAGCTGATTTTGCTTCCTATAATATAACTTATCATAATTTGCGAAGCAAATTTTGATAAAAGGTGCGTTCTTAGCACCGTAAATCCGATTATAGGAAGCTGATTTTGCTTCCTATAATATAA
>CANDBT010000102.1 GCA_947383005.1 uncultured bacterium | reverse complement strand
GCAAGCTGGAAGCCCTGCGCAGGCTCATGGAACAGTTCTCCATGCCGGAGGACGGCGAATTTACGGAAAGCGATCTTGATAAATATGTGACAGGCGTGAGGGTTTATGAAGACCACTTCGAGTGGCTGCTGAACCTTGACACCGATACCCGCGGGGAACTGGATGATGCCGGTTCCCCTGTTTATTTCAAGAAGATTACGGTCACGCCGGATGACGAGAGGGAGTGGTTCAAGGCGCATTCAGAGTGGACGAAGTCAAATAAATACGTTGAACTGGAGGCAAGGATTTATATTTGAAAACAAAAGAGGGGCAGGGCGGAAGGGCTGTATCGGTCAGCCTTTCCGCCCTGCCCGGCATTTTTCAGTTACACTTCTGAAACCATTTCTTCCGCCCCTTTGGGCAGGCATTTCCCTAAGAACATCGCCTTGCAGTCGGAAAATCCCAACAGGTAGGCGAGCATCCCATACCTTGAGCCGAGCGCGTTCTGCTCGCTGACGTACCCGTCAATCAGCAGCCGGACTTCCTCCGATAGTTCTATCTGGTCGAGCCTGTCGGAATACACGTCCGACTTCCGTATGATGCCCTGGTATTCCCCGTCACTGTTTGTGATGTCATTCATGACGCCGTTCATGCGGACGCTCATGAGCTGGTACAATGCAGAATCCTTTGCCATCAAATCCCTCCTTCCGTGGTGTCGTATCTTAGCTCTGAATCGGGAGATTGGCAAGTAGAAAAAAAGTTATAAAAAATTCATAAAAAGTTTTGTTGCATTAACCGAAATAAGATAATAAAATGTAGATAGGAAAGTATGAATTTTTGAAGAAGAGCCAAACTAAAAAAGGAGGTGTTTTTTATGGCAACTTCAAGTATCACGAAAAATTTTGTCATTTCCGGCAAGGAACAGGTGGAGATGTTTGTCAATGCGATTGAAGAATCTGCCAAGAACCGTCCTGTTCATATACCAGTAGCAGCAAGAGAGATAAAGGGAGAAACAGAATTAAGGGAAATGATGCGGCTGCGGAAGATGAAGATAAAGGAGAAAGAAAATGCCGGAAAGTGATAAGTTTTTTTCGGTCAACATCCGTGAATATTTAGCATTGGGAAATGATGAGGAAGCCGGGGAGCCAGCACTTCATGAGTTGCTTTCCGGCTTTTCCTGTCCTAAGAATCCAGATGTCGAACGGTTTTTGAAAAAAAGTGCCATAGAGTTTACAAAGAAGAATCAGTCTGTTACATACCTTGTAGTTTCGGCAGAAGATGTTCGGTTGCTTGGATACTTTACCCTTGCATTAAAACCGTTGACGGTAAGAGGCGAAACGGTAAGTAATACTATGAAAAGAAAGTTGCTGCGTATCAGTGAATTGGACGAGAGTTCTGATACTTACACTATGTCTGCATATTTGGTCGCACAGCTCGGAAAAAATTTCTCAGAAAACGAAGGAAAAGAGATTTCTGGAGAAGAACTGCTTAAACTGGCATGGGATAAGATTAAGGAAATACAGTATTTAGGCGGTGGCATGGTAACATTCTTGGAAGCAGAGAACGAGGGAAAACTTCTGGATTTCTATAAAGCAAACCGCTTCTCGCAGTTTGACACCAGACAGACCGCATCAGATGTGGATGAGCCGCATGAGCTGGTACAGCTTTTAAGGCTGCTCTAAGACAAAAGCGCAATTTGTCGAATGTCGAATCAGGTGGGGTAAACTCGCCGCAGGGGGGTAAAAGGGGGTAAGCATTTTTACCCCGGGGTAAAAGTCATCATAGTAACGTAGCGGCACAGGCGGCTATCAATAATTGATGCCATAGGAATTTTCGTACTCGCAGGCAAAAGTATAGAGAAATGGCGCAAAATCAAGGGATTTTGAGCGTGGAGGGGTTCACCGGAGTGGCTGGTGGGCTCCTCTTTTTTGCGTTTTGGGATAGGGCTGTGAGCATTGCGATTGGAGATGGAAGTATACTATCACGCAAAACTGCCGACTTTTGCGTGATAGTATGAGTTTTGCGTGAAAGTATGGGGTTTTGCGTGATAGTTTAAAAGTTTTGCGTGTTTGTATGCAAATGCTGTTGAAAATTGGCGGTATTGTCGAAATTATAAGGCGTTTGTTTTGCAGTTCATTTTGTTATAGGACGGTTTGATATCTAATTTGTTGAAAATGATTTATATCGTTTTTGGTATGAAACATAGAGGTGCCCTGACTCCAAGAGAAAAAAATATTTTATAAAATATATTGACTAGCCCCTTGGGGGTTAGTTTATCATGTTTTTGGAGGTGAAGACTATGTTGATCAATGCAGTATGTAAGGAATGCTCTTTAACAAAAAAAGCTATTGAGTATTATATAGAGCAGAATCTTATTTCCCCTGTGATACAAAACAACGGCTATCGTGATTTTTCAGTTGAGGATATAACCAAACTGAAAAAGATTTCTGTTCTTAGAAATTTAGGATTATCTGTTAACGATATCCGTAATGTCTTATCCAGCAACACTGCAACAGCCTTAGATGAAATTTATCATAAGAAAGCATTACAAATGACGATTCTACAGGAAAAACAGAAACTTATTCAGGAACTTGCGGCGCAGCACGATTGGGAAAAGGTAGAGGGCAGATTACAACAGCTTCAAAAAAAACAGACTATTTTGGAGCGTTTAATGGATGCTTTTCCGGGATTTTACGGAAAATTCCTTTATCTGCATTTTGCGCCATATCTGAATAAGCCAATTAGGACAAAAGAACAGCAGAAAGCATTTGATATTATCATCAGGTTTTTGGATAGTATTGATTTTGATATTCCTGATGATTTAAAAAAATTCCTTGATGAGGTAAGTTTAGATTTTGATGACGGGGTAATAGAAAACCTGTCAGACAGTGTAAGCGCTGCTGTTCATGAAACGGAAGAATATATGGCTGATAACCATGAAGCAATTAAAAGCTATATTGCGTATAAGCAGTCTGAGGAATATAAAACTACACCTGCATATCAAATGGAAAAGGCACTGCATCAATTCAATGATATCAGCGGTTATAATGACATATTTATTCCGGCAATGTGTCAGTTAAGTGAAGATTATCAGAAATACCATGAAAAATTATCAAAGGCGAATGAAAAGTTTGCAGAGAGATACTCAGTGCAAAAATAAAATATACAGGAAAAATACAATTATCATATGGATTTAAAGGAGAGGCTCAATATGGAAAATATTTTAGAAATATCGGGATTGAATAAATCATATACGGATTTTTCATTAACAGATATTTCATTTTCTTTACCGGAAGACAGCATTACAGGCTTTATAGGCATTAACGGCTCGGGAAAGACAACCACGATCCGGTGTATTTTAGGGCTGTCAAAGTTTGACTCCGGCAGCATACGAATATTTGGAAAGGATGCGGATAGAGATGCAAAGGCACTCAAAGAGCGCATAGGTGTAGTATTGGATGACGGAGGATTTTATGAGGAATTCAGCATGGCACAAATGAAAGGGATCGTTGCCCCGGCTTATAAAAACTGGCAGGAGAAGGATTATAACAATTATATGGAGCAGTTTGGCCTGAATCCTAAGCAAAAAATTTCTACTTTGTCAAAGGGGATGAAGATGAAGTTTTCTTTGGCTTTAGCTTTATCCCATAAAGCCGAGTTCCTGATCATGGACGAACCGACAAGCGGATTAGACCCGCTGATCCGCAGCCAGCTATTAAATATATTGGCAGAGTATATGAAAAAAGACGGAAGGGCTGTATTTTTTTCAACACACATCACTTCTGATCTGGAACACATTGCAGACAGATTGATCCTCATTAACAATGGACATATTGTTTTCCAGCAGGAAAAAGACAGCCTGCTCAGTAAATACCGGATTGTAAAGGGGAACTGCAGACTGCTGAATACTGAAAGCAGAAAGATGTTTCTGAATTTGAGGCAAGACGGTAATGATTTTGTCGGTTTGACAGATAAGCCTGATGAAGTTATAAAAACCATGCCTGGTATTTTAATAGAACGTGCCACAATCGAGAATATCATGTTAGGACAGATAGAAGGAGGGAGTGCAAAATGATATGCTTAATGAAAAAGGATTTTATCCTGTTAAAAAAGTATATGCTATTCATAATCATAATTGTATTTGCTTTACCTGCTGCATTTGCGACAAAGCTGGATGGAGCAGATATGTTCCAATCAACTTTGGCATTTGCTTTTGAAGTCATTTATTCTGAATTTTTGATATGCCGTTATTTATCAATGAAAGAGTATCAATATCCTAAAGCCGCGGGTTTTTTATGTACATTACCTTATACGCGGACAATGCAGGTTATAAGTAAATATCTAATATACTTTATCGTATTTTCGATTTGCTGTCTGGCATATTGGATTGACACATTTTTTGTTCCAAACCTGACTAAGTTCGATATGGAAATGGCGGTGCCCGTCTTGTTTATCTCATCGATTCTTTACAGTATTTATATGCCGGTACAGAATCAATTTGGATATGACAAATCAAAATTGATATTTATGCTTTTATTGATAGTATTTCCATTATTTATCGCTAACGTGAACATAACGGCGGTCATGGGGATTTTATCAAAAATAACATATCCGGTAATGCTTATATTGGCATTAACAGCGTTGCTGTTATCTGCAATGGCATCTGTAAGAATATTTGATGGAAAGGAATTTTGAAAAGAAAATGGAGGAACATAAGATATTCAAAACAGCAGTGATACCTGTCATTCTGCTGATAATCGGTATAAAGCATTTTACACAAAGTCTGCTTTTGTCAATCATTGCCGGAATAGGCATTTATATCGCTGCGTCTTTCATAGACAGGTTCATAAAAAAGAGGTAATGGGTATGTTAAGGATTGATAATACAAAAAGATATACCCAGCTTGCGGTTGAACTTTTGAAGAAAATATTTAATGGATATTATGAGTTGGGCAGCAAACTTCCGTCAACGCGGGAACTGGCAAAGCAGGCAGGGGTGAACCCGAACACAATGCAAAGGGCGTTACAGGTATTGCAGGATGAAAAGGTGCTTATAAAACAATCAACAACTGGGAGATATATTACAACTGATATTCAGCTTCTGAGCAATATGCGGAATGAAATATTAGTGCAGATAAGAAAAAATTATCAGGAAACGGTTAAGTCTTATGGAAATAGCTTTGAAAAGTATAAGGCAGTTAAAGAAAAATAGACAGTGTTCCTGTTCTTGTTTAATAAGCACACAAAAGAAGCCGCCGCTATGGGGAGATTCACCTCATAAGCGGCGGCCTGCCGTTTCCGCAGGATTATCCGCTTGGAAGTTGGGAAGGTTAGAGGTAATATAGGGATAGACTGCTTCTATATACAGCGTCAGTAGTCCTTTATTCTTTATAAGGATTTACATAATCCGGGCAGAGGTATGTCTCGCTCCACGCCATCATCGTCTGCAGGACGGGGATAAAGCTCTCACCCAATTCGGTCAGCGAATACTCCACCTTTGGCGGGATTTCTTTGTAAATCTCCCGGTGGAGGAACCCATCGCTTTCCAGTTCCCGGAGCTGCTTTGTCAGCGTGGACTGCGTGATGCCGTCAAGACGGCGCATCAGTTCCCCGAATCGCTGGACTTTGTAAAAGGACACATACCATAGGATCAGGATTTTCCATTTGCCGCCGATCACGGACTGCAGCCTGCTCATGGGTTCGCAGCGGGCGATCACTTCTTTGTCATTGAATTTGTTTTCAGCCATTTCATTCCACCTCTTTCCCCATCAGTATATTCCAGTGGCGGGTGAAAATCAAGATACGGTTATTTTTGATAGATAGTATGAAAAACAGTACTACCAACATAAAAAGACAGTACTTGATTTTATGGAGCATCAGAGGTAACTTAGTGCGAAAGAGGAAAGACGCAAGGAGGAATGAACGATGCACTACACAGGAACCATATGGAGGCCGCCCTATGAGGCGTCTTCCCTGCTGCTGGAAGCCACGGCGGGCTGTACGCACCACAGATGTAAATTCTGTACGCTTTATGCTGATCTGCCGTTCCGGTTCAGGATGTCGCCGCTGGAGGACATAGAGGCCGATCTGAAAGAGGCGCAGGAGATGTACCGCCGCTTTACGGGGAGAGCGCCGTTACGGACTTTCCTGACCGGGGCGAACCCGTTTGTTTTGAAGTATGACAGGCTCATGGAGATTGCGGGGCTGGTACACAGATACTTTCCGGGGATGGAGACCATCGGCGGCTTTGCCAGGGTGACGGACATCACCCTGAAATCGGACAAAGAACTGGAAGCCCTGCATAAGGCGGGATATGACGGACTGACCATCGGCATGGAGACGGCGGATGATAAGGCTCTGCGGTTCATGGATAAAGGCTATCTTGCGGCTGACATTCTGGAGCAGTGCAGGAGACTGGAACAGGCTGGCATCCGTTACAGCTTTTTCTATCTGACGGGAATATCCGGCGCGGGGAACGGGGAGGCAGGTGCGGAGGCGACCGTCAATCTGTGCAATCAGCTCCACCCCATGCTGATCGGCGCCAATATGCTGACGGTCTACCCGGATTCCAGGCTGTATGATGAAATCCGGAAAGGAAACTGGAAGGAGGAAAGCGAGACGGAGAAATACAGGGAAGTCCGGGCGTTAGTGGAGAATTTGGAAATCCCCACGGTTTTCGCGGCGCTTGGGGCATCCAACGCGTTCCAGATGCAGGGCGAACTGCCAAAGGACAAGGGGAAACTGCTGGCTTTCCTTGATGACGTCATAAAAAATGTGGGAGAGGACGAACTGCGGCGCTACCGTGAGGGCGTCCGGCATTTGTAGGGAGGAGGCGTAAGATGCATTTTACCGGAAGG
Source organism: uncultured bacterium (assembly GCA_947383005.1). GTDB lineage: Bacteria > Bacillota > Clostridia > Lachnospirales > Lachnospiraceae > Brotaphodocola. The sequence continues at coordinate 561 of CANDBT010000102.1, read as the reverse complement.
ACGTGGAGGCCGCCCTACGAGGCGCATTCCGTCATCATTCAGGCAACGTCCGGCTGCACTTACCGCAAATGCCGTTTCTGCAGCCTTTATAAAGGCGAGTGTTTCTGTATGTCCCCGATGGAGGAGTTCGAGGAAGACTTAGCCGAGATCAAGACTTACCAGCCCTATGCAAGGCGAATCTTCTGGACGGGGGCGAACCCATTCGCTATGAGCTATGAGAATCTGAAACTGCGGGCACTCACGGTGAGGGATTACCTCATCAAATGCCAGAGCATGGCCATGTTCGCAAGCATACGGGACATCAGGGACAAGGAAGTGTGGCAGCTTAAGAAGCTCCGGGCGATGGGGATAAACGGCCTGAGCATCGGAACGGAGAGCGGGGATGACGATGTGCTTGCGCTGGCTGGCAAGGGATATACTGCTGATGACATTTTAGAACAGTGCCGGAAGCTGGACGAGGCGGGGATCGAGTATTATTTTGTCTATATGACCGGGCTTGCGGGGAAGCAATGTCGTCAACTTAAGCCGAACTTGTCCCTTCTTACACAGAAAAAATAATTC
>CANDBT010000101.1 GCA_947383005.1 uncultured bacterium | reverse complement strand
AACACCGAAAGGTGTACCTGATGTCCGTAAAAACCGGACAAATCAGAGGAAACACGAAAAGGTGTACCTGATGTCCATAAAGCTGGACAGATCAGAGGAAAGGAGAATTTGCCGTGAAGGTGAGGTCATCAGTAAAACCGATTTGCGAAAAATGCAAGATTATTAAGCGCAAAGGCAGTATCAGAGTAATCTGTGAAAATCCCAAGCACAAACAAAGGCAGGGTTAATAAGAAAGGACAGGAGGTGTACAACGCAAATGGCGCGTATTGCAGGAGTTGATTTACCAAGAGATAAGCGTGTTGAAATTGGTTTGACGTATATTTACGGGATTGGCAGAACCAGTTCTAACCGTATTTTAGCTGAGGCTGGTGTGAATCCCGATACTCGTGTCAAGGATTTGACCGATGATGAGGTGAGGAAGATTGCCGGTGTAATTGCGGAGACGCAAATTGTGGAAGGCGATCTTCGCAGGGAAATCGCGATGAACATTAAACGTCTTCAGGAGATTGGCTGTTATCGTGGAATTCGTCATAGAAGAAGCCTTCCGGTTCGCGGACAGAAGACAAAGACCAATGCGAGAACCCGCAAAGGGCCGCGTAAGACCGTAGCGAATAAGAAAAAGTAATCGTATGTTTTAAAAACAGGAACAAGATTCCGAAAAACATAGTGAATCAAGACGAAAGGAAAGTAGGTTAGTTTAAAATGGCTAAAAAAATGTCCTCTGCAAAAAAGGTGACAAAAAAGCGCGTAAAGAAAAACGTTGAACGCGGACAGGCACATATTCAGTCATCCTTCAACAACACGATTGTGACGTTGACGGATACGCAAGGTAATGCCCTGTCTTGGGCGAGTGCCGGTGGTCTGGGATTTAGAGGTTCAAGGAAATCTACTCCGTATGCAGCTCAGATGGCTGCTGAAACGGCTGCCAAAGCAGCGATCGTACATGGCTTGAAGTCTGTTGACGTTATGGTAAAGGGCCCAGGTTCGGGACGTGAAGCAGCAATCCGTGCGCTTTCCGCATGTGGAATTGAAGTAACCAGTATTAAGGACGTCACCCCGGTTCCCCATAATGGTTGTCGTCCGCCAAAACGTAGAAGAGTCTGATAGGAGGTACGAAAAGTGGCAGTAGATAGAGTTCCTGTTCTTAAAAGATGCAGATCACTTGGCTTAGATCCGATCTATTTAGGAATTGATAAAAAATCAAAAAGAGAATTGAAGCGGGCTAACAGAAAAGTCAGCGAGTATGGTATGCAGCTTCGTGAGAAGCAGAAGGCGAAATTCATTTACGGCGTACTGGAGAAGCCTTTCCGTAATTATTATGCGAAAGCGGAGAAGATGGAAGGCCAGGCCGGTGAGAATCTGATGATTTTGTTGGAAAGAAGACTGGATAATGTGGTGTTCCGCATGGGCTTTGGCCGTACAAGGCGGGAGACTCGCCAGATTGTTGGTCACAGACACGTTCTGGTTAATGGCAAATGTGTAAACATCCCTTCTTATCTGGTAAAGGCCGGGGATGTGATTGAGATTGCAGAAAAAGCCAAATCATCTCAAAGATATAAAGATGTGCTGGAAGTAACAGGAGGCCGTCTGATCCCGGCTTGGCTTGATGTGGATCAGGAGAATCTGCGTGGTACGGTGAAGGAACTGCCACACAGAGAAGAAATTGATGTGCCGGTGAATGAGATGCTTATCGTTGAGTTGTATTCCAAGTAAACCTCCATGCCGCATTATCGGCGTGACCATGGATGAAAGGGGGATTACTGTGAGCCTCCGGCAGATGCGCAGAAGATGGGAGTGGGATATGCCGTTTTTGCGTATTTCAGCGCCGGAGCGTTGAACGTTCACAGTAAACCTAATTGATGCAAAAAATGAGTGTTTCCCTCGATTAAAGAACCCAGAAGGAGGGGCTAGAATCGTGTTCGATTTTGAAAAACCAAACATTGAGATTGTTGAGATTTCCGATGATAAGAAATATGGCAAGTTTGTGGTGGAACCGCTTGAGAGGGGCTATGGCACTACGCTGGGGAATTCCCTGAGAAGGATTATGCTTTCTTCCCTTCCGGGTGCGGCGGTCAGCCAAGTGAAAATCGAAGGCGTTTTGCATGAGTTCAGTTCTGTCCCCGGTGTTAAAGAGGATGTGACTGAGATCATCATGAACATCAAAAATTTATCCATTAAAAACACCAGCGACAGCAATGACGTGAAGACGGCTTACATTGAATTTGAAGGTGAAGGCGTGATTACCGCTGCAGATATTCAGGCAGATCCGGATATTGAGATTATGAATCCGGAACAGGTAATCGCTACTTTGAGCGGCGGCACAGACAGCAAGTTCTATATGGAGCTTACGATTTCCAAAGGCCGAGGTTATGTGAGTGCAGATAAAAACAAGAATGAAGATTTGCCAATCGGTGTGATTGCCGTAGATTCCATATATACCCCGGTGGAACGGGTCAACATGACTATCGAGAACAGCCGTGTAGGACAGATTATTGATTATGATAAGCTGACTTTGGATGTATTTACTAATGGTACTTTAGCTCCTGACGAGGCAGTCAGTTTGGCGGCTAAGGTTCTCAGCGAGCATTTGAATTTGTTTATTGATTTATCGGAGAATGCGCGGACAGCGGAAATTATGGTGGAAAAAGAGGACAACGAGAAGGAAAAGGTTCTGGAAATGAACATTGACGAATTGGAACTCTCTGTCCGTTCTTATAACTGCCTGAAGCGGGCAGGCATCAATACCGTGGAGGAACTGTGCAACCGCACTCCGGAGGACATGATGAAGGTCCGCAATTTGGGAAGGAAATCCCTGGAAGAAGTTTTGGCAAAATTGAAAGAGTTGGGGCTTCAGTTAAATCCCAGCGAGGAATAATTGCGCATATATGCCGGATCCGTAAGGCCGATGATGCGGGATCGGGTATGGAAAAAGAAGGAAGATGCGGCCAGGTAAGTCCTATAGGCGCGGGCTGCACTCCATGTACTTTAGGCGGCGTGGCGTGCGCAACAGTTTAAGTACTGCCTGAACTGTCACGTTTATAAAGTGCAGATAAGAGAATGGAGGAATGTCATATGGCAGGTTATCGAAAATTGGGAAGAACATCTGATCAAAGAAAAGCATTGATCCGCAGTCAGGTTACTTCTCTGTTATATCATGGAAAGATTCGTACTACCGAGGCGAGGGCAAAAGAGATCCGTAAAGTTGCCGAGGGGCTGATTGCCATGGCAGTAAGAGAAAAGGATAATTTTGACACGGTTACGGTTACGGCTAAAGTTCCGCGTAAGGACAGCAACGGCAAGAGGGTTAAAGAAGAGAAGAACGGCAGAAGAGTGACGGTTTATGATGAAGTGCAGAAGGAAATCAAGAAGGATCGTCCGTCCCGCCTGCATGCAAGGCGTCAGATGCTGAAAGTTCTCTATGGGGTAACTGAGGTTCCGACAACCCCGGCCGGAAGGAAGAAGAATACCAAGTCTGTAGATCTTCCCGCAAAGATGTTTGATGAAATTGCGCCGAAGTATGTTTCCCGCAACGGCGGTTATACCCGTATTGTCAAAATCGGGCAGCGCAAAGGTGACGGCGCTATGGAAGTGCTGTTGGAGCTGGTATAAGATAATAGATCAAAGGGGTATTTTTTACCCGTCTGAACGATTATAATAAAATGCCGTTTGGCTTTAGGGCTAAACGGCATTTTTGTCATTTTTTCGAAAAATCGCTTGGCTTTTCGCCAAATTCCCGTTTAAAAGCTTTCAAAAAGTTAGAATAATCATTGAAGCCGCAATCGGAATAAGCTTCTGTCACGGTTTTTCCCTGCATCAACATATTGCGTGCGATAGTCAGCCGCTTTTTCATAATAAACTGATATAAGGAAAGCCCTGTAAATTGCTTGAATTGATGGCTCAGGTAATATTTGCTTAAATAGAATTGATCAGCTAAATGGTCAAGGCTCAGATTCTCTTTCAGGTGGTTATTAATATAGGAGACAATTTGATTGATTTGTTCATTTTCGGTTATATCCTGTCGGGCGGAATCGGAAATTTCATAATAGGCCCGGCTTAATAAAACCAAAATTTCCATAATGCAAGCGTAAGCCATGACCCGGTTGCCTAATTTTCCGTCCACTCTTTCCTGCTCTATGTTGTTGCAGGCAGTCCTGACTTTCAGCATTTGATGTTCATTGGGGCGGAAAAGACGATAGTTTCGGTTGGAAGCATCCTGAAAACAGGCGGTTAAGTCTTCGCCAATGTTTCTCAGACTATCAAAAAAATCAACATTGAGCCATATGACAATCCGCTCATACGGGGATTTGGAAGAGTTGATTTCCGGGCGGTGGATATCTCTGTTATTGGTCAGCAGAATATCTCCGGGGCGGAGCTTATATGTCCGGCCTTCGATAATATAATTGACATTTCCGGAAAGAAAAATATATATCTCATAAAAGGCGTGCTGGTGAAAGTCAATGTTTAGCGGATTTTCGTTGCAATAATGGTGATATTCATAAAACCGTTCAGTCATAATTTGGCGGTGGGTAAATTCTTCTATATACATATTTAATAGAAATCTCCTGTTCCTATTGTCATAATTGAATTATACAGCAATATTTACCACATTTCAAGAAATAAGCACCGTGCAAAATGTATAAAAATGTGCTATAATACTTAGGTAGATATAATAAATATCAACAAGATATCTGTTTGATTTGCCGTACATATTCCATTGGTAACAAATAGATATAGGTAACATGTGGATTAATCAAGAAGGAGGTATATCGTTTATGAGAAAAACTTACAAGATGTTATCCCTGTTTTTGGGAATAGCATTCTTGGCGCTGGTTTTGACAGGCTGTGGTGCAAGCAGTTCTGGGGGGAAAAGGATTGTCCGGATCGGCCATAATCAGGCAACCGATCATCCTACCCATGTGGCCCTGCTGGAATTTGAGCGTTATGTAGAAAGCAAATTGGGGGATAAATATAATGTTGAGGTATATCCCAGTGAGTTGTTGGGATCACAGACGGATATGGTTCAGTTGACTCAGACGGGAGCTATTGACTTTTGTGTGGCGAGCAACTCAATTTTGGAAACTTTCTCGGATAATTATACCTTATTTAATATGCCTTATTTATTTGCTTCCAGTGAAGCTTACCATGCTTCCATGGACGATCCCGATATTGTCGGGCCGATTTTTGATTCTACAAAGAAGGCCGGTTTTGAAGCTGTGACTTGGATTGATGCAGGAACCAGGAATTTTTATACGGTTTCTACGCCTATTGAATCCCCAGCGGATTTGAAGGGGTTGAAAATCCGTGTCCAGCAGTCTCCTACCAATGTGGAAATGATGCGTTTGCTGGGGGGGTCTGCTACGCCGATGGGCTTTGGCGAAGTATATACGGCCCTTCAGTCCAAGATTATCGACGGGGCGGAAAATAATGAAATGGCGCTGACTTCCAATGGGCACGGGGATGTATGTAAATTTTATTCCTATGATATGCACCAGATGATTCCAGATATTTTGATTGGCAATTGTGCATTTTTAGATGGTCTTAGCCCAGAGGAAAGGGCTATATTCCAGGAGGGCTTTGATCTGGTAAATCAGGTGGAACGTGAAGAGTGGACAAAATCTGTGGAGGCAGCAAAGGAAAGAGCGGCAAATGACCAGGGTGTGCAGTTTTTATATCCGGATACGGCGCCATTCCAGGAAATTTGCCTGCCCATGCATCAGACCGTTTTGGATCAGTACCCGGATTTGAAGCCGTTTTATGATGCAATTCAGGTACATAATAAAACTCTTGCTTCAGAAGGGGGGGCTGGCAATGAATAAACTCCGTGAAATTCTGACACATTTGCTGAATGTACTGGCTGGGGGAAGTTTTCTGGTCATGGTGGTGCTGACCTGTTGGCAGGTGCTGACTCGTTATGTACTCAATAACCCTTCATCCTGGTCGGAGGAATTAGTATCTTATATGTTTGCCTGGATGAGTCTTCTGGGAGCCTCTTTAGTGACTTCAGAAAGAGGGCATATGAACATTCCTATCTTCATTGAAAAAACCAGTCCGGCGATGCAGAAAATTTTCCTGTGTCTGGCGGAAGTAATTGCGTTTTTGTTTTCAGCGGTTATTTTGGCTTACGGTGGATTTCAGATTGCAAATCTGGCAATGGGTCAAATGACGTCTTCCCTGGGAGTTCCCATTGGAATATTTTATATCGTTCTCCCGTTATGTGGAATTTTAAACATGATTTATACTTTATTGAATGTAGTGGATATTATGAAGAAGGAGGGGGCAGTATAAATGGCAATTCAATCATTATTCTTAATTCTATTTGTGTTGTTGGTACTGCTGGCGCTGGGAGTCCCGATTTCTTATTCTATCGGAATATCTTCACTGGTAGTTATCCTCCAGACGGTTCCTCTCGATGTATCTGTGGTGACGGCAGCGCAGAGAACGTTTGTGGGAATGAGTAAATTCAGCCTGACAGCGATTCCCTTTTTTATTCTGGCAGGAAATCTGATGAATCAGGGCGGTATTGCTAAGCGCCTGGTAGACTTTGTTATGGCGATTCTCGGTAAGCTTCCCGGCGCTTTGTTAGTGACTAACGTAGGCGCAAATGCATTGTTTGGAGCTATTTCCGGTTCAGCTTCTGCTGCTGCTGCGGCAGTAGGAAGCATGGTAAAAGAAGGCGAGGAAAACCAGGGGTTTGATCCTGGCTTGTGTGCGGCGACAAATGGAGCGTCTGCCCCGTCGGGTTTATTGATTCCTCCTTCCAATGCGTTGATTACTTATTCCCTCGCTTCCGGCGGGACTTCTGTAGCAGCTCTGTTTTTGGCAGGTTATGTTCCGGGGATTTTGTGGGCTTTGTGCTGTATGGCAGTTGGAATTATTTTGGCTACCCGCAAAGGCTACCGGGGGACGCGGGAAAAATATGACTGGAAAAACCTGGGAGTTTGCACTTTACGGGCGATCCCTGCCCTTTCCCTGATTGTCGTGGTAATCGGCGGTATTGTAGGCGGTATCTTTACAGCGACGGAAGGCTCGGCTATTGCCGTAGTTTATGCGCTGGTATTGGGTATTCTTTACAAAAACATTACGATAAAATCTTTCTGGAAGATTGTGGTGGACAGTGCGAAGATGAGCGGTATGGTGGTGTTTTTGATTGGTGTGTCCAATATTCTTGGATGGGTTATGGCCTTTTTGCAAATTCCACAGGCGGTGTCTGCGGCTCTTTTGGGGCTGACCAACAACTATTTTGTTATTCTTTTGATTATGAATGTGATTCTGCTGATTGCAGGCACTTTTATGGATGTGACTCCGGCAATTTTAATTTTCACTCCATTGTTCCTTCCGATTGTAAAAAGTTTTGGCATGAATTCCATTCAGTTTGGCCTTATTTTGGTGTATAACCTCTGTATCGGTAATATTACGCCGCCAGTGGGAAATACTTTGTTTGTGGCTATTAAGGTGGGCGATACTTCCCTG
>CANDBT010000100.1 GCA_947383005.1 uncultured bacterium | reverse complement strand
TATCGGGGTTAATGGTTCTTACAGCAGATGAACAGGATTTTTTGAGAAAATTCAGAGATAAGGAATATTACCCGGAACTGCTTTATGATGATGAACAGGTCATCAGACGGATCAATAATCATCCAATGGCATTGTGGAAGATACAGGAGCATTAAAACATTTATTTTATGAAATGCACAAAAGACATAGATAGGAGGAAATGGTTATGTGGAATGATATTGAAACCACTGTAGATTATCTGCATTTTTCCGTTGTAGCTGATACGGTGGCAGAGCTGATTATTGAATCTAACGGAAATCCCATTTCTATAGGAGTATCGGGAAATTGGGGAGCAGGAAAATCATCAATGGTCAAGATGATTGGAGAATCTTTAAAAAAGAATGATAGTGAAAAAGCAGAAAAGGAGAAAAATTACGTTTTTTTGGAGTTTAATGCATGGTTATATCAAGGATATGATGATGCAAGAACTGCTCTTCTGCAAGTTGTTGCTGATAAATTGAATGATGAAGTAAAAAAGAGAAGCTCACTCAAAGATACTGTAGTAGAAAAGACCAAGAATTTTGCAAAACGTATAAACTGGCTGCAACTTACAAAACTACTTGTACCTTTGACTGTAGGTTTTATTCCTGGAGCAGCCCCTGCTGGTGCAATAGCGTCTTTGATTGGATCAGTAACAAATTCCCTAAAAAATAGGGATAATGCTGAAGAAAACAGCAATTCGATAAATAGTGCAATTGAAACAATCTTACCGGAATTTGAGGGTATAATAAAAGAGGAATCTTCAAAGTCTATGCCACAGCAGATTGAACAGGTTAGAAAAGATTTTGAAGATATACTTAAAGAACTGAATATTACTCTAGTAGTGTTGGTTGATGACTTAGATCGTTGCTTACCATCAACAGCGATTTCTACACTTGAGGCAATGCGATTATTGCTTTTTGTTCCTAGAACAGCGTTTATAATTGCTGCAGATGAGCAAATGATTCGTAACGGAGTAAGAGCACACTTTAGTAATGTGGAGTTAACAGACGGACTTGTAACAAGTTATTTTGATAAGCTTATTCAAATCCCTTTGACAGTACCACGTCTTGGTATTCCGGAAATTAAAGTATACATAGTATTGCTTTTCGCAGAATTGGCGGTTAAAAAAAGCAAAATTTCAGAGGAGACATTAAGCGAGGTAAGAAAGAAACTGGGGGCATTACTTGGAAATGCGTGGCAAGGAGGAGTATCGAAATCTAAAATTGAAGGCGTATTTGATAAGGATTCCTTAAAAATTATGCAAAGTAACATTGATACCGCTGAACAGCTAGCAGGTATACTTGTAACAGCAGATAACATTAAAGGAAATCCCCGACTTATCAAAAGATTTTTAAATGCATTGGAAATTCGAGAAAAAGTTGCAAAATTAAACGGCATTACTTTGGACTCAAATTATCTTGTTAAAATGTTGTTATTTGAACGATGTGCATCTGGTGGAGCTTTTGATTTTTTACTAAAAAAATCTGCAGAATCACAAGATGGAATACTGGAGTTTTTATGTGAAATAGAGAAAGATTTAGAAGACGGAAAAGAATATGTTCCGCCAGATGTAACGTGGAAATCGGAATTCGTAGAAAACTGGTTGAAATTACCGCCACGATTTAGTGATATTGATATTAGGCCACTACTTTATTTGAGCCGTGATAGGTCTCTTTCAATTGCCGCATACGATGAGTTATCTCCAGAAGCTCAAGAAATATTGGCAGCTTTGATTCAAATTAAGTCAGGAACAATGATAACTAATTTAATAGAAAAAATTAAGGAGATTGGCGATAAAGAATCCGAGGTTGTTTTAAATCGTATTATTAGGCAGGGGAGAAGTAATCAGTGGGAACTTAATACATTATATGCTGCGCTACATATTATAGAAGCTTTTCCGGAACTTGGTGGGAAATTGATTTCTGCGCTTGGAGAGATTTCTCCAAAAGCTCGTAAACCTTCATTTATACCGCCTTTAAAAGATAAGGAATGGGCAATGGAAATGTTAAAGCAATGGAAAGAAGATTCAGAAACACCAAAAAGTGTGAAAAATGCAATAGTAGTACAAGAGAGGAGAAATTAATATGGGGACATCTGCTTCAAGCAAAGGACCAGGATCGGGGGTTTCATTTGATCCCCCTTGGTTAGATGATGTGGATTTACCTAATATAACACATCCAACGGTCGACAAACTTAATGATATATCAAAAGAAAACATCATATTGGCTCCAAAGGCTCGCTTTAGAAATGCGAGGCGTGATTTAAGTGATTATGTAAGATCAGGAAATAGAGATTCTTTGCGGCGTGCATTAGGAAACTATTCCAAATCAGGAATGGGTGGTGCTAGGAATGTGGCTAACAGATTAAGGCTTTCTACAAAGGTTGCCTCTAATTTGTTTAATACCTTATATTCACTTCGTGAAGGTACAAACAGTACACTTGGTATGATAATCTCCAAATTAAAAGCGGAAGGGGCTAATGCATACCAACTTATTGATATAATTGTTGAAAATGTCTGTCCTAATGGTGGAAGTATTGACGAATCTTCTTGTCGAGATTCCGGGAACGCAGCATTAAGTGAGTTTATAGAAAAACAGCCAGATGCCGATATTAGCAATTTGTCTGATGATGAAATATGGACATTGACTGGTTCTTTTTTAGGAGACGAAACATTTAATAGAATTCAACTGGACATAGGGCAAGCATTTGAAAGGCAAGATATTCCATTAACAGATAGGGTGGTTCGTTTTAATGATATGCGTGAATACATAAAATCAGAAATATCAGCACAGATAAACTTGCTTCGTAATGAAAAAAAATTATTAGTAGATTTACAGTCAATTTTACAGTCAACAATTAAAAATACTTTTAAGGTGTTTGAGGTAGAGGTATGAATAAAGTAGTGTGTTATCCGCGTTGTTGTATGCCAACAACTTTTAATGATGATGTTTGGTATTTTGAACTGTTCTCATGTTCTGAATATAAAAAAGAAAACATAGGACATATTGGTGCTACTTTTTTTAAGGAACTAAAAAAATCGGGAATTGTACCGACTGTGGAGGCAGTAGATTTTGCCATATTAGCTTTATCCGTTGTATCAGCAGATAAGGCTGTTCTTAGGAGAAAAAGTCCAGATGGTTGGACGAGAGAGATACATTTAACTACATATCTTTATGAGACTGAAAAATGGAATGCTGTAAAAGATAAGTTAGAATGGATGTTAAGATTTCTTACAGGGGATTTTTGGTCACTCAATATACTTCCATTGCCAGAAAACATTATTCCATCATATAATCAAAAAGAATATGAAGGAGATTGCGTATGCCTATTATCGGGAGGGGTTGATAGCTTAGTCGGTGCTATTGACTTATGGTCTTCAAATAGAAAACCAATATTTGTTTCTCAAGTTGTAAGAGGAGATGCTAAACATCAAAGAGAGTTTGCAAAGCTATTTGGAAATAATAAAATATGTCAATGGAGTTGTTTTATACGAAAAAAAGGCGAATCAGAAAATTCAACAAGAGCAAGATCAATTGTGTTTTTTGCGTTTGCTTTGTTGGCTACTTGTGGAATGACTCCAGGAAAAAATGGACGAAAAGAAATTATTGTTCCTGAGAATGGATTTATTAGTTTAAACATTCCTTTAGATCCAAGCCGTATAGGTAGCTTAAGTACGAAGACGACTCATCCTGTTTATATGAAATCTCTCCAAGAAATTTGGAATAATGTTGGGATAAAGGTTGATTTGACATTGCCATATAAATATAAAACAAAAGGAGAAGTTCTAAAAGATTGCCTGAATCAACAAGCTTTGCGAGAAACAGTGTTTGATTCTACAAGCTGTGGAAAATTTCAGAGACATGGTCTGAGGCATTGTGGAACTTGTATCCCATGCCTTGTACGGCGAGCTGCTTTTTTGGAGGCCGGATTTAAAGATATTACTGTCAAAGGATATTGTACTGAAAATTTGGTAAATGCAAAATCTATGGATGTGGCAGCAGCAGAAATGGCAATTTTACAAACAAAACGCTATGGTATAGGTGCTGTTATAAAGGGAAGCTTATCATTTGCAAATGCGGAGGAACGCGAAAAATATGAGGGGGTAGTGTTACGAGGACTTTTAGAGATAGAGGAGTTACTAAAGGAGCAAGGTGTGCTATGATTGATTTTCACTGTCATTTAGATCTATATAAAAATCCCCTTGCGTTGATGAAGGAGGTTGAAAAGCGCTGTGATTTTGTGTTAGCTGTTACCACTAGTCCTAGAGCATGGGTAAAGACATCACAAGTATTTTCTGGAATAGGAAATATTTCAGTTGGTCTGGGTTTGCATCCAGAAATATTAGCTGAACGAATCCAAGAGAGAGAATTATTTATGTCATATATTTCAAAATGTTCTTATCTTGGGGAAATTGGAGTGGATGGTTCATCATGTAATAGGAATTCTTTATCCATGCAAGAAAGTTTTTTGCTGGAAGTTATAAAGGTCGCAGAGAAACAGGGTGGTAAAGTAATGAGTTTACATTCAAGAAATGCTTCAAAAAAAATCTTGCAGATTATTGAGAGTGAAGTAAACAGTAGTACGCCGATTTTACATTGGTTTACAGGTACATTAAACGAGGTGGAGTGGGCAATTTCATTGGGATGTTGGTTTAGCATCAATCCCAAAATGTTTTTAAATAAAAAAGGAATAGAAATTGTAAAAAAAATACCACTATCAAAGATTATTCCAGAAACAGATGGACCATTTACTGAACATGCTGGAAGACCATATATGCCATGGGAAGTGGACATTATTTTAGATAATTTATCGCAAATGCATAGAATACCTTTAACTGAGATTGGGGAAATAATATCAAACAATGCAGAAATTCTGCAAAAGAAGCTTTGAATATTGAAATATAGAAGTTAATAAAAGACTACGAAATTCCTAAGTTAGTATAGAAGCTTCGTAGTCTTTCTATAATTTATTATAAGTTCTGCCGGATAATCCGGGTAATGATCCCCACAGCCACGCCCCGTTCTTCATCAATCCGGGTGACGGCAAAGCTCACATCATCCTTCTTGCCGGGAGTCCGGTAGTCATAGCAGGAGTGGGCCACAGCGTTCACGCCATTGGACAGCCGGATATAAACCACGCCTTTATGTACGTCCGTGACCTTGCCGGCATACTTGCTCTGGATGCGGCATTTTTTCAGGTTGTCATGGTTGGTGTTCTGGGACACGCTCTTGATGTCAGCCTTAATGCCCATATCCTCCAGGCTGTCACGGCGCACGTTCAGGATGCGCACAAGCACCTGGTCGCCCACGGAAAAACGCTCATGGGCATCCCCGATCCACTCCCAGGCCAGGTCGCGGGCCATGATGGAGCACTCCACTCCGAAAACCTCCACCCGGATGACCTTCTCTGCCACGGCGATCACACGGGCCTGGGCAATACGCCCTTCGTAAATACGGTACATGCCTGCCGCATCCGTATCCAGATAGAAGGTCTGCCGTTTCCGGAGCATGGCTTCCTTCCGGCTGGCGACCACGCTGCGGGTTTTGGAATCAATGCCTTTTACGATAAAGTCGATCTCCGCCCCCAGCATGTTGCCGAGGATCTTGTTCTGACGCAGCATCAGCTCCGCATATTCCTGCCCGGAAGGGCTGCGGCCTACATTGATCATCATCTCCTTTAAGGGGATCACGATCCGGAAGCCCTTATAGTCTACGATGGTGATGGTCTTGCCGTTGTCCGTCTGCTCGATCCCGCCGAGCTGCCCGGTAAGGATACGTCTGGTACGGTAGGCATTGTGGATCTCATGCCAGATGGCGTCCCCGCGGGATTCTTCCGTCTCCACTTCCCCGCGCACCTCCAGTGTCAGTACCGGGGCCTCCTCTTTCCTGCCCCTGGCGGCGGTACGGCGGGAGGGAGATGCCGCAGGGGGAACCGCAGTTCCGGCTGTGCCTTCAGCGGAGGGTAAAGGCGCATCTTCCAGACCGGCTCCAGTGGGTTCTGTTTCTTCCTGGGGAATGGTTTCCTCCGCTTTCTCTGCGGTATCATCGGCCAGCCCGCTCTTATCGGTATCAGTATCAGCATCGGCAGCCAGGGGATCGGGCACGCTGTCAGCTACGGCTTCCATGCCCTCCGGCGTTTCCGTTTCTGCTTTCTGTGCATCCCCGTCCGTTTCTGCGGAGGGTTCCTCTTTCTTTCTGCGGGTAGTGCGTCTGGTCTTTGCAGAGGCGCTGCTTGTTTCCGATAAAGCTGCCTGTTCCGGCTGTGCTTCCCCGGAAGCATCGCTTTCCCCGTTAGCGCCATGCGTGGTGCCGGTGCCCTCGGAACCTTCCGGTTCATCTCCAAAAATTTCTTCCTCTGTAAGTTCCGGGAGATCCCCTTCTGCCAGATCCGGTGCGGCAGCCGGTTCCTGATCCATGCTGCCAAGCAGCTCATTTAAGTCCATGCCGTCCCCGTCCGCTTCAGACGGCGTGCCCTCTCCGGGGAAGGATTCGGCCTCTGTACCCGTTTCGTCCAAAGGGTTGTTTCCTCCCATAGAAGAGTTTTCCAGTTCCATAAGTTCTTTTTTTCTTGCCATGTGTTTACCTCCATAAATATTGTTGTTCTATTTCACAGCCCCAGAACGGGCCGTCCTATAGCAGTTGTATTTCAGGACATGATGGAATCCTTGTCCGCAGATACGATCCCGGCAGGCGTGCCGGAAGATACGGCAGGGGCAGCCTTTTCCGGTCCGGATGCCGGAGGGGATGGCGTTTTCTGCTGTGCGCCAGGTGCCGGTGCCTTCACCGCCCCTTTCGCCGCAGGCTTTGCCCCTGCTTTTGGGGCGGACTTTGGTGCTGCTTTCGCTGTCTGTTTTGGCGCCTGCTTTTGCGGGGCCGGCTTCGCCGGTTCCGGTGCGGCAGCGGCTTCCATTTCCAGGCGCCTCCACTCCGGGATGTGTGCGGATGCCTTGCAGGAGCGCAGCAGGGGGTATTCCGGGTGTTTGGAATAATCCATCTTGTCCACCTTTAAGGTTTTCTTTCCCCGGATGATGATAAGCGCCTCGTCAATGGGCAGGCGCAGCACTTCATCCGGCGTCAGCACGGGGCGTTTCCCCACGCCGCTGGTCTCCCGGTATTCCGGCGTGTAGTTGGAGATCCTCCAGGTGCCTAACTGTTTGGACTTGCTGGAGACCGCCACGCTGGCAAGCCCGGTGCGGGAGGAGACAAACTCCGCCGTCAGGGGATCGGTACAGCCTAAAAAGAGCTGGACGTCACAATTCCCCAGGATCTCCTGCCAGAGATTTAAGGGATACCGGTTCTGCAGCCCGGCAAGGTTCTGGAACACGCAGGACATGGAGATGTTCCGGGAGCGGATCACGCTCAGGCGCCGGGAAAGGTCCGGGATGGTGCCGCAGGCGGTCAGCTCCTCCCCCAAAACATGGACGGGCACGGGGAGCCGGCCGCCCTCACAGTTTTTGTCCGCATACCGCA
>CANDBT010000099.1 GCA_947383005.1 uncultured bacterium | reverse complement strand
CCGGACAAGAAGCATCGGGCATCCGCCCGATGGGGAAAACCAAATAAAAACAGTCTTACAAGCATGCTTGACGCCTGTTTTCATCTGGTTTTCCCCGCCCCGCGAATTGTAACATAAATTGTATTCTATTGCCTTTGCAGGGGGACTGCTCCTTTAGGACATTGGACCTCTCCCGCCGGGCTGCTGAATAATTCATCTTTTAAACAATTAGGAGGTTTCACAATGAAAACATTTATGGACAAAGATTTCCTGCTGTCAACTGATTCTGCCAAAAAACTGTTCCACGATTATGCGGAAAAAATGCCGGTTTTGGATTATCACTGCCATATCAATCCCCGCGAAATCGCAGAAGACCGGAAATTTGAAAATATTACCCAGGTATGGCTGGGCGGCGACCATTACAAATGGCGTCAGATGCGTTCCAATGGTGTAGACGAATACTATATTACCGGTGATGCCAGCGACCGGGAGAAATTCCAAAAATGGGCGGAAACCCTGGAAAAGCTTATTGGCAATCCATTATATCACTGGAGCCATCTGGAATTACAGCGTTACTTTGGCTATACCGGCCATCTCTGCGGCGATACAGCCGAAGAAGTCTGGAACTTATGCAATGAACAATTGCAGAACAAATGGAGCGTCCGCAGCCTGATTAAAGCTTCAAATGTTACTCTGATCTGTACCACCGATGATCCTGTGGATTCTCTGGAATGGCACAAAAAGATTGCGGACGATCCGGATTTTGACGTGCAGGTACTGCCTGCCTGGCGCCCCGACAGGGCAAACAACATCGAAAAACCTGACTACGCCGACTATATCAGCCAGTTATCCAAAGTCAGCGGTGTTCAGATAAACAATTTCAGCACACTAAAGGATGCCTTATTAAACCGTATGGATTTCTTCCACTATATGGGATGCCGGGTATCTGATCACGGTCTGGAATATGTCATGTATGCCCCCGCTGATGATGCCGAAATTGATGCCATTATCACCAAAAGACTGGCCGGAGAGCCTGTCAGCAAAGAAGAAGAGCTGAAATACAAAACTGCTTTCATGCTGTTTGTCGCCAAAGAATACCACCGCCTGGGCTGGGTTATGCAGCTCCACTACGGCTGCAAACGCGACAATAACGCTTATATGTATCAGCAACTTGGCGCAGATACCGGTTTTGACTGTATCAACAACTACGCTCCGTCCGCCCAGATGGCCGACTTCCTTAATGCCCTAAGCGCCACCGACGAAATTCCCAAAACCATTATCTATTCCTTAAATCCTGTCGACGATGCCGCTATCGGCACGCTTATCGGCTGCTTCCAAAATGCCGATGCCGTCGGCAAGCTGCAGCAAGGTTCTGCCTGGTGGTTCAATGACAACAAGACCGGAATGATCGCCCAGATGACCAGTTTGGCCAATTTAGGCTGCCTTGGCAATTTCATTGGAATGCTGACGGATTCCCGCAGTTTTTTGTCTTACACACGTCATGAGTATTTCCGCCGGATTATGTGTGAATTACTGGGCGGATGGGTGGAAAATGGTGAATATCCTGACGATCAGAAAGCGTTAAAGACGATTGTTGAAGGTATCTGCTATAATAACGCTATGCGGTATTTTGGGTTTTAACCACACGAATACAAAAAGGGCCGGGAACCTGTTTTTCAGATTCCTGCCCTTTTATTTTTAGTTTCTTCACTAAGAATAACCTCAACTAACTTAAAATCGATTTCTGTATCTATATCTATGCTTCGTTTTTGTTCCATGATATATGCGTAACTCCCTTTCTGGTATAGATATTTATCTATTTCAAATCTATTACAATTAACAATATAAATCGCGCCATTTAATCGATAAAATTTTCCACCTGCCTGTCGCTGATTCATCGCAGTTTTATTTATAAATCCATTAAGTTCCTGGCTGTCTGGAAGATGTCCGTACCATAACGGAGAATGCTCCGCCTCACAGACAGAAACGACTGCGAAGTCTGCTTTTTTCCTATAAAGAGCATAGGCGTTTTTTATATCCCTTACATTTCTTAATGGTGATGTTGGTTGAAGCAAACAAAAGGTATCAAACACCCGGTCAAACTTTCTGTAACCATCAAGGACCTCCAAAACCATGTCCCAGGAACCAGATGTGTCTGAAGATGTTGCCTGACTACGTAAGAAAGGGACTTCAGCCCCATATTGCGTTGCAATTTCAGCATATTGTAATGAATCTGTAGAAACCATTACCTCATCAAACTCCTTGCTGGCAAGCGCTGCTTCAATAGTATAAGCCATTAGTGGCTTGCCATTCAACTCTTTTATGTTTTTATTTCTTACGCCCTTTGAACCACTCCGCGCAGGTATAATCGCAATATTCTTCATTCCATATTCCTCATCGGTCATAAAATTTCTTTTTTAAATCGATATTCCCGTTCAATACCGTTTCAATAGATTTTTTTGCAATCTGAATCCCGGCATTCCCGGCGCCATAGGGACTAATTACCTTCTTACACACTTCTTTATGTTCATTACTGATAGCTTTTTGGATTGCCTTTACCATATCCATCCTATTTGTTTCACAATTGATGGTACTGATTGATTGCAGCCTTCCTCTTTGCCGATCCCCAACATTAACTGCCGGAATATGAAAAGCGGGCGCCTCAATGATTCCGCTTGACGAATTGCCGAGTACAAATTCCGCATATTTCATTAAAGATAAATACCTTCTAACTCCTAATGATGAAAAAACATGAAGATTACCAATTTCATTTGCTGCAACATCCAACAATTCGTTAATCCTTTCCCCGCCTTGATCAGCATTAGATTTGGTAACGATAAATTCAATATCCGGAAATATTTGAATTGCTTCCAAAAATTCCTTAATTTGTCTGTCTACACTGCCATCTTCCATTGTTACCGGATGATACGTACAAACTGCATATCGGCAATTTTTTAACTTTACACTTTCCAAAACTTCGCATTTTGTCATATCGGCAGTATGAAGAATATTATCAATACTCGTAGAACCATAATTATAAACTCTGTCTGGAGATTCACCAAGCTGTATTACCCTACGCCGGCTTTCCTCATTTGTCACAAAATGTAAATAACTTATTTTTGTAATGGAATGACGGATCCACTCATCAAGCGCACCTTCCGTCGTATCGCCGCCACAGAGATGAAACACCGGAGTTTTTGTATTGCCAGCCGCAATAGCTATCGCTAATGTTTCATATCTGTCGCCAAGTAAAATAACAGCTCTGTATTTCTCTTGGATAAAAAGAGCCGTAAACTTTACTAAAAATTCCGCTTGATTCGCTGAAATATCTTCAGCGGATTTAGAACTTACAGAAACAGGCACTTTACGATCTATTCTGTCATCGATTTCATCAATGGTCATCCCATAACTTTCACTCAAATGCATTCCCGTGACAATAAGTTCAATAATCAGTTCATTATTTTCCTGTTTTCTTAATTCTTTGATAACAGGAGAAAGCAAACCGTATTCCGCTCTTGTTGCCGTTACAACAGCTATCTTCTTCATAACTCTATTAATTCATCCTCTTTAAAATCTTTAACCGCTTTTGTTCCAAGAACATCAAACCACTTCATTGGACTAATACCAGTACCAGGACGCTTTACGGTAATATTTTCCTCTGTTAAAATGCTACCAGCTTTTATATTGGTTTTTGCCACAATGCTTTTTCGGACAATGGGTATATTTTTCTCTTCTGATGGCGAGGGTACTTTATCTCCTGTACCTAACGCTTCCTCTATGTGCCGGATGTTCTTTACCATCACAGCGAATTCATCTGGTTCAATACTCGCCTTATGATCCGGCCCTTCCATATTACAGTCAAGAGTAAAGTGTTTCTCAATAATCACAGCTCCAAGTGCAGCCGCTGCAATGGGAATTTCAATTCCTTTGGTATGATCAGAGTAACCCACCTCAAGACCAAATACCTCATGCATGGTTCGCATAGCTTTGAGATTCACATCACTAAACGGTGTGGGATACTCGGTATTGCAATGAAGAAGCTTAATATTTGTCGTCCCATTCTCTGTAAGCGCCCTTATTGCTTCTCTAATTTCATTCATGGTACACATTCCCGTTGACATGACAACCGGTTTTCCGGTTCCGGCCAGTTTTAGCAAATAAGGAAGATTGGTAACCTCGCCAGAAGGGATTTTCCAAAAGGGCATATTGATCAAATTCAAAAATTCAATGCTATCAAAATCAAATGGCGTAGAAAGAAAACATATTCCAGCTTCATCACAATAATATTTTATCTTAAGAAAGTCATCATCCGATAATTCTAACTTTTTCAACATATCCTGCTGTGAAGTGCTGCCCATTGTTGCCTTCTGATACTCTGCTTTCTTTGCTGTGTGAGAAACAAGTTTTTCTGCTCTAAATGTTTGGAACTTAATGCAATTAGCTCCTGCTTTTTTTGCCGCATCAACCAATCTACAGGCCAATTCGATACTTCCGTTGTGATTTACTCCTGCCTCAGCAATAATATAAACACTCATTACTTTACCACCCTGCATGGATTCCCATACGCTTTTTCATTTTTAAGAATATTTTGAACAACAACACTTCCTGCACCGATTAGGGATTGTTCACCTATACTTATTTGCTGTTTCACTACGCTCCCCGCACCAATATGGGAATCATTTCCAACAAATACCTGACCGCAGAGAACCGTTCCGGGACTAATATGGGTAAAATCACCCACTATACAATCATGTTCCACAATCGCTCCTGTATTAATAATCGCACAGCAGCCAATCCGCGTGCCTGCGTTTACAACTGTATGTTTGCCTAAATAACTGCCCTCTCCAATTTGAACTTTCCTTGCGATTATTGCACTCGGGTCTACAATAGAGGGAAGATGAAAATTCAACTTTTTCACCAAATTGTATAATTTACGTCTTGTCCTTGTATTGTCCACACTGCCGACAGTGATAAATGCCTCATCCCATCCTTCCTTTTTCAGCCGTGGAAGATCATCATCTGTTCCCACCACAGAAATACCCGAAACAGAGGAATTCTTAGAATCAATAATTCCAATCTTATGATAAACCCTGAGTGAAAAAATACTGTCCAATACAGACTGGCAATGTCCTCCGCCTCCGATTAGCAGAATGCTTTTTCTTTTATTGTTAAACAAAAACTTATTTACCATATAATTTTATCCTCATTTTTTCAAGTTCAGGCAACTGCCCCATATCCATCCAATCATTTTCACTTACCGGAAAAACAGCTACCCTCTTTCCTTTTTTCCGCTCTTTTTCAACAATATCAGGAAAACCAACCGACACTCCATCTTCAATATCGCCAATCACTTCTGGTTCAACGATATAACTCCCTGTATTGGTGAGAAATGACATTAAAGGCTTTTCTTTCATGCTTTCTATAACCCCATTGACTCCCATTTCAACTACACCATAAGGTATATTTATATTTTTATACGCACAAATCATCGTAATCATATTTTTATTTTCCTTATGAAACTTTACTATACTTTCATAATTAGCCGTTAAAAGCGCATCACAATTGGAAAAAAAGAATGTACCCGTAAATTTTTTTCGAAGAAGGCTCAGCCCGCCGCCGGTACCTAATGGTTTTTCTTCAACATACCATGTAATATTATAATCATTTTCACTTTCTGCAAAATAAGCTTTCATCAATTCACTTTTGTAATTAACAATAATGTGGAAGTCATTGCAACTATAACTTTGATATTCCTTCATAATATGCTCAATAATCGGTATATCTCCTATAGGAATTAACGGCTTGGGTAAAATACGTGTAAATGGGTCAAGTCTTGTTCCCTTTCCGCCAGCATTAATTACTACAGGAACATTTAAAGAATTGTGACGTTTTAATTCAAATCCTTCTCCTGTATATAAGTCAATAATTCTTCCATCATTCCCCACAATTGGAATAATAATATAATTTCTATTATGATAAAGAGATTTTGCTTCATCTACAGATTTGGCATATTTGGGAGAACAATTTGCTGCATCAATAACAGGATTATCCATTGTTCCTCCTGAAAGCAGAAAACGACGAATATCTCCATCTGTAACACATCCAAGCAGTTTATTGTCATTATTAATAATAAACAAGATACCTCTTTGATTGTTATCAATCAACCGCATAGCTTCTAAAACAGTAAGCGAATCTTTTCCCATATACTTTTGAATTTCATCCATTTGCTAAACTCCTAAGCAACTTCTTCACTTCATTTGCCACGTAGATTATTTCTTCCCTTGTAATCTGTGTGCTGGAAGGAATATTTAAAATTCTGTCCGCATAATAAGGTGCCTTTTCAAGATTATAGATAAACTCATTTACATAAGGCTTCTGCTCATTAATCAATCCCCAAATTGCACGGGTCTGAATTCCTTTTTCTTCAAGAGCAACAATAATTTCTTTCATAGATGCCTTAATATGGTTACGATTAATATTAAAGCTATAAAACCATTTATTTGAATTTATTCCTTCTCGAAATGGCATTAATGCTCCATATTTGAAACCCTCAAACTCTGCCTTATATAATTCAAAATTCTTCTGTTTTCGCCTAATAAATTCCGATAATTTCTCCATTTGAGCTACACCAATAGCTGCCTGGAGATTCGTCATTCGATAGTTATAACCAATCTCATCATGAATATAATAATGAGGATTTGTTTTTGCTTGAGTTGATAAAAATCGAATATGATCTACCATTTCCGGATCGTTAGCCGTCACCGCGCCTCCTCCTCCTGTTGTAATGATTTTGTTGCCACTATAAGCGCCAAAATCGCCAATTGTACCAGCATATTTACCAGCAAAACGACCTTCCGTATAATAAGTTCCAAGAGCCTCCGTAGCATCCTCGATTACTTTAAGGTTATACCTATTCGCCGTATCCATAATAGATTCCATATTTGCCATATTACCAAATACATGAACAACAACAATCGCTTTAAGTATTTCTCCTTTGAACCTCAAGAACTCCCCATCCCATTTACATTGAGTTTCACAAAATTCACAAAGCTTTACAGAATCCATACATAAACTGTCATCACAATCAATAAACACAGGCGTTGCGTATTGATATTTGACGGGATTAACAGCCGCAATAAAAGTAAGTGGAGGAACAAGAACTATATTCCCTGGTTTTACTCCCGCTTCTATCAGGGATAAATGTATTGCAGATGTTCCGCTCTGACAAGCAGCAACATTATGAACATGAAGGAAATTTGCCATTTCCTGTTCAAGCTTTGTTATATATGCACCACCAGTAGAAACCCAACCTTGGTCTAGTGCTTCATTTACATACTTTTTTTCATTTCCTTCAAAGTTAGGAATGGACAGTGGTATAAATTTTTTCATAACGTTAGCCTTTCTTATGAATGCCTACAGGCATGTTATTACATTTTATCATCCAAAAATTTACCAGTTTCGATATGTTCAAAATTTGGCAAATATTCTTTCATGATTTTAATAACTTCTTCCTTTGTTGTTTCTGCTTTTTTAAATGTGATATCCAAATCTGTAAAAAGTTTTTTAAGTCTTACTTTATCTGGAATCTCCTTCCCTATAATTACCCCAAGAGAAAAAAATCTTTCCATATCTACCATTTCTGTATTCGTCACAAATTCTTCAAAGGCTTTCTCCCCAGATGTATCCGAAATAGAGTAATGTACAGGATATTGGTTACTACCATGCTTTAAATCTTCCGCTTTATCTATGGCTTCCTCATCAGAAGTACATTCAATAACTTCATAATTATAAGCTTTAAGCAATTCTGTCCCAATAGCATCAAAAGTCATCATCTGTGCTTCTTTTAACTTCGGAAAGAAAATTGCTCTATTCTCACCAAGCATACAAGCTAACATACAAATCTGTCCACTTTCCTCTGGCGAAACAAAATATCTTCTAACATCGGATGGAGCAGATAATGGCTGTTGCTTATGAATCCGTTCAAGAAAACCTGCTGGTAATGAACCATTA
>CANDBT010000098.1 GCA_947383005.1 uncultured bacterium | reverse complement strand
CTGCTAAGGTGGTGTGCGGCAACGCACCGAAGGTTCGAATCCTTCCGCAAACGCTTTGAGCCGGAGCAAATACATTTTTATTTTGGAGGTTATTTATCTTAATTTTTTATTGATTCTTATATAATAAATTTCTTAATTCTGTAACAGTAATCTTTCCTATTGTATATTGTTCCCAGATATCATCATAATTCAGATTTCTTATATGGGCAACTAATTTACCAGGAGATTCATTGTGTAAGCATGTAGATAAACCTTCATTTATCTTATCCATGATGAAGTTCAAGGCTTTGATTCTGAATTTGTCTTGAAGAATTTTTCTGTACAATATATAACTATCTGAAAGACCATCATTTCCAAAACTCCAGCCTATGGATTTTGTTTTTTTTAAAATTTAAGCCGCTTTTTCTTTAAATGAATATTAAAATCATATCCATCGGTATTTTCAGATGATAATAGTCCAACAGATGTCACATCGCATTTTCTTATTTTTTTACATAAGTGAAGAAAGTGTTTTTTCCTATATTCGAGTTCCCTGATATTTAGGCTAATCAGTCCATCAGCCATAAGCTCTGTTTCTATAATATTTCCATTAAATCCATAGGTGTAGAAAACATATTTATTTCTGATTCTTTGTTTAATAACTCCCTTGACTTCTCCAATATCCAGAGAAGAAATAGTTTCCGCAATACATCCTTTTGGTTCAAAAGCGAAGAAATCTTTAGTTTTATCATTTTCACCTAAAATAAAAGAGAAACCTGTTGACAAATCTTCAAAAAATCGGTATGAATATGGGTTATTTGATAACGAACGATATAGCCTTTTAACACTTTTTTTCGTTTTAAATGGATTATACATTCAGCTTATCCTCCCAGGAATATTTTGTACGAAATTTTTCTCTTCTGGCAACATTGGATTGATGCAAAGTACCCAATATACTTCTGATGGATCTGTAGTAAATCCCATACTTTCAAAGTTTTGACAAAAAGCATTTAGTAATTTGCTTTCTGTTTTTAACTTCATGCCAAATAAATCATATTCTGTTTGATATATTTCAGAATTTTTAATTGCCTGCGCTACTCTTTGCTTCCATTCAGTTTCAAGAAAACCTCGATATCCAAATCCAATCCAAGATTTATCTCTGTCTTGAATGTATTTGATGAAAGTTTCAGCAAGTTCTGTTCCTTCAGAATCATCTGTAAAAATTTTTGCAGTAACAGTGTTTACAATTTCTTTCCAGTCTTTGTTTGAATTGAACTCACCCCACAATATGGCCAGTCCACCTATTTGAGCCCATTCTGCTATTGGGGAAGTAAATGCGTAATATACACATCCTTTTTCTTTATAAAATCTGTTCTAATATATTCTTGATATAAAAGCATAAGCCGGGACAGATTTTCAAAGTCTACTTGAAACTGCGAAATATTGTTTTGAGTAATGGCGTTTATTGCATCATCACAAATGTGGTTATAGCTTTCACCAAGGAAGTCTGGATACTCGTCTCTCTTTTCCCATGTTTTAATGGAAAATTCACTTGAACATTTAAGTAATAAAGACGGAATCGTATTTTTCCATTTTTTAATTGTCTGCTTTAAAATTTCGACTTTTAGTTCATCCCAAATAAGTGCCTGATCAATATGGTATTCAGAAAATTCTTTTTCTTTAAGCTCTATTACTTCCAAAAGTCTTGAAAGTTTAGATTCATATTCATAAAATCTCAGAGAAATTATACAGGACTCAAATAACATTTTCTTTTCATAAAGATACTGACCTAATCGGAATGAGCTATCGATACCCTCTCGGATTGCATCTATTAAGCTGTTAATATATACATGCGCTTCTTTTGCTACATTTTGCGCAATTAACCAATCTGGCGTTAGACGCTTTTTTTCGACTTGTATTTCAGTTATGATTTTATCATAGAAATCTAGTTGTTCTTTTTCTCTGAACAGATAATATGTAGTGACGGGAGGTGTAACATCTCCCAAAAAGCAAAAAAGTAACCTCAACTATTTGAACTATCGTGGATTTACCTGTATACTAAGATTGACTAAAACCCGATAACAGGGATTACCGCATTCAAAAATAGGAGGTTACTTATGAATACTATTATAATCAATCTTGGCATGGATGTCCATACTACAAATTTTACTCTTTGCTGCTATACCTTTTATAATGATACTTTTTTTGCTGAAACATCCGTCCCTGCGGATTACCGGGAAGTGCTTAAATACATGGACACCATCCGGAAAGCACAGAAGCTTTCCACCGGCGCGGATATTCATAGACCGACTGGGTCGTCATTAAGAACATCATAAAGCCCAGGAAGGCATAATAGGCTGCCTTTGCGGGGGAGAACCTGCGGCGGGGCTTATTACCTGCCTGGGCAGGCGTCTGCAGTTTGTTTTTCAGTCTCAATTTGTGGACTTCCTTTAAATAAGATTTGGTTGTGGTATCAGAAAACGCGTCACTGGCGCGTTTTTGATATGCCGAGCAAGAAAAGACCATGCCACAGAGACGGGCACGGTCTTCTTTCTTTGGGCTGGCAGGCGGTGAAAAGCCGGATTATACGGTAAGAGGCGCAAAAAAAGCACCTCTCTGGAAAGGTGCCATGCCAGCCCGGATTGCTTTTGGGTGCAGTTTTAAGCATATTTAGTGTAACATATCCCTTTTTACGGGGAAAGAGCAGAACCGTGTCAATTTTGTGTGGAATTGTGCCAATTTTGTGCCAGATCTTTTGGAAAACAAAATATCCTGTTTCTATTGCATTTTGATGTATAATCAGGTAGAATAAAAGAAATGATAAAATTATGATAGAATTAAGATAAGGAGGAGTAATGTATGATACAGATTAGACCTGTTTCAGACCTTAGAAATAAATTCCCGGACATTGAAAGGCTTGTGAATGAAGGGGAACCAGTATATCTTACAAAAAACGGCTATGGTGCTATGGTGGTCCTCAGTCTGGACATGTATTCTCATCTTACAGATGGTGTAGAGGCGGCACTGGACGAGGCAGACCGGGCAGCCGCAGAGAACAGCAGAAGAATGACCCATGAGGAAGTGTTTGGGAACCTGCGGAGAAAAATAAATGTATGATAAGAAATACAAGTTACGTTACCTGCCACTTTTTTATGAGGATCTTGACGAAAAGATAACGTATATCGCTGAAAAACTGAAAAACCCGAAAGCTGCCAGTGACTTGTTGGATAGAGTTGAGAAAGCCATACTGGAAAGGCTTCCGGTGGCAGAATCCTTTGAGCCATATCATTCCATCCGGGAGCGGAATTATGCCTATTACCGCATCTATGTTGATAATTTTATAATTTATTATGTAGTGATTGATGATGAGGAGGTTTCCCCAATCATGGAAGTGAGGAGGTTTCTTTATAACCGACAGAATCAGCGCAGGTTAATATAATATTGGAAGCTGTTGCAAATTCAGATATCATACAAAATATAAAAATACATCTATCTCTTAATATATTATATTTTGTCCAAAATTCTTTTTTGCAACAGCTCCAGATTTCTAAATGGTTTTAGATTTTATAATATCTTTAGGTTTAACAGCATCTTTAATATGAACTTTATCAGTTATTTTTTGGTACACATCAATATCTAATTCTGGTGCGATTTCAAAAGAAACTAATAAAGCATATGGGATGGCAGTAGCAAAGTCCCTTGCATCGGCTCTACAGTTCACTTTAATTTTTAAAGATTCATCCTCATCCCAAACGACAACTCTATCACCTGCAAATCTTTCATGTTGAACGGTGCCTCGAACAACTGCTTTATCACTTGCATCCAACCGATTAGGAACAAGCTTTTTGCCACCATCATCTATAGTAAACCATAATTGAGAAGTACGGTATTTTTGTGTAGTAGGTTGAATCGGCGTAAATGAGGTCAGTGTAATTGTAAGACATCTAAACATTTTCTTTGCATGAAAATCAAATGGCAAAGGCAAATAGAATAGATGTGCGGTATCCTGCTGTAATTCGCCATACCCTATTAATGTAATACGATTTTTGGTACATTCTTTTACTCGTGCTATATCAGGTATTCCGTATCCAAGCCATTTATGTATTTCGTCTGCCGCTCTACCAGAAAAATCTAAACTTTCTCGAATGATATCAGCAAGTTCTCCCCATTTAGCTCCATGTATCAGCATTGCTTTAACAATCAAAGCTACATATTCTTTTGGAACATCCGAATTAAGTTCTGCCTGGAAAATATCATTTAATATATCATAGCATTCTGATGCATTATGAGAAATCAATGCTGTGGCATCACTTGTCCCAAAAGAATATCCAACAGGTATATTTCCTGCTTGAATATCAAGTGGTCTGGCAGATAATATTCCAGGAGGTGTATTACTACCAGAATTGCGCCAAGTAGCTAATTGGGTATGTATAATATTTTCGATTAAAAAACTTTTTCCACCATCAAATAATATATCAGGTTTAATTGATTTATTTATACCTCGACCTAAAGAACTAATAGGGCTTAACATACCATTGGAGCAAGGAAGAACTTGTCTGTAATTAGGAGTACTAGAACTGTAATCTTTAAATAGGGCTCCTACGGTTAATGCGTTCATACTTTCTGCAGGTGATAACAAGCGCAATTGACGAGAATCCTTATCCATTAATTGAATTACTTTAGTATTCTTTTCTGGTTCTGTTAGAGCTTTAAATTCATTAAATGTCATTCCCAAATCTATGGGTTGTGGATGATTTCCAGCACTAACAATAAATAAAATTCTATACTTATAGCTTAACCAATCTAATAGTTTTGCAAGTGGGCTAATCATGTTGTAAAATAATCGATCTCCCAATCCAATTGATAAATTAATTATACGAATACTTGGAGCAACTTTTCCTGCCTCGTCTTCAAATAATCGTCTAACAGCAATATGTATTTTGTCAACGATAAGAACATCATTTGGAATGAATTCTTGTGCTTTCTCATTCCCAGTTACATATGGCTTCATAATTGGGCGAACATAAATTTTTCGTATAACTGTTTTTTCGTAATTATCCAGATTTCCATGTAAAATTAATGAGGCCATGGATGTCCCATGTACACGATTTTTAACTTGGTAACTAGAAGTTATATCATCAGGATCATCAATTATAATCATATCCGATAATAAAGGATGGTTTTCCTGAGGGAGTCCATCAAATAATGCGATAACCGGTTCCTCTGAAATATTTGCAGGGATACAAATATTATTTTGATAGTTTATATTTTCATCGGCATATGTAACAATAGTTTGGCCTGTAGGCTTAAAAAACATAATTTGTTCTAATTGGACCAGCGCTACATTACGACTTTTCAAAATGATTTCAGCATACTGTCTTGGAATTGAAGCAAGTATTGCAAGATACTCTATTTCGCTGATGCATGAATTGGTTATTACTTTTCCGCCTACACTTTCTATAATGTTTTTTACTTGAGTTAAAGATTCCTTTCGCTTTTGTTCCGATTTGCGGTAAAATAATTCTATTTCACAATTCACCATCGGAAGATCAGGATCTTGCAAATCATATTTCCATGCTTCTAAAATGCCAGTTTCCTCTAATCGTTCACTTACTCCCCATAAATGAATGTCTTTAAGTGTTTGAAAAACATTACGAAACCCTGTCATTCCTGTAGGAAATTTGTATTTTGGATCTTTTTGAAAATGATTCCATAATGATAAAATTTCACTAAGGGCTTGTTGATTAGTAAGCACACAAAAGTATTTAAAGGTCATTTGTTTGCTATTATCTATAAATCCATCTTTATCCATGCGGAAAAAGTCGGCATCATTGGTTCCTTCATTGTCTACTAATTCAAAGAGCCATTCTACACCACCACATTCATTTTGCAAATTTCTTACTGCCTTATCAAAATCTTGAGGATTTCCTGCTACTTCAAGTACTAGTGTATATTCGGGTTCTACATTACCAGAACTTTTTTGGATAGTAATACGTCCCTGTTCTAAGGCGCTTTGCAAGACTGAAAACTGAGGGGTTAAGCGATTTACTTGTTGTTTATGCGTAGGACGGTGAAAGGAAGATGCTCCCCCATATCGGCGAGCTTTTTCTGCTTTTTCATAACGTGAAAATAGTATAAGGGGTCTTTCTGGTCTTTCAGACATTAGGATTCACCTCCAGGAGAATCATTTTTTGTATTTCTATAGCCATTTTGTTTTAACTGTGAAATAGTTATATCTTTAGCACTTTCTAAAGGCTGTTTAAGAATGAATTGTCTATATACTGCTAATGCAAATTCTTCTGCTTCAGCATAACTTTTTCCTAAAAGTTTTTTGGCAAGAGTACTGGCCTCTAAGCCAAATTTGAAATTTGTACGGTTTTCAAATTGCTTAAACCATATTTCTAAATTCCTCCTAGTTGGAAAAGGCAATTCAAATTTAACCTGAAACCTTCTCCATACTGCTTTATCAAGCAAACCTTCATGATTTGTAGCAGCAATTATAACAACATAGCTTGGCAAGTCATCAATTTGTAATAGTAGTGAGCTAACAACACGTTTTATTTCTCCCGTTTCATGTTGATCTCCACGCTCTTTTCCCAATGTTTCAAATTCATCAAAAAAAAGCACACAAGGTTGGGTTCTTATATATTCGAATAACTGAGCCAGTTTTGTGGCTGTTTCCCCCAAGTATGCACCAACAATACGCTCATATCTGACTGTGTATATAGGCAACATTAAAGCTTCAGCTAACGCTTCAGCAAGGGATGTTTTTCCATTTCCTGGAGGACCTATTAATAGTATTTTATTTCGCGGTTCTAAGCCATAAGAACGTAATAGGTCTGCACGCATTTGTTCTTCTATAATTTCTTCACAAAACTTGATCATATTATCTGGAAGAATAATTTGACTCAATTTTTTTTGAGGTATTTTCTCTTGAAAAAGGTTATTTGCACTGTTATGTGCATTAAGTTTATTTACTGATGGATTTTGACGCATCGTTGGAAATTGAGGCGTTTTTAATAATTCATCAATTTTTCTTGCTAAAATATCGTGCCTTTTTTGCTTTTCTTCAACACAAATTGCTTCTGCTGCTTTTCTGAAATTGCCTTGATCACCTACTAAGCCACTTTTTATTAAATCACATAGCAAATCTGCTCGTGCCATAGCTGTTCCTCCAAAATCAAAAATCATAATAAAAATATAGAATCAAAGTTCTTTTAATTTTTCCAGATCTATGAAATTACTTTCACAAAAATCATAAAAAGTTTTTTCGGCTAAATTGCTGGGAATAACTTTAGAATTTTCCCATCGATTTATAGTGCTAAAACTTACATTTAAAGCTTCAGCTAACTCTTTCTGACTTAGATATAATTTTTTTCGAATGTACTTAACTTGTTCAGGAAAACTCATGTGTACCTCCTATATTGCATATGCTATAATTTTATAGCATATGCAATAGGGTGTCAACTACTCAATCTTATGTGTGTTCTATTTTTGGGTATATATTTTAGGCAAATAATGGGTAGCATGCTATAAATCTTTATCTAAATAATCATATTTTAATTGACCAATTATTACCTTGGCATGGTTTTGGATATGTATATACTGTATTCTTTGAATCTCCAACGCCTTTTTATACCCGGCTTCGGTCAGAAACAGCCGCATCCTATGCCCTTTGTCTCCTATGGGAGATTCCCCCGAAAGCACATCAAACACAATCATATGCGTCACTTCCGGGTCAAAGCGTTCCAGTGCCATGATGTCATGCCCTTCCAGTTTCCGGGCGCCGGATTCCTGCCTTGCCACAGCGATCATCTCCCCAACGGTCCTTGCTTTCCAGGGCAGGTGATAATTTCTCTGAATGTCACAGATCAGCTCCCTGCAGTCATCTTCCGAAAGCTCACGAAGTTTCTTTAACAGATTTTCTGCAGTGGCCCTTTTATCGTGGTCACGGGTATACTGGCAGAATACAGCTATCTCCTGTATCGCATCATACCTGTGGCAGCCCTCCAGCTGGAACACTATCCTCTTTTCATCATCAGTCAATGTTATCATATATTTCCTCCAATCCGGCCTGATCGCCTGTAAATATCATATAGCTGCTTATTTCTGTTCCCCGGCATCCTTATCATCCGGAAAGAACTTCTCCAGAATGTCGATACTGTCCTTAGACGTATACCCCCACAGGATAGAACTGAGTGCGTCAATCGCCTCCCGCCTCCTGCGGTAATAGGTACGGAAACTGATATCCCGGATATGGGGGCGCAGTTTCTCTATAATCTCCTCCACATTTCGGAGCTGCTGCGGGGAGAGGAAGGAGTAATACAGCAGCCAGTAATAGCTCTCCCCATTTTTGTGCTTGGTACGGAGCAGGTCGATGGAGGTATCCAGAAGTTTCAGCATCCGGTGGCTCCGCTCGATACATTTGGCGTGATGTGGGGTGCTGCGGTCTGACAGGTCTATCCCGGCTACATAGACAGACTCCAGAAAATCCTCGATGGAACTCCCATACTCGATCTCAAACTGGCTCCGCACCTGCTGGACGGACAGCTCCAGGCTTCACACCACATCCCTGTATTTCTTCAGCAGCTTCCAGGTATCATGGTACAGCGGGTTATCGGCAATGTTCATTTCTTCCTGATCCTTTTTCATGCC
>CANDBT010000097.1 GCA_947383005.1 uncultured bacterium | reverse complement strand
CAATGTATGAATTGGTACAGGTCAGTGAGAAATGTTATTACATAAACTGCCCGGCAAAGATAGGTGTCTATGTGGCGGACAGTGCGAATGTCTATCTGATTGACAGCGGAAATGATAAGGATGCGGGGCGGAAGGTCAGGAAGATACTGGATGAGAACGGCTGGCATCTGGCGGCGATTCTAAATACCCACTCCAATGCAGATCATATCGGCGGGAACAGATACCTGCAGGGGCAGACGGGATGCAGGGTTTATTCGAGCGGCATAGAGGCGGCTTTTACAAAATACCCGGTGCTCGAGCCGTCTTTCCTTTACGGCGGTTATCCGTGTAAGGATTTGCGGCATAAGTTCCTGATGGCGCAGGAGAGTGATTTGACGGATTTTTCCGATGAAGGTTTCCCGAAGGAGATAGAGGTGATACCGTTGCCGGGGCATTTCTTTGATATGGTGGGGTTCCGTATGCCGGACAATGTGGTGTTCCTTGCGGACTGCATCAGCAGCAGGGAGACGCTGGACAAATATGCGGTTTCCTTCATCTATGACGTGGGTGCTTATCTGGAAACGCTGGACGGGGTGGAGCAGATGGAGGCGGCCATGTTCGTTCCCGCCCATGCGGAAGCCTCTGCTGATGTGAAGGAACTTGTCCGTTACAACAGGGATAAGGTGCAGAGCATTGCAGAGAGGATTTTATCAATCTGTGAAGAACCAATGTGTTTTGAGCGGATTTTGCAGGAAGTGTTCAAAGGCTATGGGCTTTCTATGAACTTTGAGCAGTATGTGTTGGTTGGCAGCACGGTGCGGTCTTACCTTTCGTGGCTGAAAGATACCGGGAAAGTATCGGCTGAATTTCAGGACAGTATGCTGCTTTGGCAGAAGTTATAGGGGCGAAAAATTCAGATCGCTCAGGTATAATACGGGGAAAGCAGGCTGTGAAAAACAGGTTTTGGTCGTTTCACCAGTGACGTTTTGTAAAGGACTTTGAATCTTTCCGAAGTTAGTTGATTTTGCATTTTAATTCAAGCCGCAACAGTTTCCCTTTCAGCAACTCAAAACTGTTGCGGTCATCCGGAATTGTGACGGACACATACCCGGCGTTTCAAAACTTGGGTATATGTGGCTGATACCAAGAGACGCAGAAAAACCTATGGACAAATGCAGAAAAATTGATAAGAATTTGAATGAAAAGTGACATACTTCATCTGATAATTGGAGGTGCTGATATGGCTCAAAAAATTTTGATAGTAGATGACGAACAGGAAGTTTTGAGTATGCTGCAATGCTATTTTCTGCTTGACGGTTATGAAGTGATTACCGCAACAGGAGGACAGGAAGCATTGCAGAAATTAGCCGGAAAGCCGGATATTATTTTACTGGATATAAATATGCCAGACATTGACGGACTTTCACTTTGTAAAAGCATACGGGACTTTGTTTCATGCCCCATTTTATTTTTAACTGCTAATATCGAAGATAGCGATAAAATTAAGGGCTTTAGTGTTGGTGGAGATGATTATATTGTAAAGCCTTTTTCTATTGATGAACTGGGTGCGCGTGTTTCGGCTCATTTACGCCGGGAAAAGCGGGGTAAGCACAAGTCAAAAGTTTTCTTCGATAATGCTTTTGCGATTGATTATGCGGAACGGGCGGTGTATTTTAACGGTGAGGAAATCCCTTTGCTGAAAAAAGAGTATGATATTATTGAAGTCCTTTCTCAAAACCCCGGGCAAGTCTTTGATAAAGAACGGCTTTATGAAGCCGCATGGGGAATAGATGGACTTGGCAATAATTCTGTCGTCGCGGAACACATTAGAAAAATCCGCGCTAAATTTGCTGCCGCCCATGCAAAGCAATATATAGAAACCGTATGGGGGGTGGGCTATAAATGGCAAAAATAAAATGCCATTTTCGTAACATGCCTGTTTTGGCGACACTTTTATTGCTTACGACAACATTTCTGATTGTGGCTATGTTGGTAATTGAAGTGGAAAGAACCTTGTTACAAAACGGGCAATATGCCATTGCATTTAGATATTCGGATATTGTAGAGGGTTTTAACGGAATAAAGGTATGGGGTACCAACTCAACATATATCTTGTCAACACAGGATAGCCGCCTTATGCAGCTTTACGAATTGCTTCTTTGGCTGTTACCCCCTGTCACATATGTTCCTTTCAAAATAAGTTTCATACTAAAATCTTTTGCATCAAAAATAAGTTTCATACTATACTATCAAAACACTCAACGGCATCATCTCCTTTCCACAAAAAAAGATGCCATCACTTTTTACAGCAACTGCATCTTTTCAAAGTCTCATGTATATTTCCATCAATAGTTTTTTATATCTTTTTACCTATAGCCCGCTATGGAGCGGAAGGATACCATTCCACTAACTCCTCATATGTCAAAAATGTATTTTCATCATCAATCATTCCCTTATCTAATATCTGTTCATGCAATTCTTCATACATAAACTTCAAATATTTTCCTCTGTCATAATCCTGATTTTCCACATCATACGCACATCGTTCTTTAGCAAGCTCTATCATTTCATCCACTTTGATATTCGTCTCTTTACATACTTCTCTAATATAATATTCAGCCCTTCCACCCTCGATTCGCTGTGTAAGTATTGGCACTAGCCAACTGACCGAATAGCAAATAATAATGACCAATAGCAGGATTGCATGAAGACCTCCACGCTCCATGGCCCACACTACGTTTCCCCTCAGCTTATGTGGTTTTCCATATCTATTTTCATCCATATCTTCGCGTTTACCTATGAAAATTATTTTATTCCTATAAAAAATGAGACACGCATAGACTAAGGAGTGCATCACTATAAAAGTCCATTGTATAAATCGCATTTCCTTGCTCATTGCAAACCACGACATCCAATACACACTTGAAACTAAAATCACAGGAACCATGACCACAAATATCATATAGACATGGTTGTGAAAATGTTGTGACAATGAATAAAAAAAGAGAAGCGCCAGCGTAAGGAAAATAAAATAATTGGGTTGTATCATCAACTGTAGATTATGTATATAGTAATATATGGAATAGCATACAATCAACACTACAGAGATAGAAGAAAAGAAAAAAGCATGAAACAAATGCACCATATTCAGTTTCTGGTTCAGCCATTTTATGTTCGCATCATGATCTGGCAATTCTTTATGCCACTCTAAGCTTTGGTAAGAAATCACAAGCCATACGCAGACAGATATCAAAATAGAAACAATTCCCTCTATTTGAAATTCTTTTAAATAAGAAAAATCCCCAATGATATCATGAGCAATCATAAACATTACACACGTACTAAGAGCCCCTAATAAATTATAAATTAGATTCCACTTGACATACGATTGTTCTATTCGGGCACTTCTCTTTTTTCGCTCCCATGAAGCAACAACAGGAGGAATCAGAGCGAAGATAAAAATATAAAGGCAAATGCCTACCCAGTTCTTTTGCGAAAAGCGCAAAACTGCCATTACAAAATAGCCGTCCAACGACAGGCAGCCAAGCGCTAGGTAGACTATAGAAAATGCGATCAAGCTTCTTGAAATAACCTTACTAATCTTTTCAGATTCAGAACCCAAATCAACTTTTCCACACAGACATGAAACAATCAGAGCAATGGCTTGTAATGTATTTGACAAATCCCAATTAATACGCATCTCTATTTTCCTCCTTTGCCGATTATTGCGGCATAGCTCCCTGCCGCAACACTTCATCTACGACTCTATCATTAATGCTCAGGTAGTATATACACATGATATTGAACAGCACACAGACAATGAACAGAACATAAAAAATTATTTTATGCCATTTTTTAAACTCAGAAGAAACAACTTTATGCCCAAAATAAGCCGACAGACGAAAGCCAATTACTAGAGACAATATTACGAATATACCCATAACGGCAGGTCCCAGTCCATTTACAGGGAAGCTTTTGGCTCCTAAAAAATACGTTACCAACTCTTGATCAAAAGTCGTGATTGGGGAATTCACCAGGCTATTCCGCAAGTTCTCCAGATATCCCAGATATCCCCGGAACATCGCTACTTTTCGCATATTCATAGCAAAAGTATACAGATAAAGCGTTGTAATGGCAGGCGGCAATAAACAAAGTGTCGAAATTGTTTTATCATATATCTCTTGTGTAGACTCTTTCTGCCGTTGCACCAAAAGATAGATAATAAAAAGTGTAGTGACCCAAATGCCACCCAAGCAGATAGCTGAATAGTATGTGCTTACATTTTCATATTTTTCAACCTGCCTTGTGTATTCAATGATTAATTGGACAATTTCACTTACTTCTGTTTTCATCCGTTTACCCTCCTATCCGTAATCCATGTTGTTAACTACGTTTATTTTGAAATCGTTACGATATATTAATTATATTATAGATCCTAAAATTCTACAAGTTTTTCAGAATTGACAATTTTTCAGAATTTACTCCTACTCCCATTAACATGCCCTAAACACTTTAAACAAAGTTTAATTTCACGTAACTTACTATGCAATAAACCAAACAAATCTTACTCTATGTACTAAGGAGAAAGTTATTCAAATGGATTCATTTGGACATCTCCATTTAGTTTTTCAATCAGTTTCTCAATAAATACACCGTATTTCTGGTAAGTGTTTGGCTTTAGGCTCATTTCCCGCCGTACATCGTCAAGGCTCATCTTTTCGCCATGCATTCTTTTTCTCTCAGCAATTCCAGAGAATCTACGTTCCAGCCATTCTTCTTTACTTTCAACTACTTCACCTATAAAGGCTCGGATATCTTCAAAACGGTGCAGGCGCCCCTTAACCTCGCTATTCCCTCAATCCGGCAACTGTACACAGCCATCCAATCGTGACACGCCTGTTCGGATCTCCTTCTTTTTGGATGATTGAATAGGCATCTTTCAGATTTTCCAGCTGTTTCTGCTCCCATTCTGCCCAATAACGTTTCTCCCGGTCTGTTACCAGGCGCTCCTTTAACCACTGGAAATCATTTTTGCTGAACCATGCATAAGCTCCTGGAAGCAGTTCGTTCAATTCCTTCGCCGTAAGCTCGGGATGGCTCCGTAGGATCTCTGATACTTTTTCATGGTAATACTCATCTGCACTGACCTGTTTTCCATTATTGTTAAATATGTGCGTCCTGCTGTTAACATTGATGTCCAGCCCGATTTCAGCAGCCCGGTTTGCTACTGTCTTTTTCGTGCTTTTCATAACTTTTGCAACATCTGACGGGTACAGCTTATCCTCTAAAATACATTTTCTCAGTTTATCATACCATAGATGGCCGTAATCCAGTTTCATTGCATGGCTGGCGTATTCCTCAAATGCCTGCCACGGACGGGAGCGTTGGTATTTCATGCCGCATTCGGCACAGTGGAACTGCCCGATTGTCTGCCCATTGAGATAGCTGACAGATATTTTTTCAGCACCGTCTCTTCCATAGTGGCGGCACAGCTTATTGATGCACGGCCACGGCCCGTTCCCATACGGCTCATTATCCGGTGCGGCCTTATAAAACCCTTCGGCTGATCCTTTCAGGAATTCCATCAGCAGGATATGGTGCAGGGGGCGCAGATGCTCTGACACACTCACAAAGGCAAACTCCAGCCAATATAGCGGATCTTTCCCGGCTGGGAAAAGCTGGTTCAAAAAATCTTCACCATGATATTTAATAAATTCGCTTTTTATCCGTTCCGTGTAACGGATTCCCTGCGCTGTTGCAAGGCCCTTTTCCATAAACAGCTCTTTATACTTTCTGGCGACTTCCCGGCATCCATTCAGCCTCCGTCCATTTGCCAGCAGCCATCCACTGTCTTTGGCTATCATAAGATATTTCCCTTTGTACAGCTGTCTCCCAGGTTCCTCTTTCTCATCCAGCCTACATAACGCATGGGACGCCGGCAAAAACCGCATCGTTGTTTCTTTCAAATGCACGCTGCTATTCTGGATTGCTTTTCCATGCTTAGGGCAGTATTCAACTCCTGGCAGCTGCGGCAGCCTGTGCCAGTATGACTCTCCAAAACTTTCAATGTCCTCTTTCATGCATTCCGGACAGTACCGTAAATATTCCGGCCAATGGCTCCTCCTGCACTTCTGGATCATCTGTCTCTCCAGGCTGCGGTTGCTTCCGCCTGTAATGATTTTTTCCTCCATCTCCTGCAGCATCCTTTCGGTAAAAGCAATGGAGAAATAGCCATAACAGCTGTTGCTATCGGCAAGGCACTCCCTTGTAATCAAGCTGCCTGTGCCAGCCCACTCCTCAACCAGTTCCAGCCTGCGTGGGAGATACACAAATGAAGCAAGGCTCTGTGCTTCGCCAAACAGCTCAAAAACCGTCTTTTTATTCGATGTGCTCCCACTCCGTACAAAATAACGGCAGAAGATACTATAAAGACATTCATCTGGATAAGGTGTTGGGAAAAAATCCAGCCGCCGCAAGCTCACCACTCCGTTTCATCTACCAGACCTTTCTGTTTCATGGCCCCATACCCGACCTGTTTTCTCAGATCATCATTGTCTGTTGCTTCACCCACTTCTGATTCCTTTCCTTCCATTACATAGAGATAGTACGCTTCCTTTACGACATCCGCCACATTTGGGCAGATGCCTTTAGCCGCCAACGCCCTCCCTGACAGGCGTTTTGCTGTTCTTGGCTCCACCCCCAGCTCCAACAGCTTAAGAACGACCTGCTCTGATACAGAAATCTTTCCTTCCGGCACTTTTTCAGGTACGGCATCTTTCGCCATGGACATATAGGAAGACAGGTAATCCTCTATGCTGACCGGGGATATATCCCCATACTGCCGGATTTTTTTCTTATCCCCTGTCCGCAGCGCATCCAGCATTGGCTTGACCAGCCCCAGCTTTTCAGCGGCTGCCACATGAAAATCCCTTGCCGAAAAACTGTCACTCCCCACCGTGATTGCCTTGATCTGAACCATCGCATACAGTTTTACGGCAATGTCTATGATCCCCTGGCTCTCTTCATATAAAATATCCTTCATTTCTTCTGTCAGTGGGATTTTACTCCTTGTCCATTGGTGCTTCCACATGGAAGTTACAAAAATCTCCCATGACAGATCATTTTGCATCCTGTCCCAGAGAAGGTCTCCCTGGCCGCTCCCACGTCTGGCCTGCCGGAACTCGCTTTGGAGTATCGACATCGCCTTTGTCGTTCCGATCATCACTACAGGGATCCCTATGGTATTGACCAGGGTGACAAAGAAATTGAGCATCTTTTCAGACCCGCCGCCTTTTGCAAGGCTCAAGTGCTGTATTTCGTCTATGACCAGTATCCCGATCTGATAGAGGTTGACCAACTGCGTCATCAAGACCATCAAGACGTCCACGGTATAGCGGGACTTCGTATATCTGGGAAAATAATCCGTCCCCATCGCTCGGTCTATTGCCTCAAAAAACTGGAAACATAGGCCTTTTATGGAACCGTCATGCGGACAGTCAAGCTTCAGCCATACGATCTGTGTCAGCACCAATGGCTGCCCATGGTAGCTGTCATGGCTGATACATTGCGGGTACAGGGAAAGGATCTTTTCTACGGCAGTGCTTTTCCCAACGCCGGACATCCCGATAATAGTAAACCCGGAGGCGTTTGGGCGGAACCCCTGTATGAACTGATAACCACGCCTCCCTGACAGCGCCTCATATCCGTCAGCAAGAATCCTTGCATATTCTTTTGTGCAGGGGTTCCGGTTCAGGTATCCCTGGCGGATGCAGCGGGAGATACGCTGTTCTATATCTATGTGCTGCTCCAGCGGCTGGAAATAATGGAACAGGCGTTGGATGCAGTGCATACGGTACCGGGCATCCAGCATACGTTCCCCGTCATGGTGCGGCGCTTCTTCCGAGAGCATTTCCTCCACAGTATCGCCCGCCCATATTTCCGGCAATGCCTCAATCATGGGGTTCCCCTGATATTCCGGTATCACCTGTTCCAGGTAGCGTGCCTTTTCCATATAATGATTCATCCTTGATCCGTCCTTCCATTTTTCGTTTGATCATCTGCAGGACTGGGGAAACTTCTTCGGAGCTTTGGCGGCATTGTGGTTCACCGGCCTCCTTACTGCCGCCAGTAAATGCTTCTTTTTTCTTGAGATATTCCCGTTCATCCCTCCGGTTCTGTTTCATCCCCGACAGGCGCTCCGCTTTGGAACGGCCTTCTGCCGGCTCTGCCATCTGCTCAGCTTCTTCAATAATGGAATCTATTTCCTTCCCCAGGTTTATCTTGGCTTCCGTTTCCTTGGCCTGGTGCCGTTTCTTTTCCATTTTCTCTTTCTCATGCTCATACTGGATTTCGCCAAGCTGTTTTCCAGAATACTTCCCCTCCCAGTCCAACAAAGAACACAGGATAGGAGTCCCGTCTGCTTTATCCCAGGCATATATCCCCCCCATATCCCTCGGGTCATACGAAACCTTAACACGGTAGCTGCCTTTTGACCGTGCCTTTTCAAACCATAACCCATCAGCCAGTTCTTTGCTGCTGTAATAAAGCCCCTTAAACCTTAATCCCTGGCTGGTGGCAGTTGCATTTTCTGTCGGCATCAGGGCCAGACGGACTTTTTCCTCTGGCATGACCCGCAAAGCTCCAGAGCAGTAGCGTATCCCCCAATTCCACAGCTTTACCGGGATTGCCTCAACCCCTGCCTCCATCATCTGCCTGCTTTTCTCAAATGAATCCATATAATGGCTGTTATTGTAATAAAGGATGCACTTAATGATGACCGCCGTAAACTGGCGGATAGCGTATGACGACTTTGCAAAAGCCATTGAAAGAATACATGATGTGTTCCTTGTATGCTTCTGTGCA
Organism: uncultured bacterium; assembly: GCA_947383005.1. Lineage (GTDB taxonomy): Bacteria > Bacillota > Clostridia > Lachnospirales > Lachnospiraceae > Brotaphodocola. The sequence continues at coordinate 77 of CANDBT010000097.1, read as the reverse complement.
ATCCATAGAAATTTCCCCCTTTCTCCCACATGGGGCGGTGCATGGTTTACGGTTGCATTTATGCTGAAAAGGGGCGA
>CANDBT010000096.1 GCA_947383005.1 uncultured bacterium | reverse complement strand
TATAGCTTTTTCAAATTCTTCCTTGCTTTCTATTCCGTCCTCTTTTAAAAACTTTTTGGCGATCTCTACTCCATTTGTGAGAAACACACAATCGGCGCGAAATGTTCTTTCTGCCGTTCCGTAATCGTTCGTGCTTTTCGGTGTACGCATTTCAACCACTATTACCGGTTTATTGCTTTTTCTCCCGATCCCTTTTCTTATGACTATTGCCTCGCTGAATAGCCAACCATTCCAACCGCGCCGCATCGGTGCAAATTGATAACGCGGCACTTGTACTAAATCGCCCGCTTTCACTTCATCGAAATTAACAGCTTTCATTTTGCCCCCCTAACTGAATAACGCCTGCTGCGCTAATTCTGCTTTGTAGTGTCCTTCTTCATCGGCTCCCCGCTGCATCTCTCTGTAAATGGTTGCAATGTGTACGCCGGTTTCTAATGCTATCGCTTTTGCCGCTATCCCCTGCCCGCTCATGCGTTCTATTGTCTGCCGGTCTGCATAGGTTAATTTTTTGTACGGTTTTCTCACGCCCAACGCCTCCTTTTTCGTCTTTTGGGTAAAATAAAAAATGCGGTAGAGTTTTCGGCTCCACCGCATTTTATCTATGTTTTTCATGGATAAAAAAATAAATGCGATAGAGTTTATTCAACTCTTTTCGCATTTAATTTTAAAACTTTGCAATAAAAATCACCCCACAAAAATTAATGGCTACTGTTCACGTGCGTTCACGCAACTGGCAAAAATCCATGAAAATCGCCTGCGGCGGTCCTAAACGGAGTGTAGAGGGATTTTACCCGCCAGTCCAAGTTATCGTACGGTCAGCGCAGCAAGTGCGCAGACCTACCTGAACATTAACAATTAATGTTGCAGTTCATCCGGTTTTCCCCATCGAGCAAACGCCCGCAGCTTCTTGTCCGGCTATGCCGGACAAGAAGCTTCCCCCGTGAACAGCAACAAATTAATACGTTACAGTTCAGACGGCGAGCAATCAAAATTACCGTACGAAAGATGCGCTTTTTATGCCTCCACCGAAAACAGCACGCCGGAATATCCCGCCATGTTCAAGGTCAAAAATCCATCCTTCACTAGATACCCCTCCACTCCCGCATTGTATCCATCCGCAAGCGAACGCATAAGTCTCTGCATTACTGTGCCATCCGTGATTCCTAACAGCCACACCGGCACTTTCACCTGACGCGGCTGCGTCTGATTATTAACCGTTATTACACATTTGTTATCACCATACATACGGCCGTAACTGATTAATTGCTCTCCATCCAAAAGCCGAACAAGACACCCCCTCCGCAAGGCAGGCAAATTTTTATGAATCATAATCATATAACGATAATATTCAATCAGTTCATAATTCTCTTTTCCCCAGGGATAAGTCCGCCGATTATCCGGATCCGTCCAACCACAAACACCCGCTTCATCACCATAATAAAGAGTAGGCGCGCCCGGCCAGGTCATCTGGATCATAATGGCCTCTCGCATAACCCCGTAATTAATCCCGGCCTCCGCCAATTCCGGCCCCTTTGTGCCAATACGACCCACCGTATGGTTCGTACGAGTCAGGAAACGGCTATGATCGTGATTGGATAGCTGATTCATGGCTACCATCAAGGACGAAGTCTGCATCCGGCTCATATGATAATTCATCGCCCTAAAAAAATTACCGCCATCACCGAACAACGAATTATTGTAATCATCACTATGCTTTTCCATACCAGTCAAAAACCAGGACACCGGTTCCATAAAGGCATCATAATTCATTACCGTATCCCACTGATCCCCCTGTAGCCAACTGGACGGATCTCCATAATGTTCCGCAATAATTATGGCATTAGGATTCGCCTTTTTTACATATCGGCGGAAATCCTGCCAAAATTTGTGATTAAATTCGCTGCTGTGCCCTAAATCAGCCGCCACATCCAGCCGCCAGCCGTCTACGCAATACGGCGGCGATACCCATTTGACAGCAATATCCATAATATATTGATATAGTTTTGGCGATTCCTCATAGTTTAGTTTCGGCAAAGTATCATGCCCCCACCAGCCATTATAATGCCAGTTATAAGGCCAGGCGCCTTCCTGATTAAAACGGAAAAAACTGCGGTAAGGACTGTCTGCAGAAATATATGCTCCCTGCTCATAATGATCGTTGTCGGCATAAATAAGCTCACGGTCCAACCATTTATTGAAAGAACCGCAGTGATTAAATACTCCGTCAATTATCACCTTCATCCCACGCTTATGGATCTCCTCCATAAATTGGGCAAAAAAAGCATCGCTGGCTTTCAGATTAGCAGGCGAAGCGCTGCGTATACGGTAACGGGTTGCCCCTTCATTGTTGACAGCATCCTCTGCCACCAACTCGCCGCCATCCTCAACAATCTTTCCATAATGCGGATCAATATGGTCATAATCCTGCGTATCATACTTATGGTTGGAAGGTGATACAAACAGGGGATTAAAATAAATCACTTCGACTCCTAAATACTGCAAATAGTCCAGCTTATCCCAGACCCCTTGTAGATCGCCGCCGTAAAAACGGCCTACATCCATAGCCGAAGGCAGCTTTCCCCAATCTTCCACCTTTTGAACCGGCTGCCCCAGATAAATATATTCACAGGACTCCACATCATTGCTACTATCACCCCGGCAAAAACGGTCTACAAAAATCTGATACATAACCACACCTTTTGCCCACTCAGGCGTATGGAATCCTGGAGTAATGCGAAACGCATAATGCCGGACAATATCCACATTGACTCCCAAACGATTATAATAGCAGCTTTCTTCCCCCTTTACTGCCTGAAAATAATAATACCGTGGATCTTCACCAATAACAATCACATACTCATAATAATCAAATAATTCATCGGAAAATGCCTTGGCCATACGGGCTTTTAAATTTCTTTCTTCTTCAATATAAAATACCGCTTCCACATCATCCCGCGCTGTGCGAAAGCGCACTACTACCCGCTCTCCTGTATCGGCCTCCTCCGGCATACGAAAGTCTATTGTTTCACTAGAAAACAAAGCCTCTTGGTTCATCCTAATACCTTGTTCCTCCATTATTCTTCTTTATGTCCCTTCATTGTTGTTGACTCTATTTTATCCGAATTTTTATTAAGATACAACAAGTTTCTTTCTTTTTCACAAAAATATAACTTATCAGAATTTGCAGAGCAAATTTTGATAAAAGGCACAGCTTTCCGTGCCGTAAATCCGATTGCAGGGTTCGCGAAGCGGTTCCTGTAATATCAGTTATAAAAACTACCATTTACAAGGGAAAGCAAAACGAAAACAGATATCACGCGCACAATTAAGACAATTTATCTCAGAAAAGTGAAAGAACCGACGGGGTTGTCGGTTCTTTCAGGAGAAGGTATTTCGTTTTTTATGGGATGTAGCAAAAACTATATAATGTATTGGGGGGGTTACATCTACTATAATAACATAAATGCCAAAATAAGTGTGCACAAACATGTAATTGAATTGCATTCTTTTTTATGCAATTTTTATAATCAATTACTGTCGGCGAAACTAAACACTCTGAAACAAATCTTCAAATTCTTTTTGACCAATCTTCTCCTTTTCTACCAGCATTTCACAGCAGCGCTCAAGAACCCCTCGATGCTGCATAATAATAACCTTCGCTTTTTGATAACATTCATCAATAATCCGTTTGACCTCGGCATCAATAACAGCCGCCACGTTTTCACCGTAACTCTTTGTATGAGCCAAATCGCGGCCGATAAAGACCTCATCCTCATCCGTATCATAATCGATCATGCCAACCTTTTCCGACATTCCATATTTCGTCACCATAGCGCGGGCTATCTTTGTCGCATGTTTAATGTCCTGAGAAGCGCCGGTAGTCACATCTTCAAAAATAATCTCCTCCGCAATCCGGCCTCCAAGAGACACCATAATATCCTGAAGCATTTTCCCTTTGGTATTAAACATATCGTCTTCCGATGGAAGCGGCATAGTATAACCGGCAGCGCCAATACCTGTAGGGATAATTGATACCGTATGCACCGGTCCCACATCTGGCAGTACATGAAACAAAATCGCGTGGCCGGCTTCGTGATAAGCAGTAATCCTTTTTTCCTTCTCCGATATAACCCGACTCTTTTTTTCCGTGCCGATACCCACTTTTACAAACGCCTTTTCTATATCCGACTGACGGATATAGGCAAAATCATCCTTCGCCGCATTAATTGCCGCCTCATTCATTAAATTCTCCAAATCAGCGCCAGTAAATCCCGAAGTAGTACGGGCCACACGAGCCAAATCCACATCCTCCGCCAATGGTTTATGACAAGAATGGACTTTCAAAATTTCCTCTCTGCCCTTCACATCCGGCCTCCCTACGGCCACTTTCCGGTCAAAACGTCCTGGCCGCAGAATCGCCGGATCCAAAATATCCACCCGGTTTGTCGCTGCCATTACAATAATCCCTTCATTGACACCGAAGCCATCCATCTCTACCAAAAGCTGGTTCAATGTCTGTTCCCGTTCGTCATGGCCACCACCCATTCCGGTACCTCTCCGACGAGCCACTGCGTCAATCTCGTCAATAAATACAATGCAAGGAGCATTCTTCTTGGCATCTTCAAACAAATCCCTCACCCGGGAAGCACCTACACCTACGAACATCTCCACAAAATCCGAACCGGAAATGCTGAAAAACGGCACTCCCGCCTCACCCGCTACTGCTTTTGCCAACATAGTCTTTCCTGTTCCGGGAGGGCCTACCAAAATAACACCTTTAGGAATCCTGGCTCCAAGACTGGTATACTTTTGCGGCGTACGCAAAAAGTCCACCATCTCTTCCAAATCTTCTTTTTCTTCTCTCAAACCGGCAACATTTTTAAACGTTACATTGCTGTTGTGCGTCATACGGGCACGGCTTTTACCGAAATTCATCATTTTAGAGTTTCCGCCGCCGCCAGCACCTGCCCGCATATTCATCATAAAAATCAATACAAACACCATACCTACAGATACTATCACCGGAAGAATCACACTAATCCAATAATTGCTCTGAGGAACATTGCGTGTCAGATAATCAATATTCTTCTCTTCCAAAAGCTTCATGGCTTCATTTACATCTGCCACATAGACCGAGTACTCCTGACCGTCGATAAAAAGCACCACTTCGCCAGTTGGCGCCTGCTCATTTTGATTAATCTCCGCATAATTTACTTCGGCATAATCCAAAGCCTGCAAAAACCCCTGGTTGGTCAGACGCTGCTGATTACCGCCCTGCAAAGCCTGAAAAAACCAAAGCATGGCTACCAAAACCAATGCCAGCAGCAATATCCCGGTCCCTCTAAATGTCTGTTGTCTCACTTAACATTGCCTCCTCGCTAGTTACCGTCATTGAATAGTTCCCTCACCTTTCAATCACCCCAATATAAGGTAAATTACGGTACTTCTGAGCATAATCCAACCCATAACCTACTACAAACTCATCTGGAATGGAAAAGCATGTATAATCTACTTTTACCTGTTTTTTCACACGGCGTTCCGGCTTATCCAACAAAGTACAAAGACGGATATCTGCCGGCCCCCGTTGTCTAAGCACCTCAATCAAATAGGAAAGGGTCCGTCCGGAGTCAATGATATCCTCGACAATCAATACATGCTTTCCTTCTAAAGGCTCATCCAAATCCTTAATAATACGAACAACCCCGCTGGATTTCGTATTGTCGCCATAACTGGACACCGACATAAAATCCAGACTGACAGGAATGGCCAGCCGCTTTGCCAGCTCACAGGAAAAAAACACACCACCCTTTAAAATACAGATCAAATGGATATCCTTTCCTTCATAATCCTGATTAATCTGGGCAGCAATTTCACCAATTCTATGATTGACCTCTTCCTCTGACAATAATACCCTGATTTTATCCGCCATATGCTTCTCCTCCGTAATATTTCACCTGTAATACCATATGTGTCTCATCTGTAATTTTATAATATTCACTGATCCGATATCCAACTACCCAAAGTACCTGGTTTCCTTCAGCCAATACCAAAATTTCATCCCTCTGCTCCCGGGGAATCTTCTCATCGATAAGGAAACGGTTCAGCTTCTTCCGTCCGCCGCCTGGTAAAGTCAAGAAATCTCCTGGCCTTCGAGTTCTCACGGATAGCATTCCTTTTATTTTATCATAATCAAACCATTTCGTATACTGTTTTTTGGGAATTTTTGTCTCTTTCTTCCTAAAAAACGCCCGCAATTCCATATTCTCCGCAAGGAACACCCCTTCTTCCGGTGACGGAAGCAAAAATTCCGATACTATATTCGGCCGGCTCGTTTTTTCCCTTGAAATATCTTGAGACACGTTCAAATATTCTATTGATATTTCCCCATATCTCCGTATTGCCCTCATTCCTCCTGGCAAGTCGCAACGGCTTCCGGAAGGCTTGCACGCAAGATCCTGTACTTGCCGAAAATGTTTGGCAGTAATATTTTTTTGGCCTGGCAGCAATATCTCTATCATATGGCGAATCAAATATGACTGGATAATTGGCGCCTGCTGCAAAAACATTCCCACATCCAAATTTGCCTTTAATACAACATCCTTTTCTTCGCTTTCTTTTTGCGTCCTCCCCGCCTGTTGCCACACGATGTCTGCCTGTGCCGCCAAATACTGATCCGCCTGCCGAAAAATCTCCCCGGCATGAAGAATATTTTCCACCGCCCGGCTGTTGACCTGCTCAGTCAAATAAGGAATCAGTACCCTGCGAATACGATTACGGGTGTATGTCTCCGATCTGTTGCTGGAATCCTCACACCATGATATCCCCCGCGCCCGTACATATTCCTGTATTTCCTGGCGTCTGACGCAAAGCAGAGGACGTATCTTTTTTCCCTGCACCGGCTGAATCCCGGCCAAACCTTTAAGCCCGCTCCCCCGCATCAAATGATGCAAAATCGTCTCCGCCTGGTCATCCTGATGATGAGCCACGCCAATCCATACCGGTCTGCACCGTTCACCCCAGCGTTTTGCCGCATCTTCCAACGCGTGGTACCGCACAATTCTTCCTGCCTCTTCCTCTGATATTCCCCTCTTTCTGGCATATCCCGCAACGTCCCGACACATCACTTCCAACGCTATCCCTAACCTTCCGCACAACACTCTGACAAATTCTTCATCCCGTTTTGCTTCCAATCCCCGCAACCCATGGTTTACGTGTACGGCTCTGATCTCCAAAGCAGGGAAATCTGCTTTTCCCTTTTGTCCCGACTTTCCGCATACTTCCCATTCCCTGGCAAATTCCTCCAACACCAGCAAAAGGCAAACCGAATCTACCCCGCCAGACAAGGCCACGATTACCCTGTCCCCAGGTGTCAGCATTTTATGCTCCTCAATAAATGCCCAAACTTTTCTTTTTACCTCTTCTTTTTCCATTCCCCTTTTCCTCATTACCTCTTTCTCTAAATAACAAGAAATTCACAGAAAACAAAAACCGCCAACACCAGGCAGGTACCGCTGTTTACTGTACCTGCCTGGTGTTGGCCTGCTGCACATCCGTTTTAGAAAACATTTTCCTGCCGGGACGGCTCCATACCTCATCTTTTCCAAATCCCTGCCACCAGCACAGTCATATCATCCCGAAAACATTTCTCTTCTCCACATGCAAACTGAAGTATATCCTCCGCCATTTCCTGCACGCTGCAGCTTTCCATACTTTCTATGTATTCCCGCAAACCAGCTTCTTTATCTTCACCTGGGCAAGCATCCAAAACTCCGTCAGTAACCATAACCACACGATCCCCATCCCATAATTTTCGTGACAACAGCACAGGTTCGGCCATCCCCAAAACTCCTGCCGGCACTTGACTGGCCTCCAAAATTTCCACACCTTTCTCTCCCGCTACAAAAGTAGCTACCGCCCCCATTTTCATCGCTTCCAGCACTCCTGTGTGCAAATCAACGCAACATAAATCAACCGTCACGGGATGCTCCTCCATCCCGCTCATTAAAAGAACCGTATTGACCATTTTTATGGCGCCTCTGGACGAAAAACCTGTTTCCAAAAGCTGCTGTGTCAATTCTACAACCCTGCGGCTTTCCTCGCAAGCCTGCTCCCCGCTTCCCATTCCGTCAGAAAGGCTCATCAATACCTGACCCGGCGTGTTTTCCGAATAGGTAAAATTATCTCCCGAGACCGCTGCACCATCCTTGGCCTGCCTGGCCACCCCATACATCATGCGATAACTTCCGGCCTCGGAAAAACGGATTGTTGCCGCTTGGCGGGTCACTAATGCCCGGGTATCTTTAGGCGCATACCAACGTCGGCTTCCCATGGCTTTTCCCAAAACTTCTGCCGCCTCACGGGCTGTCACACATTTTCCGTTCGTTGTACGTACAGTCAAATATGCCTCCCGCTGCATATTCTCATATTCCAACAAAAGCAAATTCTCTACCGCCATATGATGAAATCGGAACTGACGCTTTACTGCTTCGCCTTTCGCCTCGGTAATATCTGTTGCCTGTTCCATTTGACAGGCAAATTCCTCCAAAATCACTGCCAATTCCCGAAATTGTACCATCACCGTATCCCGGCTTTCCATGAAACGATTCTTCCATTCCAGATTCATCGTGGCACGTCCCAAATTACGGTTCAACTGTTCTAAATAATGATCCCGTCTCCGACAGGTTTCTCCGAAAAACCGTGGCATATCCTCAAAATCCACCCGGCCTTTCTGCTCAAATGCACGCAACAAATAATGTAAATAATAACTGTCTTCCTTATCACTGCCGCTGTACAGATTGCAACGGCTGCAACCTTCACATACCATAGCTGCCGACATCTGCATAGCTGCCATGGCATCTTCCTTGGTCAACCCGCGCCTGTCCTTCCTGTTATCCTCGCAGGACTTTGCCAAAAGCCCTAATGATCGGGCCATCTCATTCAACCGTTTTGCCGTATAAGCATTCACATCGGCCATATCCCGGCGTTTAGATCGTTTCCACACAAAAATCCCCTCCTAAGCCACATTATATGCGGCAGAAGGGATTTGTATTCCTACAATAGCCAAGGATGACTAGTACTGCATTGCGGAAATAACAGTGAATACAGTGCTTGATATTTTCGTC
>CANDBT010000095.1 GCA_947383005.1 uncultured bacterium | reverse complement strand
TCATTTACCCAAAGAAAGCATATTAAAAAAATCTAACAATGTGGAATTATGTTTTGAGGAACAGGACTTTGACAGTTTCTTACATAAACTAAAAGAATATCCGAATATTGAGTGTTTGGGTGAGGTAATTGAACACAGTTGGGGGCAACGTGTCATTCGATTTTATGATTTGGACGGACATATCATAGAAGTTGGAGAAAATATGAAAATGGTTATAAAGCGTTTCCTTGCTTCTGGTATGACCATAGATGAAGTGTCTGTAAAAATGGATGTTTCTTTTGAAGATTTAACGAAGCTGCTAAACAGTTAAATGAAAAGTTGCAAAGGAGAACGAATTAATGAAAAAAATGAGCCGAGAAGCTAAAAAAATAATGATGGAACGTTTTGGAAAAGACACTGTTATTGCGTTGGCAACCATTGAAAAGGAGGTGCCTTATGTGCGATATGTAAATGCCTACTATGAGAACGGTGCATTTTATATTATTACATATGCACTTTCAAATAAAATCAAACATATAGAAAACAATCCTGCTGTTGCAATAGCTGGTGAGTGGTTTACGGCACATGGAAAGGGCAGCAATTTGGGCTATTTTGGAAAAAAAGAGAATTGTATGATTGCTGAAAAACTGAAAAATGTCTTTGCTGAATGGATTGATAACGGACATAACAATTTTGATGATGAAAATACGATAATTCTATGTGTAGAATTAACAGATGGACTGTTACTCTCACATGGGACAAGATATGAGTTTTAGCTTTTCCAGCTTGTAGAATTGGAAAAATTTCAGGAGCAGTATTTCCAGTCAGAACTAAGGATGCTGCCATAGATAGAGATGAAAAGACGAAATTTACGGAGGAGGATCAGAATGGTGGATGTTTATAAAAATTGTCCTGAATATGAGAATGAGGACTATCTTGTGAGAATGGTTTGCCAAGAGGATAGAATGGATTTATTAAAGGTTTATTCTGATAAAAGGGCTGTCCCCTTTTTTAATAGTGATAATTGTGGCGGAGATGATTTCTATTATACAACGGAAAGCAGAATGGAACAGGCGATTGATTACTGGCTTTTCGAGTACAATAGAGAAGGATTTGTGAGGTGGACAATTGTGTCAAAAGCAACTGATGAAGCAATTGGAACAATAGAGCTTTTCCACAGAGACGCCGATGATTATTTTACAAACTGCGGTTTGCTCAGGCTGGACATTCGCAGTGATTATGAAATGACAAGCGAGATTATAAAAATATTAAGATTGATAATGGAACCTGCATATAGCCTGTTTCATTGTGATAAGATCGCTACGAAAGCGCTTCCCTCTGCGGCAGAACGTATTGTGGCGTTGAAAAATTTAGGATTTATACGCTCAGAGGAAAAGCTGATAGGGCATGATGGAACAAAGTATGATTCCTATTTTGTATTGAGGAAAAATCAGCGCCTCTCCAAATCTGGATAAAAAATATGTATCCAGGCTAAAATGCTTGACATTGACAAAGTTATAAGCTAATATAAGACCATATTTCAAGAAAGAGCAGGTATGTGGATGTTAATTGTTTCTGTAATGACAAAGGACAACTAAATTTTATAAGAGGGTAAGCACGGAATAGAGTGCTTTATTTGTGTTACCCTTTTTGGCATTATTGAATGCCGGTTGTTTCTGCCTTACAGAATACTGCATACACCGGGAATAATTGTCTTATTATGATGGATAAGAAAGCGGGAAAAGTATGACTGTGGTGTCATGCTTTTTTATTTCTGCGAGCAAATGGGCTGCATTTTTCAGGTCATTGCTGCTTTCCTTTTATGGGGATGTTTTGCTTTTTTCATCATCTTAAGATATATACATCTGTGGTTTCAGTCTATGTAATGATAGGCAGAAACCACATTTTTTTATGTTTTTTCATTGAATATTTAAACTGGAGGTTTTCAAGATGAAGATAATTGAGACAGAGAATTTAACGAAAAAGTATAAGCGGTATAAAAAGCAGGAGGGTTTGGCCGGAAGTATTAAGGGCCTGTTTCACAGGAAATATGAAGAAAAAATTGCGGTAGATGATTTTGATATTCATGTAAATGAGGGTGAGTTTGTAGGCCTGATCGGGCCGAACGGAGCGGGTAAAACGACCCTGGTGAAGATGTTGACCGGGATTATTGCGCCGACAAGCGGCAGGATACAGGTGATGGGATTTTATCCGAATAAATTGGAAAAAGCATTTAAGCAGCAGTATGCGGTGGTTATGGGGCAAAAGAGCCAGCTGTTTTTTGAACTGACAACGGAGGACACGTTGCGGCTGTTTAAAGAAATATACGGTATCCCGGAAGACGAGTATAAAAGAAACAAGGATTTTTTTGTGGATCTGTTTCAGGTGCAGGAACTGATGAATGTACAGGTAAGAACGCTATCGTTGGGAGAAAGGATGAAGATGGAACTGATCGTTGCATTGCTTCATAATCCGAAAATATTGTTTCTGGATGAACCGACCATTGGACTGGATGCTGTGGCAGGTAAGCAGATCCGGACTTTCTTAAAAGATGTGAATGAGTCAAGAGGAACTACCATTTTGCTTACCTCGCATTATATGGAGGATATTAAGGTATTGTGTAAACGCTCCATAGTCGTGAATCACGGCAGAAAAATATATGACGGCGGTACGGATATGTTATTTGAAAATTATCAAAAGAGTAAGACAATGACGATATACTTTGAACACAGTGTAGAGCCTGATATGCCGGATGATTGCAGAGTATTGGAAAAAGCGAATGACAAACTGGTACTTGAAATACCAAAACAGAACGCAGAAAAAGTTCTGGAATCTTATATCGGTCATTATCCGATCCGGGATATTGGAATTGAGGAAGAAGAAATAGGCTCAGTCGTGGAGCGTATCTATAAGGAGGTATAGGACATGAAGAAATATTTAGAAATTGCCAAGGCATACATGAAAGCACAGCTGATCTGGAGGTCGGATACCTTAGTAGACGTGATTCTGGCGGTGGCGAAGATACTGTTTGCATGGATCTTATGGAGTATTCTGTTTGAGGGTAAAGAGCAGATCGCGGGCTTGGGATTTCAGGCCATGATTTCTTACTATATCATAAGCTCCTATTTATTCCAGTTGGAAAAATCTGCGGAGATCAGCCGGCAGATGACCGGTATGCTGAGAAATGGTACCTTTTCAAAATATATGGTGATACCGGTACAGACACAGGGGTATTTTGTGGCGATGGAAGCAGGGAAGATTGCGTTTTCTGCGGGCATTGGTTTTTTAGCAACGTTTCTGTGGTTTTATTTGTTCCGGATTCCATTTGTGCATACAGCCAATATAAAGATCCTGTTATGCGGAAGTATCATGGTTGTTTTAGGACTGTTGTTTATGGCGCTGCTCAATTACTTTCTTGGGATTTTGACCTTGAAATTTGAGGAGATCAGCATCTTTCTCATGATAAAAGATAACCTTTCCGCATTTGTGACCGGGGCGGTGATTCCCCTTGCTCTTTTACCGGAATGGATGACAGCAGGCATGAAATTTCTGCCTTTCTATTATGTCACATATCTTCCCAGTATGCTGTTTATAGGGAAATGTGAGGAGGAAGCAGTCACAGGCTTAATCGTCTTAAGTGTGTGGTGCATGGTCTTTCTTGTTTTAAATCAGGTAACTTATGAACATGATCGAATCAAATATGATGGAGCAGGAATATGAAACATAATTTAAAATTTATATCAGAACTGATCAAATTCAGATTATCCCATATCATGACATTTCGGTTGGGATTCTTTGCGCCGTTTTTCATTAATACCAGTTATTTTCTGGTTCAACTTTTCGCTTTCGAGGCAATTTACGGACATGTGGACAGTATCCGTGGATGGGGGCATGGGGAAATCCTTATTTTTATTGGAACATTTTCCCTGATTGATGCCCTGAACATGACCATTTGCTTTTTTGGGGTAATATCCTTACCAGACAAAATACAGACAGGAGAATTGGATCTATATCTGACCAAACCAGTGAATCCATTATTGCGGATCACCTTTGAAAAAGTAGATCCGGGCGCCATACCGCTTCTGATCTTCAGTGCCTGCATCGCCTTATATGGGGTGAGAGAAAGCGGCGTGAATCTTTCGTATGCGAATATCATTGGATATTTGTTTCTGGTTTTGCTAATGACCATACTGTACTACGATATGGAGCTTCTGATACGGTGCTTTGCCTTTTTTGTGTTCTATGTAGATAACCTGATGAAAATAGAGAATACGGCTGTGGATTTGTGTCTGAAAATACCGGGGATCGCTTTTTATGGAATCTATAAGTTTATTTTTTACTGTGTATTGCCGTACGGAATCATTGCGACGCTGCCAACGCAGGCAGTAACAGGGGCATTGTCGGCAAAAGGATTCCTTTTCGGGGTGGCGATCGTGTGCATTTTTACGTTTTTTGCCTTGTCTTTTTGGACATATGGCGTACACAGATATGAAAGCGCAAGCAGCTAATCAGTTTTTGGGAAAGAGGTATAGATATTATGGAAGAATATAGAAATGCCCGATTGGGAACGTATTTAGTGAAGGGATTGACCAAAGAATTACTGACACGAAATATTATTCCATTCTATTCTGCTTCTATAACGAATATTGGTTCGCAGATGGTAGCAAATAGATGTGACTATATACCATTCTGGGTTGATACATTTGGAACCATTCTTGATGGGAGTTCAGTATACAATGATATGATGATAGGTTTGTCATCGGAACTTATAGAATGACAACTTCCGGTTGATAGAGGGAGCAACAGACAAAATGTTTGTTGCTTTTCTTTTTTTTGATGGGAATGTAAAATAAAACTATCATCATATGATGCGTTTGAAAAACTTATCAATATAGACCTAGAAAGTTATCTTTCATGACAACGAATAATAAGAAATCTATGGTAACATCCTACCCGTAGTGGTAAATTGTTCTACAGGAAAGGGTGCGAAACATGGAAAATGAAGTATACGAAAAGGACTATGGAGAAGAATTCCGGGAGAGAAGCGATAAGGCAAAGGGAAAGGATTTTCTGCACACTTTGATGGATGTTGGATTTTTTCAGGCGTATAAAGAAGAAATGGACAAAATCCCAAAGCGTGTGGTTCCCAAGGAAAAAGCAGATTATGAATACCTACTTGGGGAGTGAGAGCATCTGTCAGCAAAGACTGGCGGGTGCTTTTTTCGCACAGATATGGTATGCTGTAAGCAGTATATCAACTTGGAGGTACAGGCATGGAAGAACAGCAGAATTCATTGACTTATGAAATTATCAAAGCAGCTGTTGCCGGGGAGAAATGGGCAACAGAAAAGATTATGGCATATTACGATGATTATATGACAGAGCTTGCCACAGTGGAAGAGAAGCAGTCGGACGGCAGTGTAAAGAGTTACGTGGATGAGGATTTGAAGCAAGAGATAGCGTTGAAACTGCTGGAGAAGATACCGAACTTTCCGCTGGAGGAAGCGGAGAGGATTGCAGGAGGGGAGACTGATTAGAGAAAGATCAAATCTACAAGGCATTCTGGAAAGAGATCCAGGGCATTGCGGGTTGCAGACGCTCAGAGAATCTGGAGTTCAGTGGGGTTTGAGGTCTGATTATGGGGTCAATTCTTTTATAATAAACTGTTTTGAGGATATAGTATAAACTGGAAAACGCTAATTTGGCTATTCTGTGGCATTATTCAATGGATTATGGTAAAATTCTGCTGTCCGGGATTGAATAGCAACTGAAAGACCAAACAGATGTTAACAATGATAATAGCTGTAAATCTCATTGAAGTCATTATATAAGTCTTTCAGTTTGTATAGAAAATGTTCGTTTTTATAGGAGGCATCTATGTGGCAATTTACATTTTTTATATTTTTCATATTATTTTGTATATTTGCAGGAATAATGGCACGTGAACCCAGAACGTTATGGAGCGGGGTTTCTTTTTTCTTCATGATGATATGTTTGTCTATTTCCTTGTTTTTTATTCTATCTGAATATTCCAGGTGGCTGGCAGCACATGACGTGGTAATTGGAATACTGATTCTCCTGTTTGTTTTGGCGATAGGCTGTATGCTTATGTTTCCGGCAGCTTTGATCGTCATGTTTTTCATCGAGGGAATAAAAGTCATCAAACATGAAGGAGTGAAACCGTCAAATTTATTGTCGATGCTGTTCTCTATCTTGTTATATGTCTACCTGTCTGTCTGGCCGATGATTGGCAATTTAAGAAAAAATACATTAAGTACAATGCTCTATGTTATCATCAGTTTTTCGGCAGTATATGTATTATCATTGATGGCTATGTATTCACTTTCTGCAATTCTTAACCTTATTCATCTGAAAAAGAACAGAAATGCAGATTATATTGTTGTTCTGGGATCTGGAATCATTGGAAAGAAGGTCACACCGTTACTTGCGGCCCGGATTGAAAGAGGAATGGAATTGCTGTATTCCAATCCTAATGCTGTATTGATTATGTCCGGTGGGCAGGGACCTGGAGAGGATATTCCAGAGAGCGTGGCTATGGCTGCATATGCAGTAGGTAAAGGTGTAGATGCAGAGCGTATCATAATGGAACAAAAATCTGTATCAACAGAAGAAAATTTACTGTTTTCAAGGAAATTGATGGATAAAGAGGCTCCTAAAATTGTTATCGTCACAACGGCTTATCATGTGTTCAGAGCATTAATTCTGGCAAAACAGCAAGGGTTAAAGTGTGTTGGATTTGGGGCAAAAACGAAATGGTATTTTACGCTAAATGCTTTAATACGTGAGTTTGTTGGATATCTACGTTTGACATGGAAAAAACATGCGCTGGTAATTGGCATAGTAGCCAGTATTGTCGTGGCGACTAATATCGCTGGTTGGTTGAGATAATTAATAACTGTGAAATTACAGCGATCTAAGAGAGGAATAGTTATAAAGAACCGTTAAAGTATTAGCAAGAACTCTCTAAACTTGAGGTGAAATAAAGCGTATGAAAAGCCCCAGGCGGCATTTGAAGCTGTTCTGGGGCTTTATAATTATCCTTTGAATTTATCAGGCAAGTGAATTTCAGTTTTCAGACCATGAGGTGTAATGTTTGAAAATTGGATTTCTCCATAATGTACTTTTACAATCTGTCTTACGATTTTAAGCCCCAATCCGTGTTCTGCTTCGGCTGTTTCCGTCTGGGAACTGGGAATACTGGTATCGTTATTCAGTAATGCCAGGTATGATTCCTTGATTCCGCACCCAGAGTCTGCGACACAAAACGTACAGATTCTGTTGTCCATTTTTACAGAAACGGTTATCTGACATCCACCAGGATTGTGTGTGATGCTGTTTTGTATTAGATTGTGCAGCATCCGGTTAAGCAGGAAATTGTCGCCGTATAGGAAAGTTTTTATATCTGTGTCAGTTCCAGACAGTTCTAATTCATAGCCCTCCGGAAGTCCGTTATTTAGAAATTCGCTTATCACCTGCCGGATCAGTTCAAGAGGATCAAGCGGCTTTATGCGGAAGGGCTGCATAGAGTATTCCAATTTTGTTGTTAAATTTAGATCTGCAACCAATGTACGGAGCTTTTCACTTTGTTTTCGTATGATTTCAGCCTGTCTTCTGGTTGCTGCTGGTAAGTCAGGGTTATCTTCTATTTCACTGGAATAACCTAAAATCATAGAAAGTGGCGTACGGATATCATGAGATATTCCACGAATCCATTCAGTACGCGTATTATCCTTTTTTGCCAGATAGTCACTGGCATGGTTTAATCCTGTATTGATTTCAGCAAGTTTACCTTTTTCCTCTAAGTGAAATGTTTCCCCCTGTGACAGTTTTTGGATGCCAGCCAGGATTGGCCGCATTGCAGTTTCGATTTTTCTGGTATTACGTAAAAATAAGAAAATCATAACACCGATATTGATGACCAATGCAGCCAGACAGATGAAAAGAACAGGCCAGAAATATCTGGTTTTGAACGAGATATAGTATTGGCTGATTGTGCCCGGCTGAAATCCCACAACTAAAAGTCCATTTGGATGATTCCAGATTTTAACGGGATAGTCCTTCAGATACCATCTGCTGAACATCGCAATTTCAGATGCAGAGTATTTAAGGGGAAGTCCTTCTGGCAGACCGCTTTCCCAAATGACAGCACCTTCATCGTCAATCAGCATAGCCCAAGCATCCGTCTGTGCTAAGATGTCATTTGCTTCCGGATCAACTGCGAATGCCCCGTTCTTTTGTTCAATAAGATTTGAAAACCGTTCCATTGGAAAAACGGAGTCCTTAACACCATTCAGATAGGAAGTAAGAAAAAGGATTCCTATTAATACAATGTTGATTACAAAAAACAGCAGCAGTATTCCGATGACTGATAATATATAGTGGCGAAAGAAGCGGTCAATTGGTTTCATTTTTCCGCCCCCTTAATGTGGAGCCGGTAACCTAATCCTTTTACGGTTAAAAGGGAAACAGGTTTTGACGGATTGGCCTCGATCTTTTCCCTTAAGTGGCGTATATGTGTCACAAGGGTATTTTCATATCCCTGCCAGAATTCCCCACAGACAGTTTCGCATAGTGAACCTGTGGTTACAATCCTTCCGGAGTTATCAAATAACTTTTCAAATAGCGTAAATTCTTTTGCAGTCAATGAAAACACTTCATCTCCACGATAAACTTCGGCCTTATCTAAATTAACGGTTGAAGCTTCCAGATATACAATACGTTCCTTTTCAGGATAGGCGCGGTTTAAGATTGCCTGAACACGCAGAAGTAACTCCTTGGGCAAAAAAGGTTTTATAAGATAATCATCAGCTCCGTTTTCAAATCCTAAAAACTTATCATCGGCTTCTCCGCGGGCTGTAAGCATGAGAACAGGAATCGTACTCGTTTTTCGTATTTCCTTTAATACAGTGAAACCGTCAATGCCCGGCATCATCACATCAAGAATTACCATATCGGGTTGATTTTCCCGAAATATCGCTAATGCCTCTTTCCCAGAAGAAGCAGTGGTGATTTTGGTGTACCCGGCACGTTCAAAAACCGATTGGAGCATTTTAAGCAGCTCTGATTCATCATCGACAGCAAGAATGCTTTTATCTTTCATACGGCACCTCCTTTTCTTTGTCCCTTATTATAGCTCAAAAGATGAAAATATCCTATTCATGTTTTGAAATCTCAAGGTAAATTCAAGGTTAACTCAAGATACCCTCAAGGATGCCATGTTACAATCAATGTGAATCAAAAAGGAGGTATAACATCTATGAGTGATTACATTATTGAAACCTGCAGCCTGACAAAAATGTATGGAGAACAGGCCAGCGTATCTGATTTAA
>CANDBT010000094.1 GCA_947383005.1 uncultured bacterium | reverse complement strand
ATCCGGAAGATCCGCAGATGTGGGGGCTTTATGTGCTGCCGGAAACACGCAGGGAGGAAAAGTATTTGGAAGGCCGTGAAGTGCCGTGCAATCAGTCAAAACTCTCTCAATGGATCATGGAATGGTTAGGATACCAGCAGACCCTGGCGCAGCCCAGTGTGGCAGCCGTCAACAAGGATAAGGCGGAAAGTTATTGGAAAAAAATGCGAGAGCATCTTCCGAATACGTTTTATCATGTTCCGCCAGAGCAGCTTTTCAGTCACAGAACAAATTTTAGCGTAAACTTTGCGGAGGAACCATCCGGGATTTTATGCGGAAGTGTTCTCTATTCAGAGATGGCTTATTTTGGCGGCAGGACTGATGAGGAACTGGAACAGCTTATGAAACAGATGGGATTCAAATATGTCTGGATGAAAAGCCAGGATGGGCATCTTGTTTTTAATTCGGCTCCCCCCCAGCCGCCACAGGAACGGGAACTGAAATCCATTGCCCCGGTATTACAGTTTCTCTGCAAATTTGCCGGGATTGAGGGAAAGGGAGCGAAGGAGGAAAGTATTGAACGGGCAGGAGCCCGTCTGGGAGCTTCCCTTCCGCTTCCATTGGAAGAGTTTTACCGCTATCTGCCAGGCAGATTTTATCACAGTTATAACGTGGTTCGTCCTCTTTCCGGATTGAAGCAGACAAAGGATGGCAAACTGGACTTTCTCACAGAAAATCAGGCGGTGTATCACTGGGCGGCGGAATTGAACAGCCCGTTTCTATACCGCCGTGCCAATGACGGCGTAGGAGAGTGGAACGCATATGGTATTTTAGACGGTTTTCTTGCGACGGAATTTTTGTGGGCGCTGGCTTGTGATGAAAAATTGAATCTGGTCCTTTGGGAGCTTCCAGATTTTGAGCCATCAATGTTGTCTGAAGGCGGGAAGTTGAGTCCGTACCTGTCTTCCATTGCAGGTATTACGGATCAGATCGCCGCAGGCAATACCCGGAGGCTTTACCAGGCCATGGATGGGCAGGCTGTTGGATTGTATGACAATGAAGAATGTACATTCTGGTTTGTGACAAAGGATGAAACGGTGCAGGAACGATTGGAAACAATTATTGTTTGACCGGAGCAGTTCAATGCATTCCTCGTAAGTTGCCTCGTAAGTTGCAGCGGTTTTTATGGCTTCGTCAATGTCGGATTTTAACTACTCTTTCCATGCGAGCCGTTTTTGCCAGCCTGCCATTCCTTGTAGGTTTTGCCACGCTTTTCCCCTGGAGTAATGATGGAAAGTTCATGCTCCCGGCAGAGGTCATCGCTCAGGCTGCGGATGTTGTAATAGGTCTTTTTGCAGTCATGATATTTCTGATGGTTGACGTTATCGGCGGCTCTTTCCAAATGGAAAAGTACAGGATAATCTTAGAGATGGGCTGCCGTACCCTTATACGGAACAGGACGGGGCAGATTTTATTTCTGCTATGCTGTCCGCGGATGAAAATGAAACTTTTGTTTTTGCCATAACAGGAGATGGACATATGAAAAAAATGTGTGAAGAAGCTGAAAAAATAATGGCAGAGCGGTTTGGAAAAGATACGGTTATTGCGCTGGCAACAGTAGAAAAGGGAGTTCCTTATGTACGGTATGTAGATGCCTATTATGAGAATGGCGCGTTTTATGTTATCACCTATGCGCTTTCAAATAAGATAAAACATATGGAAAATAATCCCATTATTGCAATAGCCGGCGAGTGGTTTACTGCACATGGCAAGGGGATAAATTTGGGCTATTTTGGAAAGAAAGAAAACCATAGGATTGCAAAGAGGCTGAAAGAAGTGTTCTCTGAATGGATCGATAACGGACATACTGATTTTGGTGATGAGAACACGGTTATTTTATGTGTGGAATTGACAGACGGGCTGCTGCTTTCACATGGGACAAGGTACAAGTTTTAGGATTTCAACTGGTAGTGTGCAGGTTAAGAAAATGAAAGATGTACGGGTAAGTAATTTTAGTCAGAATAATAGGGTAGACACAGGAGAAGAATGAGAATTCAATTACATAGGCAGATTGAAAGGTATATGCAGAGGAGCATATGCCTTTTTCTTAGTTATTATAAATAAAGTCCAAACTTTATGAAAAAATCTATGTCCGTTCAGCCGCGCCATTTGCAAAATCGCGCTTATGCGCTCTCTGCTGCTTGCGCAGCTCCTTTTGCTCATAAACGGGCGATCCCTCATACGCTTTCCACTGGCTGAACTATTTACAAAAAATTTTAAAGTTCATCTATGAATTTGCGATGGTTTAGATTTTATTTTGTTAAGGATATTGCTTTTCCTTTGCGTTTTTGAATATTAATCCCTTAATTCAAACACAATAGTAAGGGGAAATCGCACATCCTATTGACTATTCCCACATTTCATGGCACTATTTAAGGGAAATAAAACGGAGGTAGGGGAATGAGGATTTTTAATTATTCTGCAATTAAGGAGCAGAAATGGGATTCGGATATCCTGGGACTGATTGCTGCCATATATAAGGAAGTCGGAAAACAGGAACTGTATTTGAAGCAACGCCCGGAAGAACTCCAAAAACTCATTGAAATAGCCAAGATACAAAGTACTGAGGCATCGAATGCTATTGAAGGCATTGTCACCACGAGCACGCGAATCCGACAGCTTGTCAGGGAGAAGATCACGCCGAAGAATCGTAATGAGCAGGAAATAGCAGGATACCGTGATGTGCTGAGCATTATTCACGAGAGTTTTGACGCGATTCCAATCACGCAAAACTATATCCTGCAGTTTCACAAAATACTATACAGCCACATGAACAACCCGATTGCGGGTCGCACAAAAACCGTACAGAACTATATTAGTGCTACCTATCCGGACGGTCATGTGGAAACACGGTTTACACCGCTTGCTCCGCATGAAACCCCAGAAGCTCTGGATAGAATCTGCGATGAATATAACCGTGTGATCGGAAATATGGAACTTGAACCGTTGATTGCGATTTCCGTTTTCGTTCATGACTTTTTGTGCATCCACCCTTTTAATGACGGAAACGGAAGGATGAGCCGATTGCTCACGACGCTGCTTCTGTATCGAAATGGTTTTTATGTAGGCAAGTATATTTCCCTTGAAGCCAAAATAGCTAAAAACAAAGATTTGTACTACGATGCGCTTGCAGAGTCCCAAGCTGGCTGGCACGAAGGTACTGAGAATGCAGTACCCTTTATCAAATACCTTCTCGGAACGATTCTTGCGGCGTATAAAGATTTTGAAGATCGTGTAGCGCTTGTGGAAATCAAGCTGCCTGCACTTGAAATGGTTCGCAGAGCAAGCAAAAATAAAATTGGGCGGTTTAAAAAGCAAGACATTCGCGAACTCTGTCCGACA
The DNA here is from genome assembly GCA_947383005.1 of uncultured bacterium. GTDB lineage: Bacteria > Bacillota > Clostridia > Lachnospirales > Lachnospiraceae > Brotaphodocola. The sequence goes on along the minus strand of CANDBT010000094.1, from coordinate 5,949 downwards.
ATCAGCAACAGTTCCATTGAAGGGGCTTTGCGCAAGCTGGTCGAAGTCGGTGAACTAAAAAAAGAAGGAAGCGGGAAAAACACCTGCTACTTCAGATTGAATTAGTTTTTTTAAATAATAATTATTTTCCCTTAATTTGGCTTCCTTTTTTCTTTTGTGTTGATGGCTCCGATCACCAACATTTCACCAATAGTTTCTTGAATTGAGAAATGGGTCGTGATATAATCCGTTCGAAACATTGGAATTTACAGGAGGGATGAAAAATGTTTGAAGGTGAAAAGCATGATGGCGTATCTCCTATCGTCTTCGAAATTGGAAAAAATGCAATAGAATTAAAGACACAATTTCTCCAGCTTTGGGATTATCTTGTCCCACCGTCAGGGCAGGCAGAAACCGCGCAAGGCGAGATTATCCGTATTGCAGGAAGAATTCGGCATGAAATGTTGGATAACGGCTGTATGAATTGGGATGACTATTTCAATAAAATGTTAAAAACTGTTGTAAAATATGCAGAACTCATAGATAAAACTCAATATCCCTATGATTTGAAGGCAGCAAAAAGAATCACAGGTACGTTAATGAAATGTGGCAAACAGGGTGTGTGCAGCGAAAACTGGTCCGAGGCGTTGTGCCAATTTGCTGTCGATTGGGTGTTTAAAAATCCTGATGTGTTTGCACCGTTAGAAGCAGACTATAGTCGGTAATTTCAAATTTATCGGGCAGTGATGCAGGATAGTTCACTGCCCGTTTTGCCATTGTAATGAGAGTGAAAACAAGTAAACTATCTAAAATAAATTTACAGATATCCGCCGTGCCGACCGAGTGTGGCGGATATAATACCATGGAAGAGCGCATGAGCATCCTATCGGCAGTTCCAGGAGGGAATAATTTTGATTCTTATAGCATCCGGTATGTAACGGAGACCATGAGAAACAGGACAGAAAATTCAGAAATTGTTTAATACCAAGACAGACTGCTCAAGATCGGTGGCAGAACAGGTAAAAACAATCATGAATGTCTCTTTTCGTTATGCGGTAACAATCAAAGTGATTCCAAACAGTCCGGTAGACGGGATAGGGCTTCCCAAAGCAGAAAAGCCGCAGCAGAGATCAGGATTCAGGCCCCGAAACTTTTACGAAACAGGAAGTGGGATTAAAGACAAAATCCAGTTACAGGGAGATTCCGATTCCTGATCATGCCTCCTCAGCGATCTTAGAGGAACGGCAGGTGTATGAGAAAAACAGAAACCACAGAAAGAGAGGGTTTCAGGATCTGGGCTATATCTGTTGTTCCACTCTTGGCAGGGCAAGGAATTGTCACCGTTTCTGTACCCGTTACAAATGGACAACGCCAAATTAATTCAAGGCAGAGTTCCCAGAGGGGGACAGGACACAGAGGTTAGGGGCCTATGTATTCTATCTGGTGAGGAAAGGTTACACGGCAGATCAGGCATTCCAGATTGTGCGGCTTATGAATACATATGTATTTGAAAACTCGATACCAGACAATATGCTGGATGCAGAAATCCTTAACGAAAGCACATTGAAAAAAGCACAAGACCAGGAAGAAAAGAGGGCAAAGAAAAAGGAAGTAAGCCTGGCCACTTTTAAAAATTTCCTGAATGAAATGGGAATGTCAATCCAGTATAACGAACTTATGAATATCGTAGAGTTTGTAAACGTCCCTATAGAGTTTTTGGATATGACAGATACACAAAATATCATGCCGATAGCGTTACAGTATGCTTATAGGGATTATATTGGAATGAAGAGTATAACGAAACAACAAGTGGTTAACCTGATAGCAATGGAAGCGGATAAAAATTCATATAACCCAATTCGGGATTATCTACAGCCCGTTTTCCCATGGCTCTGTGGCAGCTGGCCCTCCTGATGTCCCAGATCCGTGAGCACAATGAAGAGTGGGCCATGGATCCGGAGAAGATCGTAGTGTCCGATTTTTCGGCAGGAGGCCATCTGGCATGCAGCCTGAGCGTGTTTTGGGATCGGGAGTTTGTCTATGGGTCTCTGAGATGTGATGCCAAAACCATACGGCCTGACGGGATGATCCTGTGTTACCCGGTGATCACCTCCGGGTCTTACTGCCATGCTAGCTCCTTCGAGAAACTTTTGGGGGAGGAAGCAGGCGACGAGAGACGCACAGATTCCAGGTGCCAGAGCTGGATTCGGCTGGCGGGGGAGTGGGCTAAGAATCTTTGAGTAATTTTTTGACAATTCCTGTATCAGGTGGCTCTCTGTAATGACAGACTTGAGGTTACTTCGTCCGGTATGATCGATGGCGGACTGACTTTGGCGGAGATCATGGGGACGCTCCAAGATAAGAAATCGTGTCGTTGCGGAAGTATTCAGCCGTATGGAATTGATCGAGGAGTGGGGCACAGGAATCCGGAGCATCGTGAAGCGGGCAAAAGAATATGGTCTTCCAGCCCCGGGACTTTTAGAGATGGGAGATAACCTTTCGAATTAATTTGTATCGCATGGGCGGCCCAATAGAAGCCGACAAAAAGCCCTCCTGTCTCAGGATCGTCAGAGGAGGATCATGAAATATGTGGAGCAGTATGGAGAGATCAGCAACAGGGAAGCCTGGGGATTGTTAAATCTTGCCGAATCGATGATCAAGCGGATCTTAAAACAGATGGTGCAGGACGGGCTTCTGAAAGAGCGGGGAGAGCGGCGGACGAGAACTTATGAGATAAGGCAGAATCCTTAGGCGCCATTCATTTTCTCATTGAAACATGGTCCGAAATCCCATCTTTGACAGTAAAAATCCGTAGATTGCTTTAAAACGAGGCTTTCTACGGATTTTTTAGCTATCCAAAATGTAGCTATATATTAATACTTTTTCTTCTTTGATGCCCGTATTGCTTTCCGCATATTTACATCCGTTATGATCTGATAATCGGTTTGGAACCCGGCTGATTCATGCAGCACATCGGTCAAATTAGTTCTTGTATAAACAGGTGCGTATCCCAGTTTGTCACCAGGGCGTGCCATCACCATATTTTTCAGCGGGTTTAGGATCTCTTCGCAGGTGTATGCCTCGTTTAATTCTTTTTCTAAAATCCGGTAAATAACCAATGAGAGGAAACAGGTGAGGAAATGCGTCTGGATAGGTGCCTCCGTCTGGAGATATACCGGGCGCGCTTTAGAGTCCGTCTTCATTACTAGTATGACTCGCACTAATTAGCCATATGTTTCGCGCAGGATAAATTTTCAGCCTGCAAGGCGGAAGAGGGAGGCGATGCGGTGGCATCGTTGACCGATGACAACGAAGCAGATGGAAATTTAGACAAGTGAAACATGTGGTTAATTAGTGTGGGTCATACTAGTACATCGTTGCATTAATCTTGAAGTAATCATTGCTTGATGTTTGCGTCAGTGCAAGGCGGAGGAAGATGGCGATGTGGTGGCATCGTTGACTGACGGTGCTGTGTGCCAGTGGCATACGTTTAGCATGGACCGAAGCGGAGCGGAGCGTAGACCAACGCGGCAATGGCACAAACAGCGAGTGCTGATTACTCGAGAATTAATGCAACGCTGTACTAGGAAGCATTCTTCAATTTCCCAGCGTTTTTTATTGATCCGGATGATTTTTCATCTACCCCCATGCCATCAAGGTTTGCACATACCGCATAGAAGCTATCATAGCGTTCTTCTTTCTGGATGGCGCCTGTGTCCAGGCAGACAATTTCTTCCATGCAGATTTTGTCCAGCCCCAAATGGTAATAAACCTTTTGGAGGAAGAGATAACCGCATTTATATGAATTCTGAGGGAAGAAAAGGAGAAAACTAGAAACGAACAGACGTTTGCCTCAGTATAGACAAATGAGGGACGGTATGTTATAATCAATCTCAGTTTTACTTCTCGACTTGTCCGTGATGGTTTATTGTTTTCATACAGTTCGGACAATTGAGTTTAGTAACCAAAATTCGTCGAAGGGACATTTTTTAGAAAACGGAATATGTGCCTCGACGAATTTCTGGCGAAATATCGAACCTTTTTACTATAGAATTAGAAGGTGGATTTTGTGCAAAGTGAACAAAAACAATTTAAACTTCACTCAGAATACCAGCCTACCGGGGATCAGCCCCAGGCCATAGAGGCCCTGGTCAAAGGCTTCCGGGAAGGCAACCAATTCCAGACTTTACTAGGGGTAACTGGCTCGGGAAAGACATTTACCATGGCGAACATGATCCAGCAGCTGAACAAACTGACTTTGGTAATAGCGCACAATAAAACACTTGCTGCCCAATTATACGGTGAGTTTAAGGAATTTTCCCGGAGAATGCAGTGGAGTATTTTGTGTCCTAATTTGGGGACAGGGTGAAAACCGCATTATTTCGTGTTGTTTGGTGTTGATTGTACCGTATTTTGTGGACAAGATGGGGGATTATGGACGAAATAACACTAGGCGGACGGGTGGAGTTTGTGACCTGGATTCGTGTAATGTACAAAATAATGTTAGACAATATAAAATATTTGGAGGAAAGATGTCTAAAATTGAATTTTGGAATGATATAGAGGGATTAGCTTCATTTATGATTGAAGGCGAAGAATTTTCGGAAGATGGAGAAAGAGCAATAGTTCCAGTTGCTGTATTAAAGAAAACCGATATAGCAAGTATTCCATATAATTTTGATATAGAAATATGTGAGTCACAATCTGAGTCGGCAGTAGTTATTAAAATTCCAGCATATTTTAGGCGTGTTGGTGAGGATGAATTCCATATTTGGTATGAGGAAATAATTACGAGGAAATATTGGGATGGTGTAGTTGGATTAAAGCTATATATGGAAACAAAAAAAGGTATTATAGAAGAACGTGCTAAAGAAATAGGGGATATTACATTAGATTATTATAATGATGATGGTGCCTATATTTCTTTACAGTATAGTGCTAATTTGAAAGCAGATTCTATGGAAACTCTTTTGCTGGATGTAGAGCAGTTGTATGAAGAAATAGAGGGAGCTACAGATATAGCATTAGGTTCTCCCTTTCAAAGAATTGATGAATGTGAGAAAGAAAGCGAATTTACGATAAAAATATTAGTGCCCCTTTTTAGAAAATTAGGATTTGTAAATGTAAAATATAATCATGGAAATAAGGAGTTTGGTAAAGATATTACTTTTGCAAGAAGAACGGAATTTGATGAATATGAGTATTATGGAGTGCAAGTGAAATATGGAGATGTTTCAGGTGGGGTACATGGTGATATAAATGAATTAATTGTGCAGGCGAGAGATGCCTTTTCAATGCCTTTTTATGATGTGTACTCACGGAATAAAGTAAGAGTAGCAAAGGTTATTATTGCTATTTCGGGTAAATTTACAATGAACGCAGTTGAAAAAATAATAGAGGGAATACAAGATTATCCCTTAAAGAACAATCTCATATTTCTTGATAAGGAAAAAATAGAAAACTTGATGAGTAAATATAGTAGATTTTAAATACATAGCCGATTGGTTTTCAAAACGAGAATCAGTCGGCTTTTTTATTTCCCCCAAATCCATACATAGCCATTCTGTCATCATGCAGGGTGGCTATTAAAATTTCAGGAAAGGAGGTAAACCGTGATGTCTAAATGTAAGGTAATCGCACTTGCAAACCAGAAAGGCGGGACGGGCAAGACCACGACTGCCGTCAACTTAGGGGTAGGGCTTGCAAACGAGGGGAAGAAAGTGCTGCTTGTGGACGCCGATCCGCAGGGGGATTTGACAACCTCTTTGGGTTGGGCGGATCAGGACAGCCTTCCGGTCACGCTCTCAACGCAGATGGAGAAGATTATCCGTGACGAGCCGTTTGAAGCGGGCGAGGGGATTTTACACCATGACGAGGGCGTAGACCTGATTCCGGCGAATATCGAGCTGTCCGGCATGGAAATCACGCTTGTAAACGCCATGAGCCGGGAGTTCACCATGAAATCCTATT
>CANDBT010000093.1 GCA_947383005.1 uncultured bacterium | reverse complement strand
GTATTGTCTACATGAATAGGAGAAAATAGAATGGTACTTTTGGTTGTTGATTCATATGGAATGGAAGATATGCAGAATGTATCTCATTTGAAAAAGCGCTTGAATTGATGAATAAATAGATCAGGAAGTGACAGGGGGATGCAGATATGAAAAGATATATTGCTTTATTAAGGGGTATCAATATAAGCGGAAAAAATAAAGTGCCAATGGCAGAATTAAAGAAGGGATTTGAAACACTTGCTTTTGAAGAAGTGAAAACATGTCTGAACAGCGGCAATGTGATTTTTTCCAGTGATGAAGATAATATAAGGAAGCTTACGGACAAGATTGAGGAAATGATAAAAAATCAGTTTGGATTGGATATTCCTGTTTTTGTCCTGTCAAGGGAAGCGCTTGAGGATATTTTACAAAATGCGCCCGATTGGTGGGGCAGTGAGGACAAAGAAATCTATCATAATCTGATTTTTATAATACCGCCGGCTGTATTTTCCAATGTATACAGTGAAATCGGAGAACCCAGAAAGGAATTGGAGAGGATAAAGGATTACAAGGAAGTGATATTCTGGTCTTTCAGCCGTAAAGATTACCAAAAGACAAATTGGTGGCCTAAGACAGCAGGTGCGAAGATCAGCACGAAGCTGACCATAAGGACAGCAAATACGGTTAGAAAGATAGTCAGTATGTGATTGCTGTTTATATTTGGATTTTATTTGAAAAATGTTAAAATACTATATATAGTATTGATCGCTTGACTAAATCAATATATTGTGTTAAAATTCCGCCTTTGACAGTTTATAAAGCAGAAAAACGCTGTACACTCCTATTTTACAGGCTGTATAGCGTTTTTTCGCTTCGTTTTACTCTTTGGTAATTTATTCCCTTCCCTTACTCTTTTTCTGAATTTCTTTCATTTTCTGTTTCGTGATAAACTGGTAGTCCGTCCGAAAGCCGCATACCTCATGCAACGCGTCCGTGATCCCTTCCCTCTTATATAATGGCATATATCCCTGCTCCCCTACATCCGCAAAATTTATCCCTTTTAACGTAGTCAGGATCTCTTCACAGGTATACGCTCCTCCCAGCTTTTCTTCCAAAAGCCGGTACACCAACAGCGCCAGAAAGCAGATCAGAAAGTGGGCCGTAATCCGGTTTTCCAGCCGTACAAAGGCCGGCTTTGACTCGAATTCCGTCTTCATGATTCGGAAGCATTCCTCAATTCTCCACCTTCCTTCACTTACTTTTAAAATGTCTTTTACATCGTCATCCAGAAGATCTGTACACACAGCGTAAAGTCCGTCATATTTTGCTTCCTCCGCGATCTTTTCCTCGTCCAGAAAATAATGGATTTTTGCCTTCTCCCCTTCCTGGGTTACTGCCAGCTTCCCTACAAACCTTGCCGGGTCATTCGGGTTTCTGCGTTCCGCCTTTCGCTTGCCGGACGCCACCATTTTCTCCGCGCGCTCAACCTGCCTTCTTCTTATCTCCTTCTGGTAGGCTGCGTATTTAGGAGAGTATGTGATAATCAGGCGCTGGTCCAGCTTCTTGGTTGTATAGGGCGCGTCTTTGTAGAGAACATGGCCGGCATCCTCCTCGTCAGGCTGGTTTCTGTCCACAGGCTTATCATCCGCGAGACGTTTGAAGCCTTTGGGGTCCAAAGCCCATTCCCGGTCTTCTTTGGGAAGCTTCTTAATGGACTGGGTGACGATGAAGGTTCTTTTTCCCATATGGTTGAGTTCCCGGTTCGCTTCCGACCCCAGGCCTGCGTCACAGCAGTAAATAAATTTGTCATGGCCGAAATCGGTTAACACTTTCTGTTCCAATGGTTTTAAAGACTTCTGCTCGTTCTGATTTCCCGGGAAAAGGGAAAAAGACAGGGGAATCCCTTTCCCATCGGTGAACAGACCCATCTGGATGATCGGATTGGGACGGTTTTCCTTACTTTTTCCGTATTGCTTATCCCCATCGGCTTCTTCGATCTCAAAATAGTAGTTCGTACAGTCATAATAAAGGATGCCATCCATGCGTCTGGTCACAAAATTGCTGTTTTTATAAACCTCAGCCTGAATCAGGTCACATTCCTCAGCCAGGACATCCAGGGCCCGGTAGACGTCATGCTCCCTATAGGAAGGCGGCTCCAGAAAATCCATGGCTGCCTGATAGGAAGCGCGTTTGCTGCAGGGTTCCAGGATTCTTGTATAAATAAGATCCGAGAGGATAGCGTTGATATCATAATGGAAATGGTGTTTGTCCCTGATTTTTCTGCAGATCCGCTCAAAGCCCAGCTGGTAATAAACCGCCTGGGGGAAGAGGTAGCCTCCTTTGAAAAGCTTCTGCTGGTGATAATCAAGGAGCCTGTCGGCGTGGAAGGGGATCAGGACCGTCTTAGTCTGGCTTTGTTTTTTATATTTTTCGGTTTCAATTCTTGCCTGTTCTTTCGCCCAAGCAAGGACACCGTCCCTGTCGGTAGAAAGCTGTTGGGACAGTTCCTTGAGGGTGCCAAGCTTACGGATGGTCTTGGAAGTGCTTTTTCCTTCGTTGTTGACGTAGGACATGGTGATATAAAACGATTCGGAATTCTTAGATTTCGTAGTAGTTACTTTCATGGAAATACCTCCTCGTTCTATTATACTACAGATTGCCAAATATTGCTATAGAATAAAACAAAAATTTTGACAAAAAAAGTACAGGTTTTATAATGCCTGTGAGCATCTTTTTCATTATCAAACTGCCAAACACCCGAGATCTCCCCACAAATTATATTACTGGTATAATGACTGATAGGGTGCAAAGACTTTATTTATGCGGCTTTCGGACATTCTGAAAGATTCTTTACCCCAATAAATACCCCATTTTGTATATTAAAAGCCCCTTGTGACTGCTGCCATGAGGGGCTTTTGTAGTGTGTCCAATGCCTTAATTGGTATCGGGTGCTTTTGTTCTTGTTAATTAAAAGGGAGTTCGGCTCCGTCTGGTATATTGTCAGGGTCAAAAGATGAATGCCCATCTAAAGATATATCGGCAGCTTCGTTGAGTTTTTCTTTTTTCCATGATTCATACATATCTTTAGCAACCTTAGAAGCAGACTTTATTTTTGTAATCATTGTCCGAGCAGACCTCCATTCTGACAGAAAATTATCTAAATAATTTAGACTGAATGAAATATCATGCGAAACGATTTCACGATTAAAGGGTTCTCCAGAATAGGGGTTGCAGTCAATTATTGTTTCTTGTCGTATATTAATTTTAAAATCGACTTTTTCTAGTTCAAATAAAGCTGATATAATATCCTGCATTGTTGCGTTCTTTTGCTTTATATTGTCAAGGTTTCTTCCAATTAGTGAATCAAGTGATACTTCAAAATAATCTGCTATTGCTATTAATTGTATGAGAGAAAAACAACTTTTATCTTTTTCGGACAGTCGCTTACTTATATTGGGCTGGCTTAGTCCGGTGATTTTCCCTAACTCTTCTTGTGTTACTTCTGGCTTATGGTCTTTCATTAAATTAACAATATTCTTTTTCAATATAATCAAGTATTTTTCCATGCCCTATTTATTCCTTTCTAATATATAAATCATAAATAAGTATATGTATAAAGTATTTGAATATATCATATCATTTCGCTAAAATTAAGTCAAGACAGAAAAAGACTGTACATAAACAAACAACAAAGAAAGGAAGAAAACCATATGAGGAAAACAGAATTTTCAGCTATCGACAATCCTATTTTAACCAACACAAACGGACTGAAAGCCTTGACGCAATCAGGCCGGGAGAATGCCGTCAAGATTGGCATTGCAGCAGGCGCAAGGGTGCAGATTGGGAAGTCTGTCAGATGGAACGTGGAGAAAGTAAAGCGTTATATTGATGCTATTTCAACGGAGTAATTACAGATGGGCAATATTATGAAATTTATTTTATTGACGGAACGGGGGCGAAACAGTGACCTATGATGAAGTATTAACACATTTTCAAGTGAAAAAGCGGTATCCAGACAAGGCACAGTGCCAGTGTCCGGCGCATGATGATAGGCAGGCTTCCCTTACTGTCACAAAGGGGCGTGATTCCGTCCTTATACACTGTCACGCAAATTGCAGTACGGAAAATGTATTGTCGGCAGCAGGCTTGAAAATGTTCGATTTATTCTATCAGGAAAAGCAGACTGGCAGCAGTTGGCAAGCCTATATTGAGAACCGGGAGAAAAAGAAGATTGAAGCGGTTTACAATTACGTTTCCATTAACGGCAGCTATACTTTTACCAAAGTGCGGATGCAAGGAAAGAAAATGATATATGGCACGTTGGCAAATGAACGGTTCACTTATGGACTGGGAGGGCGCACACGAAAAGAGTTATGCGCTGTCTATGCGCCTGACGGCGTACAAGCCATCAATAAGGCAGTTTCAGAGGGCAAGCCTGTATTTATCCCGGAGGGCGAAAAAGACGCTGATACACTGGCAAAACAAGGTTATACGGCGTTTTCCTATGGGGGCGTGAATGATTGGTCGGCAGATATGGCGCAGCTTTGCAAAGGGGCGGTTGTGTATGTACTGGCCGACAATGACGAACCGGGGCGGCGTGCGGCAAACACTATTCAGAGTGATCTGCAGGGCATAGCGGAAAGGGCAAAGGTAATTGTTCCAGTGCCGGACATTGAAAAAGCCGATATATCAGATTACTTTGCGGCCGGACACAGCAAGGCAGAGTTTGAAAGCCTTTTGCAGCAGGACAGAGCCGTTACAGAAAAAAGTTATGGATATGCTGCTGATGGTATTGGTAACGGTGGTTTTGTCACTTCTGTCGGTTTTGTCGGTGGGGATGAGATACCGTATTCAGACGGGTTCGAGGATATTGAGGTTTTTGGGGGAAATGCTGTTGATAAACTCCCGGTTTTTAACCTTGACCTGCTGCCATGCAAAGTAAGGGGATTTTCAAAAGCGTTATGTGAGAGCCTGCAAGTAAGCCCCGGAATGGTTGCCCCTGCGGTTGTGTCAGTATCATCACTTGGAATACAGAAGAAATATACCGTGCGTCCTCTGCCCGGATGGGATGAACCGCCTAACCTTTACATTGCCATAGTCCAGGAGCCGTCAGAGAGGAAAAGCCCGACAATGAAAGAGGTTTTAGTTCCTGTATATGAGTATGAAACAGAAGAAAATGAAAGGCTTGCGCCGGAGATTGCCACTTATAAGGCAAAGAAAGAAGTCCTTGAAAACAGGATAAGGAACACTATAAACAGCTTATCAAAGAGCGGAAAGAAAAAGGGTGATGAAAAGTACCTTGACATGGGGGATTTAGACACATTCCAAAATGAACTGAACCAACTGGAAGAGGTTGCCCCGGTCAGGCTTGCCGTGGATGATGTGACTATGGAGGTGCTTGGAAAGCTGTTGGAGCAGAACAAAGAGCGTATAGGGATAATGTCAACGGAGGGCGGCATATTCAATATCCTTGCTGGGCGATATAGTGACAAGACGGTTATTGATATTGTTTTGAAAGCATATTCCGGGGATAGGTTTTCTCAGGACAGGCTTGGCAGGAAAGGGCAGGCGCTTAACAGCCCCCTGATAACAATGCTTCTTTATGTGCAGCCCATCATAATCAAGGAAGTCATGGAGAACAGTGAATTTGTGGGGCGTGGATTGAACGCAAGGTTCCTATATAGCATACCGCCGTCCACAATAGGGAAGAGAAGATATAGGGTTATGGAGATTCCTGAAGCTGACAGGGAAGAATATGTTGATACTGTAAAGCGGCTTTTGGCGATACCAGTGCCGGAAAAACCCAAAGCGGTGGAATTGGATGGGGATGCGGACAAGATTGCAGAATCTTTCTTTTATGAGATTGAAAAAGAGATGGAGGATGCTTCGCCAGAGTTTAGGGCATGGCTTGGGAAATTGCATGGTACTACAATGCGGATAGCACTTTCTTTACACTGTCTGGAATACATTGAAGAATCCGGGGAACACAAGATAAGCGGCGGAACTATGGGGAACGCTATTCAGATTGGCAGATACTTTAAAGCACACGCAGAAGCGGCTTATAACATTATGGGGTTAATGGATTCGCCGGAGGTAAGGGATGCTAAATACATAATGAAACGCATTGATTCTACTGGGCTGATGGAAATAAAGCTTAGAGATTTGCAAAGAATGTGTATGAACAGGAACGGGATGGAAACAAGAGAAGGTATGATTCCCGGATTAGTATGTTTGATTGAACATGGTTATGTGCGAGTACAGAAAGGATGGACAACTGACAAAAGTGACAAAAGTGACAAAAAGAGGGGCAGACCATCAGAAATTATCTATATCAATCCAGAGTATATCAGACAAAAGGAGCAGAAATGAAGTGGGAAAAGATAGAGTATCCGTGGAAAGGTGTAAATATACCTGACAGCGAGATTGATTCACGCATGAAATTATTTGATGATTTTGTAACGTATTTTGGATTTGACCCAATGGCATGGGGTGAAAGTGTCGGCAGTTATGAGCGGCTGCTTTATGGCAGGCACAGCTATAACAATGTGGCAAATAGTTGTTATTATCCGTATGGGTGGAAAAAGCCGGAGGACGTGCCGCAGCATGACCACAGCTTACTGTTTAAGAAATCAGGAACAAGCCGGATAGTGTATGTTAATCAGCCTTATGGATTTGACAGGGTACAGCTTGAAGAATGGTGCAATGAGCGGAATTTGATTTACGTCATTTGTGATAAGAGATACAGTTTTTATTATCCTGATAATACGGATATGGTGCTTGTAATGTCGAATGATACATACATTAGCTGTTTTGATTTAACATACTGGCCGCAGAGGTGGCAGGAATGAAAGAGATTATCAGTTTAGCGGATGCGCCGGGGTGTCCTGCTGCCGTCACAGCATTTTATGACCGATACCGGGGAAAGATTGCAGAAGTTGAAAGCGTGGAGCAGAGGAACAATATTCTTTCTGAAATGCAGCAGGATTTTGAAACAGAGGTAAGGCAGGAGCCGCAGAACCGGGATAAGCTGTCGGAGGTTTACCAGTTGCTAAAGCGGAAATGTTGGGAGGTTGGCTTATTTGGTAACGGATGAAGAATTGAAAAAAGTCTATGGAATGTTTACGGACGCATGGAAATTTTACAAGAAGTATGCAGGCATACAGCAATCAGAAGATGAGAGATGGCAGCAGTTGGTTGATGAATCCGGGCAGCTTGCAAAGAAGTATGATAATGCGAAACTGGCGATTGCCTTATTACTGGCGGCGATTGATGAACTGGAAAGGAAAAGCAAAGAGATTCAGAAAATGCCACAATATGACACCTAAAAAAGAGCCTGCCCATACAGACAAGCCCCGAACGCCTATAACAATCATAAGATTGGAGGGTTTGAAATGTCAAGGATAAAATCAGGCAGGACGGAAAATCAGGGAACGCCCCGGCTTAGTTTTGGAGCGTACAACATAAGCCGGGAAAGGTATATAGAATTGCGTGATAGCTGTGCGGCGGGGAAATATAGCCCTGAAACACTCTCAAAGGCTTGCAGAGGGCTTGAATTTATAGAACCGTGGGTTGTCTTGTCTGTCACAAAAAGCAAGTCCTATGACCTTATAGAGTACGATTTTAAGTTGGGGCGTATTCCGGTTGGGCGAAGTGATTTTTATGGTTTCCGCAGGAAATTCTATCATAATCTGGATGTGCTACTAAGGGAGGACGGCGGCAGGGGTGCGGCAGATCGGGCGGCAGGAGGGAAAATATATAAAAATGCGCAGATTGCGCAGAAGTGCGCACAAAAAAAGAAATTTCTTAACACTATAACGTGCGCCCGCAAGAATGTTGAATGTTGCAAAAGATGGCACAAAAAAGAGTTTTGCTACACGGTAATGCGCGGGAAGAAAATTCGAGAAAATTCGAGCAAAAAAGGAGTTTCTTTACACGACACACGCGCGAAGGGAAAAGTGCAAAAATGCACAGAAATGCACACCAAAAAAGAAAGCTGAAAAGACGCATAAAGCCGAACAAAAAAGAGGTTTAATGACACGGTATATGCGCAAGGGGAAAAGCCTTGATTTTCCGGGAAAAACTGAATTAGTAGACACGATACGCGCGCAGGAGAAATGTTGCGAAAAGTGGCACAAAAAAGAAATGTGCATCAAGACATTCTGTACACCCTAAAAAGCAGATTACTAAAAAATACTAATATCCGAGGCTTATACTAGATTTTACTAGGAATCCGGCTATATTGCTAAGAAATGCTAATGTTTTGCAGATATACGGTTTTTGCCATGATAGCAAATGATAGCAAAGACTGATAATAGCATACCGGGGAGCATCCAGGGCAAGCTGCAGCAATATCTTTCATTTTTTCAGCCCCTAAAAAGATATTGCAGATTCCGCAGCCCCTAAAGAGTATGCCGAGATTTACAAGACCTTAAAAGGGGCTTGTATCCTCACATTTCTTACACCCTAAAAGGGAGCAGATGGCAGCAGGCAGAACTAACATAACCCAACATTTCAGTAAATGCGGCGTGGATACTGCTGCATATTGCAGATAGAATGTTTACTATTGTTGACTTTTTCGGATATATAAAAGCCCGGCGCAGGAGAATAAGAGGGTGAGAACCTCATAAAACCTCACTTTTTCGGGGTATAAGAACCTAACAAAACCTAACATATCCGGGGGGCATGGGAACTTAACATTACTTAACATATCCGGTGATAGCCTGCCAAAACCTGCCTTTTTGGGGGATATAAAACTTGTCAAAACTTGACATTTTCAGAGTATAGGACTTGTGAAAACTTGTTATTTCCCGGCATATAGAACTTGAAAAAACCTGAACATTCCGGGGCATGGGTATTTCTAAAAACTTAGAATAACTTAGAGATTCCGGGCATTATGCGCCTGCTGTCATGTTAGAAAATGTTGGAGTTTTGCGGCGTAAATCGTGCGAAAAGCGACACAAAAAAAGAGAATGGTTATTGTAACGGCACTATGAGCCGGGAAAGGATAGGCACAGTATGAGATTGAAAAGTAAAAGAGTATTGGAACTGATGGAGCAGAGAGGAATTACAGAGGATATGCTGCATGATATTTGTGGCGTGCATTATGTCCGGGATAACTGCATGATAAGCCAGAGCCACGCAAGGCGGCTTTCAGAAGTCCTGGACGTGGATGTGCCGGAGATTGCAGAGCGGTTGGCAGAGGGAGGAAAAGCATAATGGCAGGATTGAGCAGATACGAGCAGGAAGTAACGATTGGATTCAATGCGGCAGAGGACACAGCGGAACTTTACACGGCTGACCCGGTATGGATGCGGAAATTTGATAAGCTGGTGGAGCAGAACCCGGAGCAGTTCAAGCCGGGGATGGCAGAAACCTACAAAGGGGAAGTAGTGGCAAAGCGGTATTCATTCCCGAAGCGGTTTATCACTATCAGGTCAAAGGACGTGAAAAGGGAACTGACGGACGAGCAGAGGGCAGAGTTAGCGGAGAGGTTGAGCAAGACACGCTGAAATCAATTTTACGGCGAAAATTTCCATAGCAGATAGGGAGAAAAGATATTGAAACGCTTTAGACGGTAAATAATGCCTATGGGAAGATAAACAAACGATTTTACACAAGCTATTGAGAGAAAACCGCCCTTGTACTTTTGGCGAGTGTCAGGGCGGTGTTCTTATCAAGTTTGGAAATGTGCGTCTGCTGCCCGGTATCTGATATATGGCGTGGGGCAGCAGGGCAAGGGCTTATTGTCTGCCGGACATGGGTATTTGCAGATAATCAATTAGGGCAGTTTCCAAAAGCCGGGAATAGTTTACCTTTT
>CANDBT010000092.1 GCA_947383005.1 uncultured bacterium | reverse complement strand
ATATTATAGGAAGCAAAATCGGCTTCCTATAATCGATTTACGGCACAAAAAACATGTGCCTTTTATGAGAATCAAAAGCGTGATTCTCATAAGCTATATTATAGGAAGCAAAATCGGCTTCCTATAATCGATTTACGGCACAAAAAGCTGTGCCTTTTATCGGGAGCAAATTCGGTTAAGTTGTAACAGTTCAGGCGGGGCTTCTTTTTGCCCGTCTGCGCCGGACAAAGCTAGTATGACCCACACTAATTAACCACATGTTTCACTTGTCTAAATTTCCATCTGCTTCGTTGGTCTACGCTCCGCTTCGGTCCGTGCTAAACGTGTGCCACTGGCACACAGCACCATCGGTCAACGATGCCACCGCAGAGTCTGCCCCAGCGAAGCGAGGGTATCGCCTCCCTCTTCCGCCTTGCAGGCTGAAAATTTATCCTGCGCGAAACATATGGCTAATTAGTGCGAGTCATACTAGATGTCCATCGTGTATTCAGAGGCGCGGTGAACGCAACAAAGGTCACGTCCACCAACCTGACTGTGAACGCAACCTTTTCATCAACATAAATTGGTAGCTGTTTTTACTGGACAGAAAGCACCTTATAGTCTTGATCTTCTACCGTTTTTTTCAACACTTCATCTGCCACATCCCCATTCAGCTCCACTACCGCCGTACCGGCTTCATGGCTAACTACCGCTTCCGTTACTTCCGGCAGAAGCTCTAAACATTTTTTTACTCTGGCTTCGCAATGACCGCACATCATGCCTTCGATTTTCAACGTTTTCTTCATACTTTTTGTCTCCTTTTGACTCTTTTTAATTTTTTTATCTTTCTTGCCGTCGTATATAGCAAACCAGTTCAGCCGCAACGCATTAGTCACTACGCAAAAACTGGACAAGCTCATTGCAGCCGCGCCAAACATGGGATTCAGCTTCCATCCAAATATAGGATACCACAAACCGGCTGCCAGAGGGATTCCCACTACATTATAGAAAAAAGCCCAAAATAAATTTTCATGGATATTTCTCAACGTTGCCCTGCTTAAACGTATTGCCGCCGGCACATCACTTAACCGGCTTTTCATCAATACTACATCCGCCGCGTCAATAGCAATATCCGTACCCGCACCAATAGCAATCCCTACATCTGCCCTGGTCAAAGCCGGTGCATCATTAATGCCATCTCCTACCATAGCTACTTTCCCTTTTTGTCTCAGTGAACGGATCACGCTTTCCTTTCCATCCGGCAGCACTCCCGCAATAACCTGATCCACTCCGGCCTGCGCACCTATCGCTTTCGCTGTCCGTTCATTATCTCCCGTCAGCATAACTACGTGAATGCCCATATTCTGCAATTCCTTCACCGCACGGGGGCTGTCTTCTTTAATCACGTCCGCCACAGCGATAATTCCCACAAATAACTTATCTTTGCTAAAAAACAAAGGCGTTTTCCCTTCCCCGGAAAGCTTTTCCGAAAGCTTCCTCATCTCATCCGGAACGACAGTCTGCGTACGGATAAACGAAAAATTTCCGCCACTTAAGATCGAACCATCAAGGGAGGCCGACAAACCATTGCCTGGCAGCGCCCGGAAATCTTTGACCTCCTCAGCCGTAAGCCCTTCCTCCTCAGCTTTTTGCCAAATTGCCCGAGCCAGAGGATGTTCGCTTCTCTTCTCCAGTGAATAAGCCGTCTGCAGCAGCTCTTCTTCACTCATATTTTCTGCCGGAAATATATCGGTAACTCTCGGCTCCCCACTGGTAATGGTACCCGTTTTATCCAGCGCCACAATTTCTGTCTTTCCCGCTTCCTCCAGAGAAACCGCTGTCTTAAACAGAATACCACTTTTTGCCCCCACACCGTTGCCCACCATGATAGCTACCGGGGTGGCCAGCCCCAACGCGCATGGGCAGCTTATCACCAGTACGGAAATTCCACGGGCCAGGGCAAATCCCACACTCTGCCCGGCAAGCAGCCATACCAAAATAGTTACTATCCCGATACTGATAACCGTCGGCACAAAAATTCCCGATACCTTGTCGGCCACTTTAGCTATAGGCGCTTTTGTCGCTGCCGCATCACTAACCATTTGGATTATCTGGGACAGGGTAGTATCTTCCCCTACACGGGTAGCTTTGCAGCGGATAAATCCCGACTGGTTCACCGTAGCTGCTGACACATGATCTCCCTCTGCCTTATCCACGGGAATACTCTCGCCGGTCAGCGCCGACTCATTGACCGCGCTGCTTCCTTCCAGCACCACACCATCCACCGGGATATTTTCTCCCGGCCGCACCACAAAAATGTCATCCTTCTGCACCTGATCAACAGATATTTCTGTTTCTATTCCGTCCCGTACAACCGTAGCCGTCTTAGGCGCCAGCTTCATCAGGCTCTTTAACGCGTCCGTGGTCTTTCCTTTTGAACGGCTTTCCAACATCTTTCCTACAGTAATCAAGGTCAAAATCATAGCCGCAGATTCAAAATAAAACTCGTGCATATAGCCCATCATCGCGGCCATATCACCTTTTGCCTGCGCATCAGTCATGGCAAACAGTGCGTATGAGCTGTAGACAAACGAAGCGCCTGACCCCAAAGCCACCAATGTGTCCATATTGGGCGCACGATTAATCAAGCCTTTAAATCCGCTGATAAAAAATTTTTGATTAATGATCATGACTGCGACTGTCAGATACATTTGCAGCAGCCCCATTGCCACATGATTCTCTGCAAAAAATTTCGGCACAGGCCATCCCCACATCATATGACCCATGGAAAAATACATCAATACCGCCAAAAAACCTAAAGATGCCAAAAGCCTCCGCTTCATGGCCGGTGTCTCCCGATCAATCAGAGAATCTTCACCGGCTGATTGTAAAGCACCGACAGAATTCCCGGACTTTACATTTTCTCCTTTTTTCGATGCCCCATAGCCAGCCTGTTCAACCGCCGCGATGATCGCTGCCTGAGAAGCTGTCCCTTCCACTCCCATAGAATTTGTCAAAAGGCTGACCGAGCAGGAAGCGACACCTTCCACTTCAGATACTGCTTTTTCCACCCTGGCACTACAGGCGGCGCAACTCATACCCGTTACTGTATATTGCTCCACATTAATCAACTCCTCTCCCGATTGCATTTAGATAACTCTTCATCCGCTTAATCATCCGTAATCGTTCAGACAATTCTTGACTGTTGCATATCCGACTGCAAAATCATCATTTCATCAATTTTTGCAGTGTAGCTACCAGCTCATCTATAGTTTCTTCTTTTCCTTCTTTAATATCCTTTGTCACACATGTTCGGATATGATTTGCCAGCAATACTTTATTGAAACTGTTCAATGCCGCATTTACTGCTGACACCTGAATCAAAATATCCGTACAGTAGGCATTTTTTTCCACCATCCCTTTGATACCTCTTACCTGACCTTCAATCCGGTTCAAACGGCAGATTAAATCTTTATATTCCTTATCCGGACGTTCTTTATTTTTATGTTTGCAGCATGCGTCATGTATTAAGCCTTCTTCCTGGCATTCTTCCCGTTCGCGCATTGTTTTTCCTTCTTGTATTGCCTTTTCTCCCTGGATCACTTTTCCATTTCCCTCTTTCTGTAAACTCCTTGTCCTATGTTTTCTGCTGCTTATCTCGCTCCTTTATCTTGAAACCATTATATACCCTATCGGGGTATATTGCAAGCCTTTTTTGTGACAATTTTTATCATTTTACTTGCTCAGAGCAATAAGCCCTACACTCCCCTGATCTGAATTTGCACCTGGCAGCGCCAGATAAAAGCAGCAAATATATAAAATATTTTACATAAAAACAAAAATGATATACCAAAATACTGCAAATATTCAGCATTTTAGGCATACCATTTTACAAGTTGAGATCAATAGATAACGCAAAACAGCAATAGCAATCAACGAAGAATCAATCCTCCTAGTAAAATCACCAATGGGATTGTCAATAAGGACAGTAACGTAGTCACTGTGAATAATTCTGACGCATAATTGCTGTCCTTATTATACTGAAGGGCAAATAATGTGCCCGTAGCGGCTGTCGGACAGGAAATTGCCGCCAGCACCGTAAGACGGTATATCCGTTCCACAGGAATCAATGCCAAAATCGCCACACTGAGTGCCGGAACCCAAAGCAGTTTCATCGAACAAATCCAATACGTTCTCGCTTTTCTCATAGCTCCAAGCAAATTGCTCTCTGCCAGGTTGCATCCCGCCACTAACATGGCCATTGCCGTATTCATATCCCCTACCATTTTTATCGGATTAGAAAGTACTGCTGGCAGCCGTATCCTCAACAAAAAACACACAATCCCCAGACCAATCGCAGCCGTCGTCGGCTGCATAAAATTTTTCAAAACGCCTTTGACACTTACCGTACCACACATAACAGAAAGTCCATGTGACCAAATAACCATATTAAATACCGTAATATAAGCAGTCAGGTAAAATACCCCTTCTTTGCCTAATATTCCATTAACCAGGGGAATTCCCATAAATCCTGCATTGGAATAAATCGCTGCTACCCGTTCGATAGCCACATCTGTGCTTTTTCCCGGCCGAACTAACAAATTTACCATCAGAATCGTCCACACATAACTGGCTCCGGAAAGCGCCAAGGTAATCAAAAGCCCTCTTAGTTTTTCCGGCTCGTAATCCATTTGATAAGCCATAAAAATCATTGCCGGAGTAACGATTTTCAATAAAAGACCCGACATCTTTTTGTTCGCATTACTGTCAATAATCTTCCAATGAAAAGCAGCCGCTCCAACCACTAAAATCAAAAACATTTCCACAATTTTCTCTATTGTAATTAACGCCAGCTCCATTTTCCATTCCTTCCTTAATGATTGAACCCACATCCCATTCTGCCTGTATGATGCTAATGTCTGGTATCATATCACACCTATTTTGTTTTTTCAACTACTATACTGTGTTTCATCCATCCTATCGCCAAAGCTTTTCTCAACTATTTTTCATAAATCCCTTTCCCTTTTTCTCTGAACATGATAAAATTATGTAGCAGTTCAAGCCAAATTCCTCTCAGCATACGTCAAATGCTCATGCAAGTATGGCACTGACACAATGTAGTAACCAGCTCCTTGCTCACGGAAATAAATTGAATTGCTACTAATTATCATTGAAAGTAACAATTAAAGGAGGAGATCCTATTGAATCAAAAGATAAGATACCTGCTCTGTTACTGCCTGGCTATAAGCTGCCTGTTCTCTATGGTAGCCTTAGCCAATCCGCCGGCTTGGCCTTCCGGTGTTCAGATTGATGCAAAATCAGGAATAGTTATCGACGCTGATTCAGGAGCCATACTTTTTCAGCAAGAAGGAATAGACACAGCCTCCCCGCCTGCCAGCATTACCAAACTGCTGACAGCCTTGATTGTATTGGAACATTGTGACTTAAGCGATACAATAACTTTTTCTGAAACGGCTATGAACAGTGTTGAAGCCGACAGCGGGAACAAACTGAGCTTGGTAATTGGAGATCAAATGACCGTTGAAGACTGCCTGTACACTTTGCTGCTCGTTTCCATCAACCAGTCCGCCAATGCTTTGGCAGAGTATACAGCCGGCAGCATTCCGGCATTTGTAGATATGATGAATGAAAAAGCCGCTGAACTGGGGTGTTCGGATAAAACCCATTTCGAAAATCCGTCCGGTCTTAATGGTGAAAACCAACAGGTAACTGCTTATGACATGGCCTTGATCGCCCAAGCCGCTTTTGCCAACGAAGAACTGTTAAAAATCAGCTCCACACTAAGTTACCAGATTCCCGCCAGCGTCAACCATCCCGATGGCATTTCTTTCCGCCAGGAACATCGGTTGCTCACTACCGCTGACCCAAATGACCCATTATATTATCCTCCCGCGGTAGCCGGAAAAACCGGATATCTGCTCAAAGCAGGCAATACTTTGGTTACTTATGGAGAAAAAGACGGACGGCGTCTGATTTCCGTTATATTAAGAGGGAACCCTAAACCCAAATATTTTCTGGACGGCAAAAATCTTCTGGAATTTGGATTCAACAATTTTCAAAACTTGTCCATTTCCGATCATGAAACCCGCTATATTACCGGAAATGATTTAGTTGAACTAAACGGACGCACCTACCAGCCTTCCGATTTGATAATCGAACCGGACAAAGTTATCACGCTTCCGAAGGAGGCTTCTTTCGAAGACGCTTCTTTAGCTTTGGCCCCACCTTCTGCCGACGCTCCCATAAACGCGGTTGCTGTCCTAAACTATACTTATGAAGGCCATTTTGTGGGTCAGGCTTTTCTGATGGCAAGTCAAATGTCTGTCAGCGACTCCACCGCAAATGCCAACACCGATATTCCGGCCAATTCAGAAGAAGAATATGGAAATTCTGTTGATTCTCTTCCCAATGACAGTAAGTTTCCCGGACAGGATATTCCTTTATCTTCGGTTATCGCTATTGTTGCGGCAATCTCCGCCATTGCACTTATGGCCTTCTCAATTGCCTGGCTGACTTATTCCCGCAAGAAAGAAGCAAAAGAATTGGCCAGACGTCGCGAACTACGGCGCCAGCGCCTGCGCGCTTCCGGAGATGAAAGTGAATTCGAACGGCTGCTGGAATTGCGCAAAGCAAAAGATAATCGATAATACAAAATTCACCGTACAACAGGCAGAAAAATACTCTGTTTGAATGGTCAATTATAATTAGCAAAGGGGAACATTATGTATATTGCACAAGAAACACGCTATGATACGATGCGCTATAACCGCTGTGGAAAAAGCGGGTTAAAATTACCGGAAATATCATTAGGTTTATGGCATAATTTTGGTTCTAATAATAATTATGATACCATGGCCCAGTTATGCTGTACGGCATTCGACAATGGGATTACGCATTTTGACCTCGCAAATAATTACGGCCCGACTCCCGGTGCAGCAGAAGAAAATTTCGGACGTATTCTCAAAAAAGAATTTGCCAATTATCGAGATGAACTGGTGATTTCTACAAAAGCTGGCTATGATATGTGGCCGGGGCCATATGGGAACTGGGGCAGTAAAAAATATTTAGTAGCAAGCCTGAATCAAAGCCTTCAGCGAATGGGATTGGAATATGTGGATATTTTCTACCATCATCGGCCTGACCCGAAAACGCCGCTGGAAGAAACAGCCGAGGCACTGGACCATATTGTTAAAAGCGGAAAAGCATTGTATGTGGGAATATCTAACTACAACAAAGAACAGACATCTGCGATTGCAAAATTGTTTAAAGACATGAGAACGCCGTTTATCATCAATCAACGGAAATATTCCTTATTTGTCCGTGATATTGAAACAGACGGGCTAAAACATTACGCGGCGGAAAATGGTATTGGAATTATTACCTTTTCGCCTTTGGCACAAGGGCTTTTAACTGAGCGATATTTAAACGGAATTCCCAAAGACAGCCGCATCCGAACAGATGGAAGATTTTTAAAAGAAGAATCCATAACCCCGGAAATATTAGAGAAAGTGCGAAAGTTAAACGCTATTGCCCGGGAACGGGGACAGAGCCTGGCACAGATGGCGCTGGCGTGGATTCTCCGAGACGGAGATATCACCAGTGTCTTAATCGGCGCCTCAAAGACATCACAGATTCTTGATAATCTGAATATGATGGAAAATACCCATTTCAGCCAGGAAGAACGGGAAAAGATTGATCGGATTCTGACAAATTAAAAATTATAGTAAACGCCAAAAACAAAAAATTTTATCGTTCACTATAATAAAACTGTCTTGACATGCGTCCATTCTTCTGATATGCTTATAAGCACGAAAACAATGTGGACTTTTCCAGGATATGTCTTCTTTTTGCCACACAGCTATTAGCTGTGTGGTTTTTTTATGCACAGGCCCGCGTATGGAAGTTTGCTGCTGACGCAGCACGCGGGCCGCGCGGCGAGTAGGGGAAGATGACTCTTCCCTACTCAATTGGGCAAAATTAAACCCATCTGGAAAATTCTTTATATGAGGAGGACAAAAATGATATGAACCAAGATTTTATGAAAAATCGTCCTGTGCTGCCCCTGGTACTTTCCATGTCTTTTCCCATGGTCTTGTCCATGCTGGTCAACGCATTGTATAATATCGTGGATAGCTATTTCATAGCCAGAATCAGTGAAAGCGCCATGACATCTCTATCTCTGGTATTCCCGCTACAGAATCTGGTCAATGCCGTAGGAGTCGGCTTCGGAATTGGGATTAATGCAATGTGTGCATTTTTCCTTGGCGCTAATGACAAAGAGAAAGCGGAAGATATCGTGGCTCAGGGGATTATTTTAAACGGAGTACATGGGATTATCCTTATGTTTGCCTGTATCGGTGCAATGCCATTTTTCCTGAATATGTTTACCCAGGACACCCAGATAATAAGCGCTGGGCTGGCCTATTCCAATATTGTATTTCTATTCTCGGCGGCTGTCACTCTGGGAGTCTCTTTCGAAAAGATTTTTCAGGCCATAGGAGAAATGAAGGTATCCATGATCTGCATGCTGCTTGGATGTATCATCAATATTATCCTTGACCCGATTCTGATCTTTGGTTCCGGGCCGATCGCCGGTCTGGGAGTATGCGGCGCAGCACTTGCCACCGGAATCGGGCAGGTAGCATCCCTGGCTGCTTACCTGGTTATTTTTTTCGCGAAGCCGCTTCCCGTAAGATTTCGTCTGCGGAAGGGGTTGAGCAAGAATAACCTATATATCCGGATTTACCGAGTGGGAATTCCGGCAAGCCTTAATATGGCTCTGCCGTCGCTGCTCATTACTATGCTCAACGGAATTCTGTCCCAATTCTCCCAGATGTATGTGCTGATTTTGGGAATTTACTATAAATTGCAGACTTTCATCTACCTGACTGCTAACGGCGTAGTTCAAGGAATACGTCCTTTAGTTGGGTTCAACTACGGAGCGGGGGATATGGATCGGGTCAAAAAAATCTTAAAAATCTCCCTCATACTCGGAACAGGAATAATGGCAGCAGGGACTTTGGTGTGCGTAATCCTGCCTGAACATCTAATGGGGATATTCTCTTCCAACCCTCTTACTGTGGCAGAGGGCGCAAAAGCCCTTCGTATTATTAGCTGCGGATTTATCATGTCAGCCGTTTCCGTAATGATAAGCGGAACATTTGAAGGCTTGGGTAAGGGAGGGCCATCCCTGATAATCTCATTAATCCGGTATATAGCCATTATCCCCGTGGCCTTTTTGCTATGCCGGTTATTCCAGGCACAAGGGGTATGGAGCGCTTTTGTAATTGCAGAAGCTATTGCGGCTGCCGTCTCGGCAGCAATGTTAAAGCGAAGCTTAAAATAAAAAAGGAGGAAAGAACATGAGTTTGCCAAAAAATTTTTTATGGGGCGGCGCGACTGCTGCCAATCAATGCGAGGGAGGGTTTAACGAAGGCGGAAGAGGACTAGCCAATGTAGACCTGATGCCTCTTGGAGCGGATCGTTATTTGGTGGGAACCGGACAGAAAAAAATGTTCCGATTTGATGAAGAACATTTTTATCCAGCCAAAACCGCAGTTGATATGTACCATCATTATAAAGAAGATATTAAATTATTCGGAGAGATGGGATTTAAAACCTATCGCTTATCCATTGCATGGACCAGGATATTTCCAAAAGGGGATGAGGAAAAACCCAATGAAGAGGGTCTTGCTTTTTATGAAAATATATTTCGGGAATGCCGAAAATACGGTATTGAACCTCTGGTGACGATCAACCACTTTGACTGTCCCATGTATTTGATCGAAAACTATGGAGGCTGGCGAAACCGAAAAATGATCGATTTTTATGTAAAACTGGCTCAAACCCTGTTTAAGCGGTATAAAGGGCTGGTAAAATACTGGCTCACATTCAATGAAATCAATATGATCCTGCATTTCCCCTTTGTGGCAGCAGGACTGTACTTTGAGAAAGGGGAAAATGATAAACAAGTCATGGTTACAGCGGCTCACCACGAGTTGGTAGCCAGCAGCCTGGCAACAAAACTGGCCCACGAAATTGATCCGGAAAATCAGGTGGGGTGTATGATGGCAGCAGGTTCCTATTATCCGGAAACCTGCAATCCGGAAGACTACTGGAAAGCTATCTGTGATAACCGGGAGTCCTATATGTTCATTGACGTCCAATCTTGGGGATATTATCCCGCCTATGCAAAAAAATGGGCCAAACGGCAGGGGACGGTAATACCTTTTGAAAAAGGCGATGAGGAAATCCTGCGGGACAATACTGTTGATTTCATCAGTTTTTCCTACTACTCATCCAGAGTCAGCAGCGCTAATCCCGAGAAAGGGAAACAGACGGAAAGCAATATCTTTGCATCTGTGGTAAATCCTTATTTAAAAAGCAGCGACTGGGGTTGGATGATCGATCCCATGGGGCTTCGGATCACCATGAACGAGCTGTATGACCGATATAGAAAACCATTATTTATCGTAGAAAACGGCTTGGGAGCCGCAGATACGGTCGAAGAAGATGGAACGGTTGCGGACGATTACCGCATTGAATATCTAAAAGAACATATCCGGGCCATGATAGAAGCGGTGGAAGAGGATGGCGTCGAACTGTTGGGATATACTACCTGGGGATGCATTGATCTGATATCTAATGGAACGGGTGAAATGAAAAAGCGTTATGGGTTCATCTATGTAGACCGGGATAACGAGGGAAACGGAACCATGCAGCGAATTCCGAAGAAGTCCTTCTACTGGTATAAGAAAGTGATTGAAAGTAATGGGAATTGTCTCTAAATGGTAGTGTAAAATAGTTTGTGTCTTTGGAAAAAAATGGCTCCTTTTTGGTA
>CANDBT010000091.1 GCA_947383005.1 uncultured bacterium | reverse complement strand
TTGTAACTTATTAACTTTATAGCTCTTGTGGCTATATCATTATTATACTAGGAGGAATTATCATGATTCAACTGCTTTCTTATCCTGTCAGAAACAACGACCCGGCCTGGCCGGGCAATCCCACCATTGAGCTTCAGCCGTTTACGTCTATCAGACAAGGCGACGTGGCCAACACTTACAATATCCGCCTTTTCAATCATTATGGTTCCCATTTTGACGCACCAAAACATTTTTATGATGAAGGGCTTCCTATCGCCAGGCTTCCTTTCAGTCAATTCCTTTATGATATGCCGCTTTTACTGGATATCCCCAAAAATGCGGAAGAAAAAATCACTCAGGAAGACCTGGAACCCTTTGCTGATCAAATTTCCTGCTGCGACCTTCTGATGATCCGCACGGGCTTTTCTTCCATGCGCGCCGATAATCCTCATGCCTATTCTTATCACGGGCCTGCCATGGGCAGCAGCGGCGCCAAATTTCTGATGGATAACTACGTCAATATCAAAGCGGTGGCTCTGGACTTTATTTCCCTGGCCTCTTATGCCGATCAGGACGACGGCAACCTGGCCCACCAATATATGCTGGGCGCCTTCCATGACCACTATATCTGTATTATTGAAGATGTTGACCTCTCCTCGCTCCCCAGCCAGGAAGAATTGCCTGGTACTCCCATTAAACAGGCCGCCGCTATCCCTTTGCTGATTGAAGGGGTTGACAGCAGCCCCGTCACCATGTGGGCTAAACTGTAATATGCAAAATACTCATTTCAGGAAAAACTGGATTTACGGGATCTTTTTTACCGTCATTCTTCTTGCCGCTATTCTCACCGTCTGCCATGATCTTGCCGCCAAAGAGCCGGGAAGACAAGAAGTTCCTCCAAGAGAAACGCGAGTCATCCGCATGGGCTTTTCTCAAGTAGAAACCGATAATCCCTGGCGCACGGCGCAGCTAAACAGTTTTCGGGACGCCGCATTGGCGGAAGACCTGGAGCTTCTCTACCATGAACCGGAAGAATACACGGTCGAATGGCAGATCAACAATATTTATCAGCTAATTGACGAAGGCGCCGATTATCTGGTTATCGCTCCCAAAGAAGTAGCTCCTCTGCTGGACTGCTTAAAAGCGGCTAAAGATGCGAAAATCCCGGTTATTCTGATTCACCCGACCGGCGAAGGCGTACCCCGGGAGTATTATACCTCATTGATTTCTGCAGATTACGTAAAAGAGGGGCAGTTATGCGCCAGGATGCTGGCTGAAGCCTACGACGGGCGCGTCTGCAACATTGTGGAAATCTGCGGTTCTGCCAATTCCCCCATGGCCGAAGCCCGCTCCCGGGGATTTCGGGAAGCGTTAAAGCAGTATCCCAATCTGCATATTGTCTACACGGAAAACGGCAACTTTAATCGGGTAACGGCCCAAAAAGCTATGGAAAATGTCCTGATAAAATCCGTGAACAGCATCCCGATAAATGCCGTATTTGCTCACAGTGACGAAGACGGCCTGGGCGCCCTCCATGCAATCAAAGCAGCCGGACGTGAACCGGAAGAAATCACCATTGTATCCATCAATGGTATTCAGGATGTATACAAAGCAATTATTGCCGGCGAATATCTGGGCACAGTGGAAAGCAACCCCCGCTGGGGTCCTATCGCCGTCACAATCATCCGCCAAATAGAACGGAACGCCGCGCCGTTTCCCTATGTCTTCATCCCTTACCGGATTATCAACAAGGAAAATGTCCTGGCTCGTTTTTCCTCTGCCTATTGATGACATACCTGTGAGATAAACTCATGAACTGCCATCCATTCCTAATTCAAGCCTGTTATTTCCGGCCCATTCATTTGCTCATATGAGAAAACTAAGCTTTAAAAAAAGACTGTTGGCATTTTATCTGGCTTTGTCTGTTATCCCGATCATCGGCATAAGCGCCTTTATTTACTGGAAATACTCCCGGGCGCTTTTAGACCAGGCCAGGACTTCCACAGAGGACACCATCAACCTGGTGTGTGATGAAATCGACGACCTTTTTGATACGGCCTGGTCCATGTGCACCGCCGTCTCCGACGATATCAACATGCAAAAATTTCTCCGCCGTCAGTTCGGCTCTTTATCCGAACAATATTCCACCGACCTGGAAGGAAGCATGGAACTGGCAGGCTACTCTGCTTACCGGGATGAAATTTTCGGCCTGTATGTACTGGGCGCCAACGGCGGCCAATATAAATCCAACTCCTATTCCTTTCAGGCGGGGGATCAGCGCGAAGCCTCCTGGTACAACAGCATTATCGAAAGCGGACAGCCGCTCTGGTTCGTTCCCCATAATGGCAGCTTTGTCGTCAAAGGCTCCCAGTCCGACCGTTTTATTTCCCTTGGACTTCCCGTGGTGGATAAGGCTTCCGGACGCAAAAGCGGCGTAGTGGTAGCCGATATTGACGAACGGGTCATTGCCGGGAAAATCCGCTATGGCATCTACAACGGCGTTATCTTTATCCTGGATGAAAACGGCACGGTCATTTTCCAGGGCGGAGAGGAAGCCGATTCTATCGACAGCGCTCAGGTTGCCGCCAAACTGCATGGCTGGGTTCCCGAACAGGCAGCGGCTGCCGAAGGAGCCTCCTCCATTGTCCCGGATGATGATTATTTGATCATCTGCCGCCAATTAGGCAAAACCCAATGGAAAATCGCTGGCATCGTAGACAAAAAGCTAATTACACAGACAAACCAGTCCATCACATATTCCATCGGTATGCTGCTTATCCTGGTTACTGTTCTTGCCTTGTTTGTCGCAGCATTTATCAGCGAATCCATATCCCGTCCGGTACGGCAGCTTGTACAGCTAATGGAAAAAGTGGAGGCCGGGGATCTGACTGTACGCGCGCCGGATTTGGGAGGCGATGAATTGGGCCATTTGGGCAACAGCTT
The DNA here is from genome assembly GCA_947383005.1 of uncultured bacterium. GTDB lineage: Bacteria > Bacillota > Clostridia > Lachnospirales > Lachnospiraceae > Brotaphodocola. The sequence continues at coordinate 8,141 of CANDBT010000091.1, read as the reverse complement.
TAACCAGATGCTGTCTCAAACCCAACTTTTAATGAACCGGATTTATGAAGAACAGAAAAAGCTGCGTTCCTCCGAGCTGAGAGCCCTGCAATCTCAAATCCAGCCTCATTTTCTCTATAACTGCCTTGATTCCATTACCTGGCTTCTGCGCATGGAAAAAAACCAGGAAGCGGAGCAAATGCTGACCTCCCTCTCTTCCCTGTTTCGTGTTTCCCTCAGCAAAGGGCGGGAAATCATCTCCGTCGAAGATGAGATTTTACATGTAACCAGCTATTTGCGTATTCAAAACATTATTTACAGCAAAAAATTCAGTTATGAAATTTGCTGTGAAAAAACTTTGTACCCTTATAAAACGCTAAAACTTCTGCTTCAGCCTCTTGTAGAAAACAGTATCAGTCATGCACGCCCCAAAAAAGGCGAAAAAGTCCATATCCAGGTATCCGTTTATGAAGAAGATGACTGTCTTACCCTGTCTGTCCGCGACCACAGCCGGGGACTTACCGCCCAGGAAGTTTCCGCCATCCAAAACCGTCTTTCCCAGCCGGCAGCAGAAGACGGCCGGAAAAACGGATATGGACTCTATAACGTAAACGAAAGAATCCACGTCCTTTTGGGAAAAGATTACGGCATTCATTTGAGCTCTTCATATGGAGAAGGAACCCATGTTTTTATCCGTATTCCTAAGGTAAAGGGGGAAGAGGAATTTGTTCAAGGTAATTCTATGTGACGACAACGAAATAATTTTAGAAGGATTGTCCAGACAAATTGACTGGGCAAGTTTGGATCTGACACTTTGCGGTACTGCCAGCGACGGGGAAGAGGGTTTGCAGTTAATTGAAACAATCCGGCCGGACCTGCTGATAACAGACATCCGCATGCCCTATATTGACGGGCTGGAACTGGCCCGAAAAGGCAAGGAACAAAATCCTAGGCTGGTGACAATTATCATCAGCGGCTATGACGATTTTGAATATGCCCGCACGGCTATGCATCTGGGCATCACCGATTATGTATTAAAGCCAATCTCCATAGAAGAAATGATGAAAGCACTGACAACCGCCGCAAAAAGCTGCCGTAAACTTCATCAAGACCAACGTATGGGACAAATTCAACTCTTTCGGCAGCTTTTAGAACCCTCCACAGATACCGGCGCCCTGCTGAAACGATGCGGCCATCTTCAATTAGACGCCTTGGCTTGCTGCTGCCTTATGGAGGCGGAAGTGCAAAACCTGAATTTAAACCAACTTTCTGAGGATGCCCAATATTCGCTTGAGCTGAAATTCTCGTGTCTCCTCAGGCAACTGGAAAGCAGCCAGGTCTTCATCATAGAAAAGGGCAGCGCCCAATGTCGGCTGTTCTTATATGGAGCCACCAAAAAAGCCGTAACCGCTTTGCGCAGGCAAGTTGTCCATCAAGTCCGCAAACAATTTCCTCCTGAAGCCAAATCCATCAACTGTGATGTGACTATTTCATCCGGAAATATCCAGCGGGGTCTGGATCAGGCTTACTTAAGCCTCTCCCAATGCCTCCACGCCAGAAAATACCGGTTTGTCAAAGGCGTAAACGCCACCATATTTTATGAGGAGGTTGAAAGCTACAGCCGGGCATGGGAGCAGCAGGGCCAACGTCACAATAATCCGCTGGATATTGATTTCCTCACTCCTTTGAAAGCCCAGGACAAAGAAGCCCTGCTGAAACGGCTACAGACCCTGAAACTATATCTGCAGCAGCAAGGCGGCGAAAGTTTTCTTTACATGACTTTGAAAGTCGGCAGCCTGTATACAAGACTGGCCAAAGATTTGGGAGAAGCTGGTATAGATATCGGAGAATTGTTCGAAGATCCCATTGAAGAATTTAAAAAAGTCACGGCCGCGGGAACCCTGGATGCCATTATCGAAAATTTGAAAGAAAGCCTGTTTGCCATCTGTGATTACATTAAAGTAAATAAAAGCAAATACGGGAAGGTTATCGATGAAGCCATCCGGTATATTCACAATCATTATCATGAACCATCTTTTTGTATTGAAGATGTCGCTGGGGCCGTTTCCTTAAGCACCAGCTACTTCAGTACGGTATTCCGCAGCGAAACCGGATATACGTTTACCGACTACCTGATACGGGTGCGGATGAATAAAGCCAAAGAACTGATGATCCATACGAATTTAAAAGTTTATGAAATCTCTTCCCGGGTAGGCTATGATAATGCCGCCTATTTCAGTGCGGCCTTTAAACGCTATACCGGCATGTCGCCTTCCGAATACCAGACCTCCGGCGGAACCGTCCGGTAAATCCCCACGCCTGCCATCAGGCGTAACCGCCGTAGGCGCTAATGTTTTTCAAAATGGGGGCTGCCACACCAGTCTGTCTGCCGCTTCAGTCTGTCTGCCGCCCTCGGTCGCTGCCATCGGCAGAATCGAGCAAGCCATCTTCCCCTACTCGCCGCGCGCCCCAGGCGCCGCTTCTGCGGCATACTTCCTCTGCATAAGGCCGCGCAGAATCGAGTAGGGAAGTGTCATCTTCCCCCACTCGCCGCGCCCAGCGCCGTCAGCTTTAACTGACACAGAGCATATTTTCCCACAATCCCATTGCTGATGTTATTCTTCAAACAATGACGCACCGTTGGTTTGAATTACTTTCTTATACCAATCAAAGCTTTTCTTTTTCAAACGCTTATATGTTCCCTTTCCATAGTCATCCACATCCACATAGATAAACCCATACCGTTTCGACATCTGATTGGTGCTGTTACTGATCAAATCAATTGGCCCCCAGGTCGTATAACCCATACATTCCACACCATCTTCTACAATGGCATTGTACATTTCTATGCAATGTTTTTTCAGATAATCAATTCGGTAATCATCATTGATCGATCCGTCTTCTTCTACCACATCCTTCGCACCCAGCCCATTTTCCACAATAAACAGGGGTTTGCGGTAACGGTCATATAAATCAACCATGGATATGCGCAAACCAATGGGGTCAATCCCCCATCCCCAATCACTCGTCTCAATATATGGATTCAATACCGCTACAGAAGTATTTTCCAGCCCCTGATCCAATCCCTCTGTATCCATCGCCATACAAGAAGAGGAATAATAACTGAAGGAAACAAAATCCACAGGATAAGCTTTCATAATCCGCAAATCATCCGGTTCCATTTCAATATGAATTCCCTTATTGCGATACATGCTCAATAAATAAGCCGGATACTCACCAAACACCTGAGTATCGCTAAAAGCATAAAGGGCACGCATCTCCTGCTGGGTTTTCAATACATCCTCCGGCTTGCAAGTATAGGGATAAAGCATCCGTTTGGTAATCATACACCCCACCTTGCTGTCAGGAATATTCGTATGGCAAATTTCGGTGGCCAACGCGCTTGCCACAAATTGATGGTGCATAGCCTGATATTCCACCTGCAAAAAATCTTCCGGCTTAAATCTCGATTCAATCAGCCCTCCTGTCATGAACGGATGACGGATAATCGAATCAATCTCATTAAACGTCAGCCAATATTTCACCTTATCCTTATAACGTTTCGTAATCACATCCACATATTTCGTAAAAAAATCAATAGCCTTCCGGTTATACCAGCCGTTATAATCGGTACACAAAGCTAACGGCGGCTCATAATGAGACATCGTTACCAAAGGCTGGATACCATGTTTTAAACATTCATCAAACACACGGTCATAGAACAGCAGCCCCTCTTCATTCGGTTCTTCCTCATCACAGCGAGGGAAAATCCGGGACCAGGCAATAGAAAGACGATACACTTTAAACCCCATTTCGGCAAACAGCCGGATATCTTCCTGATAACGATGGTAATGATCAATCCCATGGCGTTTAGGGTATATCGCCTCGTTTTTCGACACCAGGGCTTCGGCGATTTGTTCATCCGTAATATCACAATTTCCATGTACATCCAACAAATCTTTCAGTGTTTTCGGATCTCTGAATATCGCCACATCCGATACGGAAACCCCCTTTCCGCCTTCTTGCCATCCGCCTTCACACTGATTGGCCGCCGTGGCGCCACCCCACAAAAAGCCATCGGGAAATACCCTTTTTTCAGAAATTGAACTCATCTTTTTCCTCCTCTTCCTATAAAAATGTTGTTTGGGCCAAAAGGTATTTCGACCCGTATAAGAGCTTTTAACAAAAGTTTTTATTGCTTCTGCATTTTCCCATCATCTTATAGTCCATACCCGTTTCAAATTGTCAAACAGTGTTTGCAAAATTTTCCAAATGACTCAATAAATATATACTATCAAGTCAGCTTTACCTGCCGCACAAAAACAGTCAAAACCATTCTATATTTGACCTGAAAATTCCTTTAGACAAAGCGCCGCACACAATAAGTATAAAATTTATTGTAACATTAACAATCGAATATCTCAACAAAAACACACAAATTATAACAATTCATATTTAAAAAATAGGCTTTCCCTGAAGATTTCTCTTGTCTATTAGAAATAATTTAGGTATAATTAACGATGTTTAGTCCAAATGGCCATCAGGAGGAACCTCAATGAGCAGAGAAAAAATAGTGGTAATCGATTTCGGCGGCCAATACAACCAATTAGTGGCTCGCCGCATCCGGGAGTGCAAGGTATACTGTGAGATTTACTCTTACAAAACCGATATTGAAACGATAAAAAAAATGAACCCTAAAGGAATCATTCTGACCGGCGGCCCGGACAGTTGTTATGGAGAAAACGCTGCCACCTGCAACCAGGCTCTATTTGAATTAGGTATTCCCGTATTAGGGCTATGTTACGGCGCCCAGCTAATGATGCATGTACTTGGCGGCCATGTATGTAAAGCCCCTGTTCGCGAATACGGCAAAATCCTGGTAGATATAGACAAAAACAGTATGCTTTTTAACAATATATCCGAAAAAACCATCTGCTGGATGAGCCATAATGACTATATTGAAACGGTTGCCCCAGGATTTCAAATTATTGCGCATACGGCTGACTGTCCCGTAGCGGCAGCTCAATGGGAAGAAAAAAAGCTTTATGCCATTCAATTCCATCCTGAAGTGCTGCACACAACAGAAGGGACAAAAATGCTCTCCAACTTTATTTTCCATATCTGCGACTGCAGAGGCGATTGGAAAATGGATTCTTTTGTAGAGAACAGCATAAAAGAAATCCGAAAAAAAGTTGGCAAAGGAAAAGTCTTATGTGCATTATCAGGCGGGGTAGATTCCTCTGTTGCCGCCGTCCTATTAGCTAAAGCCGTGGGCAGCCAGTTGACCTGCGTTTTTGTCGACCATGGACTTCTTCGGAAAAATGAGGGCGACGAAGTAGAGGAAGTTTTTGGTCCCCATGGTCCATATTCATTAAATTTTATCCGTGTCAATGCCCAAAAACGTTTTTACGAAAAACTCAAAGGCATAGATGAACCAGAACAAAAGAGGAAAATTATCGGCGAAGAATTTATCCGTGTATTTGAAGAAGAGGCAAAAAAAATCGGCGCCGTTGACTTTCTTGTACAGGGCACAATTTACCCGGATGTAGTGGAAAGCGGGCTTGGCGGCGAATCCGCGGTAATTAAATCCCACCACAACGTAGGAGGGCTGCCGGATTATGTAAATTTCGAAGAAATTATCGAGCCGCTGAGAGATCTTTTTAAAGATGAAGTACGAAAAGCCGGGCTGGAATTGGGAATTCCGGAAACGCTGGTTTACCGCCAGCCATTCCCCGGCCCAGGCTTGGGAATCCGAATCGTAGGCGAAGTAACTGCCGAAAAAGTGCGAATGGTACAGGAAGCAGACGCAATCTATCGAGAGGAAATTGCCAAAGCTGGATTGGATAAAAGCATCGGACAGTACTTCGCTGCCTTGACCAATATGCGCTCGGTAGGAGTCATGGGTGATGAGAGGACTTATGATTATGCGGTGGCTCTGCGAGCGGTAAATACTATCGATTTCATGACGGCAGAAACAGCGGAAATTCCCTTTTCCGTATTGACAAAAGTTATGAATCGAATAATTAATGAAGTAAAAGGGATTAATCGGGTGCTGTATGACCTTACCTCTAAACCGCCTGGGACGATTGAGTTTGAGTGATGAAATAGGCTTTAAAAACCCAGTATTTATGCGGGTTGCAAGCAAATTTGTTTAGGCTCTGGCAACGATTTGGCAACGTTTCAGGTATCACTCACTGAATAAAAGAATACTTCAATAACAGAAAAACCTTACTGATTTTCAGATATGACAACTGAAAATTGGTAAGGTTTTTTGCGTTCATTTTTTCTTCTTGCGCTTTGCTTCTTTTTTGTCTGTACTTTCTGCTTCTTTGGCAGTGTCATTGATAAAGTCAAACAATTCTTGCGGAGGAACCTTTGCCCAGATTTGGTGCGTGTCAAGTTCTGGATATTTGTACCGCCACTCGTCATATTCTTCTTTGGTGATTTCGCCCTTTTCCAGTCTGGCGGCTTCTGACTGCCATGCGTGGAGCATTTTGAACATGGAAGAATAGGTAGAGTAATCGGACTTATCCAAACGCAGGCAGACTTCCCCGTCAATCTCACCGATTTTCAGCCCGTACATATCTTCCAGCGCAAAGAGGGTGTGCATAAGCCCTATATTTGTATCAATGTCCGGCACTGTGAGGGCGTGGGTGCTGATACCGAAAAGGTTCGCCATTTCTTTTACAAGGTCATGCTTCGGCACTCTGGCTTCGGATTCATACTGTGCCATACGGACATCAGAGGTCTTTCCGAGGAAGCCGAGGATTTCGCCCAGTTGCTTTTGTGTCATGCCTTTTCTATTGCGAAAAAATTTGATACGTTTGCCGATTGCCATAATCAAACCTCCGTTGTAGTGGTTAAGCACAGCCATGCCAGCTCGATTCCGCTGTGCTTCATCTCGCTGTGGCGGTGCGCCATATACGCCTGTCATAAACCAGTCCAGCGTGTGCAAGCACCCGCCGTCCTGTTTTCTGCCAGCCGTGCATGGCTGTACTTAAACAAATTTGTTGAATTTAGTATAGCATGAGGAAATAGAAATAGCAAGAATAACTTAAATAAAAAAAGTTAAGATTCTTTTGAAAACCACTTGACTTAACGGAATTTATTTAGTATTCTATATGCAGGACTTAAACAAAAACAGTTAGAAAGGAGAAAACAACTGAATGACAGAAAAATCATTTATGACAGTGGAGGAAGTGGCAGCGGAATTGCGTGTGTCGAAGTCAAAAGCCTACCAGATTGTAAGGGAACTGAATACAGAGTTACAGAAACAGGGCTATCTGACCGTGACAGGACGTGTGAACGCTACATTTTTTCATAAAAAGGTCTGTTACAGCGAATAAGGAAGGAGAGTGATTACAAAATGGCTGTATACAAGGACAATGCAACTGGAACGTGGAGGGTTATCTATCGTTTCACCAACTGGAAGGGGGAAAGAAAGCAGACACAAAAGAGGGGCTTTGCAACGAAAAGGGAAGCGCAGGCGTGGGAACATGAAGCCATGCTCAAACAGGGGGCAAAGCTGGATATGACTTTCGGCAGTTTCTTTGAAGTGTACGAAGCCGACAAGAAACAGCGTGTCAAGGAAAGCACTTGGGAATCCAAAAGCCATGTGATACGGACAAAGATTTTGCCGTACTTTGAAAACCGCAAAATTGCAGAGATTGAAGCAAAGGACGTGATAGCGTGGCAAAATGAACTGATGGCGTACAAGGACGAGAAGGGCAAGCCCTATTCCGCAGATTATTTGAGGACAATACACGCACAGCTTACGGCGATATTCAATCATGCGGTAAACTTTTACAATCTTCCCTACAATCCGGCAAGGAGGGCGGGAACGATTGGGGGCGAAGCCGTAAAGGAAATGGACTTCTGGACGAAGGAAGAATATCTGAAATTTTCCGAAGCCATGATGGATAAGCCCCGTTCCTATTATGCGTTTGAAATGCTTTACTGGTGCGGGATGCGTTCCGGTGAACTACTTGCCCTCACTCCGGCAGATTTCAACTTTGAGAAGCAGACGGTCACAATCAGCAAGACATTTCACCGATCCAAAGGACGTGACATAATCACAAGCCCAAAGACGAAGAAAAGTAACCGCACCATCAAAATGCCGCCGTTTCTCTGTGAGGAAATGCAGGAGTACATCAAAATGCTTT
>CANDBT010000090.1 GCA_947383005.1 uncultured bacterium | reverse complement strand
AAAATACTTTTTAAACATTTTTCATTTTACCTATTGACATTTCTTAGCTGGACTTATTTTAAGAATCCGGTTAATGACCAATAGGGGTAAATAATTAAAACTAAAAATATCAGACTCAAAACCGTTCGGGCAGTACAAAACTTAATTGCCTTTTTCATATCAAATACATCATAACTGAACAGGATTAAAAACAACGCCCATTCATAGGGGAAAAACAACTGTTCTACTCCCCATACAAAGCTAAAGGTAGTTCCTACTACGCTCAATCCCAGTTTTCCTGCAATCTCAATAAACAAAGGGGTGAAAGCTGCCATACCCGCCAGGGGAGTCATCATCAAATCCACCGCTACACCGGTTATCCAGGCAAACAATATCAATCCCATATTCCCTACATTTTGCAGCAAAGGCATAACCAGCTCACTGACCAGTCCTGCCACTCCTACCGCATTGGACATGCTGCCGATGGACATAGTCGCCGCAACAAAAAATACCATTGGAAAATTAACCTTTTTAATATCTTCTTCTTTTGCCACTTCAATTCCGGGAAAGAAGCAGGCAATTACTGCCAAGGTAAACAGCCATCCTGCGTCAATATCCGAAAACACCATTGCCAGCACGAGACAGATTAAAATAATCAGAAATTTAATTTCTTTTTGCGTCATTTTTCCTAAAGCACGATATTTTTCCTCAAAAAAGTCCTTTCCGTCTATCTGCGCATCCTGCTTATATAAAATTTTTATTGTGATAAGCAACAGTACGGTCCAAATAATCATGATTGGGAAATTGCTTACAAAATATTGCATCCAGCTTACGCTTTTTCCTGTGTCCTTTAAATAAGAATTAATTAACTGCAGATTCTCGCTTGCTGATAGATAAATCCATGCCGGGGCAATTGCCGCTGTAAAGCCGGCAAACATAATGCCTGCCCCGGTTGCACTGTTTTTCGGTATTTTTAATGCCGTATAAATCCCATAGCATAATGCACAGTAAAGAGCCACTCGTCCGGTCATGTTCGGTACAAGCAGTGCAATGATAATTCCGGACAATACAATACCATTTACGATGCCTTTATAAGAGCCGCCTGACTTTACGATGAAAAAATAGGCGATTCTTTGCATCAACCCGCTTTTTTCAAATATGACGGAAAGAGTAAGCCCTCCCAGGGACAGCCATACCACCGATCCGGTCCAGGGAGACAAGATCACATTGGCAGGAGCCACATTCCATAAAATTGCCCAAATCGTCAATAACAATCCTGATACATACACAGGGAGCAAATTAAATGCCCATGTTAAAATAGCCCATGCAGTACATACGAAGAATTTGCGCATTTCCGGAGAAACCGACTCAGATTGAGGAATAATCCCATATAGGATCAAAGGCGCTCCAATTGCTATAATCCACTTTACTATTTTTCCCTTATCTAACTGTTTTTCTTTCACTCTTATCCCCTTTCTCATATCGAAACCATTTTCCATACCGACTCCTTCAAGCGTGGATATTTTACCCCCATTCTGTTAAAATGATAACCACACACTTGTTATATATTGGCCAATATATTTATTGAGTATTTACACTTATATTTTATACGTTTTATCCCTTATAATAAATGTGTTTATATTTGGTATTTTTGTTGTTATATCAATCATTAAGATTGTTTTTATAATTAATCATTTGTGTTTATGTTTGTTATAAAACAATATTCTATCCCTCTTCATCATATATCCGTTTATAAGGTTTAAAAAGAAAAATGGCGCCTCTTGTTCCGTTTAAAGTCCTGTATTGGAAGTCAGGTAAGATATACCATTTTGGCCGTATTTTCGTAACCGTTCAGGGCGTCTGACGGGTTACGAATTACTGTCCACACCATGACTAATCACTCCGCTGATTAGTCATGAGCCAATACAGTTATGAGGCTAAAGCATATGCTGTTACTATTTTTCTTTGAATTTCCGACATAAAATAATTTGACAAACACATAATAACCATATGTAATGATACCAGGGTCAAAAGGTCAGAAAATCCGATGCAAGCTTGCTTGCAAGAGGATTTTTGAACTTGGGACCCGCAAAAACACCGAAAAGTAGCCATTTTTCGCAGAAAAATGAGCGAATTTGAGGTGTTTTAGGATTGCGGGAGCATGAAATGCGGAGCAATCCGTGGTATCATAGGGGTCAAAATACCTTTTGACCCCAACATCATGTAATAAAAGAACGAAAACCATACGAAATTATGAGGTGATACTATGTTGGCAGTAAAAAGCATGGATGTACGTGAAAATTTTAAGGAATGGTGCAATAAAGTAATAGGCGGCGAAACGCTTATTGTATCAAGACCAAGAAATGAAAATGTTGTGATCGTATCTGAAAAAGAATATAGTAATCTACTGAAAGCCAAAAAAAATGAAGAATATCTAAAAAAATTAGACCATAGCTTTGCCCAATTAGAACAAGGTGAGGTAGTCCATAAATCACTGGAAGAATTGAAGGCTATGATTGATGAATGACTACTTTTACCCATGATGCAATGGCTGAATTCATGGATTGGATCAAAAAAAACAAGAAAACGCTGATTAACAAGTGATGATTTAATCAGCGCTTCCTTAGAATCATGTTAGAAAGCCACTATGAAATTTGCTAAAACAGACTGCTGCAAAGCAATTTTCATAGGGTAGTTTTCTGAAATATATCCGAAATTACCTCCGCTACACCCACGCCTTGGGATAACTTAACCGTCAATTCGTATAGCCCGGATAAAAACTTGTGAAATACCCCTTTTCATCCGGATTAAAGAGCGTCCAATAATATCTGTCGTCCCCATCAAAATTACCTTTTGGAATGCTTGCGTCATTTAAAGCGTTTTCGAAAGAAATCTCCGGTTGGCTCATTTTTGCATCTTTGTAAAAGTAAACCGGCCCTTTATGGATAGTATCCACTTCCATATAGCCATCCCCGCCTTCATACCAATACCAAATCTCATATTCTTTGTTATTTAATTCATAATACGTGCCATGATCCCGCAAATCCTCCTTCCGGAAAGCAAGCTCACAGCTAATAGACTCACGATCCTCATTATATTGATTCAGCTTGTCCGCATACGGAGCCGCAGGCACCTCGCCCGAACCATCAGTAACCCATGCCCCGTCAGCCCCCACAAAACACCCGTCAGGTGTAGTTGTGTTGGCCAGCATATATCCGTCTCCACCAAAATAATACCACTTGCCATTTATCTCCCGCCAATCCGATACAGGATAGCTTCCGTCGTCTTCCTCCCACCACCAGCCAGTAGCATCACTCTTCCATTGCGCCGCATAGCTGGAAAAGCTCATTGCCGCCGATAAAGTGCCTATCACTATGGCTGTTAAAATCCATTTTTTCATTGATGAAATCCTCCTATGTCACAAATATATTCCCGGAATCTCTTTTTGGTCTGCCTTTGCGGCTGATTTTCTCCTACCCGCCGCGCGGCCCACATGCTGCGCCAACAACAAACTTCCATATGAGATGCCTGCGCATAAAATTAGCCGCTGCCAAATATCCCCATCCGGCAGCGGCAAAATTACCTGTTATAAAACCAATTGCATATCAAACCAAAACTCACGCCTTGCCAACAGAACCAAACAGCTCCATTTTCTCTTTTACGGTTTCCTTAATCGCCGCAGCGCCGGGAGCCAGAAGCTTACGCGGGTCAAAGCCTTTGCCCTGCTGGTCCTTACCGGCCTCGATATATTCACGGGTAGCCGCTGCAAAGGACAACTGGCATTCGGTATTTACATTAATCTTGGCTACGCCCAGATCAATCGCTTTCTTAATCATATCTGCCGGGATTCCTGTACCACCATGAAGCACCAAAGGCATCTCGCCGGTCTTCTCCTGGATAGCAGCCAAAGTCTCAAAGCTCAGGCCCTTCCAGTTAGCCGGATATTTGCCATGAATATTGCCGATACCTGCAGCCAGGAAATCAATGCCCAAATCAGCGATAGCTTTGCATTCATCCGGATCTGCACACTCGCCCATACCCACAACGCCGTCTTCCTCACCGCCGATAGAACCAACCTCAGCCTCAATAGACAGGCCCATCTCATGGGCAACTTTTACCAGCTCTTTGGTCTTCTCCACATTCTCTTCAATCGGATAATGGGAACCATCAAACATGATGGAAGAAAATCCGGCCTTGATACACTTATAACATCCCTCATAGCTGCCGTGATCTAAATGCAGGGCAACAGGAACCGTGATATTCAGCTCTTCAATCATGGCTTTAACCATAGCTGCCACTGTCTTGTAACCGGTCATATATTTGCCTGCGCCTTCAGACACACCCAAAATTACGGGGGATTTCAACTCCTCAGCCGTAGTCAAAATGGACTTTGTCCACTCTAAATTGTTGATATTGAACTGTCCTACTGCGTAATGGCCCGCTTTTGCCTTTTTGAGCATTTCTGTTGCTGATACTAACATAATATAATAACCTCCCATATGATATTTTTGCCTGGCCTGCCCAAAGCCCGAAGGCCAAGCCTTATTTGTATTATTATAATACATTTTTTCTCTTTTGGATAGAGGAAGTTTATTTATTTTTAGTAACTAATCTGTTATAATGTAACAGTTACTATTCAGACGGTAATATTCCGGGAAATGCGTTCCGGAAAAGTTTTTCTGGAACAGCAGTACTAGTACTGCTCGTTCAAAAATTGAGATTGTCTAAATGGTTACGTTTTATAAAAGGCAGAAAGGGTGATACAATGGATTTAAATTTACAAATAACCGATATGGCAGGAGCCAGGCCGGAACATTCGACAATCATCGTAAATTTCGTAGCTGCTATACGTAAACAGTTAAAAAACAGCATGTGTTATGTGTTTTCTGACAATGTACAATATCGGTTCCAGACAGAAGATGGAGAAAATAAAATAGTCATTCCAGATGCGTCTATCAATTGCCGTACAAAATCCCGCAGAGGAAATACCTTTATTGACGCACCACGTTTTGTTATGGAAGTCTTAAGTCCATCAACGGAAAATTATGATCGCGGTGAAAAAAAAGAATTATATTGCCAACAAGAAATTGATGAGTTTTGGATCGTAGATTTAAGGGAAAAAAAGGTTGAAATATATGAACTTGACTATGACAAAGCAGGAAAACCTCAATATTATTTATGGAAAATAATAACAGAAGAAAACAAAGATGAATTAAAAATCGTCCATTTCCCAAATATCAAAATTACATTTGATGATTTATTTGATGAAATAGATATAGAATATTAACATTGCTGTGTATGCTTCAGTCCGTGCCGAATATGTACCAGTAACATACATTCGGCACAATCAGCCAACAATGCCGCCGCAGGGCTTTCCCAGCGGCGGCATCTCTTCCTTTCTCTTGGCACCGACACAGACATCAAACACTGACTGCTTTAAGGTTAATGCCGCACTGTCCCAGTACGCCGGGTATTAGTCGACATTAAATCCTCTGGTGCTCTTTAACATTGTTTCCACAAGTTCAATGAGCCTTGTTTTTGCCAGGGAATCCGGGAAAATTTCCAGGCTCTGTATCGCTTCCCTGCCATACTCTTCAATCCTTCTGAGCGTGTATCCAAAACCGTCAGACAACTGGATCAGCTCGGTAATCCGCTCATCTACGCCTTCCCTGCGAATCCCGTCCCTCAGCTCATGGGCAATCTGCTTCAACTCCGGGCCATAAACCGGATGCTCGAATGTATGGATAGCCGGAAACGTATAATACCCGCTCCAAAAATCATTGTGAATCGACTTCTGTGATTCGGTGTCCGTACAGACAAAATCAATCAGATCATCCCTGAGCTGGAAAAGCAGGCCAAAATTCCGTCCGAATACTTCCACGGCGCTCCGTTCCGCAGCATTGCATTTTCCCTCATAGGCGCCTGCTCCGCAGGCAATTTCAAACATAGCGGATGTCTTCCCTTTGATATTTTCCAGACATTGTTCTTCGGTTATCGAAGTATTATAATGATTGTCATACTGCCGGATCTCGCCGTCACACATCAGCTCCAGCTTGGCAAACATATTCCGATACCAGAGTTTATTCACCAAATTTGTACGGGAAATCGTTGCAAAAATCAGGAAATCCCCCGCATATACAGCCATTTCTCGGCCAAATTTTTTTTGAACCGACATCTGACCTCTGCGCAAATCTGCATGGTCAATAATATCGTCATGAACCAGGGACGCGGTATGGCACATTTCCACTACAGCCGCCGTTTCCGTGGCATCCACTCTCCTGCCTTTTAACTTCGAACAAAGCAAAGTCATGATCGCCCGGATCTGTTTGCCTCTGGCCTGCAAAACCCAATCCAGCATTTTCTGCATGGTTTCACTGTTGGATTTGCACAAACGGTCCATGTGCTGATTTACCTGTTTCAATTCTGCCTCTATTTCAGGGATTTTATCAAAGCCAAGCATAATAGCCCTCCTAATCGTATATTACAAAAATCCATTCAAAACCGCCTGCGGCAGTCCTTAGCGCCAGCAGCGCCCGTTAAGAACCGGCCGGAACGGAGAGGGATTTTTCTGTTTTCCATGTATTCTTACCGTCTGTATGGCAAGTATCTCCCCTTCGCCGGGGACAGACCCTGCGCAAACCTACGGGATTTTCGCCAAATTTCACATCGAATAAACCTCCCGGCTTTTATCCGGTCTAAATCTCCGGCAGCCCAAGGATTTCCGCCACGCTTTTTTCCATCGCATCAACATCGCACTCTCTCTTATGGCGAATTCGGGCATTGCGTATCTCTTCTACCGCCGGCGGCACAACCACGCCGGTAGCTCTGCATAAGTCATCAATAATCTGAAATTCTTCCTTGTCTCCCTGACTGCCAAACACCGCTTCCATGACACTGTGAGAAAACTTATAAGGACTGGCCGTGGATACAATCACAGTGGGGGTCTTATCCTTTGTTTCCGCCACATATTTCTGATAAACAGCCGAAGCTACCCCTGTGTGAGTATCTATCATATAGCCCGTGGCATCAAACAGCCTTTTTATCTCTGCCGCATTTTCCTGCTCCGTAGCATAACCGCCCCAGAAATCGCTCATCTTCTGCCGCATCTTTTCCGTCACCTGATACCTGCCTTCCGCCTTTAGCTCTTCCATCAAACGCTTGTTGGCCTGCGGGTCCGAGTCGGCACTCAGATAAATCAAACGTTCCAAATTGCTGGAAATCAAAATATCCATAGATGGGGAAGTGGTCAGGACAAATTCCCTCCGTTTGTCGTAAACCCCGGTCTGAAAGAAATCAAACAACACTTTATTGTCATTGGACGCACAAATCAAAGTTTTTATCGGAAGGCCCATCTGCTTGGCAAAATAGGCCGCCAAAATATTGCCGAAATTCCCTGTGGGCACAGTAACATTAATCTCCTCGCCCGGCTTTATTTCTCCTTTATGTACCAATTGGGCATAGGCATAAACATAATACACCACCTGCGGCACCAATCTCCCGATATTGATGGAGTTCGCGGAAGAAAGCTGAAACTTCCTGGCAGCCAGCCTCTTTCCAAACTCCTGGTCGCCAAAAATCTGCTTCACTCCCGTCTGTGCATCGTCAAAATTGCCGTGAATCGCTACAACTGCCGTATTATCCCCCTTCTGAGTAACCATCTGCAGCTCCTGCACCCGGCTCACGCCGCCTTTGGGATAAAACACAATAATCCGGGTTCCCGGCACATCGGCAAAACCCGCCATAGCAGCCTTTCCCGTATCGCCGGAAGTCGCGGTCAAAATAACGATTTCATTTTCCACATGATTCTTCTTTGCCGCTGTCGTCATCAGATAAGGAAGAATAGACAAGGCCATGTCTTTAAAAGCAATCGTACTCCCATGAAACAGTTCAAGATAATGGGCGCCTGACGCCTTTCTCATTCCTACGATTTCCGGTTGGTCAAATTTACTATCATAAGCGCTGGCTATACAGCTTTTCAGTTCCTCCTCCGTGTAGTCGGTCAAAAAAAGCTTCATCACCTCGTAAGCCGCCTCCTGATAAGACATTTTTGCCAACTGTTCCAAAGAAATATCCAATCCGGGAATTCTGTTTGGCATATATAAACCGCCATCCTCAGCCAGTCCTTTCAAAACAGCTTGGGACGCAGTCAGCCCGCTTTCTCCGCCTCGTGTACTCTCATAAGTCAATTTTTCCATAATCATTTAATCCTCTCTATATATTTCGCAATATGTTGTTCGACAAAATAAACTTCGTAACTATTCTGCCATATATCCCTTTATACAAGCTACGGAATTTCTTATCCTGTAAATTGTAGCACACTTTATCATAAGGCGCAAGCAAAGAAACTTGGCAATAAATAGCGTAAAAAACAGTAACCGGACGTCTGCCGCTTGTTGCCCGCCTGCTGGCTAACCGGTAGACATTCTTTTAAAGACATGATATGATTACTACTACAATACATGTTCTCCCTGAAAAGGTGGTTCTTATGCACATTTATACCTGGCGTCATTGGTTTTTATTTTTTTATTTTTACTGTTTTTTCGGCTGGGTTTTTGAATCCGTTTATGTTTCCCTATGCCAGCGCCGATGGATCAACCGCGGTTTTTTGCACCTGCCCCTGCTGCCCATATATGGTTTCGGCGCAATAATGATGTTATGGATCTCCCTGCCTGTCCGGAATAGCCCGCCGCTCATCTACCTCACAGGCGTAATTTCCGCCACAGCTTTGGAATATGCAGCCGGATATGTCATGGAAAAATTATTTAAAGTAAAATATTGGGATTACAGCAACCATAAATACAATATGAACGGCTATATTTGCCTGAGTTCGTCCGTCGTCTGGGGCTTTTTAAGTCTCCTGATGACAGAAGTACTCCATCACCCTGTCGAAAAACTGGTATTTTACTTTAACCCGATTTCCGAAAATATATTTTTAGCTGCCATCTCGGTTTTATTTCTGGCCGATACGCTCTTATCCGTACGGGAAGCTTTAAACCTGTCCCGTGCCCTGGAAGCCGTTACCCGTTTGCGCATAGAACTGGACAGTGTTCAGGCGCAACTCTCCTTGTTAAAAGAAGAGGCGTCACATCTCCGTGCCTTGCCTGGGGCACAGGCAGCTAAATTTCACAAACTGGGGAAAAATCAGCTTGTTAAGCTGAGAAAAAAACAAAAGCGCGGTATTCAGATATTTCGGAAGCTTCAAAAAGACCACATCCGCAGCCTTAACGAAAAGCTAATAGAACTGCAAAACAAGATGGAAAAACTTCTCGCTCCCCACCGCCACGGAATCCTGCACAGAAACCCCAGCGCTTCTTCCCGTCATTTTTCCGGCGCTTTAAAGGAGCTTCGGGAAGCAATTGAAAGAAAAAACAGAAAAAATCCATAAATTTTTCCTTTTTTCCATATTTGCAGCACAATATTCCCTATGCAGATATCTCTTGGTTTTATATGATAATACCAGGAGCAAACAAGTATTTTGGCTCCTGTTTATGCACACGGGCGCCCAAAGGAAAATGCCAGCTAAAGCTGGCGGACGCCCGGCGCGGCGAGTAGGGAGAAAATCTTCCCTACTCGATTTTTTCACGGGCGCCCAAAGGAAAATGCCAGCTAAAGCTGGCAGGCTCCCGGCGCGGCGAGTAAGGGGAAATCTTCTCTACTCGATTTTTCAAAAACCAGGAGGGAATGATAATGATAGCAGCAAAACCGCCTATGGGCTGGAATTCATGGAATACTTTCGGCAGCAATATTCATGAAGATTTAATTCTTCAAATCGCTGACACTATGGTGGAAAAAGGATACCTTGATGCCGGATATGAGTATTTGATTATTGATGATTGCTGGGCTTTAAAAGAAAGGGATATTCAGGGGAACCTGGTACCGGATCCGGATAAATTTCCTCGCGGAATCAAAGCCGTAGCCGACTACATTCATGAAAAAGGTCTCAAATTCGGCATGTATTCCTGCGCAGGCATCCTGACCTGCGCCGGTTATCCGTCCAGTTATGACCATGAATTTCAGGACGCCCGGCTCTTTGCCGAATGGGGAGTGGACTATTTAAAATACGATTACTGCAACTTCCCGGCAAATGCCGACTGCGTCAATCGCTACCACACCATGAGCATGGCTCTGAAAGCCACAGGAAGGGAGATCCTTTTTGCCGCCTGCAATTGGGGTTGTGAACAATCCTGGAATTGGATGCGCTCAATCGGCGCCCACACTTACCGGTCGACCGGCGATATTTTTGACAATTACCGCTCTTTCATGGGCATTTTTCATTCCCAGTTAGAACATCTTTGTCAATCCGGTCCATTCTGCTTTAATGATATGGACATGCTGACCGTGGGCATGTATAACCAAGGAAACGCGGCCGTGGGAAAGCCTTGCAGCGATGGGGAATACCGTATACAGTTCTCCCTCTGGTGCCTCGCCGGCACTCCCCTTATTATGGGAGCTGACTTGCGTCACCTGTCGCCTCAAATGGAAAAACTGCTTCTGAACAAAAATCTTATCCGTGTCAACCAGGACCCGGAATGCCGGCCGCCATACCTGGTCGGGAAAAGAAGCGTCATGGTTCCCGAAGAGGATAAAGAAAACGCCATAGAACCGCTGAGGAGGGTCAAAGATCAGCTTTTGACTTTTATCAAACATCTCTCCAACAGGGAATTCATCATTGCTTATTATAATTTATTTGAGGAAGAACGGCAAATCAACTGCATATTGGCCGACGCAGGAATCCCTTATGCTTCCGGTTACGGCCTGGAAATGGAAGATCTGTTTACCGGAGAGCCTGCGGGCATTGTGCGGGATTATCATTTGGTCGATGTCCCCGGCCACGACTGCCGATTGTTTAAATGCCGTCTGGTAAATTGCCAGTAAAACCACTGTCGATATTCTATTCTTAATCGCAAGGAGCTTGTGATGAACACTGCAAAAGCAGTTTCCCAAAACCACTGCCGAAAATGCCAAAAACTTTTGACTCATGACGAAATAGGCGCCACAAAAAAGTTGATTAACCGTGGCGCCACCACGTATTTTTGTCTGGATTGCCTGTCCGAAGCTTTTGAAGTGTCACGGGAAGACTTAGAAAACAAAATCCGATATTTTAAAGAAAATGGTTGTACCTTGTTTCGCAAATTACGGTAAGTAATAATCGAGTAGGGGAGAGCCATCTTCCCCTACTCGCCGCGCGCCCCATGCGCCGCTTCTGCGGCATACTTCCTCTGCATGGGG
>CANDBT010000089.1 GCA_947383005.1 uncultured bacterium | reverse complement strand
ATATGCACATAAATTTAATCAACGTACGTTCCACGTACGCCTCATAAATTTATGCACATCTGACAAAAAAATCATCTCACAAAATCAGGCACAGAGAGACTCCGAGAGCACATCAGGGTGTATTTGTAACCGTTTCATGATTGATCACGCATAGACATTCAAAAACATTTTATAGATGGTATTATAATACAAAACTCTTTAAAGGGATAGAGCCAAATAGAAGGAAAACGTAAAAATTGTTAGGATAAGGCAACATAGCAGTTCAAGAAGCACTCGAATAGTAACACTACCAGGATAAAAAATGGGGAAGAAAGAATGGAAGTGATTGACTTTCCCGGAAAAAAGAAGTAAAAGTAATGGTAATAAAGGAATTATCAGGGAAAGGAAGAGAGATTATGTATCAAATTGATTTTGGAAAGCCGGCGGCAGTTCATTTTATCGGGATTGGCGGGATTAGTATGAGCGGACTGGCAGAGGTTTTGCTGCAGGAGGGGTTTCGGGTAAGCGGATCGGATGCCCATGAAAACGAGCAAACAAGGCATTTGGAAGCCAGGGGAGCAAAGGTTTTTTATGGCCAGCGGGAAGAAAATCTGGCAGAGGATATTGATCTCGTAGTCTATACGGCGGCTATTCATCAAGACAATCCGGAGTACCAAAAAGCCATGGAAAAGGGAGTACCCATGGTCAGCCGGGCAGAGCTTTTAGGACAGATGATGAAAAATTACCGTCAGGCGCTTGCCGTGGCCGGAACGCACGGCAAGACGACTACCACATCTATGATCACGGAAATTTTGCTGATGGCAGATACCGATCCGACGATTTCCGTGGGAGGGATATTGCCCTCGATAGGCGGAAATATCCGGGTGGGCGGACAGGAATTGTTTGTGACGGAGGCATGCGAATATACCAATAGTTTTTTGGCCTTTTTCCCTACTATGGAAGTTATATTAAATATTGAAGCAGATCATCTTGACTTTTTTAAAGATTTGGCAGATATTCGCCATTCTTTCCGGCGTTTTGCCGAGAAACTCCCGGCAGAAGGGGTATTGGTTATTGATAACAGCATAGATCATCTGGAAGAAATCATCGGCGGGTTGCCTTGTCAGATAGTGACCGTAGGACTTAATGAAAATGCCGATTATAGCGCGGCTGACATTAGCTATGATGAGATGGCACGGGCGGAATTTACATTGATGAGGAAAGGATGTCCCGGGGAAAAGATCCGTCTGGCTGTTCCCGGGAAGCATAATGTGGCTAATGCTTTGGCGGCTATCGGGGCGGCGGAAGCCCTTCGCATTCCTATAGAAGCGATACAGGAAGGGCTGGCGCATTTTACGGGGACTAAGCGGAGATTTGAAAAAAAGGGTGAGATAGGCGGTGTGACGATTATTGATGATTATGCGCATCATCCTCAGGAGATTAATGCGACTTTGGAAGCAGCAAGCCATTATCCCCATAAAAGGCTCTGGTGTGTGTTTCAGCCCCATACGTATTCCCGAACCAAAGCTTTGCTGGATGAGTTTGTTCAGGCGCTTTCCCGGGCAGATCAGGTGCTGCTGGCAGACATATATGCAGCCAGAGAGATGGATACTTTGGGGGTAAGTTCGAGAGATATTGCCGAGAGGCTGGAAAAATTAGGGGTAAAAACGGCTTATTTCCCTACGTTTGACGAAATTGAAACATTTATTTTAAAAAATTCTTCCCCTGGTGATTTGTTGATAACTATGGGGGCCGGAGATATTGTAAAAGTCGGGGAAAAGCTTCTTGGACAATAGTTATCCACAATATCCACATAGTTTTCCACTTTTTTGTGAAAAGTTCTATGTGGATTTTTTAATTAACATAACCAATTCCATAAAAAGACAAAAAATCCTTTTATTCTCATATATGTGACAGATATTGCTAAAATTTTTGAGATTATGTAAATCAGATATCCACTTTATCCACAGTATCCACAATTTTTTCCTTTGAAAAACCAGCCTATTTTCTTTTTGGTGAGGATGTGCTACACTATCCACATGGGCGGCAAGGAGGAGGGGAAATAGTTTATGGAAGCAGTCTGTAGTTTACGAATAGAAGGGACTATAGTGGCCAATGAATTTATCGATCGCTATATGGCCTCCGCTAGCGGGGAGTACGTGAAAGTATATTTATATCTTTTGCGCCATCAGCCAAATCCTATAGAAATAGGCCAAATTGCTGATGCACTGGATTATACGGAAGCTGATGTAAAACGGGCTATTGCCTATTGGGAAAAAAATGGCCTCCTGTTAAAAAAGCCGGAAGAAAGCGAGAAAGCAGCTCGGTCTAAAGAGGTTTCAGGGCTAACGGAAGCAACTTTGGAAGTTTCAGGATCCAAAACGCAGGAAGTATCGGGCAGACGTCCGATGTACAGCCAAGAGCAGGTAAACCGGTTGGCGGATGACGAGGATTTTACCCAGTTGTTGTATATTGCCCAAAAATATATGAATAAAGTGTTTACCCCCCGGGAGTGCGAGGTATTTGCCTATCTTTATGACGGTCTGGGGATGACAGCAGAGCTTTTGGAATATTTGGTGGAGTTTTGTGTTCAGGGAGGCCATACCAGCATCCGTTATATTGAGACAGTGGGGATAAACTGGCATGAGCGGGGCTTTGCTACGGTGGAAGAGGCCAGGGCTTTTGCCAGCGGTTTTACAAAAGATTCTTTTGCCATTATGCGTTGCTTTGGTTTGACGGACCGTAAACCGGGGGAGGCAGAAAAGAAAATGATTGAGAAATGGTTTTCTGTCTATGGTTTTTCCCGGGAATTGGTATTGGAAGCATGCAACCGGACGATGGAGGCTACACATTCCCCCAGTTTTCGTTATGCGGATAAGATTTTAGCCGAGTGGAAAAAAGGCGGCGTGAAGACGGTCAGGGATGTGGTTTTGCTGGATGAAAAACATCGTGGGAAAAAGACGGTCAGAGCTGTGAAAAAGGCCAACCAGTTCCATAATTTTGAACAGCGTGATACGGATTACGATTCTTTGGTTCTGGATCAGGTGAAATCTTGGATAAATCAGTCATAAGCGTCTGCTGATGAAGCCGTCCGTGTTTGCGGGAAAGCAATTTTAGCAGGAAAGGGAACAAGTTATGGCGTTAAGCAATTCGCAATATAATGAAGTCATGCGCAGATATGAGCAGCGGCAGTTGGATAATCGTCACGGCCAGCAGGAAAGACAGCAGGAGGTTTACAGCCGTGTGCCCCAGATTAAGGCTTTGGATGAAGCTGTGGGAGCCAGGGCAGCAGCTTGTGCCCGGCGGGTATTGGAAGGTGATACGAAGGCCAAAGAGCAGTTGAAAGAGGATCTGGCTGATTTGCGGGAACAAAAAAAAGTTCTTATGGCGGCAGCGGGATATCCTGCCGATTATATGGACATGCGTTACCATTGCCCGGATTGTAAGGATACAGCGTATGTAAACGGTCGCCGATGCCATTGCTTTGAGGAAGCCCGGATACATATTTTATACGCTCAGTCGAATATCCGGGAAATTTTAAAGCGTGAAAATTTCCAGACGCTTTCCCTGGAATGGTATGACCCGGAACAGAAGATTTTGGGGTTGGATATGACGGAACTGGAATATATGAAGCTGGTGATTCATCAATGCCGGGAGTTTGCCGAAAATTTTCCTGAGAAAGGGCGGAATTTGTTGTTTACCGGGGGAACAGGGGTAGGAAAAACATTTTTTGCCAATTGTATCAGCAAGGAGCTTATTGACCGGTACCATTCGGTGATTTATCTGTCCTCGCAGGATTTGTTTGAGATGCTTTCTCAATGTAAATTTGGCCGGGAGGTTCAGGAAGAAGTGGAGGATACCTGCCGTCATATTTTGGACTGTGATATGTTGGTTATTGACGATTTGGGGACGGAACTTAACAATACTTTTGTATCTTCACAGTTGTTTTATTGTATAAATGAGAGAATTAACCGTCAGAAGGGAATGATAATTTCTACCAATCTGTCCATAGGGATGTTGAGGGATACATACTCTGACCGTGTGACCTCCCGGATAATGAGCCATTATAAAACGATTCCCCTTTATGGAGGGGATATCCGCCTGAAAACACCGAAAAGTAGCCGTTTTTCGTAGAAAAACTTCTGGGGATTAACTTGACTTAGATGAAGCATAATGATATAAAAGAAGGGTAATGTTCAGGTATGGATGGCAACGGAACAAACAGAGCACACATGGAGGGAAGGCATGATATACGAAGAGAAGACGATTGAGACTATTCCGGTGGGGCCGCTGGGCCTGATTCCGCTGAAGAGCTGTGCTGAGCTGGGGAATAAGGTTAATGAGTGGCTGGTGGCCTGGAGGAAAGAACGGGAAAGCGAACACAAATCAACGATTGCGTTTGCCGGTTATCAGAGGAATTCTTATATTGTGGAGGCCAGGACGCCGCGGTTTGGTTCCGGTGAAGGCAAGGGGCTTATCGAGGAATCGGTTCGCGGAGACGATTTGTACATTATGGTCGATGTATGCAATTACAATTTGACTTACTCTTTATGTGGGAGGACTAACCATATGTCGCCGGATGATCATTTTCAGGATTTAAAAAGGATAATTGCCGCTGTGGCAGGGAAAGCCCGGCGGATTAATGTGATTATGCCCTTTTTATATGAGAGCAGGCAGCATCGCCGCTCAGGCAGGGAGTCTTTGGATTGTGCTCTGGCATTACAGGAATTGACTAATATGGGAGTGGAAAATATTATAACTTTTGACGCTCACGATCCTCGGGTGCAAAATGCCATTCCGTTAAAGGGATTTGAGACAGTGCAGCCCACATACCAGTTTATTAAGTATTTGATGAAGGTTGAGACAGACCTGGATATTGACAGCAATCATATGATGGTGATTAGTCCGGACGAAGGCGGGATGAACCGAGCCGTGTATTTTGCCAATGTGCTGGGGCTTGATATGGGGATGTTTTATAAACGCAGGGATTATACCCGTATTGTAGACGGCCGCAATCCCATTGTAGCCCATGAGTTTTTAGGCACCAGTGTGGAAGGCAAGGATGTGTTGATTATTGATGATATGATATCTTCCGGTGACAGTATGCTGGAAGTGGCCAGAGAGCTGAAAGGCAGGAATGCCAGAAAGGTATTTATCTGTGCAACTTTTGGGTTGTTTACCAACGGCCTGGCGAAGTTTGATGAATATCATGCCAGCGGATTGATTGATAGAATTTTGACAACTAATCTGGTTTATCAGAGTCCGGAGCTTTTGGCCCGCCCTTATTATATCAATGTAGATATGAGCAAATATGTTGCATTGATTATTGACAATTTGAATCATGATGATTCCCTTAGTGAACTGCTGGACCCAGCCAGGAGGATCAATAAACTTTTGAGCAAATACCGAAAACAGCGGTGAAAAGAGATATTTTAGGAATAGTATCTGAAGGAATGATGGAGGCGGCAGAAGGATAGATTGATGAGTGAAGACAGAGAATATCAGAAAGCAGAAGAAGACGGACGGGGAATTGAGCGGCCGCCCAAAAAGTTTGATTGGCGCAAAGAGTTGTGGGAATGGACTAAGGTGATTATATCGGCAGCGGTGATTGCCTTGATTTTAAATACATTTATTATTGCCAACAGCCAAGTGCCCAGCGGTTCTATGGAAAATACGATTATGACTGACGACAGGGTGATTGGTTTCCGTTTGTCATATCTGTTTGCCGAGCCGCAGCGGGGGGATATTGTGATTTTTCATTTCCCGGATAACGAAAAGATTTATTATGTGAAGCGGATTATTGGCCTTCCTGGGGAGACGGTAGATATTGCCGATGGGCACGTTTATCTGAACGGTTCTGAGATGCCTTTTGAGGAGCCTTATATTCGTGAACCGATGAGACCAGAGGAACCGATGCACTTCGAGGTGCCGGAGGGATGTTATTTGATGTTGGGAGATAACCGCAATTATTCCGCTGATGCACGAGTATGGGAGAATACTTATGTAAAGAAAAATAAAATTGTGGCGAAGGTGTTGTTTCGCTATTATCCCAAACTTGGGACAATTGAATAACCATATAGGATTTCCGGTACGGAACAGTACACAAGCTGAGATTCCGTATCGGAATTTTTGATAACAGTTCAAATTCCCCATCGGATGGCCATCCGATGCTTCTTGTCCGTTGAAAACAGGCAAGAAGATGCCCCCTCCCGTGAACAGTAACCTATTTGATGATTTTTGCGGGAATTTTACAGGAGAAGAATTGCGTTTTGTCTAGTCTTATGATATATTAAAAAAATAAATGCGTGTAAATTGGTTAAAATGTGGAGAGGATAGAAAAATGAGAAGTACGGCGTTGGTGATTATGGCGGCTGGACTTGGCAGTCGGTTTGGAGGTGGGATTAAACAACTGGAACCGGTAGGACCATGCGGTGAGATAATTATGGATTATTCTGTTTATGATGCACTGGAAGCAGGATTTGATAAGGTTGTGTTTATTATTCGCAGGGATTTAGAAGAGGATTTTCGGCGGATTATCGGCACACGGATTGAAAAGATAGCAGATGTGGCGTATGCGTTTCAGGAGCTGGATGCGCTGCCTGAAGGATATCGGGTGCCAAAAGACAGGAAAAAGCCATGGGGTACCGGGCAGGCGGTATTATCGGCAAAAGGAATGATTAAAGAGCCTTTTGTGGTAATTAATGCTGATGATTATTATGGCAAAGAGGCTTTTCGCAATATTCATCATTATATGACAGAAGAGATGGAAACGGAAACTTCGGTTTATGATATGTGTATGGCAGGGTTCATTTTGTCCAATACGCTTAGTGCCAACGGAACGGTTACCCGGGGAATTTGCCAGTTGAATCCGGATCATACGCTTAAAACGGTGACAGAAACTTATGATATTGAGATGAAGAGACAAAAGCTGTTTGCTAATGACAGTAAGGGAAATCCGGTAAAGATCAGTCCGGATCAGCCGGTATCGATGAATATGTGGGGCTTTCCGCCATCATTTTTGGATGAGTTAGAGCAGGGGTTTCCTAGATTCTTGGACCAAATACAACCAGGAGATGTAAAAACGGAATATTTACTCCCGCAAATTGTGGATGATTTGATTCGACAAGGAAAAGCGAGAGTGCAGGTGTTGGAAACCCGGGATAAGTGGTTTGGGGTTACTTATCGGGAGGACAAAGAGGCGGTTATGGCATCTATCCATGAATTGATAAAGGCGGGGGCTTATAGCGAGCATTTATATAGTTGAGCTTTTCGCGTATCTGTTCGGGCTGTTTTTATATTTTTCGGGTGAAAAATGAGATAATTGATAATTAATAACTGATTACTGATAACTGAATAATTGTGGCTGGACGAAAGAAAGGTGGCTGGAGAATGCGGCAGTATGAGATTGACAACAGTGACAGAAAAGCATATCCGTTGGGGCTCACAAATATAAAAGGAGGTATCCATGTCTCCGTAGCGGCTGCGGCGAAAAGCTGTAGCTTGCTTTTATTTATGCCTTCGGCTGCAGACGATGACTTTATCCGGATTCCGTTTCCGCAGGACAGAAGGGTCGGAAATGTATGGTCAATGACCGTATTGGGAAAAGATTTGGGGCATTATGAATATGCCTTTGAGGCCGATGGGAAACCATTTCCTGATCCTTACGGAAGATCATTTGCGGGCAGAGAACAATGGGGGGAGAAATCCCAGGCATCTCGGCTGCTCCGGTCGCCTGTACATCAGGAAGATTTCAATTGGGAAGAAGATTGTGCGCTGCATATTCCTTATGAAAACTGTATTGTCTATCGTGCGCATGTAAGGGGATTCACCAAGCATACTTCTTCCGGTGTGAGGGACAAGGGGACATTCCGGGGAATTGCCGGGAAGATTCCTTATATGAAAGAGCTGGGGATTACTACTTTGGAATTGATGCCGGTGGCTGAATTTCCGGAGGTAGTGGTTTCACGGCATGCCGCTGGTCATCCATACGGAGAACAGAAGACGGAAGAAAAACTTAATTATTGGGGATATGGAGCAGCATTAAATTGTGCTCCCAAGGCTTCATATGGCGGAAGAAAGCGCAATCCGTCCATAGAGCTTAAACGGTTGGTGAAAGAACTTCACAGGGCGGGGATAGAATTGGTAGTCGAGCTTTATTTTACCGGGCAAGAGGCTCCGGTATATGTGCTGGAGGTTGTACGTCGCTGGGTTAGAGAATATCATTTGGATGGCGTTCATCTGACAGGAAGTTTCCCTCTGCAATTACTGGCAAGCGATCCATATCTTGTCGATACGAAGCTTTGGGCTTCTTCCTGGGAAGGGGTAAAACCAGGGCCGGGTATTTGCAGCGCTTTGGGGGAATACAATGACGGCTTTTTGGTAGATATGCGCCGGGTGCTGAAGGGTGATGAGGGTCAGATGAACAGCCTGGCTTTCCGCAGTCGCCGCAGGCCGGTTAATTGCGGTGTGATCAATTACATGGCAGGGAGCAATGGCTTTACTTTAATGGATATGGTATCCTATGAACAAAAACACAATGAAGAAAATGGCGAGAACAATCAGGATGGCACAGACTACAATTATAGCTGGAATTGCGGAGCAGAAGGACCGGTACGGAAGAAAAAGATAACGGCTCTTCGTAAGAGGCAGTTGCGCAACAGCGTACTTCTGTTGCTTTTAAGCCAAGGTACGCCAATGTTTTTGGCAGGGGATGAGTTTGGAAATTCACAAAACGGCAATAATAATGCTTATTGTCAGGACAATATAATATCTTGGCTGAATTGGAATCAATTGTCAACCCATCAGGATTTATTTGATTTTGTTAAAACGGCGATTGCTTTTCGCAAAGAGCATTCGGTATTTCATATGGCGGCAGAGCCGCGGATGATGGATTATCTTTCTTGTGGAAGCCCGGATGTTTCCTACCATGGAGTGAAAGCATGGGTGCCGGAATTTGATCACTTCCGGCGTCAGCTTGGAATTATGTATTGCGGAGACTATGGCAAAAAACCTGATGGGACAAAGGATGATACTTTTTTTGTTGCCTATAATATGCACTGGGAACCTCATGAATTTGCCCTTCCTCATTTGCGCAGGGGGATGAGCTGGCATATTGTCTTTGATACTTCGGACAGTGAAAACAATGGTTATTACGCACAGGGACAGGAGCCGGCGCCCAAAAATCAGAGGCAGATTGTAGTGCCGGCCAGGAGTATTCTGGTTTTTGTGGGGAAAAAATCTGATGGGAGGGAACGGAAAGAAGACCGCATGGCAGAAAAGCCGGTACAAAAGCCGAAAGAGCAGACACAAGCGCTGTCAGGAGAGTATACGGTAGAGGAGGTATAATGATGTATACATTTGGGGAGCTGGTTGATATAGTGGCCCGGCTCAGATCGGATCAAGGCTGCCCATGGGACAGAGAGCAGACGTTTGCAAGTCTTAAGCCCTATCTGCTTGAAGAAGCGGGGGAAGTGATCCGGGCTGTAGATCTTCAGGATATGGATAATCTATGTGAGGAATTAGGCGATCTTCTTTTTCATGTGCTGATTTACAGTCAGATTGGGGCGGAAACCGGGTGCTTTCGGTTAGAAGATGTGATTGATGGTATATGCCGAAAGATGATTAGACGGCATCCACATGTATTTGGAGAGAATAAGGATTTGCCGCCGGAGTCATGGGAAGAGATTAAAAAGCGGGAAAAAGCGGAAAAACCTTGACAAACAATAATAAAACAGATATAAATGGTAGAGTACACTTACACCATAGGAAAGTGATGGCATAAAAGTGCCATACTATGATGATTTTAGGAGGAATTTTAAATGAATAAGACTGAATTGGTAGCAGCGGTTGCGGAACAGGCAGGTTTATCAAAAAAAGACGCAGAAGCTGCCATAAAAGCATTTGCCGATGTGGTTTCCGGCGCGTTAAAGGAAGGGGATAAAGTTCAGATTGTGGGATTTGGAACGTTTGAAGTTTCCGAGAGGAAGGCAAGAAACGGCAGAAATCCTCAGACTAAGGAGCCTATGCCTATTCCTGCTTGTAAAAGCCCTAAATTTAAACCGGGAAAAGCATTGAAGGATATGGTAAACAGCTAAGCCATGAGACTAGACAAATATTTGAAGGTTTCCCGACTGATTAAACGCAGGACCGTAGCGAACGAAGCCTGTGATGCAGGACGGGTGTTGGTTAATGACCGGCCGGCAAAGGCTTCATTTGATGTCAGGCAGGGAGATATTATTGAGATTCAATTCGGCACTAACTCGGTGAAAGTTGAGGTGTTGGATGTACAGGAGACAGTCCGTAAGGACGAAGCGAAAGAGTTATACCGATATATATAACCGTGAAGGCATTTGGCCGTTGCGATAAAATTTCATAATTAGTAAGGCCTCCTCATATACTGGAATCAGGTGTTTCGTATAGCAGGAGGTCTTTTGCATGGAGGAAAAAATGGGAAACCGCCCTCATAGCTGCTATCTGCAGAATCGTGACGCGGCTAATTTGACGGGGGTACGGGAGGTAGTGTCTTTTGACGAAAATCAGATTGTGATGGACACGGATCAGGGGCTTTTAACCATGAAAGGAAAAGATCTGCATGTCAGCCGTCTTTCGGTGGAGAAAGGCGAGGTGGATGTGGAAGGAACCGTGGACAGCCTGACTTATTCCTCCAACGAAGCTTATCGCAAAGCTGGACAGTCATGGCTTGTCCGGCTTTTCAAGTGATGGAGGATAACAGGATGAGTCCCAATATTGAGTTTGAAGCGCGGCTGCTGGCAATGAGCATAGCGACAGGGGCTGGTCTGATGATTTGGTATGATTTGTTTAGGCTTTTTCGGCTGGTGGTGCGTCACAGCTGGTTCTGGATAGGGCTGGAAGACCTGATTTATTGGGTTTTGTCGGGACTCGTGGTGTTTTACCTGCTGTATCGGGAAAATGACGGAACTTTAAGACTGTATGTAATTGGTACAGTGCTGGTTTCTATGGTTGCCTATGACCGAATAGCCGGTGCGTTTTTACGAAAAGTGTTGAAAAAGGCTGGAAAATGCTTTAAAATAAATATATCAGAACAGAATCGACGGCGGAAAAACAGTGGTTCGCAAAAGTCTTAAACAGAAGAAATTGGTGATAGAATGAATATGTATGGAAAGCGGAAAAGAAAAAAGGGCCATTGGACTAACCGTATTGCCGTAATCGGCGTTACGCTAGTAGTGTTTAGCCTGAGCTTAGTGGTGAACGTTAAATGCAGTACTCTCAGACGTAAAGATATGGAATATCAGGAGAGGGAGGCTGCTTTACAGCAGCAGTATGACCGGGAAGTCAGTCGGGCCAGTGAGTTGGAAGAGTATCAGATTTATGTACAAACGAAGGAATACATTGAAGAGGTAGCAAAGCAGAAACTGGGTTTGGTAAAACCCGACGAGATTCTTCTCAAGCCAAGTCCCCACAAATGAGTGCTAGTACTACCTTGCGGAAATTTCAGTGAATTCGGCACTCGCTATTTCCGCCC
>CANDBT010000088.1 GCA_947383005.1 uncultured bacterium | reverse complement strand
ACAGCTCATTCAGCGATTGCTGGCGGATGCCCAGCAGATAAGCTAAATCCTTTGTGGCAATTTCCGGCTGGATTTTCAACATAGCAAGGATACGCCCCTGACCTCTTGTTGCGTCGGCAAACGGCCCAGCTTCCGCCTGGCTGAACATCTGCCGGCGTTTCATGAGCCATTGCAGTGTGGACAGCTTCTCATAAATAGCTGTATAAATATCGTCCATATTGTGTTCTCCTTATTTTATACAGGTACTTGTAATTTCTGATTCTTATTATACACACACCAAGAGATTTGTCAAGGGTACCTGTATAAAATTTGAGGAATTTGCCTTTCATTGCGAAAAAAACGTAGGCAAGCAATGAGCCGGAATATTCTTTTGGGATATTCCGGCTCGCTTGTTGTGTCACAGTAAAAATACCCCCCTGATGGAATAGTAATAATTGATTGTCATAAATAGGATTGGATGATTTTATGGATAAAAAATTACAAATTAGAAACAGTACCACGGACTTTCTGGTATTTACAAAGCAGAATGGTGAAGGTGGCATAGAGGTCAGGGCTCACGATGAAGACGTATGGCTGACACAAAAAAGTATGGCGCAGCTTTTTGATTGTTCAACAGGCAATATAAGCTTGCATTTAAAAAATATTTTTGCCAGCGGAGAGCTGAGTTGGGCAACGAAGGTGTTAAAGACTTTTACAGTTCAAGGTTATGTGCTGGATAAAAAACGTCTTGAAAATGGGCAGATATTTGATGAGGAATATTTTGAGCATTTACTTGATGAAATCAGGGAGTTTTTTGCTATGGTACAGAATAAACTGTATTATGCTATTCATCGCCACACGGCTGCGGAGGTGATTGTTGAACGTGCCGATCATAGAAAAGAGCATATGGGACTGACCATTTGGAAAAATGTGCCAACGGGTAAAATCGTGAAAGCGGATGTCAGTATAGCAAAAAATTATTTGATGAAAGGGGAGATGCAGGATTTAAACCAGTTTGTTACCATGTATCTGGACTATGCCGAGAGACAGGCAGGGAGACAAATCCCCATGACAATGGAAGACTGGATGTATTTTTTGAGTTTAATGAAGAAGAGATATTGACGATACACTTGAAAATTTTTAGGGCATCTTCATATGTTTGTAAAATATGTAAGTAAAGGGGATTGAACTGATTTCTCACAAAAAAGTAAATTCTACTTGTAAATAATAGAAAAGTGATTATAATTATTGATTGATAATGCCTTTAAGATAGCGCTTCCTAATTTATGGATGGCTCTCGTTTCTATAAGGCGTTTGGCAATAATTTGGTTGTGCATAGGGAATACTTGGCTGCCGATACTGAATTTAAAAAGAGCTATAAGGGGAAATTATGAATATTGGTGATTATAAGGCATATATTTCGGCAGAAACTATGATGGGGCCAAATAGTGTAAGGATATTAGCAGAGCTGTTTGATAAATATCCTTTGCAGCTCGTTCCTGATGATATGATTCTCGACCTGGGATGTGGGAAGGGACTGACAAGTTTGGTCATTGCTAAAGAAACCGGAGTGAGAGTATTTGCCAATGATCTATGGGTAAGTGCAGAAGAAAATGGGAAACGGTTTGCCCAATGGGGTGTAGGGGAACAGATAATGCCTATTTGTGAAGATGCAAACAATCTTCATTTTGAAAAAGGACAATTTCGTGCTCTGATTAGTATTGATTCTTATCACTATTTTGCGGGAAGTAAAGGTTTTTTCCAGGAAAAGATTTTGCCATTTATGAAAGATAATGGAGAGGTTTTGATTGGAATTCCTGGTTTAAAGGATGAACATGCAGGCTGTGCTAAAGAACTTCTTTCCGATTGGCTTGGAGATGACGCCTATATGTTTAAAAATCCAAAACTTTGGAAAGAGATCATCGGCGGCGGTGATAGAATCGAGTCGGTGAAGACATGGGAAATGGATTGCTTTAGCAAAGCATGGGATGATTGGCTTGCGACAAATAATAAATTTGCTCTTGACGATAAGCAGTATTTTGAAACAATCATCGAACCATATACTTGTTTTGTCGGTATATATATTAAGCTGAAAAAGGCATTGTGATGCGAACTTTAATTATGTGAGGGATAGGTTCGTTTAAGTAACCCCCTTCCATTCATGGTGGTGCCTGATTGCAGGCATGGGGGTACTATGAAAGTATCGAATTCTCATGGTAGGTCTGCGCAGAGTCTGCCTCAGCGAAGCGAGGGTATTTGCTGCGCTGACCGTACAGTGCAGGAATGCCGTTTTTGCATTCCGTGTATATCCCTAAGAATATTATGTCCGAAAGATATGATATCCGGTCAACAAATTGCGAATAAAGGTGATGGAGACGAAAGTAACAGAAGAGGACAGAAGAGATGATCCATGGATTTGCGGTAATTGATACGGAAACGAACTGGTTTGATCAGGTTATGTCGATTGGCGTGGTGGTTGCTGATTCACAAACTCAGAAAAAGATTGATTCGATCTATTACATAATTGATCCGGAATACAAAGTAGGCGGGATGTATGCAAATGAGTTGGAACCTGATGAAAAAGGGGCTTATGTTACAAGCAGAAAGAAGGCTTTGAAGGAGATCAAACAGTGGATGGATATTTACGGCGTGAAAAAACTTTTTGCATATAATGCTGCATTTGATAAGAAGCATTTGCCGGAATATTCAGAGTATGAATGGTATGATATTATGCGCTTGGCATCCTATCGTCAATATAACCGGGCAATACCGGATTCTGCGGACTGTTTTAAAACCGGGAGATTGAAGCGGGGCTATGGCGTGGAAAGCATATTGCAAATGCTTCGTAAAAATAGGGCGTATCGTGAGACCCATAATGCGGTATCGGATGCGGAAGATGAGTTGGAAATTATGCAGTTGTTGGGATACGGAATACATGAATATGGTATTGCTTTTGTAAGGTAAAAGAGGGTTGGAATTTTAGAAAAGAGGCTTCTTTTTGTCAAGAATTTCGTATGGAAATTCTTGGCAAAAAGAAGTTTTTTTATATCAGTAATACTTTTACTCCAATGAGGAATACTAAAAAAGGTAAAATTGATAGAAATATAGAAAAGAGGTTTAACATGGTAAATGATAAACGGAAAGTGGTGTTGGTAGGTACCGGGATGGTGGGGATGAGTTATGCCTATTCCCTTTTAAACCAAAATGCCTGCGATGAGCTGGTTCTTATTGACTTGAACAGGAAAAGAGCAGAGGGAGAAGCTATGGATCTGAATCATGGACTTGCGTTTTCCGGTTCTAGTATGAAGATTTATGCGGGAGAATATAAAGACTGCCAAGATGCGGATATTGTGGTTATCTGTGCGGGGGTTGCCCAGCAGCCTGGCGAGACAAGGCTGGCTCTTCTCAAACGAAACGCCAAAGTGTTTCGTTCTATCGTGGAGCCAGTAACAGTTTCTGGGTTTGATGGAATTTTTCTCGTGGCTACCAACCCAGTGGACATTATGACCAGGATTACTTATATGCTGTCAGGATTTAATCCCAGAAAAGTTTTAGGAAGCGGTACTGCTTTAGACACAGCCAGGCTCCGTTATCTTTTAGGCGAATATTTTCGGGTAGATCCGAGGAACGTCCATGCCTATGTTATGGGAGAACACGGGGACAGTGAGTTTGTACCCTGGAGCCAGGCCCAGGTGGCCACAAAGTCAATCCTGGAACTGTGCGGTGAAAACCCGGAGATTGACAAAAACAAACTGACGGAGATCGAGAGAGAGGTTCAGGGAGCTGCTTACAAAATTATTGAGGCGAAAGATGCCACCTATTATGGCATTGGCATGGCTCTTACCAGAATTACCCGAGCTATACTGGGGGATGAAAACAGCGTCCTTACGGTGTCTGCCATGTTGAGAGGAGAATACGGGCAGAACGACGTATTTTCCGGAGTACCTTGTATTATCAATAAGAGCGGTGTCAAGAGAGTGTTGAAGTTATCTCTGTCTCAGGAGGAAGCCGGCAGGCTGGGGGAATCCTGTAAGGTATTGAGGGATTGTTATGAGGAACTGGCCGCTGAAGACGCGGCAAATTAACCATGCCATCTTAAGATGATCTTATTTTTTACAAAGTGACATAAGTAATAAATCGTAAGGAAAAAGGCTAAAATAAGGGATTTTCCCCTTTAAAATAGTCGTCTTTCTTATGCTTTAAAATTAATTATCGGTCACAAGAAAGTCACAACGGATTTTTTCTATCTGTATCCGGAGGCTATCCAGATCCCGGTGTCCATAGACCCGGTTGGTTATGTCGTTAAAACTATGGCCTAACATCCGTTTGCGGTCATTCTCCGCCACTTCATATTTTTCACACAAATAAGAAAATGTGTGACGGCAGTCATGCGGGGTATGATGCTGTTGAAAGTCCAGGCGTCCCAGCAGCGCAGCCATCTGCATCCTGAATTTTGCAGTTGGCTGCGGCAGCAGCTTCCCATATTTTTCCATGCGCCCTGTCACCATATCCTGAATGAAGGGATGAACAGGGACTATCCGGTCTTTCCCGGCGTCCGTCTTACTTCCGCCCTTGAAATACCATTCATTTGTATCAACACAAATATTCGCGTATTCATTGATGCGGAAACCGGAAAGACACATGATTATCAGCATTTCCGCTACGTCGTCACTCCTGGCGGCATAAATCTTTTTTAGCTCCTCTGTCGTAAATGGTATGCCTTGCTCATCATCATCCGCTTTTTTGATTTTCAGTCCTATGCTGTAATCCTTTTCGCACAGGTCATTGACCAGGGCGTATTTGTACATCTGGTGCAGCAGGTTTATGATCAGCTCAAGGCTGGCGTGTTTGAGGGGGCAGCTATCCACTACGGACTGCAAGTCGCTATGCCTGAGCGTGCAGAAAGCCAGGTTATGCAGCTTTCCGCAGTTTTTGTAGGCTGCTTTGGTAGAATACTCCGTAGTTTTAGAATATATATGCCCTTCGCCAAATTTATCGGCATAGAAGCGGCTGTAAACCTCGGAAAAGGTAGGCTGGGACAGATCCATACCGGCGATCTTCCGGTAATCGGCAAGCATCCGGCTGCTGATGGCGCCAGCGCCGTCCTGCTGGCTTTTTTCCTGCTTGATGGTAATTTCATACCCCGGCTGGTAACGGCCGGCGTGCCAGGCGGTCAGGACGGCTATCCCCACCATGTAATCATCTACATAGCAGATAGCCGGCGGCCGGTTGGTGACATCCCCGGATACGCTGTCCAGATGGGCCGGGGGATGGACGGCGTAGGGGTTGCGCCGGCCTTTCCCCAGGTAGCGGATGGAGCCGAAGCCGTTGGGGAGCCGGGGGTATTTCTTTCTTTTGGCCATAGGTTTCCCTCCTGTCTGAAAATGGGCATAAAAAATACGCCCTTGCCAGGGCGGCTTTTGGATGGTATACTATAGGTGGTAGTGGTATCATCCGCGGGCCTGCCCCGCCAGTGGTATCCATGTAAGGCCGTCCGGTGTGGGGCACCGGGCGGTTTTTATATAATCATTCATTTTTTGAGGTTGAACCAAATATATATCCAAGTATAGTCATTACAATAAGCTTGAATGCCTCAAACCCATTTTTAACTAGTTCATTATCTGGCTTCCATAAAGAAAGTAAGATACAGACAAGCATCAGGAATAAGCACCATCCAAGCATCGATGAGCCAAGGGCGAATTTCCTTGATTCCTCCCACTCTTTTGTAGGGGTTTCTTTAAAAAGATGGGTGTCAGTTGCGTTAAGTTCCGGCTTTCTTTCATTTGGGTTGTCAAAATCCAAGTCAAATGGTTCATCCTCAGATGAAAATTTTCCTACAAGGTTTTCCTCAGAGGGTTTCATCATTCTTCATTTCCTCCGTGCTGATTATTTCCTTCCCACTAAGGTATGCCGTCCGCCATCCACTCCCTTCCTGGTGCGTCCTTTTGGCTAAATCCACGCCATCATATGTCTTAAATTTTTCCCAAACATAATTTATGCACAATTTAAGCATGGGATTGGCGTTTTCATCGATCATCATTGATTTTTTCTTTGCATTATAAGAAAAACCCTTGATAGGTAAGGAACCAAAAGGTTTAAATTCAAAATATACCGACGGGACAACGGGGCCGTATTTCCATACTTCAAATTTTTCATGGATGGGGGAAATGCCGGTTTCTTTAACGTATTTTACACAGACATAGTATAAAAGTTTTTGTAGCTTCATTGGGGTAACATTAATTTTTTCTTTATGTGCCCTTGACAATATATTGTTGCATAAGCTTTGGACAGATGCCTTCATGCCATCACCTCCTACTGGCAATAATATATCACAAATGCTACAGCAGTGCAAATATCGCCATATTGCTGGTTCTACAGATGTATGGCATACCCTTCCTTTTCCGTTACCGTTCTGATAAGGGGCGTTTTAATCAAATGGGATTTTACGAAAGCAGATCTGAAATTTTAATATTCAAGTCTTTAAAAATGCAAGGGCTGATATCACTATCAAAGCTATATTGGCCGGTCTTTTCGTTGTTTTCAAAATCAAAGATATTGATAGTGCGGTTTACAGGATTAATGATCCAGTATTCCCTCACACCTGCAGACCGGTATTTAAAAAGTTTTATCCCATAGTCCATACGCTCCGTGCTGGGGGAGGCGATTTCAATAATCCAATCCGGAGTCCCATTACACCCGTATTCATCTAATTTATTAGGATCACAGATAACAGAAATATCAGGTTCAACATAATTGCGCTCATCTTGATCCAGGAATACCGCAAATGGAGCAGGGTAGATTTCACAGCTTCTCTTTTTGGATTTGATATAATTTCCGATATAGCGTGTCAATTCAGAAACCAGTTTTTGATGAATCCTTTTTGGCGGAGCCATGTTATAGATCTGGCCGTCAATCAGTTCAGCCCTTT
The DNA here is from genome assembly GCA_947383005.1 of uncultured bacterium. GTDB lineage: Bacteria > Bacillota > Clostridia > Lachnospirales > Lachnospiraceae > Brotaphodocola. The sequence goes on along the minus strand of CANDBT010000088.1, from coordinate 4,856 downwards.
GCCCGTCAGGAAGGGCGTAAATATCTTCGATAGTATAGTGTTGTTTCTGTGGCAGCGCCATAAAGAAACCTCCTTACTTTTTCTCAATCGCTAATAATCTCATACGGCCCTTCCAGCCTTCCAACTACCTTCCCCATGCAGACGATATTGTCATATTTGGCTATTATATACAGTTGTTAATCTTGTTTTGTTTCTATTTGGTATTTATCTGCTATAGATTCCAAGGATTTTTCAAAATCGTCATTTATTGATTCTGCTTGAGATTCAGAATCACCAACAGGATCGGAAGATAAAGTCTCGGATTTAGCAGATATCAAAGTGTCAGTATTATAATCGTATAAATCGACTTTGTTTTCTAAACCTTTTTGAATCCAGTAAATATGTTGATTATCACTATTTTTAACAAAGGATATACTCCATGAATCTGTTATATCTATATAGGAACAATCAAATAGGAGCTTGCATTTTTCTGTTTCCGCATAAGCATCTATATCTATTATTCCAGAAATATTTTTGTAGTTATCAAATTCAAATTGCGGAACAGTGTCTACCCCCATGGAAACGAGTGTTTCAGTAAGGGCTTTTGTTAGTCCATCCTTATTTGGTAATTCAATGGCATTATCCGTTGTTTCATTTTCGGTTGTTTCAACTGTGGATTCAACGATTGTTTCGGATTCAATAATGGTTGGGCTGGTACTTTTGTTTTGGTTAGTATTTTGATTTGAGCAACCATAGGAAAATAGAATAAAGGTAAATAGGGTGGCTAAGCAAATTTTTTTCATAATGATCCTCCTCGTATTTTTTTGTTTATTAAATCGCCGAAGCGGTTTAATCCAATTTTTTTGCTACTGCTAGTGATGGCTCAAACATAATAACATATCCGTCAATCTCTGTCATAATCCCGTATTTCTCTTTATAGCAAATTAGGGCATCTTGTAAAAATTCCTCTGTGACCCCTAAGCATTCGGCAAACTCACAACGGTTCCTGCATTTAGCCCGATAACCCTGAATAATCCCAGAAAGACCAATGAGTTTATCATAAGCCCATAATCTTCCGGCACGTTCCAGCTTTCGATTTAAAACTTGATTTTGATCAAGAATATCTATGGTATTTGTGTGGTAATGACCGATTTCTTCTGCTAAAATACAGGTTTTTTTCTTTAATGTAGGGATATTTTGACGGATAGCTATTTTTCTTCCTTTAATTCGGCCATCGTAAAATTTGAGTGGTTTTTCTTTTACAATAAGTCCATCGTTATCCGCTTCTGTAAGTAATTCATCATAGGTCAATTTACATCACCTCTTAGAAATTTTTCATAATATCCTCATCTTCCTGCTGCATTTCGGGAGTAAGTTCATGCTCTGGAAGGTCGGTGCGCCGATGTGCGGCATTTCCGATAGGTTCTTCCTCTGGATGGTATAATGGAATAATATTATCTGGCCTGGTGTATTTTTCGTCCAGGGTCAGGAGCCGGACTTGTTCGGTGGCGGCGTCCTTTCCTATGTCATTGAGTTTTTCGTAAAACTTCATGATTTTGGGAGATTCTTCCTTATTTTCCCATCCCATTAGATAGCAAGGAGAGCAATTCAAAATTTCTCCATAAGCACACATATATTCATATGGTATGCTTTTTATATTTCCACATTCATATCTTTGGGCTGTAGCTTCTGTTACTCCTAATCTTTCTGCGATCTGCGCTAAAGTAATTCCCTTTTCTAATCTTCTTTCGCGTATTCGTTCATTCCAAATAGCCATTTTATCACCTCGCTTTGTGTTTAAATAGAAAATAACATATTCTTACGCAAAATGCAATAGATTTTATGTAAAAAAATAAAAAACTTACGAAATTCGCAAAAAGTTATTGACACATATAAAAGACAGTGTTATTATGAACTTACGAAATCCGTAAGAAAGGAGATGATAATTTGGGTCAGGCACAGAAATATAGAGTCGATGTTGTTGAACTAAAGAAAATCATGGTGGAGCAGAATCTTGACAAAATCATTGACTTATCAGCAGCATCAACTGTAGATAGGAATACTTTGTCGAAAGTTATTAATGAAGATATTAAGCCGTCAACAACTGTAATTGAAAAGTTGATGTCAGCCCTTCATATCCAGCCAGAAAGAGCGGGAGCAATTTTTTTTAGTCCAGACTTACGAAATACGTAAGAAGCGGGAGCGAGCAAATAGGAAGGAGGCGGAGTGAGATAGAAAGATTTATAACCCAAATGAAAGTAGATGGGGTTGACCCAGAGAAAATCAGGCAGGGGATTGACTATATATTTGATTATCTAAAAGAAAATCAATTTACCCTGTTAGAAACAAAACATTTGATATCCTCAACGGGTATCATTACAGGAAAGCTGACAATAAAAGATCCGTTGAGGAAAGTGGAGGAATTTGATTATTTATTATGCATAGAATCATCATTTCCATCCAAAGCGGCATCAAACACGAAGTCATAAATATTGGAATATAGTTCCCATATTTGCTGTGCTGCAGCACCAGAATGTTCAATATTTCCAGGAATAAAAGCAGAATCAGGTAAATTCTGTATTTCATGTTAGCAAAAGGCTAATGCAATATTATGTGCAGCAATTTCTGGATTGATGTAATTGGGCATATATTTTTTCTCCTTTCTTTTATACTCAGCTCTGGCAGGAGCCTGTATATCCAGTATAAAGGAGCAGAAAGGATAAGACAAGCGGATTTTTAAAGGATAAGACAAGCGGATTTTTAGGAGTTGACCCTAGAGATTTCGCAGAGAAAAAGGAGGTAAGAGCAGGTGACTTACGAAGAAGCGGATAAAGAAATAAGGGAGCATATAGAGCGCAAAAACCAAATGGCGCAGGACATTGTTGATTTTCTCAGGGAGAAAGAACCAGGGATTACTTTTGAAAGGGCGGAAAAAATCCTTTTGGATACGGTCGATGTATTGCGAAACGTATCCAAAAGGAGGACTATTTAACAGAGTTTGTCCAATGGGATTTCCTTATCTTCTTCAGGAATGTGAATTAACGCGAAATGATAGGCTTTGAGGAATGATTGGATTTCCTCGCTTGTGAATCCTTTTTGGTCAGATTCTTTAATAAGCTTTGCTTGTGCATAAGCAACAGCTAGATCATGAATGGCTTTTTCTGACATATATGGGATCTCCTTTCTTCTGTACTCGGCTGAGGCAACAGCCTGTAAGCACAGTATAAAACAGGAAAAGGGGAAGGGCAAGCAGGAATTCGATAATCATAAACCAGGAGGTAAGGTAAGTGAAGCTTAAGAAAAGATCCCGAAGGAAAATCGGGGAAGTCCAGAAAATGATCCAGAAAACCCCTGTGACACCGGAATTATTAACTTATATGGATATCTATAAATCGCTAAAAGAGCTATATTTTCAAGGCGAGTATAGGCTCGTGGACAGTATATGTGATGCGCTGTTACATAAGTGAGTTGCCTTTTGGAAACGCCAGGAAAGCTGCTGGTATGACCCAGCAGCAGGTGACATAAAGGTTATTTATCGTCGTAGTGTCCACGGCAAGACAGGATTTCTAAAATATTGTTATTTATTCGATAAGTTAGTCTGTTTGTATCATCAATCCGACGGCTCCAGAAACCGCTTAAATCCCCTTTTAGCGGTTCTGGCTTACCGATACCATCAAAATAGTTGCGTTCAATATCTTTTAATAAAGCATTGATACGTTTTAATGTTTTTTTGTCTTGCTGTTGCCAGTAGACATAATCGTCCCAGGCTTCATCAAACCATATTTTTTTCATTCGTCTTCTACCTCGATGATGTCATGCTCTATGCCCCTGCCGGCATTAAGAGCCTTGATGCCTCGACGTAGATGCGCCATATTGCTTTCGGAGTAGAATGGGTCAAGAGAAACCTCAAAAGGGATTTTCTGCTGGCGAACCATTGTCTTAGCAAAAATATTAATTGCTGTAGACATGTTCAAACCAAGTTCATTACAAAGATGGTCGAACTGTTGTTTCAATGTTTCGTCCATTCGTATATTCACGTTTGTTTGAGCCATGATTTTTACCTCACTTGTTATTTGATAATTACATTGTATCGAAAATTCTTTACAATGTCAATAAAAGTGACCTGTTATTTCACAAGGAAGGAGTTGGAAAGTGAGAGAAAATTTAAAAAGCGCCAGGAAAGCTGCTGGGCTAACCCAGCAGCAGATGGCGGACAAGCTTTGGATAACACTTACATATTATCAAAAAATAGAAGCAGGAGATAGGATGGGGGATGTTTCCCTCTGGGATGCTTTGGAAGATATTACTGGTATTCATCAACGGAAACTCCGAGAGATTTTAGAAACTCATCACGGCAAAGTAAAAAGTCAGTAGGGACATTAAGTATATCAGCCAATTTCACGAGACAATCCAAAGAAGGCGACCGTTCAGCCTGTTCATACTTCTGGTAGGCGTTTAGTGAGATTTGGAGCATATCAGCCATATTCTGTTGAGTATATTTACATTTCATGCGTAAAGAGCGTAAGCGTGTGTTAAACATAAATCCTCCTAAAAATGTTATTGACATTACATACAAAATGTACTATATTATCAATAAAGATTCTACATACAATATGTATGTAATAACAAAGGAGGATAACGCCATGAAAATCGAAATCACAGGTGCAAGATGCGCCACATGCCAGAAATACACACAGTACTACCAGAACCATTATGAGAGAGGCTTTGAGGCAATAGACTGCGGCTACTGCGGGATAAAATCGAAGAACGTCAGGCCAGGGGACAGATGCAAGGAATACAGGGAAAAGTCAACTGCGTTATGGGTTGGGGCGGTAGGCACGACAGCAAGAGAAAAGGAGAAATGATATGACATTAAG
>CANDBT010000087.1 GCA_947383005.1 uncultured bacterium | reverse complement strand
ATATAACAAAACACTCTTTGACAAACAAGACCTTTTATAATATAATATCCTAAACATTCTTTATTATTCACATCGCCAGCGTATGCTGACAGAGGGATTAAATTCCTGGAAACAGGTCTTTTTGTGTATGATAAGGGTGCATCATAAAAATATTGCGTCTACAGATTATTGTAGGCGCTTTTTTTATGAAAAATTTTATAAAAGGAGGATTATCTTGGAAGAAAGAACAGTAAATGGAATGCCCATACGAGAAGTATGGGAAAAGCTTCAGGCGGAATTTCCTTCAGATGCAGTAAAAAAGCATCCGTCAACAGGAATGGCGTACATACCAGTTGAAAAGATTGAAGAGCGCCTGAATAACGTGGTGGGTTTGGGAAATTGGGACTTTGAACTCATAGCCCCTGTCCAGGTGTGCAGTTTCGGAGCTAATGGCTTTGAAAGCTGTATTGCAAGCGGAAAACTCAGTATCTATGACGATGAGCGTGTACCTATTGTGCGCAGTACCGGCGGGGCGGCAGATGTCATCTATCCTAAAGAATCAACACGTCCGACATCTGTTGCAAATTCGGTTGATTCTGCTGTGCAGGATGTTTTTAAACGATGTGCAAAAAGGTTCGGGATTGGCGTGAAAGGAAAAGCATCAACCGGATCCCGGCAGCCCGGTCGGGAATCGCAGAAAGAGGTGGTTGTGAAAGTGACTGTCATGGAGCCTTTTAAAGCTTTGCCGAGGGGCGGTGTTAAGGCGAAAGTATGTTGTAATGGGGAAACGCTTGAACTTATCATCTGGAAAAAGCAGTGGGATGATCTCCGGAAAGCATATGGTGAAAAATTTCAGATTGGGCAAAAACTGAATGAAATGACTTTTCGTGGGATACGCAAAGAATACCGCGGGAGTATACAGCTGGAATTTGTTTCATTTGACAAGAAAGGCGCATCATGATGAAAGGAAGTCAGTTTTTTAGAAAGCATGGGATAGAGCCGTTTGATGTATATGTCAACTATCATTACGCTTATATGCTCTATGTGCTGTACCTGATTGCGGCAATGCAGCTGGCGGAGGATGTGGAAGACGGGCTCTGCATTGATGAAATGGAAGCGGTGATATTGCTTGAAAATTTAAGCGAGGCGGAAGGACTGCTGAAATATTACCGAGAACGAATGGACATGAAATATGCCGGATTTGACATTGCAGAGAAGATTACAATGAAAGGATGCCGGCTGGAGCAAGGGAAAATTGTGGGCAGTGTGGAAGATGCGGCCCGGATAGCAGGAATGTGGATACGAGACTATCATGACGACAGGGTGAACCTGTTCATTTATGAAGTAGGTATTTACATTCTTTTATTTTTGCAAAAGGAGATTGATTTCAGCTTTTTAGCTAGAAAAAGGGTGTAAGAAAATGTATATCATGGACAAAGATTTGAAACTGCAGGACTGGGAGTTCAGTCAGCGAAAACATCTGCCGTATGAGATAAAGCTGAGACTTTCTGCCACGCGGATACGGGAATGGTATGAGTATTATGGCGGTGATGTGTATATTAGTTTTTCCGGTGGCCTGGATTCAACGGTGCTGGTACATATGGTGGAGAGGGTTCTGGACCGGTCCATACCAAAGGTTTTTGTGGATACGGGCTTGGAATTTCCTCAGATACGGGAGTTTGTCCGTAGTTTTTATGATGTGGAAATCCTGTATCCGGAAATGAATTTTAAGGATGTACTGCTCACTTATGGCTATCCGTTAATCAGTAAGGAAGTTGCTGCAAAGATACGAAAGCTCAGGCATGGAAACCTGTCAGAGCGCTACCGGAATTACCTTCTGCATGGAGATGAACGGGGGAAGCTTGGTAAGCTGTCTGAATGCTGGAAATTCCTTATAGATGCGCCGTTTGATATAAGCGAATATTGCTGCATAGTCATGAAGGAAAAACCGTTGACTGAATATGGAAAAAGAACCGGACGGGTGCCATACATAGGGATCACGCAGGATGAAGGCTTTATGAGACAGAGACAGTATAACCGGACAGGGTGCAACGTGTATCTTGCAGATAAGCCTAAATCACAGCCGCTCGGTTTCTGGCCGCGGCAGGATATCCTGCGGTATGCAGTGGAAAATAATTTAAGGATATGTCCTATATACGGTAAAATCTGCGGTGAAAAAGGAGCCTATTACAATACGGGCGAGCAGAGGACAGGCTGTATGTACTGCGCTATGGGATGCCATTTGGAGGAACAGCCGAACAGATATCAGCGGCTTAGGGAAAATTATCCAAAGGTATACAGGTTTGTCATGGAACCTATGAGTGCGGGAGGATTAGGCTTTGATTATGTTTTGAACTATTGCAATTTTATTCACTAAAAAAGGAGGATATGTTTTGGCTATTTTTATTGATGCAAAGCGGTTTCAGAAGGAATTATCGAAGCTGAAGCCTGTAGATATCGGTCAGCTTAATGAGAAAAGTCAAAGGCTTCGGACATTATTTTTGGTATTGGCAGGAGATAAGAAGGTCATTAATGAACTTAGTCTGGAGGGAATGGCAGACCTGTTTAATGAGACACCGGAAATTTTGAGTCTTTATGAATCGTGTGCCGAAGATTATTTTGATGCATCGAAGCTGGTTGATTATAAAAATAATCAGCGGAGGGCGTTGTAGAGTAAAAGGAGGGTATGGTAATGCAGGATATTGCAATTTATTTGAATCAGAATTTTAACCGTTCTCATGGTTACGATTGTGCCAATATTGTATTTACGGATGAGAAAGGAAGAAAAAATTCCAAAATGGTAGAAATGGGCTCTCTGTTAAAAGCTTTTCAAAAGTCGGTTGTTGAAACAGTACAATTGGCACCTATTGGAGAAATTCCGTTTGGATATTACAACGGTGCAGTTGGTATTAGTAACAATAAATTAAAGGCGGATATTGTCACTGTGCTGCCTGCAAGCATGCAGATGATGCAGTATGAGAATACGCAGTACGATGTCTGTGTGCCATCACTTGTGTTTTCGTTTCATGTGGATAAGGGCAGGCTGGAAAAAACGCGGGTTTTTGTATTAAAAGATGAGAAACCGGCGAAAAATAGTGTGCTTTACAGATATCCATTTGGAAACGTATACGATGATGGGAGAGTTTGCTGGGGAAGTAATATATTTCCGGACATCCTGGAAATAAAGAGACTGGAAATGGTAATGACACTGTTTATACAGAGTCCATGCAACTCGGATCTGTATAAGTCGGAAAAGTGTATCGGAGTGAAGGATATACCACTGCGTGAACTATTTGAGCAGCTCCATAACAAACAGAATTTCCCGGAAGAATATCTTATGCCAATAAAAAAGCAGAGAGGGAATATGTGCCTGAAAGATTTAATGACATGGAAAAAATAAAAGGAGGATATGATTATGAGCAGTAGCAGTTTAGCAGAATTATTTGGAATCAGCAGTGAGGATGTGGCTAACAAGAAAAAAGGTGCAAAAGGAAAGGGCAGCGGAAAAACAGCGAAGAAGGAAAAAAAGCCCATAAAGCAGGGTGAACGCTATCAATTGCCCGTGCGGATCAGAAGCGGATATATCCAGTGTACGCTTACGCAGGAACAGTTTGGAGGAGTGACTCTGGGCGAAAATGAAATAAAGACGGAGCTTCGTAAGCTGTATCCTGAATTGAGCGGTATTCAGTTCAACCTTGTAAAGTTCAGCAATGAATTTACGAGGCTGCATGAAACAATGGAAAAGCTTGCGGAAAATACAGACGCGGATGATGAGAAAGACCGGACTGAAGAAGAAGATCCGTTAGACATTGCTGAAGCTGCGTCTGAAGAAGATTATGGGAATGAAGATGAGGACGAGGAGCAGGATGAAGAACTGGATGATGAGGAAGAAGCTGCGGAGACAGGCAGTGGATCTGATGACGGACAAACAGATGAAAAAACCAGTCAGAGCGGAGGGTGCTGGGTCAAGCTGGATATCCAGTATCAGGAAGTAAAAAAGGATCAGACCATCGCATTTCCGTTAACCGTTAAAGTCGGGAAATATGAACTGGAAATAAAGGAAAAGGCTTCGCTTGAAGAAATTCGCGAGGCCTGGGTGAAAGAGTATCCTGAATATGCGGGTTGTCATTTCTGTTATGATGAGAGAAACAGCCTGCTGTTCCCATATATGTTAGGCGGTACCGAAATCAAGGGTAAGAAGTACAGCCTGCCTATCCAAATAGGATATCTGGATCAAAAGGAAACGTATACTGGCGTGGATTTTGGAAATGCGGAAAAAGAACAGGTGACTTTAGAGGAAATCCGTAAAACTTATGGGAAAAAGCATCCTGAGTACGAAAACGGAATGTTCGTTTATAATGCAGAAATTAACCTGCTGTTCCCAGTATTGGAGTTTAAAAAGGAGATGGACAACGAACGGATTGGCCTGCCTATTCTTGTACGTGGATCCGGCTTTACAATGATGGTTGAGAAAGAAGACCTGAAAAACGCAGAGTCGGCTACGCTGCAAGAAATCCGTACAGTGATAGAGCGCATTTATCCGGAATTTTCAAAAGAGCGTACAGAAATGCATTATGACGAAAGGGGATTTGTTATTCCAGTACTCAAAGGCTCCCGGAAAGGCGTTCAGATAATGAATGTGCGCAAGAATCAGGGGTTTTTTATTGTAACGGGGCGTGATGGTTCTGTTTACAGAATTGAGCAGATGCCGTATGGATGTTTTGACTGCAGGGAAGACGGTTCCGATGTGGATTTCAGGATGACGGAAAAAAAGATTCCTTATGGGATTTTGATGGATGTTGTTGCCTTTTTTAAGAGAAATCCGCGCAAGGAAGCTGCCGTGCAGATTTTTTATAACTTGGAAACGGAAAAGTATGAAATATATTATCCGGAACAGCAAGTGACGTCTGCAAGTGTTGTTTTTACGCGCAACCACGATATGGAAAATGACAAAGTATTGGTTATGGATATACATAGTCATGGAAGCATGAATGCCTTTTTTTCGTCCATAGATGATAATGACGAGAAAGGCACGCGCCTGTTTATGGTATTTGGCAACCTTGACAAGAAAGAAATTACCCATAAGCTGCGTGCCGGCATTGTCGGAAATTACAAAATGCTGAAGCTGAGTGATGTTTTTGAAATGGAGGATAAGACAAATGAAAAGTGATATTGTCATTGTTGGATGTGGCGGCACGGGAAGCCATTATATCAAGGAACTTGGAAGGTATCTTTATGGAAACAGGTGCCTGCGGAACGATGAAATACGTATAGTCCTGGTTGACGGTGATCAGGTTGAGGACAAAAATCTGGTAAGGCAGGCTTTTTTGCCGCAGGATATAGGGTATAACAAGGCGCAGGTCATGGCTGAGATGCTTTCTCAAGCGTATGGTCTTTCCGTGGATTACTATGACGGTTATATTGACTGCGAAAAGGACATAGAGAAGCTTGTGAGGGACAACTCGCTTGTTTTTCTGGTGGGGTGTGTCGATAACCACCAGTGCAGGCAGAGCATGCACAGTTTTTATATGAACAGGGAACATTGTATCTACATGGATAGTGCAAATGAATATCAGTCGGGAGAAATCGTTATTGGATCGCGGATAGGCGGGATGGAAATGTACCCTGACAGGGCAAGTTATTTTCCTGATGTGCTGCAGGAGGGGGCTGTAAAAAGGAGCGAGGAGAGCTGTGAGGTCTTGAACCAGGCAGAACCGCAGCATCTCTTAACAAACCAGTTCGCAGCATTAATCCTGCTGGCTAATACGATAAAGTTTCTTTCGGATGACTGGCCAGGCGGAATTGTTTTCTTTGATGCGTTCAAGTGCTATTCAATGGATCGGACGCCGAGAGAGGAGGCATCATGAACTTGGAAGATATTCTTGCCATTGATACGACTCCGATTGATGAAGGAATGGTATATGATATAAGTAAGATATGGGTTTCCACCTATGTATCATCGCATCTGTCAGTTGAAAAATGGGTACGTTTTCTTCTGCTTTACCGGTATATTGAAAAATTTATTGCGGATATGAATATAGCTGTCTCTTTGCCGGTTGTTAATTACTGTTTGTCAGGAAAGGATAAAAGCGTGAATATCGAGAACTATATCATGCAGTGGTATTCAGGAGAGTTTGCCGGAAAAATTTTTACGCAGGTAATGACGGAATGCAACTGGCAGTACAGAATTATGGTATACAAGGAGAAGGTTCTGACACGGCTGCCGGATACGGAGCCGTGCCAACTGGGAGAGTGGAAAAGCGCGGCAAAGCTGGTTAGAAAAATGAAAAAAATCCTAAAACCAAATCGCAGCAATGCAAAATACTATATTTTTTGGAATTATAATTTAGGATGGTATCTGCAGTTCAGGAAACAAAACTACCGGAAAGTCAAGCTGGCTTTTTCGGAAGGGGATAAAAAAATTGAAGAACTGCTGAAGGAAATCTGTAGACCGTTATGTATAAAATTCGAGGAAGATTTTTGCATGCTTGATGCAGGCAAGTATTTACTGGGCCTGTTTGAAGGTTGGAATGGTGATGGCGCTGTGAACTTTCGGATGATGAATAGTTTGTTTTTCATCAGGATTGCAGTGCTGGATAAACTGCTGGAGTATGCAATGGAATTATTTAAAATGAACAAGGAGGACAAAATGTGACGTTGGAAGATATTTTGAAAATAGATACCTGTCCGTTTGATGATACTGTGCTCGATGAGTACATAACGGGTAATTATCATGCTTCGTCCCCGCTCCGGGCTAACCTGTGCAATCTGATTTTACGGTACTTGAACCTTTTTTGGGAAAAGTATCAGCCGGAGCTTGTTAGAACGTATGATCCCACAAGGTTAGTAGGTGCAGATGACGAGGCACAAGAGGATTATTGTTTTTGGGACGAGGAGATGTCGGATATTATGCATACGGCTGTCAACGTTAACGGATGGAAATGTATGTGTTTTCGACATGAATGTGGGGACATTGAGGTTTCTGGTGATTCCGGGGGCAGTGAAGATTCGGAAGAGGAGCGGTTTCATAAGGCGTATATGGAATTTCTGGATGAATGCGGCGTGGAAGGTTTTGCGAGAAAATTCTTTGAGAATGAGGAGAAATTAGTGAATGAGGCGGTACGTTATACGGATTACTTTAATCTTGGCATTTTATTAAATGAGAAACTGATTACATATAATGCGCTTAAGAAACAGGATGCAGATCTGATACAGACGGTGTGCAAGGAAGAAGATCTTCATATAAGCAGGTTGGAGCATGATATCTGGATGCCGTTTTGGGTCTGCTTTGCTGAAGAGAAAAAGGAATGTGATGGAGAGGAGTACGGTGTTTTTTTGCTTGGCTGTGATGGTTACAATTATTATAGTTTTGACAATTTTGATCCTAACTGGGTATGCAAGACGTTTGTTATGGATCAGCTTCTTGATATTGCATTAAAGAAACTGGAGGCTTATACTGACGCCCTAAAAAAGGTGGCGTAGATTTTAGGGGCGGCGGAAAGCTGCCCCGTTTTTTTATAAGGAGGAAAAAGTGGAACATATAAGGAGTAAGGATTTGATTGCAGGATTGGAATGCGGCAGAAAATATAAACTGCAAAAACTTTCACTGAAAGACCATAATGCAAGGAATCTATGTTTTAGTGAGGCAATCAGGAGGATGTCTGCGGGAATTGCCATGGGAAAGGAAAGAGATACCATCATAGAAGAGCTGCAGATGTATATGGAGGAGGCGTATCAGGAAGACTGGTTCGCCCTCTGCTGGCAGCGTAAAAGGGTGATTGCACATGAAATTGCGCTGTTTGACCGGTTCTTAAAGAATTTCCCAATCCCATCGTTGGCAAGAATATCAGTAAATACAATGGTATCTTTGGAGATGCCGCTGTGCCACGGTGAAATAGACGTAACTGGCATTTCAGGAACGGCAGACCTGCTGTTTGAACAGTCTGATGGAAGTATTGTTGGCGTCATTTTATGCAGGAACTTTTGTAAGCCGTATTCATATAGGGCGAGGAAGCTGCAGCATAAAGTGGAGAACAGTCTGGAAATGCTGGTTCTGATGGAAGGGCTTAGTAAAAAGTATCCCCAAAAGGAGATCAGGGTAATGATGGTAAGGCTTGCCTCTTCTGCTGACAAACCGGACCGGCTTGCCGGGTTTGAGGAAAAGAAAGGTGACAATATCATTCAGATTTCAAGCGGGGAGTATATTGAGAGGCATCCGGAAGGGGTATGGGAGCATATACAGCATATTATCGGACAGGCTGAGGAGTGTTCCTGTGACGGTTGTTTTTTTGAAAATATTTGCAAACCGCCGAATATTGTTCTTTTAAAGCAGGTGGAAGAAGCACATACAAAGAAAAAGGAGATTTCTTTTTCCAAAGAACAGGAAAATGTAATAAACCATGTAAAGGGTCCCCTTCGTGTGTGCGCAGGTCCCGGCAGTGGTAAAACGGCTGTCCTGGTAGAACGGATACGAAAGCTGGCGGAGTCAGGAGTTCCGGCAGAAAAGATCCTTGCGATTACCTTTACCAAGAAAGCGGCGCAGGAAATGCAGGAGAGAGTGCAGGTGGGGCAGGGCGTCAATATTTACACACTCCATGCGCTGGCATTTGGGATTCTCACCCAGAATGAGTTCCTGACAGGTCCGATACGCCTTGCAGGGCTTGTGGACTGTAAGAACCTGTTGATGAAAGTCCTTAACCATGCGCCCTTGATTTCCGGGGTCAGCTATGAAGGGCTTACCATGCGCTACGGTCTGATAGCAACGCTGCTGAAAGATTTTGAATTTATTAACAAGCATGGGATAGAGGCATTTTCTAACGCATATAGCAAAAAAGACGTGGAAGGAATCATAGGAGTCAAGAAGCTGTATGATGCAGCCTTTAAAGAAATGGGATACATTACCTTTGACGATCAGGTTGGTATGGCGGTAGAACTGTTGAAAAACAATCAGGGTATTCTGGAAACGGTGCAGAATCAGTATGACTATATCATGGTGGACGAAGTGCAGGATCTCGATGATGCCCAGGCGGAGTTTGTCAGGCTGCTGGTGAAGGAGCCGGAAAATAATCTGATGATTTGTGGTGATGCGGATCAGTCGATATATGCTTTTCGGGGCGGAAGCAACCGGTTTATGCTAGATTTCCCAGACATATTTCCTGAAACGAAAGATATTCTGCTTTCCCGAAATTACCGTTCCTCAGAAGAAATTGTAACAATGGCGTCAGGTCTGATAGAAAAGAATCGGGAGCGGGTGCCAATGCAGCTGGCAGCGTCTTTTTCCACGGGGATACAGGCTATACATATACCCAATTTTAATGATTGCAGGTTTGGGGCGCTGATTAAGGAAATACATGGAAAAGGATATGCGTATTCGGATATTGCAGTAATTGCCCGGACAAATAAGGAGCTGAATAACCTGTGTAAGATTGTAGATAAAGATGCAGTCCTGACCGGTGTAGCGGTGCCGCTTGAACGGCCGAAGTTCTACCTGCGTGAAGACTGCGTTTTTCAGATGCTTTTGGACTTGTTGGAGCTTGCGGTCAAGGGGATGCATCAGGATAAGGCATTGTTCCGGCTTTTGAGTATCATGGGCTGTACAGTGGAAAAGGCAGACAGGAAGCTCAGTATCTATGAGGACCATGTAAATGAGGGATTGATATATGATTTCTATGGGGAAGAATCCAGCAGATATTTTCTGGAACCGTTGGAACCGCTGAAAAAAGCATATGGTTCTATTTATCGTGCCATGCAGGTGTTGAAAAAGCCATTAAAGCAGGCGTTGTCGGAATTGGGATTGTTTTTCTTTCCAACGGGAGTCTGCACGAAGGAGGTGCTTGAGAAGATAGAGGACATAATGTATGAGAAGAAGATTAAGCATTACAAACAGCTCTATGAGATTATGTCAGCAATGAAGGTCTTTGAAGACGACACGAGAATTTATTACAGCACGGGAGAGCGTTCCCAGGTCCGCATGTTAACTGCCCATGACGCGAAAGGAAAAGAGTTTCCTGCGGTAATTATCTATGGGGTAGACAATTTTGAATGCGGCGATGTGGAAGAGGATCGTCGGCTTTTATATGTGGCAGTAACCAGGGCGAAAAGGGTATTGTTTATTCTGGAGGACTATCCGGGGAAAAGCAATTTCCTTAAGGATATTGAGAAATATATTTCTGTAAATAGGAGAGCGCGGTATGAAAAATGAATTGATTTTTGGAAATGAGCCTTATCTGCTCCATGCATATAGGGCAGAGGCAGTCAAGGGGATTGTGATGCCGGAATTTAATCTCATGGAAACGGAGCAGTTCACGCAGGCGGAGAGAGATTTTGCAAAGCAGATGCCGTTTATGGGAAACCGCAGGGTTCTGATTGTGTCTATGGAAAAACTGGCGGCAAATGAGTTTTTGGAAAAATACCTGAAAGAGCCGGCGCCCAAGACAGATTTATATATATTTGCCGGAGAGATAGACAAAAGGCTTTCCCTGTATAAGAAATTCCCTAAAGAAAGCGTAAAGCAGCTGGATAAGGATATGGGTATGCTGCAAAAATGGATTTTAGGATACATAAAAAGGCAGAATTGCAAAATTACCAAAGGAGCATACGAGGAATTTCTTATGCGCATTAATTATGAAATGGAGGATGTAAACTTATATCATGTAAAATCAGCGCTGAACCGCCTGTGTACAACACAGGATGAAATAACGACGGAACTAGTGCAGCGACTGGTGCAGGTGAATGAACGGGAGGATGTTTTCAAGCTGATATGTCTGATAGACAAAGGCAGGACTACAGATTTATTTCATCAGGCGGACTTGATAATCCAGAATGGCGGACAGAACGTGATAGGTACGCTTTCTCTCCTTTTAAGGAGCTACCGTATTCTGTATAAGGTTAATGTGTGCGGCTGTTCCTTACAGGAAGTAGGTGTTCATCAGAGGACATATATTCCCAAGATGACGCTGGATCAGGCTGACGAGGGGATTGACATTATTCAAAAGGCAGTGAATGGAATAAAAAGCGGACGGTATACCCAGGATTTTGCTTTCCGCTTGTGTTTATCGCAGTTATGTCAATTAAAAAAGCAATAAAATTATTTTATGATAAGAGTTCTGCATTTCGTACTATGAGAAGTGTAGAACTCTTTTTTTTATTGCAAAATATCAGTCGGGTAGTGGGGTTTCGTATTCCTTGCATACTTTTTCCAATTCATGGAAGGTATTGGCTCCGAGGTTGCGGAACTGCATAATTTCTCTAAGACTGTATTTTGCCAGCCTTGATAAGTAATACACATCATAATTCGCCAGGATATGCAGTAATCTTTTGGTCATTGGAATGTCAAAAATGAAAATCTCGCCATCAGGGTGGCGCAGGCATCCGAGAGGCATTAATTCATATACTATTTTTTCAAGATCGTAAGGCAGGAGGTTCTGTTCCAAAGAAGAAAAGGAAATCGTGTCAACTGCTGAGATATCCGTAATGCCGATTTTTTTTAAGAATTTCTTTGTGTTTTTGGAAATTGGATTATTTTGAATTGCAATCATGTTCATAAATATTATATCCTCAATTTTTATAGGTTGCGTGGCAAAGGATGGAAGTATTCTAATTTTAAGAGAAATAAATGTCAAAGTCAAGGGGCGCAGGGGACGGATTGGAAATTTGATAATTATTGACAAAAACGGAAAGAGTATTATAATATCTATTATAAATTTTTTTATTTTTATGGTAAATGGCTTATGCTGAACACCTGTAAAAGCAATTCCCAGTAATGGGTTCATGATAGATATAACGTAGATGACATCTGGCTTTGCCGGATGTTTTTTTATGGGAAAAGGAGGAACAGAATTACAGAATATAACTAAATATGTTATAAGTACTTACGGCAGAAAGCACAGGATAAGTGTGCGTTTTCTGCCATTTTTTATGTACAGATCCGTGCAGAGGAAATATGCCGCTAAAGTGGCGCACGGGTCGCGCGGCCAGTAGGGGAGCAACCTTCCCTGCTCAATTTTAAAA
>CANDBT010000086.1 GCA_947383005.1 uncultured bacterium | reverse complement strand
CGGGAGAAGCTGTACCTGATCGGGGACGACACCCACACTCTGACTATCGGTGCCACCCGTTCTGGCAAGACCCGGTGCCTGGTCATCCAGTCCATCTGCTCCATAGCGCTGTCCGGGGAGAGTCTGGTCATCAGCGACCCCAAAGCGGAGTTGTATCATTATACGGCGGACTATCTGAAAAAGCTGGGTTACGAGGTAATCTGTCTGGATTTCAAGAATCCGGAAAAGAGCACCCGTTACAACCTGCTCCAGCCGGTGATTGACGCCATCAACGAGGACGATGTGGAGCGGGCGGAGATGTATGCCTGGGATATCACCAACATTCTGGTAGGGGACAACACGTCCAACGAGAAGATCTGGGAGAACGGGGAAAAGTCCACCATAGCGGCGGCCATCCTCTGTGTGGTGGCGGATAACCGGAAACGGCCGGAGTACCAGAACCTGACCAATGTGTACTGGTTCATCGCAGAGATGAGCAAGTCCGTGGGAGGAAAGACGCCCATGAGCGAGTACATGAAGAAGTTACCGGCCAAACACCCGGCACGGGCGCTGATGTCCATTGCGGAGGTGGCGCCCAGCCGCACCAAGGGCAGCTTTGACACATCCGCCCTGACCACCCTGCGTCTGTTCACCAGCCGCTCCGTTTATGCCATCACCCATAAGAGCGATTACAACATAGCGGATATCGGCAGGAAGAAGCAGGCATTGTTCCTGATCCTGCCGGATGAAAAGACCACATATTATCCTATCGCCAGCCTGATGGTGTCCCAGCTGTATGAACTGCTGGTGCGTCAATCCGATTTACGGGGCGGCAGGCTGGAAAACCGAGTCAACTTCGTTTTGGATGAGTTTGGGAATTTTACGAAACTGAATGATTTCACCAACAAACTGACCGTGGCCGGAGGCCGGGGCGTGCGGTTCAATTTATTTTTGCAGAGTTTTGAGCAGCTGACACAGAAATACGATAAGGAGACGGCGGCCATCGTCAAGTCCAACTGCCAGACCTGGATCTATCTGCAGGCGGACGATAAGGAAACTCTGCAGGACGTGTGCGACAAGCTGGGGAAATATACCACCTCGGCCTATCAGCTATCCAGCCAGCACGGGCGGTATGTCAATCCCAGCAGCTCCCACAGCATCAGCCTTGTGGCAAGGGAGCTGCTGACCACGGACGAGATACGGCGGATTTCCCGCCCGAATCAGATCGTCATCAGCAGGGCGCACCCGGCCATGATGAACGCGCCCGACTTGTCCCAGTGGTATTTCAATCAGATGTGTGGATTGGGAGATCCGGAACACAACCGGAAGGTGCGGGAGGCCAGGGAAAAGGCCCGCCCGGTGCTTTCGGCCAGGACAGAGGAGATCCCCCTGTGGAATATCTGGGTGTATTACACCAAAGACCTGCAGCTGAAAGAGGCACAGCAGAAATCGCAGACATTCGGGGCGCAGGCCGGCTCCATGTTTTCGTCTGTGAAAGGTTATAGAAGAACAGTAGGAGGTTCAGAGAAGAATGAAGAGGAAGATTAAAAACGCAGCGGTAAGGCTTCGGGCGACGGGTGTCATGGGCATGGCCGCTTTTCTTATGCTGGCAAACAGTACCACGGCATATGCATCCGGTATCAGCCAGAGCAAACTTGCCACCGGAACAGAGAAACTGATCGGTGACGCCACCACCTGGCTGATGGTGCTGGCCCCCGTGGTGGCGGGGCTTCTGATCATCTATTTCTGCATCCGGCGCTCGGCGGCGGACGAGATGGATCAGAAGAAATGGAACAACCGTATTGTGGTTGCCATTGTTTCCTGTATCGGCGCAGTGCTGGGGAGCGCCACGCTGAACATCATCATCGGCTACTATCAGTAAGCAGTTCGTGATGAAACGGGTATAACCGCAGGGATTTCCTGCGGATCTGCCATACAACCAACAACACTAATCAAGAAAAGGAGAATGAATCTATGAAGAGACTGACTGACAAAATGAACGATCTGGCGGTAAAGGGTTATGTGAAGGGGATGCAGGCCAAGGCGAAGCTGGCGGAGGTTTTCTCTCAGAAGTCCGGGGAGGGCTTTGTAGATACGGCGCTGAAGATCCTGATCTCCGTGGTGGTGGGCGCACTGCTGCTGGCGGGGCTGTATACGCTGTTCAAGGACACCATCCTGCCCACCCTGACCCAGAAGATCACCAGCCTGTTTAATTATCAGGGATAAGGCTGATAAGTGTTGCCGGTCCTGCCCCAAAGGGCAGGACCGGTGCATTTGAACCAAGATGGCATAGGATGAGCGATTGATAAATGTTTAATGGATGAATGAAAATAAAAATGTAGAAAAATATAAATTTTTCATAAAAATGAGCATATAAAAACGGAAAATATAAAATTATATGTTGATTTTTATTGGAAATTGATTATAATATACATGAGAGTTTGATTTGAATGGTGGATGCAAGACCTATAATGAGGAGACTATTATGCTGATTCAATTTAATTTTAAAAATTTCAAATCCTTTCGTGATGAGGTGTCTTTGGATTTGACGGCAACGAAGATAACAGAACACGAAGGCCATGTGGCAGAGGCGGCGAATGATAAACTTTTAAAGGTAGCGGCTATCTATGGCGCCAACGCAAGTGGAAAATCTAATGTGTATGATGCCTTTGAATATATGACTTACTATGTGGATGAATCCTTTAAATTCGGTGATGAAGAAGAACGGCGCAGGAAAACGGGAGATTCTTATCTGAAAGTGACGCCATTCCTTTTTGATGAAGACAGCCGTGACGAAGAAACCACCTTTGAAGTGTTTTATGTTGACAGTTCAGAAAATACGGGCAAGACATACCAGTATGGGTTCTCATTGAAAAAGGATGAAGTAGTAGAGGAATGGCTCTATTCCAAAGCAAAGACGGCAAGGAATAAGTACCGGACAATCTTTTACCGTAAAAAAGGCGAAGAACTGGAGATGAATGGTTTTTCCAAAAACCATGTGGAAAATATCAAGGCATCTCTGAACAAGGAGTCCCTTATTGTATCTTTGGGGTCGAAGCTGCGGATAGCCAGGCTGAAAAAGGTGAGGGACTGGTTTCTGAGCAATGAGATTGTAAACTTTGGCGATCCTGCGGAGAATTTTTTCCTTTCCAGAGTTTTGCCGGAAGGGTTCGTAGACCGGAAAGAAGTGCAGGATAATGTGGTGGAATATTTTGCAT
The DNA here is from genome assembly GCA_947383005.1 of uncultured bacterium. GTDB lineage: Bacteria > Bacillota > Clostridia > Lachnospirales > Lachnospiraceae > Brotaphodocola. The sequence goes on along the minus strand of CANDBT010000086.1, from coordinate 8,838 downwards.
CCTTTGACGAGGCGATACAGGATTTTAGTGTAGAAGAACTTCCACAGGAGGATGAAAAAGACAACAGTAAGAGTTATAAGATTGATGCCCTGCATAAGATGGGGGACACTGGAAAAATGGCTTCCATTCCATTGAAACAGGAATCCAGCGGGACATTGAAGATGTTTGCTCTGTACCCCTCTTTAAAGGAGGTGCTGGATCAGGGTTCCACGCTGTTTATTGATGAGTTGAATGCCAGACTGCACCCATTGTTGGTAAGGAATATTATACTGACTTTTCTTTCCCCGGAAATCAATACCCGGAACGCGCAGCTGGTATTTACAACCCATGATATCTGGCAGTTTTCCAATGAATTGCTGCGGCGGGATGAAATCTGGATGGTCAATAAGAATCGGGATGGGGTATCGGAATTGTACTCTTTGGTAGAGTTTAAGGACGAAGAGGGGAACAAGGTACGGCGGGATGAGGCTCTTGCCAAGAATTATCTCACGGGGAATTATGGAGCGATTCCGGCATTAAAGCCTATGAAGATGTTGAAGGGGAGGACATCGGATGGCAAATAGGGGAAAAGCGGCAGGAAAGAAGGCCACTGCCGCTGGAAAACCCAGCGACAGCCGGGCCGGAAAAAGGCGGGACAGAAACAAATGTGTGGGGGCCAGGGTTCCTGAACTGGGATATTATCTGATTGTGACGGATACGGAAGAAACAGAGAAGAACTACTTTGAGGGTCTGCGAGACAGCATTCCGGCGGAACTGAAAGACAGGCTTGTGATAAAAGTGGAGAAGGCCAGGACAGTGGAGCTTGTGAGAAAGGCCCTGGAAATGACAGGGCAGGAATCACAGTACCGGATTCCGTGGATTGTCTTTGACAGAGACCAGGTGAAAGACTTTGACGAGATTATCCAGACAGCAGAGAAAAGCGGTGTGGGCGCTGGATGGTCTAATCCCTGCTTTGAAATCTGGCTGTATGCGTATTTTGGAGAGATGCCTGTGATCAGGGAATCTTATACCTGCTGTGACCGGTTTGCGGAGAAGTTTGAGAAGGTAACGGGACAGAAATATTCGAAGAATGATAGGGATATTTACCGAAAGCTGGTGCAGTCTGGGGATGAGAAAAAGGCGATTCAGCTGGCGGAGAGGTGTTATAAAAGATGTATGGAAGATGGAAAACGAAAACCATCGGAAATGTGGCCGACTTGTAGGGTACATAGGCTGTTGAAGGAAATACGGGATAAGATCAATGCTACGGAGGAATCTATATGTACTTAAAGAAAATGCAACTTTACCATTTTAGAAATTTTGATAACACAACCATTGATTTTCAAGATGGAGTCAATATTATTGTTGGTCCCAATAACTCAGGTAAAAGTAATTTATTATATGCTATTGGCATGATGAATTCTGCAAATAATTCAGTCGGAAGCATTCATGATTTTAATAAAAATGATATCGCAAAAAATTTGAAGAAATATAAATCAGAGCCACCAATTATTAAAATTATTTACTACATTGAACACTCCTTGAGTCTGGACAATTTTGATGATGGGATTTTGCGTGTTAAAAATTTTATTGTATATGCTGACGATGGAAAAGCTGTTGCGGATGATGATGGAAAATACATTATCAACGCAGAAGTCGAATTGCGATATGAGTTGGATTTAAAATTTCTTTCAGAATATAAATCCTTTATGAACTCAGTATCTAATGTGAAAGAATTTATGCTATCGTTAGAAAAAGTAATTCGATTTTATTCATGGGGATATTATAATACCACATCAGAAAAGATGATACCTAAAAACGAGATAAGCAATATTTTTAGTATTGATTTCATACCGGCCGACAGACAAACAGAATCTACGTTACCACAAACTCGTAAGTATATTAAGAAGAAAATCGATGAAAGTGAAATCGAGATTGACTTAAAACATAAAATTACTGATTCTATCAATACAGATTTTGGAGATGTTATTACTACAGTAAAAAGTTCCATCCAAACTGATGAAGATGCTATCGGTATATCGAATGGACATCATAAAATTATTCCTAATTTTACCTATGATTCCTCTTTTGAACAATACTTTGAATTTTCTCTGCAAGATGATGAATGGGGATATGATATGCCTATGACCAACAATGGGTTGGGATATAATAATTTAATCCAGATTTTTGGTGTCATTAAATTTAAAATTGATCAAGATTATAACATCCTTTTGATTGAAGAGCCAGAGGCACATTTGCACCCAGCAATGCAATATAAATTATTTCAGTATTTAAAATCATTGAAAGAACAGGCATTGGCTGAAGAAGGGAAAGGTGCAATTAAAAATCAAATTTTTGTTACTACACATTCTCCTAATATTTCAGCATCGGCAGATTTGGATGATATGATTTGCCTGTATTATCAAAGAAATAAGCATGTAGGCGAATATAATGTACGTGCTATAAACTTAAAAACAGTTTTCGGGAAAGCCGAGTTCAAGGCAGCCAAAGACCACCTGACTAAATTTTTGGATGTTACAAGAGGAGACTTGTTATTTACTCAGAAAGCGATTCTTGTTGAGGGATTAGCAGAAAAGCTATTGATGTCGTCCTTTGCAAAGAAATGTGGTATTGATTATGAGACCGAATATAATCATATTTCTGTTATTGAGGTAGGAGGAGTCAATTTAAACCATTTCTTACCCCTGTTTCTATATAATAAAAATAAAGTAGTATGTTTTAGGGATTGCGATTTTGATTATTATGAAGTGGAAGGAAAAGAAACACATTTAGCGGATGTATCCAGTTATACGACATATCTGAAAGATGAGTGTGATTTTTTGAATGAATCTTTTAAAGGTCAGGATAATATCATGCTGAAGACCCAGTGCAATTATGGTTCTACGTTTGAGAACGAATTGTTTTTGGATAATTTTGACAATAAAGATGTTATAACCTCTTTATTTGGTATGGTGGTTCCTGAAAAATTAAATGATTTTATCTCTAAACATACATTTTCCTTAGAAGAATGGAACTCTCAGATAGCTACGCTTGGTGATAAAAGAACAGAAAAAAAGGTTAATAAATTATTAGGGATATATTATGAAAAATTTTCTAACACAACCAATAATGACGAAAAAATTGTTGTAGAGAAATTGTTTTTTGCGAATCTTTTTTTATCATATGTTGAATCATCAAAGGGAGATTTTGCATTGAAGTTATTGTCATCCGAAGTGCTGGAAAATGTAAAAGTTCCTCAATATATTCGGGAGGGATTGGAATGGTTACAAAAATAGAATCAAACCAGGATTTGATGATATATAAAGACCAACAACATTATCGTATTTTTGCAGGCCCAGGTGCAGGAAAAACACACTTACTTATAGAGAACATCAAAGCCATTGTGGAACATAGTAGGCAAATTAAATACGGTATTAAAAAGATTTTGTGTATTACATATACTAATGCTGCTGTAGATGAAATCACGCAAAGATTGGGTTCATATTCCAAATATGTTGTGGTCTCAACGATACATTCATTTATCAATGAGTATATTTTCAATAAATTTCAAGTGCAGCTTAAGACACAGATTAAAATGGATTTTGGCATCAATATCCCGAAAAAGATTCATGTACAGTCACAGCAAGAAGGTTTCACTACCTTAAGTGGAAAATCGAAAGAAGAAGTATTTGAATTTATTAAGATAAATTATCCTCAGATTTTACAGAATGAATATTGCGGGTTGTCTAAAAAGAAAATGACGGGTATTGTAATTGATATTACTCCAGTTAATCAGGTTAATTCTACTGGAAAAGAAAAAGTTTCTTTGAAGTTGGAAAAACTCTCGCCAGAACTTGTAAAAGCTATCAAGGATTTTACTTGGTCTGTAGCAGGAAAATTAGCCTTTGATGAAATATTATATTTTGGATGGAAATTAGTGTCTGAGTATGAGTTGATAGCACATATGTTAAGGGTTGAATTTCCTTATATTTTGATTGATGAATATCAGGATACCAATCCAATTCAAAATTTAATTGTTAGAAAAATAAGTGAAAAAGGAGTTGTGATTGTTGTTGTAGGCGATATTGCTCAGTCAATATACTCTTTTCAGGGAGCGTCTTATTTGGATTTTATGAATTTTCAGTTACCATCAGCATTACCTATTAATGATTGTGTGATAGAGGGTAATCGCCGTAGTACAGAGAATATTATAAAACTTTTAAATTATTTAAGACAAAAAGATCAAACTCTTGCAACACAATATTGTGCTAAAAACAAGGATTCAAACGATTTGATTACTTTTATTATTCAAAAAAATAAGAAGCAACCATCTAGGTCAATTTGGGATATAATTGGTGAAGATACAAAAATATTATGCAGAAAATGGGATGAAGCTTTTGGATATGTTTCTAATATTTCTGAGAGTCAGAAAAAACTGTTGGGAAATATCAGCGGCGCATATACGTATCAGCTTTCCCGTGATTTGTTTACAGAAGTAGAAGCAAGGCAGGAAAGATGGATTGACTTGGCATATACCTTTTTAAACTGTGAAAGGGCATACAAGATAAGAAGTTTGCCAATGTTTTTGGACACAATTGGTAGGTTTGTAAATATTAAAGAGTTGTTTTCAACATTTAACCCTGATAAGGGTAGGCAACTAAATCTGCTGCTCCAATTTTGGAAGGATATGTTTGCTACGATTGATGAAACTGCTTTGTTGAAGGATGTATCTAATCAGGCAGATAATAAACTAAAAGCAATCGGACTCGAAGTTATTGAGAAATTTAACTATCCTAATGTGGGAGAAGAAGGTTACTATGAACCTGTTTATAAATATGTTGATCAAATTACATTTCAGACTGCAAAAGTTATGGTTGGTGAAATCTTTATCGATGACAGCAAATATATGACAATCCATCGAGCAAAGGGTAAAGAATTTAAAAGTGTTTTAGTGAATGGAGAGCCATTTGCAAAGGAAAAAGATATTGCATGGGTATCAAAGGTTTTGAATAACCCTGTTATTATCTCTGATGTAAATGATGATAATGAGTTGACGCTTGAAGAATATACAAGGCTTTTGTATGTGGGGTATAGTAGAGCAATCAACAAGCTTTATATCCATATGTTTGGAGATGAAAAATTAGAAGAAAGCATCAGAAAGGCATTGACAGCATATTATCCGGGTTCACCGCCCTTCTATGAGTTTGAATATTGCTAAAATCTATGGGATTGTAAATTGATTAGTAAAGTTTATGTTTAAATTAGCTTAAAAATATTGAATAGCTATTCAGAATAAAGAACACGATTGAGCAGAGATTCAGTCGTGTTTTTTATATATAAAAATCTAAGAAAGTGAGGAGCAACAATGAACAAAAGCATTTATCGGCCACATTATTGGCACTACTTAACCGGAGATTTTCTTAATCGCACATATATACCATTAAATAAGGTTCTGCCCCTGGACCAGAAGATCACCAGCCTGTTAAGGCTGACAATGGCTGCCGTTCCCGCCCTTTGGGGTGGGAGCGGCTATTTTCGACGAAAAAGGAGGCTTTGATGAAAGTTAAGAGCAAGATTGTTGCCCGATATGAGGACAAGGGCAGGCTGAAAGCCGTTGCCACCGTCTGCCTGGACGGGAAGTTCCTGGTGACAGGGGTGCGCGTGGCAGACTGCCAGAAAGGGCTGGCCGTATTCATGCCCAGCCGGGAGATTCATGCAGGGGAGTACCGGGATATCTGTTTCCCCATCACTTCGGAGCTGTACAAGCAGATTAAGGACAGCGTGCTGGAGGCATATGCGAAGCCGGAGGATGACGACCCGGCCTATGGGGACAATCCCGAAATGGAAGAAGAAGCGGAGCAGACGGGAGAGGTTCCTGCTTCTGCTGCAGGACAGGGCAGACGTGGCATAGCACCGGAAAACGGCGGGCAGACAAGAGAAGTACCGCAGGCAGATGCAGTAGTGGTGCCTGAAACGGGAGTTTTGCAGGAGGATGGCAGGAAGGCGGAGAATCCGGAGGAAGATGGATTGCCCTGGGAAACCGTTCAGCTGGAGGACATGGTACAGCCCGGACAGACCGGCCAGTGAGCAGGCACAGGAATAAGATGCCCGGCGGGAACTGTCCTGCCGGGTGTAGGAGGTGATTGATTGGAAGTGATCCTTGTGTTGCTGATTGTGGCAGTCTTAAATGGAGCAGTGGCATTTATTGACGAGATGCTCTCTGCGCTTGTTCCCATGACTCTTCATGCAGACCAGTACATGACCGGGGCATATGGAGGCAGCATGGTGGATGTTCTGTTTGAGATCCTGCTGGGTTTCGGGGTGTCGCTGATCATCCTGAAATTTCTGAAAAAAGGATTTGAGTGCTATGTGATGTGGACGGACGGAGACCCGGACAGCGAGCCGGTGTACCTTGTGACCCGGTTTATCCAGGCGGTTGCCGTGGCGGTGTCTTTTCCGGTGCTGTACGGGTGGATGGCTGACATTACAACAGATCTGACTGACAAACTGCTGGCGGCTATTGGGGCATCCACGGATTATGACTGGACTGCATGGGTAGATGCCGTATCTTCCGGGGGCATTGTAACTGCCATCTTCGGCCTTGTGTTTGTCATCAGCTATTTTCTACTGTATTTCCAGTTCTTGATGCGTGGTCTGGAGATCATGATCCTGCGGATCGGTGTACCGGTGGCCTGTGTGGGACTGCTGGATAATGACAAGGGAGTGTTTAAAAGCTATATGATGAAGTTCTTCCAGTCCGCTTTTTCCGTGGTGGTGCAGATCGCTCTCTGCAAGCTGGGGGTGGGCATGATGATGAACATGAGCGTGTTCTGGGGGATTGCCTGTATCGTGCTTGCCATCAAGACACCCCGGTTCTTAAGCGAGTTCATGGTGCCGGCCGGCGGTGGCAGCGGTGTGGTGAACAATGTCTACCATTCCGTGCGTCTGGTGGGCATGGCAAAAAATCTCATAAAGTAAGGGGGTGGCGGTATGGTGACGATAAATGATATTTCCATGGCTGTCATCTCCCTTATCCGGGTTGGTGCGGTATTCCGGTTTATCTACTGCATGGTACGGCTGGAGGGCGCGGAGGAAGAACAGATGCAGTACCGGAAGCGGGCAAAGAATACGGTGCTGTTCTATGTTCTTGCGGAATCCGTCTGGCAGATCAGGGAGATTGTATTTTTCTATTACGGGACATAGGAGGAGAGCAAAGATGGAGCATGAGATCAGCCTGTATATCCCCACGGGGGTAAAGGCGCAGAATGAACTTTTTAACGGCTTTGGGAGACGGGAGCTTCTGCAGAGCGCCGTGGGTTCCCTGTTGGGAGGGGCGGTGGCAGCCCTTTTGTGGCTGGTGTCCGGAAATGTGGCATTGACCGTTGTGGCGGCACTGACCGGGATCTTCGGCAGCGTGATGATGTGTACCAAAGACCAGAACAACCAGAGCGTGGTTGACCAGATCGGGAACATGGTGCGGTTTGGCCGGAGCCAGCAGATCTATCCCTACCGGATGTTGGACGAATGGGGAGAATGAAGCCGCAGTATGGTGGTAAAGTATATCGTCCAGATACAACGGAATTTTTCTCCGAAGAATTATCTGGGCAATTTTTGAAAAACAGAGACAGGAGGGCATATAATTGACGTTTCTTGACCTTTTCGCCGGGATCGGGGGATTCCGCAGAGGTCTCGAAAGAAGCGGGCATACCTGTGTGGGGCATGTCGAAATCGATAAATACGCAAATAAAAGCTACATGGCAATGTACGGGCTGGAAACCTGTCCTTATGGGACAGGCGGCCCGGACGCGAACAGCTGCAGGATGTGCAGGCAGGAGGTGAGGGAGGATTGTGATGGGACAGGATGTGGAGAGAAATGTAAAGGCGAATGGTACGCAAAGGACATTAAGCAGCTCACAGCAGGAGAGATTCCAAAAGCTGAAATCTGGACTTTTGGATTTCCTTGTACCGACATTAGTATCAGCGGGCGAATGGCAGGGCTCCATGGGGAGAGAAGTGGACTCTTTTTTGCTGTCACTGGTCTCCTCAAGGGCACGGCTCCCGAAGATAAGCCCCGATACCTTATCATTGAGAATGTTAAACATCTTGTGTCTAACGAGAGAGGCGGGGATTTTACCACCGTTCTCTTTGAGTTATGGGAGGCAGGGTATGACTGTGAATGGTGCGTTGTCAATTCCAAAGACCACGGCGTCCCCCAGCACAGGGAAAGAGTGTACCTTGTTGGATATCCTGGAGGAAGAGGTGGACGAAAAATATTTCCTCTCGGCGGAGCAAACCCTACGCCTGTTAAAAGACTCCTGGACGGGCAACAGGGAAAGCGGGTCTACGACAACACAGGGACATCCATCACCCTGACGGCAAACGGCGGGGGATTTGCCGGGAGGACGGGATTGTATGCCGTGCCAGTGAGTCCAAATAAGAGCATTACCGGGGAGCCGGGGCAGGCCGATATATCTGCAGCCAGCGATGCCGGGGAGCAGGAAGAAGCAGTTACGGTCAGTGATAACAGGGGACAGAACCATGGACAGGGGGAGAATGAAGCCTCTGTGAAAATGCCGCCCTGTGCATCCTTCATTGACTTAAGCAGGGAGCCAAAATTTACGGAACTTTCCCGAAGCATTATGGCAAAACAGTATGCCGGGATTACCAACCACAAGGGGGAGACTTCCGGCATTTTTATCTGTAAGGGACACCCGGAATGTGTGCGGGCTGTGCTCACTCCCGACCGCATGGAGAAGCGGCAGAACGGGCGGAGGTTCAAAGAGCAGGGGGAACCCAGTTTCACTCTGACCTGCCAGGACCGGCATGGCATCCTTTTATGCTGTATGGAAGAGGGGCTTG
>CANDBT010000085.1 GCA_947383005.1 uncultured bacterium | reverse complement strand
GTACGCCTCATAAATTTGTGCACTTCTGACAAAAAATCATCTCACAAATCTGGGCACAAAGAGTTTCCGAGCCCACTCTGGTAAGAAAAGGAGGCCAATATGATTCGTATATTTAAAACAGAAGAAGGGGCTATTCACCAGGTGGATGAGGCGGAGAGCGGCTGCTGGATTGCCCTCACTAACCCAACGGCTACCGAAGTTCTGGAAATTGCCAAACGATATGATATTGATCCGGATCATGTGCGGGCGCCGCTGGATGAGGAAGAGCGTTCCCGTATTGAGACGGAGGACAATTACAGCCTGATCCTGGTGGATATTCCGGTCATTGAGGAGAGAAATGAAAAGGACTGGTATGTGACCATCCCTATGGGCATTATTATGGCCGAAGATGTGATTGTGACCGTATGCCTGGAGGATACGCCGGTTTTGTCCGTATTTATGGACGGGCGGGTAAAGAATTTTTATACCTATATGAAGACCCGGTTTATCCTGCAAATTTTATATAAGAACGCTTCTTTATATCTACAGTATTTGCGGATTATTGACAAGAAAAGCGAGGTTGTGGAGCGGGAGCTGCACAAGTCACAAAAAAACCGGGAGCTGATAGAACTTTTGGAGCTGGAGAAAAGCCTGGTGTATTTTACCACGTCCCTCCGCTCGAACGAAGTGGTATTTGAGAAGCTGCTGAAAAACGAAAAGATAAAGAAATATCCGGAGGATACCGAGCTTTTGGAAGATGTCATCATAGAAAACAAACAGGCGATTGAGATGGCCAATATCTACAGCGGTATTTTAAGCGGTACGATGGATGCTTTCGCTTCGGTTATTTCCAACAATTTAAATATTGTGATGAAATTTTTGGCAACGATTACCATTGTTATGTCTATTCCCACTATGGTGGCCAGCTTTTACGGTATGAATGTAAATCCGGCGGGAATGCCTTTTGCCCAAAGCCTGTATGGATTCTGGGCGGTGCTGGGGTTTGCCGTGGTTTTGTCTCTGTTGGTAGCTTTGATATTTTCCAAAAAAGATCTTTTTTGATATAGAAGAGAGGATTTTTTATGAAGTTTTTTAAGAATCTTGAGCGAAAGTATTATAAATACGCAATTTCCAACCTGATGTATTATATTGTGATATTGTATGCGGTGGGATTGGCTTTCTATACCCTTAATCCACAGGTGTATTCCCTGATGTATACCCGTTACCTGTGTCTGGATGCCCGTGCGATGCTTCATGGACAGATATGGAGGATAGCTACATTTCTGATTTTTCCGCCTTCTTTCGGTTCTTTTCGGTTTACGACGCTGTTTATGGGGGTTATTGCTTTATTTATGTACCACAGCTTGGGACAGACCTTGGAGAATATATGGGGATCTTTTCGGTTTAATGTGTTTTTTTTCATGGGAGTATTGGCTCAGGCAGTGGCGTGCTTGCTGGGATATCTGGTTTTCGGCCAACAGTGGATGTTGACGACGGGGTTTATTAATTCATCTATTTTCCTGGCTTTTGCCATACTCTTTCCTGATGCCCAGTTTTTGATGTTTTTTGTGCTGCCGGTGAAAGCCAAGTGGCTGGCTGTGGCGGAATGTGCGGTGTATCTGTACAGTTTTATTTTTGGAGATGCGGCTGCCCGCTGCGAGCTGGTGGTGTCCCTTGCCAATGTCCTGGTATTTTTCCTGATGACCAGGAACTATCAGCAGTTTGCCCCGGGGGAGATTAAGCGCAGGAATGAGTTTAAAAAGCATATAAAAATGCGCCCCAAAGGGACTACGCGCCATCGCTGTGCCGTCTGTGGCCGTACAGAGCTGGACGGGGATGATCTGGAATTTCGCTACTGCTCCAAATGCAAAGGGAATTACGAATATTGCCAGGATCATTTATACACGCATAAGCATGTGTCGGGAGAGGAATAAAAACGGAGGAATAAAAGAAATGAAAAAAACAAAGATCATCTGCACAATGGGTCCTAAAAGTGATGACAGGGAAGTGATGAAAGCCCTGATGGAAAACGGTATGGATATCGCCCGTTTTAATTTTTCCCACGGGACTCACAAAGAACAAAAAAAGCGGCTGGAGATGCTCAAATCCCTTCGCGAGGAACTGGATTTGCCCGTGGCGGCGCTTCTTGACACCAAGGGACCGGAAATCCGTACGGGGCTTCTGGCAGGCGGCAAAAAGGTGACGCTTGCCGATGGGCAGACGTATACGCTGACAACCAGGGAGATCACCGGCGACGAGCAGATAGGCCATATTAATTATGACAGGTTGAATGAGGATGTGGCGCCGGGCAACCGTATCCTGATTGACGACGGATTGATCGAGCTTGAGGTAGTCCGGGCAGAGGGGACAGATATTGTCTGTACGGTAATCAACGGCGGCGAATTAGGGGAACGCAAAGGCGTGAATGTGCCTAATGTAAAGATTAAGCTGCCGGCTTTGACTGACAAGGATAAGGAAGATATTCGTTTCGGTATTCAGGAAGGTTTTGACTTCATTGCTGCTTCTTTTGTCCGTACTGCCGATGCCATCCGGGAGATAAAAAGCATTTTGGCGGCGGAAGGCTCCCATATGCAGGTGATTGCCAAAATCGAGAATGCGGAAGGCTTGGAGAATCTTGACGAAATTATCGCTGCCAGCGACGGGATTATGGTAGCCAGGGGAGATTTGGGGGTGGAAATTCCCGCGCAGCAGGTTCCCCATATTCAGAAAATTATGATTGAAAAGTGCAATCAGGCAGGGAAGCCGGTGATTACGGCTACGCAGATGTTGGATTCCATGATGCGCAATCCCAGGCCGACCAGGGCAGAGGTGACGGACGTGGCCAATGCCGTGTATGACGGTACGGATGCAGTGATGCTTTCGGGAGAGACCGCCGCGGGAAAATACCCGGTGGAAGCGCTGAAAATGATGGTGCAGATTTGCGAGGCTTCCGAGAAATATCTGGATACGGCTTCTTACCGTCAGAGAAGGGTATCCGAGGAAAATCAAGCCAATATTTCCAATGCCGTATGCTATTCGTCGGTTTCCACGGCCCACAGCCTGAATGCCAAGGTGATTATTGCTCCCAGCATCAGTGGCTATACTACGCGCCAGCTCTCCAAATGGCGGCCCGGCGTCCAGGTTATCGGCCTTTCCCCCAGCGCATCGGCCGTACGCCAGATGCAGATTTACTGGGGCGTTAAGCCATATCAGGCCAAGAGGGCGGAGTCTACGGATCTTCTGATTGAATCCTCTTTGGATTTGTTGAAAGATAAAGGGATTATTGAGAATGGGGATATTGTTGTGGTGACAGCGGGGCTGCTGGACAGGATCAGCCGCAATAAACCGGCTACCCATACGAATATTATGCGGGTTATTGAGGTGGATTAACTGGTTCGGCTAAAACGAACCGACTTAAGGCAAACAGACAAAAGGGAGATACCGAAGTGGAGAAAAAGACATTTGTGACAAAAGGACAGTTAGAAGAAATCATCAAAACTTATCCTACCCCGTTTCATCTGTATGACGAGAAGGGGATACGGGAGAATGCGGCCAGGCTCAAAAAAGCTTTCTCCTGGAATAAAGGCTTTAAGGAGTATTTTGCCGTGAAGGCCACCCCCAATCCGGCAATTCTGAAAATATTGCGCGAGTGCGGCTGCGGTACCGATTGTTCCTCGGCTACGGAGTTGATGATGTCGGATGCGACAGGATTTTCCGGCCATGAGATTATGTTTTCTTCCAATGACACGCCTTCAGGAGAGTTTAAGCTGGCTGACGATTTGGGAGCGATTATCAATTTGGATGATATCACTCATATTGCTTTCGTGGAACAGGAACTGGGACATATTCCCCACACGATAAGCTGCCGCTATAACCCGGGAGGGCTGTTTCAAATCAGCAATGACATTATGGATAATCCCGGTGATTCCAAATATGGCATGACTGTGGAGCAGATTTCCGAAGCATTTCGGATTTTGAAAGAAAAGGGCGCGCAGGAATTTGGCATACATGCTTTTTTGGCCAGTAATACGGTGACAAATGACTATTATCCCGAATTGGCTAAGATACTTTTTCAGACGGCTGTGAAATTGAAGGAAGAGACGGGCGTCCATATCGGGTTTATCAATTTGTCCGGCGGAGTAGGTGTGGCATACCGGCCGGAACAGCAGGAAAATGATATTGAGGCAATCGGCCAGGGCGTGCGCAAGGTTTATGAGGAAGTGCTGGCGCCGGCCGGTATGGGAGATGTGGCGATTTATACGGAGCTTGGGCGTTTTATGCTGGCGCCCTATGGATGTCTGGTGTCCAGGGTTATTCATGAAAAACACATTTACAAAGAATATATCGGTTTGGATGCTTGTGCGGTAAACCTGATGCGTCCAGCTATGTATGGAGCATATCATCATATTACGGTTATGGGCAAGGAAAAATGGCCGCAGGATCATAAATACGATGTGGTAGGTTCTCTCTGCGAAAATAATGACAAATTTGCCATCGACCGGATGCTGCCTGAAATACAAGTGGGAGATCTGCTGGTGATTCATGATACAGGCGCCCACGGTTTTTCGATGGGATACAATTATAACGGGAAATTGAGATCGGCGGAACTTTTGCTGAAGGAAGACGGTACGGTGCAGTTGATCCGGCGGGCGGAGACAGCGAAGGATTATTTTGCCACATTGGATGTGGATGACACGATGAAGAAATATTTATAGGGATAACGGTTCAGACGGTGGGGAAACGGCGGAAGAAAAGCAAACGGAGGCAGGATTTGGCGGCCTCCGTTTTTCGCTTTATTCAGAAATTGTATCCGATAAAATCGAGCAGGGGAGGCTGCTTCCCTTACTCGCCGCGTCGGGCACCCGTCAGCATAAACAAAAACGCTCCGCTTAGGATGCGCAGAGTTATCCTGGCGAAGCGTATTGTAGGATTTCAGACATTAAAACGGAACAGGATGACATCCCCGTCTTTTACTACATATTCTTTTCCTTCCAGTCCGACAAGCCCTTTTTCTTTTGCCTTGGCATAGGTGCCGCAGTCCAGCAGGTCTTGATAATTGACGACTTCCGCACGGATAAAGCCCCGCTCAAAATCCGAGTGGATTTTGCCGGCGGCCTGGGGGGCTTTGGTTCCTGCTTTGATGGTCCAGGCACGGGTTTCATCCTCACCGGAAGTCAGAAAGCTGATTAAACCCAGCAGGCGGTAGCTGGCAGCGATAAGTTTGTCAAGTCCTGATTCGGTAAGCCCTAAGGCATCCAGATATTCCTGCCGTTCATCTTCGTCCAGTTCGGCAATTTCCTGTTCAATCTGGGCACAGATAACGAAAACCTCCGAGCCGGTCTGGGCGGCGGTCCGGCGCACGGCGGCGATATGGGGATTGGAAGCGCCGTCGTCGGATAAATCCTCTTCGCTGGTATTGGCAGCGAAGATAACCGGCTTGTTGGTCAGGAGATTCAGAGAGCGGACAAAGGCCATTAAATCTTCATCGTCGTTTTTATAGGAGCTGGCCGGTTTGCCGTCTTCCAAAATTGCCTGCAGTTCTTTCAGCACAGCCAGTTCTTTGGCCAGGCCCTTGTCATTAAACGCAGATTTGGCTGTTTTGGCGATTCGCCGTTCTAAAATTTCCAAATCGGAGAAAATCAATTCCAGGTTAATGGTGTCAATATCCCTCACCGGATCGACACTGCCGTCAACGTGAATGACGTTGGGATCTTCAAAGCAGCGGACGACATGAATCACGGCATCCACTTCACGGATATTGGCTAAAAACTGGTTGCCCAGACCTTCGCCTTTGGAAGCGCCTTTAACCAAGCCGGCAATATCGACAAATTCGATGACGGCCGGGGTGACTTTTTTGGAGTGGTAAAGATCGCCCAGAAGCTTTAACCGGTAGTCGGGAACGGCCACTATACCGATATTGGGATCAATAGTGCAGAAAGGATAGTTGGCAGATTCGGCGCCTGCCTTGGTCAGGGAATTAAAAAGAGTGCTTTTGCCCACGTTGGGCAGCCCGACGATACCTAATTTCATATATATCAAATCTCCTTTATTTTCAATGCAGGCATCCACCGTCTTTTCTCTGGCAGATACCCTTGCCACATTCGTTGCCTTTTAAGTTTTTGCCCATATTATGAACTCTTTTCCTTAGAGTAGAAAACGTGAGTTCATTACGACACTCTACTCTAACATAAAAATGCAATTTTTTCAATATCTTTCGGTGCTTTTTGGTGGGCACCAAAGCACGCGCCAATCCGCCGAACTCACTTTATTTCCGCGGGCGACGAGCCAAGCGGACATGCGATATTCATTCCATAAAGAAATCCAATCCCATGATTTGGCAGATCGGTTAAACGATCGGAAGGCAGAGCTGGAATTAGAACAGTAATGCATCTTTCAGACCCGGATGAGGATAAAGGGGGATAAGAATTTGATTGAGGAAAAGACCTTTTTGGTATATAATAATTTAAAAGAAGCTTTTACAGAATACTCATTGCTGTCTATGGCCTGTTTTGGGGCCGTGGTTGTCGAATCGTGGCGCCCTATGGCGAATTATAGCATAATATGGTGAACTCTGTCGTCCGATTATGTTTGATTTTCGCATATTTTGGCGGTAAAATAGAGATAACATCGAAAAGGAGGCATCAATATGGAAGGGGCAGATATCAGTTTTGTACATCTGGGAATTTCCATCCGGCATTTGCAAAACAGCATATCCATATTTGGATTTTCCATTGCTTATTACGGGATAATTATCGGCCTGGGGATGTTGGCCGGTATGTGGATAGCACAGGATGATGCAAGAAGAAGAGGACAAGACCCGGATATTTATCTGGATTTCGCTTTGTATGCGATTATCTTTTCCGTTATTGGCGCCAGAATTTACTATGTGATTTTCCAATGGGACAGTTATAAGAATAACCTGCTGCAGATTTTTAATCTGCGGGCCGGCGGCCTGGCTATTTACGGCGGTGTGATTGCCGGCGTTTTAACCATGGTCGTCTTTACCAGGGTCCGGAAGCTTTCGTTCCTTTCTATGGCAGATACCGGTGTATTGGGGCTGGTGACAGGACAGATTATCGGCAGATGGGGCAATTTTTTCAATTGCGAGGCTTTTGGCGGTTATACAGACAGCCTTTTTGCCATGCGGATAAAACGTTCCCTGGTCAATGAAAATATGCTCAGCCCACAGGTGCTGAGTCACAAAATTGTGGAGAGAGGGGTGGAGTTTATTCAAGTGCATCCGACATTTCTTTATGAGTCTCTTTGGAATCTGGGCCTGCTTTGTTTTATGCTTAGGTACCGTCAATATAAGAAATTTGATGGGGAGGTGTGGTGGATTTATTTGTTTGGCTATGGCTTGGGCAGATTTTGGATTGAAGGGTTGCGTACAGACCAATTAATCTTATTTGGCACAGGAATACCGGTGTCACAGGCACTGTCACTGATACTGATATTGACAGCCGGGAGTGCTTTGGTTATAGGGCGCCGGCGGGCAGGACAAAAAAATAAAGGGGAAAGATAACATGAGAGATGCAAAGGAAGAGCTGGTAAGAAACATTGAACAGGCGAGAGAGCAGTTGGACAGCAGTATTGAAAAGCGGGAGCGATATGACCAAATCTACCGAAACAGTGTAGAGTTAGACCGGCTGATTGAACTATATATTGCGTCCGGATTTTAAAATCAGGCATATGTTGGGCAGCTGAGACGATTCAGCTGCCGATTTTTTTCCCTATTTTCAAAAATCATCTTGCTATTTCCCGGCTTTTATACTAGAATAAATTTATTGAGTGGTGGGAAGTGGTTTAAAGTGGTAGAGAATGGTAACTAAGTGGTTTGACAGGGCGACGGGTGGTATATATGTTCATGGGTGAATATAACCATACAGTAGACGCGAAGGGACGTCTGATCGTTCCTTCGAAGTTCAGAGAACAGCTCGGGGATGAATTCGTAGTGACGAAGGGCCTCGACGGCTGTTTATTTGTGTATGAAAATACCGAATGGAAAGCCCTGGAAGAAAAACTTCATGCCCTGCCTCTTACCAATGCCAATGCAAGAAAGTTCTCCCGTTTTTTTCTGGCGGGCGCCACTACCTGCGAAGTGGACAAGCAGGGAAGAATTCTGCTTCCGGCAGTATTGAGGGAATTTGCCGGGATTGATAAGGAAGCGGTATTGGTAGGCGTGGGAAGCAGAATTGAGATTTGGAACAGGGATACCTGGAACAAGTCCAACACCTATGATGATATGGAAGAGATAGCAGAGAATATGGAAGGCCTGGGTATATAATGTTTGCACACAAATCGGTTTTACTGGAAGAGACGGTAAACAGCCTGAATATTCGGCCGGAAGGTATCTATGTGGATGGTACGTTGGGCGGCGGAGGACATGCGCAGGCGGTTCTTGAGCGGCTGGGCGCAAAAGGCAGGCTCGTTGGCATCGATCAGGATGAGGATGCCATCAGGGCGGCTACCGAGCGGCTGGCTCCTTTTGGGGAGCGGGCGGTAATTGTGAGAAGCAATTATAAAGATACAGGCCGTATTTTAGATTCCCTGGGGATTGCCAAAGTAGACGGTATCTATCTGGATCTTGGCGTGTCTTCTTACCAGTTGGATACGAGCGGACGCGGTTTTACTTACAGGGACGGCCAGGCTCCGCTGGATATGCGGATGGATCAGAGAGGACAGAAAACGGCGGCGGATATTGTGAATACTTATGAAGAGGCGGATTTGTGCCGGATACTGCGGGATTATGGGGAGGAACGTTTTGCCCGGAATATTGCCCGCCGTATTGTGCAGGCCAGACAGCAAAAAGCATTTCGTACTACAGGCGAGCTGGTGGAGGCAGTTAAGGCATCTATCCCGGCTAAGATGAGAGCCGTGGGTGGCCATCCGGCTAAACGGACTTTTCAGGCCATCCGGATTGAGTTAAACCGGGAGCTGGAAGTGCTGGAAGAATCGATTGATATGATGATCGATCGTTTGCAACCGGGAGGAAGGCTGAGTATTATTACCTTTCATTCGCTGGAAGACCGTATCGTAAAAACGCGGTTCAGAAAAAACGAAAATCCTTGTTGTTGCCCGCCGGATTTCCCTGTGTGTGTGTGCGGCCAGGTAAGCAAGGGGAGGGTAGTTACCCGCAAACCTGTAGTTCCTGCGAAAGAAGAACAGGAAGAGAATAAACGTTCCAAGAGTTCCAAGCTGCGGGTGTTTGAACGCTCTTGAGGAAGGGGGATAAAGCAGAGGCAAAATGCCTGTGAAGGATGGCCGGTATTGGCTTGAAAACAGGAGGGAGGGGACAGTTATGGCAGCGACAAAGAAAAGGCCCGTGCGTCAGGAATATATTCATGGTAATACGGCCAGGGTATTAGAACCGGTAAGAAAGAGGGACGGGCAGCGGCAGAAAATTCATCATAAGACCGTGAGCAATACGGTCAGACGAAACAGAGAGAAGGCTCTCCGCATGGATTTGCCTTATTTGCTGTTGTTGACTGTTGCGGCATTTTGTGTCCTTAGCATTTGTGTAAACTATCTACAGGTGCAGTCGTCAATCAGTTCCAGGCTTTCTCATATTGAATTTTTAGAGCAGCAGGTAGAGCAGATGAAAGTGGAAAATGATGCAAAGCAGATCAGGATTAATGCCAGCATCGATCTGGATCATATTTATAAAGTGGCTACGGAAGAATTGGGCATGGTATATGCCAATCCTGAACAGGTGCTTTTATATGATAAGACGGAAAGCGAGTATGTAAGGCAGTATGAAGACATCCCAGAGCAGTAATCCGGGAAAAAGGCCCGGAAAACAACGTGTGTTTACCCGATATATGCAGGAAAAGCTGGCGATTGCGGTCATCGCGATTACGCTGGCTTTGTTTGCATTACTCTATATCTTGTATGATATTATCGAAAAAAATCAGGACAGCTATAATCAAATTGTGTTGTCGCAGCAAAATTATGACAGCCGCACGATCCCCTACAGGCGGGGGGACATCGTGGACCGCAATAACACCTGCCTGGCCACGACGGAGAAAGTATATAATTTGATTATTGATCCGAAACAGATTATGTGGGATGCGGAAAACTACCTGGAACCGTCGGTGGCTGCGCTGGCGCAGGTTTTTGATTATGATCCGGAAGTCATCCGCGCGCTGATTACCGACAATGCTTCCAAACAGTACATCCGTTATGCCAGGCGTCTCCCTTATGAACAGAAAGAGGCATTTGAGACTTTGCAGGAGCAGATAAACAATGCCAATATAAAAAATGAATCCAAAGAGCGGATAAGGGGGGTTTGGTTTGAAGACGAGTATAAACGGTATTATCCGTATAATTCTTTGGCCTGCAATGTGATTGGTTTTGTCAATAATGACGGGATAAACGGCGCTACCGGTATAGAACGTTCTTATAACGATTATTTGATCGGGACAAACGGACGTGAATACGGATACCTTAACGATGATTCAAACCTGGAAAGGGTCATTAAATCGGCAGTCAATGGGGGAAAGGTCATGTCTACTATTGACGTGCGGATACAGACCGTGGTGGAGCATTATATTCAGGAATGGGAAAGGGAAACCGGATCGGAACAGATAGGCGTGATTGTGATGGATCCCAATAACGGCGAAGTACTGGCCATGGCGAGCGACAGGATTTATGATCTCAACAATCCCCGGGATGTGTCCAATACATATCCGGAAGAAGAGATACGCGCTTTGGGGGAGAAGGAGGCAGTCCGCGTTTATCGGGAAGAGCACAGGGAGGATGGCTCTTCCATAACGGCGGAGCAGGTTTCCGATTATTTCAGCAGCGAGGAGGTTTATTCTTATGGGCTGCAGGCGGTTTGGAACCAGGAATGGAGGAATTACTGCATCAGTGATACATTTGAACCGGGATCCCCGCAGAAAATTTTTACGGTGTCGGCAGCCATGGAGGAAGGAGTGATTGACGGCAGCGAATCTTTTTTTTGCGACGGTGTCCAGAAAGTGGGGGGATGGGATATCGCCTGTGTGAAAACCATTGGCCATGGAAATCTGAATGTGACAGAATCATTGATGCAGTCCTGCAATGACTGTATGATGCAGATTGCTGCCATGACCGGGGCAGGGAACTTCAGCAAATATCAGAAAATGTTTGGTTTTGGGCGCAAAACAGGCATTGACTTGCCGGGGGAAGCGGATACGGATACGCTGGTTTATGACGAGAACAATATGGATGTCACGTCGCTGGCGACGAATTCTTTCGGTCAAAATTATAACTGCACGATGATTCAGATGGCGGCCGCCTACTGCTCGGTAATCAACGGCGGTTCTTACTATGAGCCTCATATCGTGCGGCAGGTATTTAACGAACAGGGGTCGGTGGTCAGAAAAGCGGAAGCCAAGCTGGTGCGCGAGACAGTATCGGAAAACACAGCCAATTTCATCAAAGAAGCGTTGTTTCGCACCGTATCCGAGGGTACGGGCAAAGCTGCGGCCATAGAAGGTTATGAGATTGCAGGGAAGACGGGTACGGCAGAGAAGTATCCTCGTAATAAGGAGAATTATCTTGTTTCCTTTTGCGGTTTTGCACCGGCGCATGATCCGCAGGTGCTGGTTTATGTGGTCATTGACCAGCCTCATGTGGAGGATCAGCCGCACAGTTCTTATGCCAGTACCGTGTTTCGCAATATTATGACGGAGATTTTACCCTATTTGAATATCTTTCCTGCTGCAGAGTTTGTTTCGCTGCCGGAGGAAGCCGAGGGAATGTTGCCGGAATCGGAGGGAGTTACCGATAACTTAGTTGCCATACCGGAAACCACTGCGCCGGAGGAAACAAAAATATACGAAACGGATGAGTATGTCGAGGGTGGTGAAGAAGGGGGCGATATGGTTCTGCCCGGCCAGCTTCCCGGCGAGACACCGGCTGTTTATCTGCCGGAGGAAAGCAGCACAGGTGAAGAGGAAACAGGCACGGAAGAGGGGGAAACCAGTGCGGGGGCGGAAGAAAGCGAAACGCAAGAGTCCGGGGAAGCGGGGACGTAACTAGTACTGCATTGCGGAAATAATGGTGAATACAGTGCTTGATATTTTCGTCAT
>CANDBT010000084.1 GCA_947383005.1 uncultured bacterium | reverse complement strand
GGTGCTTTGTTGTTGGCTTCCTCAGCAGCAACTCGTTTATCTTACCACATCTTCCTGATTCTGTCAACAACTTTTTTCGACTTTTTTAATCTTTTTTCTAAGATTGTTTCCCGTCTCCGGGAAGCGCAGAAGGAGGGATTTGAACCCTCGCGCCGCTGTTAACGACCTGCACCCTTTCCAGGGGTGTCCCTTCAGCCTCTTGGGTACTTCTGCTAAGTACCGATGCCTGAAACATCAGTTTTTATCTAATTAACATCACGAGACAGGTTCTGCCTGTCCAGCGGAGAGGGTGGGATTCGAACCCACGCGCCCTTGCGGACAAACGGTTTTCAAGACCGCCTCGTTATGACCACTTCGATACCTCTCCTCAAACGTGCTTTTCTATTCTATAAGATACTGCGAGATTTGTCAAGAGTTTTTTCTCACTTTTTTTATTTTTGTTTTCTCTTCCCCAACAGTATCTCGGCCACTACCAAATCCTCTGGTGTCGTAACTTTCAAATTCTCGTAGCTGCCTTCCAAAAGCTTTACTTTGTAGCCGGTCTGGCTCTCCACTACCATGGCATCATCCGTAATCCCTGTCTGCAATGATTCATCAGACATAATCTGATCGTATGCCCGCCTGACCAAAGAGTAAGAAAAAGCCTGGGGTGTCTGTATCTGCCATAAATGAGAACGGTCTGGAGTGCTTACCGCATAAGCCGAATCATCGGCAACCTTTATCGTATCTTTGACTGGCATACCTACCACACAGGCATCATATTCTATCGCCCCCCGGATAGCCCGACAAATTATCTCTTCCGTCACCAACGGTCTGGCCCCGTCATGAATCAGCACATAGTCACATCCCTGCAGCGCTTTCAACCCCGCATATACGGAATGATAACGTTCCCGCCCGCCCTCGGTCACAGCAACAACCTTATGCAGGGCATAAGGCTGCAAAATCTCCCGACGAACGTGCTCCTCTTCTCCGGCTCCCGTTACCAGAACTACCTCGTGAACCGGACTGTGCTCGAATGCCTCCAACGAATGCACAATCAACGGTTTACCGTTCAAAATCAAATATTGTTTTTGGACAGTACTGTGCATCCGCTCGCCTTTGCCGCCCGCCAACACTACGGCGCCGACTTTTTTTGACCGCATATCCTTCCTCCCCGCAACCGCTCTTGCTTACCGTTCTCCTAATTTCAAATTGGGAACCGCATTTAAGTCCCAACCATGACGAGTTCCCTTCTGGTACTCATAATAAGCCGCCGCTCCAATCATCGCTGCGTTATCCGTGCAAAAAACAGGCGGCGGATAATGAAAGCACAAGCCATTTTCCTGACAGGCTTTCTTCATTGCTTCCCGCAACGCTGTATTGGAAGCAACCCCCCCTGCGATAGCTACCTTATCATAACCATATTCTTTTGCCGCCTGCACAGTATGGCCAACCAGAACCTCCACGACTGCGTTCTGAAAAGAAGCCGCCAGATCCGAAACATGAATCTCCTCGCCTGTCATTTTTGCATGATTAATGTAATTCAACACAGCAGATTTCAACCCGCTAAAGCTAAAATCGTAAGGCGCCCCCGCCACTTTAGCCCGGGGAAATTCAATAGCATGAGGATTCCCCTGCCTGGCCGCCTTATCCACCTTAGGCCCTCCGGGATAACCAAGACCAACAGCACGCGCCACTTTATCAAAAGCTTCTCCCGCTGCGTCATCCCTGGTACGCCCGATAATCTCAAATTCCCCATAATCCCTGACGATGACCAGGTGAGAATGTCCGCCGGATACAATCAGGCAAACAAATGGCGGCCGCAGCGCCTCCTGTTCAGTCTGACAACGCACATCATCCATGTGCTCGGCCGGATATTCGGTAATAAAGTTCGCCGCCACATGGCCTTCGATATGATGGACACCAACCAGCGGTTTTTTTGCCCCGTAAGCAATAGCCTTGGCCTCTGCCACTCCCACCAGCAATGCACCCACAAGCCCGGGGCCGTAAGTTACGGCTACGGCAGTAATGTCTGACAGGTCTGTCCCTGCATCCCACAAAGCCTTTTCAATCACCTGATTAATCTGCTCCATATGTTTACGGGAAGCTATCTCCGGCACTACTCCGCCAAACTGGGTATGCAGGGCAATCTGGGAAGCAATCACATTGGATAATACTTCTCTCCCGTTTTTCACGACTGCCGCCGCCGTCTCGTCACAAGAACTTTCAATCGCCAAAATCAGTACATCTTCCCAACATCCGTTTTGTTCTCTGATCGCTTCCATTTCCTATTCCTCATCATCAAAGGTCAGCTCTGCCGTCCATCCGTCCCTGGCCGCTTTGGCCTGCGGAAAAATCCTGCGAACCTTGTCCATAAAATCTTCCGGCCTTGTCAGCGACGGACTGTAATGAGTCAGCCACATTTCTTTAGGCTGAGCCTTTTGCGCCAATTGAGCCGCTTCATACATAGTCATATGTTTATACTCTCTGGCTTTAATTTCCTTGCCTTCTTCTCCGTACATACCCTCACAGATAAATAAATCCGCACCCTTCGCATATTCGGCAATAAAAGGTACCGGCCGGGTATCCGTACAATAGACAACCTTCAGCCCTCTCCGTTCCGGCCCCAACACCATATCCGGAGTATAACATATCCCATCCGCCTCTAAAATCTCTCCCTTTTGCAGACGGCTCCAAAACTTCATGGGGACATTCTGTTCCTTTGCCCTGTTCACATCAAAACGCCCGGCTCTGGGAATCGATACCGCATATGCGTAACAAGTAACATTATGGTTGACCTTCCAGGCATCAATCACATACGGCCCCAGGCGAAGCTGCCGACGGCTGTCCTCCAGCTCCACAAACCGCAACGGGAATGGCAATTCCGGCGCAATACAGCGTAGCGCCGTCACCACCCGTTCCAATCCTCTGGGGCCTACCATCACCAATGGCTCCGTACGTTCCGCATTTCCCATAGTCAGTAAAAGCCCTGGCAAACCGCTGATATGGTCTGCATGATAATGGGTAAAACAGATAATATCGATAGGTTTGGGACTCCATCCTTTCTCCTTCAGCGCCACCTGGGTTCCCTCCCCACAATCAATCAGCAAACTGCTGCCGTCACACCGCGCCATCATGGAAGTCAGCCAGCGGTATGGTAAAGGCATCATCCCCCCCGTTCCCAACAAACAAATATCCAACATAAATATGCTGTCCTCATTCTTTCCTTTTCGGTAATGTCCCGGTTGAACTGTTACCATTGATAGAATGATAACACACTCGTCAGATGAATTCAACCTGTTCTTCTATATCCGGCTCCAAACGAAACTGATTCAGCAAGTTGTCATAACATTCCTCACACATATCCCAATGATGGACTTCACCGTCTTTTTCCGAAAAGAAATCCCATGCGTGATGAACGGATATCGCGCCTTCCCGAAGAACCCCGTTTTTCACCACCAGCTTTTTGCCGCAGCAATTACAGATTACCGCTTCCAGTTGACCGCCACTCTTGTATTTTTTCATCCTATTCTCGCCCTTTCTTCCTTTTATTCATTCAGCCATGCCCATAAATGCAAACAGGGCACCCGACTTACCGGATACCCCTACATTATAAGACAAAATGCGTCAATTTTTAAGTGGAAAATGTTGTATATCCCCGGACGCCATTCCCCGTTTCCACATGATAACGGCATCCTCAACCGGGTTGTGATAATAGCCTTTACGCAGGGATTCCTGCGTAAAACCAAGGGATTCGTAAAGCCTTCTGGCCGCATAATTGCCGGCCCGGACTTCCAGACTAATCGCCAGGGCCTGCTTTTTTCTGGCATGGCTTACCATAACTTCCATCAATTTTCTTGCTGTACCCTGCCTGCGCCACTGCGGCAGCACGGCAATCCGCTGGATTTCACCTTCATCCGCCAACAACCGCAGCACACTATAGCCGATAATCCGGCCTTCCCGCTCAAACACAAAATAATGGTCAAAAGGGTTGGGAAGCCCTTCTTCCAATAATTTATACGACCAGCTTTCCGTAAAACAAACTTTTTCCAGCTCCGCCACTTCAATAAGATCCGCGGCTTCCATACGCCGTATCACCAATTTCCTCCTGTCCCAAAACTGTGGCCTGCAGCCAATTCTTCCGCCCTTCCCTGGCGGCGCGCCTCTTCCAATTCCCGTTCCGCCTGGGCTTTGCGAAGATAATCCGGCACATGCTCACCGGCGGTTTCTGTTTTTCCTTGAGTAAAATATTGCGCACCTAAAGAAGCCACCGAAGCCGCCCGCTGCCGATTAGCCTGTGCAGGCGCCAAATCATAAGGAATCCTCATCTGATCCCGCAGCATATCTTGATAAACAAAAACTCCGTCTCCCAAAAAAATCACCGGTTCTCCTCGTCTGTTCAATTCTTCTGTCAGCACATCAACGGTTATAAGGCAGGACTCCTTCACCACTTCCAAATTTTTCCGGTAATGATACCATCCAGTATAAACCTGGTTTCTCCGGGCATCCATTATCGGGCACAACAAATCTGCCGCTCCATACAAATTAAAAGCCATGGCATCCAATGTAGGGACATGAATCAGCGGCTTATTCAGCGCCAGTCCCAGCCCCTTAGCCGTGGCTGAGCCAATCCGCAGGCCGGTAAAAGAACCTGGCCCTCCTGACACAGCGATAGCATCAACCTGCGCCAAATCAAAATTTACCATCCTTACAATCTCGTCAATCATAGGAAGCAGTGTTTGGGAATGGGTTTTTCTGAAATTTACCGTATATTCCGCCACAGTAACCCCATCTTCCAACAAAGCGGCGGAAGCTACTAAAGATGAACTTTCTATCCCTAATATTTTCATTCTTTCCTCCTGTCAACTCCGGAGAACTGCCGGGAATACAAAGTAATTTTTCGGTAATCAAAACCTTTATCCGGATTCTTTTCTATTTGGATCTGAATGGCATCTTCCGGCAGGAGTTCCTCGATTAAGCCGGACCATTCAACCAGACACACCCCTTCCCCATAAAAATAATCCTCATATCCGATTTCATCCATCTCTTCCACACTTCCAAGCCGATATACATCAAAATGATACAAAGGGAGACGCCCTTTTTCATACTGCTGTATAATTGTGAATGTAGGACTGTTCACCGGCTCGTCCACCCCCAATCCGGCGGCAAATCCCTGGGCGAATACCGTTTTCCCTGCCCCCAGCTCTCCATCCAGACAATAAATCTGTCCGGCTTGTGCCTGCTGGCCCAGCCAAAAAGCTAATTCACTGGTTTCCTGAGGCCCGTTTGTCTCTCTGACTATTCCCTTGAACCTTTCTTCGTCCATTTCAGAATCCTCGCCTCCGCTCCTTTGGCAAATGCGTTTTTACCAAATCATAAAAAACCTTTTCTTGTTCTCCCAGCACATTTTTCGGCAGCAAATAAGCATGAACACGATCCATATACAAAACAACCATCGTTGGTTTTTTGTCCATACGCCCCATCTGTTCCCAGGCAAATTCGGCTTTCTGCTCACCTTGTTCCACGTTCAGCCCTTTTTCATCAAAAGTCAGGTACATGGGCCTCTGAAACATCGGCAGCTTGGCCTGTTTGCGCACCTTGTTATAGAGAAGCAGCGGTTGTAATACCGTAAATATCATCAAGCAGCAGACGAGAAGCAGACGATTCCCATTTGTGATGACATTCCACCGAAACACCAGCAGGACAAAAGCCAGCACCGTAAATATCAGGTTAAACACCCCCATCGTACCGGAATTGGCATGATACATAGAAAACTGCCAGAGATCTTTCGTCTTCAGCTTTATCTCAAACTTTATCTGTTCATTCATTCTTTTTTATTCCTCGTCTTTCTAAACGTTCATAATCAATCGGCCTACTGTCTCATCGTCAGTGCAATCCGTTTTTTGGCTATATCCACACTCAACACTTTTACCTCAACAATATCCCCCACACGGACAGCCTCCATCGGATGCTTAATATATTTATCCGAAATCTGCGAGATATGTACCAGTCCATCCTGATGAACGCCGATATCAACAAACGCCCCAAAATCGATAACATTGCGCACGGTACCCTTCAGTACCATTCCCGGCTGCAAATCCTTCATCTCCAACACATCTGTCCGCAAAATGGGTTTGGGCATCTCCTCCCGAGGATCACGAGCCGGCTTTTCCAACTCCTTTACCATATCTCTCAATGTCATATCACCCACATCCAGTTCGGAAGCCATTTTTTTATAATCATGGATTTTTTTCCCCAACTCTCTCAATCCGCCCTTGGCAATATCCTCCGGCTCATAACCCAATTTTTTCAGCAAAGCCAGGGCGGCGCCATAGCTTTCCGGATGAACCGATGTCCCATCCAACGGATTTTTTCCTCCCGTAATCCGCATAAACCCCGCAGACTGCTCATAAGCCTTCGGCCCCAGCTTAGCCACTTTCAGAAGCTGTTTTCTATCCGTAAACGCGCCGTTCTCCTCCCGGTAAGCCACAATGTTTTTAGCAATGGTTTTGGTAATACCCGAAATATATTCCAACAGAGAAGCCGACGCCGTGTTTAAGTCTACTCCTACTTTATTTACACAATCTTCTACCACGCCTCGCAGCGCCTCACTTAAATTTTTCTGATTCATATCATGTTGATACTGGCCCACACCGATAGATTTGGGATCAATTTTCACCAATTCTGCCAACGGGTCCTGCAGGCGGCGGGCAATGGAGGCAGCGCTTCGCTGGCCCACGTCAAAAGAAGGGAATTCTTCCGTAGCCAGCTTGCTGGCCGAATATACCGAAGCTCCTGCCTCATTGACGATTACATATTGTACCGGTTCCGGTATTTCTTTTAACAATTCCACAATAACCATTTCCGATTCCCGCGAAGCGGTACCGTTGCCTACAGAAATCAGAGTAATATGATATTTCTTTATCCATTTTTTTAAAACCTCTTTGGCTGCTTCCACTTTGTTTTGAGGCGCCGTCGGATAAATCACCGTAGTATCCAGCACTTTTCCCGTTTCATCCACTACAGCCAATTTACAGCCTGTCCTGAAAGCCGGATCCCATCCCAGGACAACTTTCCCCGCAATCGGCGGCTGCATCAAAAGCTGCTCCAGATTTTTGCCGAATACCTTAATTGCTCCCGCTTCCGCAGTCTCTGTCAGTTCCCCCCGAATCTCCCGTTCAATCGCCGGAGCGATCAAACGGTTGTAGCTGTCCGCCACCACTTCTTTCAACACCGGCGTAGTGTAAGGATTATCACAGATTATCGTCTGCTTTTCCAAATAACGAAAAATCATCTCTTCCGGGGCTTCCACTTTCACTGTCAAAAATTTTTCTTTCTCCCCCCGATTTAATGCCAGTACACGATGTCCCACGCAACGTTTCACCGGTTCTTCATATTGGTAATACATCTCGTAAACCGACTGCACACTCTCATCCTTGGCAGAAGAACAAATCATTCCCTGATCCATAGTTGCCTTACGGATATAAGTCCGGTATTCCGCATTATCTGAAATACGCTCCGCCAGGATATCTTTCGCCCCGGCAATGGCTTCATCTGCTGTCGCCACACCTTTTTCTTCCGACACATACGCTGCCGCCAGTGTCTCCACAGGCTCTCTTGCCTGCTGCATGGCAATCAAATCCGCCAAAGGTTCCAATCCCCGTTCTTTGGCAGCCATTGCCCGCGTCCGGCGTTTCGGACGGTAAGGACGATACAAATCATCTACTGCCACCTGGGTCATTGCCTCTAAAATCTGCTTTTCCAACTCCGGCGTCAGCTTCTCCTGGTCTCGTATAGAGGCAAGCACCTGTTCTTTTTTCTCCTCAAGATTTCTCAAATACCGAAGACGCTCATCCAAATTTCTCAGCACCTCATCATCCAGTGCCCCCGTAGCCTCCTTGCGGTAACGGGCAATAAAAGGAATCGTATTCCCCTCATCAATGAGCTGTACCGCCGCCTCTGCCTGTTTGTAACCGATTTGCAGCTCCTGTTGCAATACTTTTATTATATCCATACTTTTCCACCTGTCTCGCTCTTATATCTTGACTATGAACTGTTACCATTCTACCTCTGCCAGAAACCATTATCCTTGTGCGCATATTGATTTTTTAAATTTTCATCGCCTGTTCATTATAGTTCATATCTGGTTTCTATGCAAGCGTAATTCGTATGAAGCGGCAGATAAACAACAACTATCAATAATCCGCGAAAACTGCTTGAGTACTGACAACTTTCATGATAGAATAGTGTTTTGACAAGATGATAAAAGCATTTTACCCTTGGAGGAACAACATGGAGCCAAATCGATTACCGTCACCACAAAACAAAAAAAATTTTTTTTCTCTCCTTAGTATAACCGCCGGTATTTTTGCCCTGTTCGCCTGCGTATCCCCGCCTATGCAGCTATTATTCGGCGCTACTGCCCTGATGATGGCCTATATATCAAAAAACAACGAACGTTCCCTTCCCGTCCCTGCTTTTGTTGGTTCTTTATTGGGCATTGCGGGGATTTTCTGCAGCTTTGCCGTATTAGGTCTTTATGTAATGACCATACGCATGTTGGATGACCCCGGTTATGTGGCTATGCACAGAGAGTTTATGCGCCAATATCAGGATATGATTAATTCTTTCCCCCTGAAATAAAATCTCTTACAAACCAAAATCTACAAACACGAGCATATCCAAGCGAGCCAAAAAGGGGCTATTGCGCTAAGATTTTACAAATATATCCATGCTTCAAAAGCATGAGTCAAAAACCGCCCTGCATTCGCACCTGCCTTTTGTATATTGCATTGCAGGGCATTTTTATCTGTCTTAACCTCCCAAATATAATGACGTACTCTCGGAATCTCTCCTGCACCTGCCTTTGTAGCTTATTTTCCGTCATATATACCTAAGTTTAATCAGCATACGCCTTGTAAATTTATGCACATTCAACAAAAAAATATCTCACAAATTCAAGCACAGAGAGGCTCCGAGAGTACAAAAGTACCCCACTAAACAGTGAAGTATAAATATTTGCAAGTTCTGCCTGTGTTATATTTTTCTCTTTTCTTGTCCTTATAATCTGTTTAATTGCTTCATATCTAGGCTTCAATTTTTCTTACTCTATTTTAAATTCTTCATCCATGAGCATATCGGTTTTCATTTCTTCAAAAGATATTCCTGCTTTAATCATATATCAGGCCTCCTTTTATAATTTCCCATAAACTATCTTGCTTTCTTTATTTCGCCTTGAGGGCTTTTCATAATTTTTGTAATAAACCCATGTAACAGTACAAACTTAACATGCTAAAAACCCACAAACAATCTGTCTGTGGGTTTTCTGTCTCTTTACTGTTCTGTTCAAAAATAACTGCTTATCTCTTGCTGAACTGCGGTGCACGGCGAGCTGCCTTAAGACCGTATTAAAATTCTCTTAGTGCCGTTTTTCCTTGATTTTTCGGGCTTTTTTGAACTTCTCCCCACTGGTTGTCCTATCCCTTAACCAAACAAATTGGTGCATTTTAACTGGAAAATGCCTGATGAAATGCACCGTTCACCACCGCAAAAAGTTCCTCTGGCTTATTATACTTCACCTTTGCATAGATGTCCATAGTTGTTTTGCTATTTTCATGTCCGGCAAGGTACCGAACCGTCTTAGGGTCAACACCGGAATACAGCAAGTTGGTGATATAGGTATGGCGCAGCAAATGTGGCGTCACATGGAAATCCAATGTATATTGAATCTTGGGGTTGTTTTTCTGTGTCATCCCCAGCGCCGGTGTGACAGTATACTTAATGCTCTGCCCATTTACATATTTATAATAGTTGCGCGCCTGGGTAGAGCGAACCACCACATACTGCCATACCCTTTGAAACTGCGATGCGGATAACGGTTCCCCGTTGCTGTCGGAAATCACATATTCTGATGCAGAGGTTTCTTTGACTTCCCGCAGGTAGTCCGCCAGACATTTGGGAATCGGTATGTCCCTTCGAGCTGCTTTCGTTTTCAATGTGGTGGAAATCACTGGCCTGTTATGTTCTGTGCGCCATGCCCGCCGCACAGAGATATATGGTGTGGGTGCATCCAGAAAAACACAATCCCATTGCAAGGCAAGTGCTTCTTCCCGGCGCAGGCCCGAATACAGACCGATCATAACAAAGAGTTGTGGCGGAAGTCCTTTCACTGTATCCAGCAGCACTTTTACCTGTTGATCTGTCAGTGCCTCTTTTTTCTGTATCGGCTTTCCGCCCTTTGATGAGATTCCCACGCAAGGGTTATGTTGAAGTAATTGGCTACGCTCTGCCGAATAGAAAATGCACTTAATGAGCATATTTACCGTATTATACAAACCCGCAGATTTTTTTGACAGTGGCACAAGTGCCAGCCGAATGTCATCTGCCGTTACTTCCTCCATATACATATCGCCCATAGGCTTGATGATGTAATTATTCATATTGGAAGTATAACCCTTCAATGTGGCAGCGGACACCTTGGCAGACTGCATCAGCAACCACTTCTCACAATACTCTGCAACTGTAGGATGTTCCCGATGAAAGATTATCTCCTCCACCTGACGTTTTGCCTCTGCCTGCTTTTCATACAATTCTTCGCAGGTGGTTGCGTATAAGCTCACCTGTTTCCCATCAGCATCCAGAATCCGTGTCCGGTAATACTGTACTCCCTTTCGCATGACTGTTCCGTATTGAGGTATTGTTGTTTTCTTTTTAGCCATCTTGGACCTTCCTTTCTTGAAATGTGCAGCCTATGTACTTACACTCTCTTTTTATCAGAAAGTCCCAATTTAATCAAAGATACGGCCAGCCTAAGACAAAAAGCGAGACAGCCTTGCCTCGCTTTTTGTCTGTTTTCAGTTTTAATCTTATACAGCTTCCCATTGGGCGAAAGCACTGCCCATAGTTCTTACAAGCTGATCTGGCCTGTTGTATTTGACCTTGGCGTAAATATCCATAGTGATTTTGCTGCTCTCATGGCCTGCCAGGTATTGGACCGTTTTGGGGTCCACCGATGAATGAATCAGATTTGTGATATAAGTATGTCGTAGCTGGTGCGGCGTCACTTCAAAATCCAGGCTGTAAACTACTCTGCCATTATGGGCCGCTTTTTCTCCAAGAACCGGTGTGACTGTATGCTTTATGCGCTTTCCATCTTCATACCGGTAATAGGAGCGTTCCTTAACTGTTCTGGTAACAATATACTGCCAAAGCCGCTTGAACTGTGTATACGACAGTGGTTCACCATCTCGATTGGCAACTACATAGTCCGAAGTGGAGATTGCCTTTGCCGCCTTTAAGCACTCTGCCAGACAAACGGGGAGGGGAATGTTTCTCTCTGCCGCTTTTGTTTTTAACTCGGTGAGAATAACCGGCCTGTTATGCTCTGTGTGCCATGCCCGTCTTACCGTTAGATATGGGGTGTCCGTATCCAAATATACAGAATCCCATTGTAACGCAAGAATTTCTTCCCGCCGCAACCCGGCATATAAGCCAATCATAGCAAACACATATGGGGGTAAACCCCGGATCGCGTCTAAAAGTCGTTCTGCTTGTTCATCTGTCAAAGCCTGCCTTTCCTCCTGGGGAACGCCGCCCTTTGAATCCAGATATATCGTTGGATTTTCATCAATCACATGGCTTTCCTTCGCCGCCCGAAAAATGGACTTATAAAGAATCACCACAGACTTATAAACCGAAGCAGATTTTTGGGAAACAGGAACAAGAGCCAGCTGAATGTCATCCAGCGTTACATCCGCCATTCGCTTCTGTCCCAGTTCTTTGATAATATGCCGCTGTATTTTGGATGTATAATCGGTCAGAGTGGTGGCACGAATATGAACCGACTGCATCAGCAGCCACTTTTCGCAATATTCAGCAACAGTAGGCGATTTTCTTCGGAAAGTGGCATTGTCAATCTGCTCTAACGCCTCCAGTTCCTTATCATATAATTCTTCGGGTGTTCTTGCATAAAGAGCCACCAATTTTCCGTCTGCGTCCTGAATCCTCGTTCTGTAATATTCAATACCGTTAAGTTCAACTGTACCATATTGAGGAATTGCCCTTTTTCTTTTTGCCAATTCCGTCACCTCCTAAAAAATAATCTCCAGCGCTGTATCT
>CANDBT010000083.1 GCA_947383005.1 uncultured bacterium | reverse complement strand
CTTTGCCAGGCAAGAAGCATCGGATATCCATCCGATGCGGGATAGAGGATAAATCCGGGCTTTCAAGCAAGCTTGACGCCCTGCTTTATCCTCTTTCCCACTCCCTCCCACAGCGGCTCTCTTCTTGCCTGGCTTTGCCAGGCAAGAAGCATCGGATATCCATCCGATGCGGGATAGAGGATAAATCTGGGCTTTCAAGCAAGCTTGACGCCCTGCTTTATCCTCTTTCCCACTCCCTCCCACAGCGGCTCTCTTCTTGCCTGGCTTTGCCAGGCAAGAAGCATCGGATATCCATCCGATGCGGGATAGAGGATAAATCTGGGCTTTCAAGCAAGCTTGACGCCCTGCTTTATCCTCTTTCCCACGCCGCCTGAATTGTTACGTTCAATCATAACTGATCTCTTTTTTTCGTTTGGGGGTCATTAGCTTATAGTATGCCGGCAGCATCAGAAGTGCCAGTACCGTAGAGGCAACCAAGCCTCCCACATCTACCAGCGCCAGTCCCTGCATGCTCTTGCCGCTGTCGCCATAAGCCATTGCCATCGGAATCATGGCCACGATAGTCGTCAAAGTGGTCATCAAAATCGGCCGCAAACGGGTAGTTCCCGCTTCTATCAGCGCCGTATCGATATCCATCTGCTGACCATACTGGTTTACGGTATCCACATATAAAATACCGTTGTTTACCACCGTTCCTGACAACATCAAAAATCCCAGCAGAGAGGCCATGCTAATCGGCACATCCGTTAAATACAACAGGCCAAAAGAACCAATCAGGGAGAAGGGGACCGTAGTCATCACCATCAGGGAAAACTTCGGCGATTCAAACTGTGCTGCCATAACCACAAAGACCAGGAATACGGCAATCGCAATCGCTCTTCCCAGATTGCCGAACTCTTCCATCATGCTTTCATCCATAGAATTGACAGCGCGGCTGACAGTAGGACCCAAATACTTTTCCACCACTTCTTTATAAAGTGTATTCTCAATATTATCCTGTTCACGCTTGTCATCCGTAAGCAAATCGCCGCTGATCGTCACCCGATACTGTTTATTCTGCCGCACAATGGTAGCCGGGCTGTCTTTGTAAACAATGTCCGCCACATCCGTCAATGCCACGGAACCTCCTGCATTATTTGTCAGTACAATTCCCTGAAGTTTATCTATTGTATCATAATCGTCATCCGAATACTCTACCCGAACACTGATTTCTTCTCCATCCACATCCAAGGTAGTCGCTTCCATACCGCCCAGAGTATTGCTGATCGTACCGGCAATCTGCACCGGTGTCAGGTTCTCCGCCTGAGCCTTTACGGCATCAATATCTACCTTTACCACAGGCGCGGCATTTTCCAGCGTACTGTGTACCTTAGTTACCTCCGAACGGGCTAACAGCTCATTGACAATCTGATCCGACACCTGTTTCAGCTCATCATATTGAGTACTTTGCAAAATGAACTCCATATCGCCGGAAGAAGACATCATCGACATGGAAGAGGAAGCTTCCATAGAAATATTGGCTCCCAAAATCTGATTCATTTTAGGCTTCCAATCCCGGATAACCTCTTCGGTCTCCCGTTTCCTGTCATCCTTCAAATAAGCGGTAAGGCTGGCGCCGCCGCTGCTGAGGCTATAACCGCTGCCGCCGGAAGTCAGCATGTAGGAATCCAAATCCGGATCTTCCATCACAACCGCTTCCACCTGCTGAAGAATCTGATCCATTTCTTCCACCATTAACCCTGGACGGGTTTCGATCGTGACGCTTACCGTACCTGTATCGTCAGACACCATCAACTCCATCCGCAGTTGTGTGGCCATCCAGATTGATACCGCAAGCAATATAACGGAAGCGGCAATCACCATATATTTCCTGGGAAGAAGCACTTTCATAATACTGCGATAAGCATCCTGCATTTTCGCAACTGCCCATCCGGCAGGGGAATGATCCTTCTCCTGCGGACGATACATGCAGTAACACAGCGGCACGATCGTCATCGCACTGATCAGCGAAGCTACCAAGCAGAAAATTATAGTGAATCCCAAAGGCTTGAACATCTGGCCGGTCATCCCCCCCAGCATAGCCAAAGGCAAAAATACCACGCAGGTCGTCGCCGTACCGCCAATAATCGACTGAAGCACGATTCCGCTTCCCTCAAGCGCCGCCTCCTGATAACCAATAATCCCTTTGCCTTTAGTCGAGCGGAAACAGCTTTCCAGCACCACAATAGAGTTATCCACCATCATACCGACACCCAACACCAGGCTGCTGAGGGTGATTACATTTAAGGTAAATCCCATAGCCTGCATCAAAATCAGCGCCGCCAAAATCGAGATGGGGATAGAAGTACCGACTATCAATGCCGCTTTTAGCTCTCCAAAGAACAGGTAAATAATCAGCATGGACACAATTACCGCCAAAACCATGGTCTGCATTACGCTTTCCAGAGATTCTTTGATCGAATCGCTGGTATCCATTACGACGACAATGTCCAGCCCCGGATCCTGTGCTTTCAACTGCTCCACCGTCTTATTGACCGCCTTGGACACTTCTACCGCCGTAGCGCTCTGCTGCTTTTTAATACCCAGGGAAATCGTATCTTTGTTATTGTAACGGGCAATGCCCGATGCGTCCTGCAAAGCAGTCCCCACATTGGCAATGTCCTCCAGATATATCACATTGCCTGCTCCCAGGGAAATGGGAATCGATTTCAGCAGCTCTGCCGTGTCATATTCCGTACCGGCGCTGACCGACAGCTTCTGGCTGCCCACGATCGTATCTCCTGCCGGATAGGTAAAATTGGCGCTGCCGATAGCCGAAGCGATGGAATTCATATTCAGATGATACTGCTGCAATTTTTCAGGAATCAATTCTATCTTTATGTATTCTTCCTGGCCGCCGCTCACGTCAACGTCCGTAACCGTGGTAATCTTTTCAAATTCAGGGACAATCTTGTTGTTGACGTAATTGTACAAATTCGGTTCAGTTGCATGATTCACGGAAAGATATACCGAAGCCATATCGTCAATATTCATCTCCACGATCACCGGCGACTCGCAATCATCGGGGAGGGATGCCTCCAGCACATCCATTTTCTTTTTCAAATCGTCATAAGCTTCCGTGATGTCCTTGCCATAATCATACTGGATAATGACAAAAGACATATTTTCCATAGATTGGGACATCACCGTATCCACGCCGCTTAAAGAACCGATATTATCCTCGATTTCCGTTGTTACCAGATCATTGACGTCTTCCGGGCTTGCCCCCGGATATACGGTAACGATAATGAGCATCGGCATATCCATGGATGGCATCAGCTCCAGCTTTGCTGACAACACTGACTGCAAACCAAATACAATCAGGCACAAAATCACCAAAACCGTGGTGACGGGCCGTTTGAGGACTGATTTCGTTAATCCCATAGCTGTCTCCTCCTATTCTGCAATTTCGCCGTCAGCCTGTACCTCATCTGCCAAAGCTTTCTGGCCTGGTTCTACGGGATTCACCTGCGAGCCTTCAAACAACTCCGAACTCCATGTTGTAATCACCAACGTTTCCTGATCAAGCCCGCTTAAAATCTGTGCCCGCTGGGAATCATAAATTCCCACCTCCACAGGGACTTGATGAACTTTGTTCTCCTGACAAACATACACAAATGCATTACCTCCGGAATAATACACAGCGTCAACCGGTAAACTCATCACATCCGTCTCCTTATCCGAAACTACAGACAAGCTCACCATAGATCCTGTCGGCAGCGCATCCCCGCTTTCCACGGATGCCTTAACCTTAAACAGTCCCGTATTCTGGTCTATCATACTACTTATCTCCGTAATGTTGCCCTGGTATTCCATACCGTTCTTCTCGATCGTAACAGCTTCCCCTACTGACAACTGCCTTACCACTTTTTCCGGCACGGAAAAAGTAAGCTGTTTGCTGCCTTCGCCGGAAATCACGCAAAGTAAAGACTGCTGGGCCACATTATCATGGACCTCTATATCACATTGTTCCACCGTACCGCTGATGGGAGCCGTAATATTGCTGAACTCAACCTGATAATTATAATTAAGCCTGGCCTGATCATATTGTATCTTCGCGCTTCTGGCCTGGGTCTGCACCTGTTCCAGTGTCGCAGAAGCGATATCTCCCGCCGCAAACAATGCCTGCTGCCGTGCAAGAGTGCTGTTTGCATTATCGAGAGCCGTTTTTGCCGCTTCCATACTGAGCCGGGCGCTCTCCACCTGCTTTGTGTCAATCTTGCAGATGGCCTGACCCTCACTCACCACATCCCCGGCTTTCACATAAACATCCGTAATCTCTCCCGCTGCTTTGGGATAAATATACACCACATCCGAAGGCTCTACTGTGCCTACCAGGCTTCTGTACAAAATAATCGTGCCTGGCTCCATTTTCTGTACCTCTACTGACGGAACCGGCGCTTCCTCAATAACGGGCTTTTTTCTCAAAACCTGAGGCAATACAATAGCCGATGCCAGCGCCAGCACTAATACTCCTCCGATAACTATACCCTTTTTCATTGCTGTCTCCTTTTTCCTTCTTGTTATGCTGCTTCTATTGGATAATCCTTCCCCAAACACATTATCTGTTACCAAACATACGCTTCCGAATTCCCCATTCTCCCAAGCATCCCGCTATTTTATTCCTGCTATACCCATGCCAAATAATTCGTCCAACACAGTTTGTACCGTCCAGGGTGTTATGAATATTTTATGCTTTCCCCAAGCTCTCTTGCCATCAATTCCCTCTGTTTTCCATCCCCACGCTTTTCTCCGCTTTCCTCTCGGCTTCCCTCCGGTAAACCCCATATTTGAGCATATCCAGTTTCCTTCGCAGCGCTTTCCGGACGTTTTCCAGTTCTTGAGGATACTCATAATACTGTTTCAGCGAAATCGCCAGCGATGACATAGCCAGCATAACCATATCAAAAAATTCTGCCTGTGAACTAATGCAAAAAGCACTTTGATCCACATCATCATACATCCACATAACCGAATCAAATTCCTCTTGGCTTGGCGTCCAGTCCGATCCGGGACATGGCCAGTCCCTCATCCCCAAAAGCTGGGCGTTTTCCTGATTGGCAAAAATGTTTCTTGCAAAATCGATCAATTCTTTCGTTTTCTGCATCTTTTTCACAAAAAACTCAAACATCAGCTCTACCATGGCAAAAAAATCGCCATTGTTTGTTTCCAGCTCCTCCTTGCACATTTTTTTCATTTGTTCATAATTGTCTCTCATCAAAAACTCTACCAAATCCTGCTTGTCAAAAAAATATGTATAAAAACTGCCCCGAGAAATATCCGAATTCTGGATAATTTGGTTGATTGAAACTTTCTCATAGGGGACTCGGGCAAATTCTTTAAATGCCGCCCTTAAAATATTTTGCTTCTTTTCCTCCGGCAATCGGTAAAATCGTTCCGTAGGCATATTTTTCCTCCTCCCACCGCCAAACGGATATGTTCATGACATACTGTCACTTTTCAACATGACAACATGTCACTCATTATAATGACACCCTGTCATGTTGTCAAGAGAAGTTATGAATTATTTATATTTTTTCACAATTTCTACACACGTTGCCAAATTTGACAAAATCCAAAAAATTTCCCCAACAAACTTTAGTACAATCAAAACGGATACGAAAAAAGCGGGTACCACATCAAAAGATGTGCATACCCGCTTCCTCCAGCGTTGGAATCGAAGCCCCCGCACCATTCCTGCTGACTGCGATCGCAGATGCCTTCGACGCAATTCTCAAAGACTCCTCCACGCTCTTTCCCCGTATGATGCTCCCCATGAAAAATCCGGTAAATGTATCCCCTGCCGCTGTAGTGTCTACCGTTTTTACCGGGTAAACAGACTGATAATATTTTTCCCTTTTATATCCATAGATGGAACCTTCTCTGCCCAAAGTAAGGACAATCTGCGCATCGGGAAATTTCTCCATCAGTCTGCCCAGAATCTCCTCATGCGTCCCATCCGGCAGCCCGCTCAGCGCCGCCCCCTCCAGCTCATTCAATATCAGGAAATCCACAAACTTAAGCGGCATCTCAAAGATCTTTTCATTCATAGGGGAAGGATTCAGAACGATACGCATCCCGATCTGATGCGCCCGTTCCATGATGTACGGGATCTGGCTGATCTCATTTTGCAGGACGATATAATCCCCTTTTGTAAAATGGGACAGCACAGAGTCTGCATTTTCCTCTGTAATCATCTGATTCGCCCCGCCAAATAAGATAATGCTGTTCTCGCCCTCCGGCGTCTTCTGGATGATCGCATGGCCGCTGGATGCCTCCTTTTTCTGTATCAGCTCCGTGTGGACATCCGCCTCCTTCAATCCCTGTATCAGCATTTCGCAGTCGCTGTTTCCCACAGCACCCGCATGCCACGTATCTGCCCCGCTGCGTGAAAATGCAATCGACTGGTTCATCCCCTTCCCACCGCAGAATAACTGCAGGTCATCCGAGGAAAGCGTTTCCCCCGGCTGCACAAAATGATCCACTTTATACACATGATCAATATTCAGCGAACCAAAAACAAGAACCTTCATTTTCCGCTTCCTCCTTCAAAAACTTAAAGTCCGTCAAGATTAATATTTTTCCCCTTAAGCCCGCAAAACGCCCCTTCCATCCCTGCGTCTTTATGGGCAAACAGCCATTTGTTCCCCATGGACACCTAAACCTGTAACGCATTGCAACCGCCGCCTTTTTCCTTTTCTAGTACTCCGTACTGAAAACCCTTGTGTAAATATTTCGGTCTATTTTCCCGATTGCACAAGTCCAGAATACTCAGCGTAGCCCGCTACGCCTCCGTTTCTGAACTTGCACACTCGAAAAAATATCCTCGAAAATTTACACAGGAACTTCAAGTACGGAGTACTAGTTTCTTCATGATGGACGGCATCTTTTCATCCAGGTCATAAAAATGCATCACCACGACCATGCCGATAAACGGGAAGCTTAATTAGGTTTCATCCAAATATATTTCTACTTTTATGTATTCTTTATTTTTAGCATAAGCAAAAACTTCTGAGTTTCTAATATAGTCAAATATATTTTCACTTAAATCCTCGTCCCATGTTGCTTCACTAAACATTTCATTCTCACTGGTGGGCTTATATAAAATATTTACATGGATTTGGTAAAATTCTTCATCATCATTTGAAAATTGTCTAACTAACGAAAGTTGAAATACTGGCTCGTGTGCAGAAGTAGTAAATGTTCCTGTTTCAAATAAAATCATATCTTCTTCAAGTGGTATGTTGCACATTTGCTCAAATATACTGACAATACTTTCCAACAGCATTTTATCCGTTATTTCATTCTTCAAAAACTCAATTAAACTGTCCATTGATTCTTCTCCTGCACATATCAATTATTATTTTATTTTCTTCCCCGTTGCGGGATTGGATTTTTCAGCAAGTCCGATTTTCCTGCGAGCCGTTTCAGCGCCGCTTTGCCCTCCCCGCTCAACTTGCCGAAAAATAGCCTTCTGAAACGGAAGGCTTAATTTCTAAAACACATCGTCAAGCGCCACCCAATGTTCATCGGACATACTTTCCGCAAATTCCGTATTATTGATATAAAGACGGCTATCCTTATCACGGACAAATCCCCATTGAATACCTTTGGCTTTTGCATAATCCTTAAACGCATTGAACTTATTTTCTATCTGGCGGTCAATATTCTTATCTTTCCCCTTAAATTCACCGCCTTTGGTTTCAATGACCCAAACCGTTCCATCCTTCATTTTTACAATATAATCTGCATAAAATAATCTTTGCTTTTCAATTCCATTTGCATATACAATAGAAAAATACTGTTGTCCGGTATCGCCGTTTTTATATACCCAGTCAATATCATCTCTGTTCTCGCAATACTGCTCAAACAACATTTCACAGGTACTTCTTACAAGGCTTGTGGCATAGCCGGAGGTGTATTCCTGATACGCATTGTTCAGGTATTCTACTTCATCTTTGACACCGGAATCATACTTAAAGAAATCCTGTTCCGGTATATAAAATGCCGATGTCCTCGGATAAAAATTCAAGGTGATCTGTTTGGACATTTCAGCCGTAACTTCACGAAATTCCTCTTTCAGCAAATGCTCGTTATTGACTACAAACGCATAAAATTCTGCCGTATTAAGATTCAACAGCTTTTTGCTTGCATTGCCTCCTTTGCGGAAAAGGCGTTCAAGCATCGTTTTTACCTTACCCGTCGGCATACCAATCGTCGTTTTAATGGCATCCACACTATGCAGCAAATAAATACCATGTTCATGCGTATCTACTCGTTTGCGTGTAGTATGGTAATCCGTGCTTTCCATCACACGCTCCGTATATACATACTGACCATATAATGCCCGCCCTAAAATTTCTTCGCCAAAGCGGTAATTCCTCTCCATAAACAGCAATTTGTTCTGTTTTTTATCTGCCCCCAATTTGTATTTTCTGACAAGTGAATCATAAACCTTATTTAATACTTCACGCTCACCCAGCCCATCAAAATCAAGGTCACGAATCTGTTTTTCCAAAGTAAATGTCTTACATTTATCTTTCAGAAATAATCTGCGGGTTTCATAAGCCTTATCTATGTTTGCAAGCAGCCCCGCCTTATATTTCTCATCAAACGTATAGACATAACAAAAATCTAACAAATCATCCTCATAATGAACGGTTTCCGGCATTCTGCGGATACGTCCGATTGTCTGAATTTCAAAGCTTTCACTCATATTTTCACGTAACTTGACAAGAATTTTAGCACGAGGGCAATCCCACCCCGTACTGATTGCCTGTTTCATCAGCAAAAAAACTGGAATACCATCATTCTGTGTCAAGTTATCCGGCAAATCCCTCTTATCCTCGCTCATCCATTTACTAACCATGCCATTATCATATGTATACCCCATAGATTGCAGCTTTTTTTCTACTGCGGCAACCGTTTCCGGCTGTCCGTTTGGGAATTGGATTAAAACCAATGGACGTATGGCTTTCCCGATTTCAACATAACGGGCCGCTATTGCTTTTCTTTTGGCATCCGCAAGATCAAGAAGATAGTCATAATCATCCGTAACCTCTACACCATCCGAAATCCCCTCATTGACATAAAGCGCTTTCGTAATCAGACCTGCATTGATAACATCTAACTCGTCAACCTCTATAAACTCATACCGCTTATTTTCTATGGCTGTAGCACTGACACGGATAATATTCTTTGCCGCAAAAGCATCAATAATATTTCTTGCCTTTGCCGTATTATGGGAATGCTCCTCATCAATAATCACGATAAACTCTATTCCGTTCCTATGGGCATCTGCTATGCGGTCATACAAATTTTTGCGTTCACTGTCACGTATTGCCGTATTCCCCCTCTTTGTTACCAGTTCCCAATTAATGAACGTAGTGCTTTCCGCTGTAAATCCATTCAAAAGCGCGTCAAAAAGGTTCTGCGTATTCCGGTGCGGTGCAAACTTCTGCATTTTCCCGCGGCTCTGTTCTTCTAAATCCCCTTTACCGGGGCACAACCAAATAAAAGCCGTATTGCTTTCAGCATTGCAAAGATACTCCTCTATGTAATCAATAAGAATAATCGTCTTTCCTGATCCAGTTGGTGCTTTGAGCGTAACGGTCTGTTTACTGTTTTTATCCACGGTCAGATCAACAAGTTTTATTACCGCCTGTTCCTGGAAATCGAACAGATTTATTGTAAGTCCCGGATTTACCATGCTTCCCCGACCTCCCTTAACTCGAATTTAAAATAATAGTCCGGAATAATGTGCATCGGCACACTCCCAAACAGAGTATTTTGTGATGTGGTCAGTAAAACATCTTTTGAAATGTATATTGCTTTAATATTC
This sequence comes from uncultured bacterium, assembly GCA_947383005.1. GTDB lineage: Bacteria > Bacillota > Clostridia > Lachnospirales > Lachnospiraceae > Brotaphodocola. The sequence continues at coordinate 2,396 of CANDBT010000083.1, read as the reverse complement.
GGATATCCCTTCCAGTGTTGCTCAAGTTCATCCGCCTCATCATCACTTAAGACAATAAGATACTCCTGATTATCAATTTTTATGCCATGTTCCAACTGAACCATTTCCGTTATATGTTCCAATAATTCCGCACTGACATTATCAGAATCTTTAGAGACAAAATCTGTACGGTAATATTTCAAATTGGCAGGAATTCCCTCAGAATAAACGCTGTCATCCATTCGTTTTCCTGTAATGACAGTTTTTATGCGGGGATAGGTAATATCTTCGCATATCCTGTTTTCATTATTCGTGCATAATATAAACTTTCGATTTCCTTCATCAGCCTGATTCAATTCCAGAACAGCCTGCGCTGTCGTTCCGGAACCGGCAAAAAAATCCAATACTGTTGCTTCGCTATTTGATACACGCATTAATATTTCTTTGATAAGCGGTACCGGTTTCGGAAATGAAAAGGGTACTTTTGAATTGAAAACATTTTTTATATCACGTGAGCCTGTAGCTGTTAAAAATTGAGAATCCGTCCATATTGTTGGGATACTACTGGCAGATGTTTTAAATCCTATAACTTCCAACGTCGGAATTTCTGAAGATATCCTATATGTCTCCAAACTTCCCTCTTCAATCTGCTTAATGATACCTCCCGAAAGATACTGAACAGTATATTTGTTCTTTCCCTTATTATTTGGTACTACCTTAATATATCCCTGTTCCCAATTCTTCAACAATTTTTCCGATATAAGCCGCCAGACACATTTGTCTCCTTGTTGCGTAACGGGCCAAACAGCAACCGTACCAGAAGGCGCTTCATTATAATCAAATACAAAATCAGTTTTTTCTCCAATAAAACTACCATCATCTATTCTTTCTTGAAGCGATTTTCCACATCCAACTATACGCCCCAAGCCATCAATAAATATCGGATACGCTTGATTTGGTCTTTGCACCTGATTAAAACCAGATAAATTCATACCATGATATGGTGTAATATAATCCTTTTTCGCACCCTCCACTTCATAAGGCAAAAAGTCTAATGGAGTTACAAATACGATATATTCTTGTACATATGTAAAACCATTCGCCACTGCATTGCCACTCGAAGTTTGCACTGTAACGCAAACAATTTGCCTTGAAGAAAAAAGTTCTTGACATAAAAGCATCAAATTGTTTACTTCCTGATAGCCAATGCTGATTGCCAAAACGCCATTTTTACTAAGAAGATTTCTTGCAATTCTTAAGCGTTCAGACATAAAAGAAAGCCATTTACTGTGTTGATATCCATCGGTAGAGTCAATTTTTACATCATCATAAACGAAATCTTTATTTTTTGTATTATATGGAGGATCTATATAAATCACATCAATCTTCCCGCGGTGTGTTTTCTCCAACAAACGCAAGCTATGAAGATTATCGCCTTCCAGCAGAAAATTATATCCATCACTTGGTATAGAGCAGATTTCCTTATCTGTTATTTCAGTAAACACCGGAATATTATCCTGCATCTGTACATCAACGGCTTCCTCATGTTTTTCCCAGACCAGACCGTATTTCTTTGAATTAAGTGCATTTTCAATTTCCCCAAGTGCAGCCAACACTCTATCATCGTCCTTGTGTTCCTCACGAATTACGTCCAAAAAGGCGATCATACGATCTCGTTTCATTTTTGATAAGTTCACTATAATACCTCTCTTTATCTAATTACAGTAACATCTGTTCCTCGCATTTTCAATCATTTTATAGAACATCACATTTCCTTTCCATACCGCAGTTTTATCAAATCCTTTTTACAGTAATAAGTATTCTATTCTTCTAAGTGAAGTCCTTTCCCAACTCCAATATAATATCCTTCATGTTATGAATCAAAGCTTTTCTAAAATCCTGTTCTTTATAAATAGGGGGCATATCCAAAAATTCTACGACATAAGTATCCATAAACGGATTTTCTTTTAATCCTTTTATCGGCTCCGGCAGTACTTTTTCTTTTGACAGCATATAACGCTCATAATATGCGCTTTCCATCTGTCTTTCCAACTCTCTTGAAGGGTAGCTTTCTTTTATGCATAATTTCAGAAAAATTGCATTGTTCGTTTCCTTATGATTTTCTCTCAATTATTGTTGTTGATCTTCTCCGATTGCTTTTTCGATAGAATATACAATTTTTCTGAGCAACGTATCATTAATAGAAATTTTACCTTCCCTATATTTGTCCAATTATATCAACTCTTATCTTCTATATGTTTTATATATATATTTTTTTGTTTTTGTCAAGTAGAACTTCATTGCTACTCTGTTTCAATTGATAAATGTCAAATATACATCATGCCATTTGACCAATTTCCTTTTATCCCTAACCCGGATAAACCGGAAAAGTTTTTGCAATTTCTTCAAATTTCAAG
>CANDBT010000082.1 GCA_947383005.1 uncultured bacterium | reverse complement strand
TCGACTCTGGCATTACAGACCATTTCCAGGTTCTCAAACTGTTCCACAAGAGCGGTCACTTCCGCTTTTGGATACCAGCTGTCACATAACAGGATCACCTGACGCTCCGGGCCGATCGCTTTCATGGCCTGTGTCGCCAGTTCGGCAGCCAAAGCAAGCTTGCTCTTTTCCTTGTCCCAGAGCCGGTACCCTACCGGAACAGAAAGATAAAGGGTTTTTCCATTCTGGTATACCGGAAAAGAAAGAAGGAGACTGACCATACAGTGTCCGTGGAGGTAATTGGAACCATTATGGGCGGCATGATCATACAATTGGGAACAAAGTTCAAAATGCTTACCGAATTTTTCGATCATCGTATCATCAAGGGAAAGAAAAAGTGGTTGTTCTTCCAAAGGCCCAGGAACGGCCCGGACAGCTTTCGAGATAGTAACATCATTCCAGACAGAATGATCGTAGGAATCGGTTTTTAGTGTATAGTAAAATGCGTTAAGCGAAGTATCGGACAACCTGGAAATCACATGGTTATGGGCAAAGCGAACCAAGCGAAACATGTCCAGAGTCAAAAGTTTGTATTTTATTTTTCAAAAATTAAAAAGTTGTAAACTGGTGTAAGCAAATAAGAAGCCAAGGAAAATTTTAATCCGAAAAGGGTAATGATTAATTTGAAAAGGGAGGCGAAGGATAGGTGGTTGAAAAAATATAGGGAGCTTCGCTGGAAAAAAAGGCGGATTTGTGGTAAAATAAAGTCGAAAAAAGATATCATTAATGTCCGCTTCCTATATTTGGAGTGGGTGCGTGTCTTGGATAACAAGATATTGCAGTCACACCTCGCAGGAGGTGTGTGAGTAGAAACCTTCTTTGGGCCCGGTTCCCCTCCGGGTGCGGTGTCACACCTCGCAGGAGGTGTGTGAGTAGAAACCCATGGCATCCACGGTGACGAGAAGGCGTTCAGGTCACACCTCGCAGGAGGTGTGTGAGTAGAAACGTAAACCGGGCGATCCCAGCTGTCACGGCCTTTAGTCACACCTCGCAGGAGGTGTGTGAGTAGAAACGATAATAGAAAGTGTAATTTGAGAATTGCGACCGCGTCACACCTCGCAGGAGGTGTGTGAGTAGAAACCACGTAGAAATATGGCTCATTGTTATCCATCATCGTCACACCTCGCAGGAGGTGTGTGAGTAGAAACTTTCAGATGATGCCTTAAAGCACTTAAAAACGATGTCACACCTCGCAGGAGGTGTGTGAGTAGAAACTAAATTGTTTTCGGTTACATAAACGCAATTTTTGTCACACCTCGCAGGAGGTGTGTGAGTAGAAACCATATTCATAGGTAATCCGGCCATTGCCTGCATGTCACACCTCGCAGGAGGTGTGTGAGTAGAAACCTAGTGAGTTTGGGAACTATGAAATATATGCTGGTCACACCTCGCAGGAGGTGTGTGAGTAGAAACCTTGAAATACTGCATTTCTTGTGCAGAAATATGGTCACACCTCGCAGGAGGTGTGTGAGTAGAAACCAGATGTTTCCCCTAATTTGTGAAGAATTTCGTGTCACACCTCGCAGGAGGTGTGTGAGTAGAAACCGTTTATTGAAACAATCAAGAAGCATAGTAAGTACGTCACACCTCGCAGGAGGTGTGTGAGTAGAAACTCCGAAAGCCATACAGATATACAACCACTACCGCGTCACACCTCGCAGGAGGTGTGTGAGTAGAAACTTGTAGTAGTCGTAGGTTACATATCCCATGGGCGTCACACCTCGCAGGAGGTGTGTGAGTAGAAACCCGAGGAATCCTCGTCAGTTGGGTAGGCGAATTTGTCACACCTCGCAGGAGGTGTGTGAGTAGAAACGTGTTGGCTTTGGATTACAATACGGACACAATTGTCACACCTCGCAGGAGGTGTGTGAGTAGAAACTATTAGACTGGAATGAATGTAGAATAATGTTTGAGTATGTAGAAAAGGAAATTTGATTTATGCAAATTGTTTTGTAATGGATAAGAACAACATGATGAATTTTGTAAGATAGAAAATGGAGAGAGTATCACTATTGTAGAGTTTTATTATAAGAATAATCGTATTTCCAACTTTATTTCCTATGAAAAAGTGATATTTTGTCAATGTGTTTAGCAATTATATTTTTGATGGGCGGAATATTTAGACATAACGTTCAAGAGGACTGGATGCAACAGAAATAGTAATTTCCTTTGGCATAGGTAATGCGTTTGAACAGGAGTAAAAATGTCATGATGTAATGATAAGCCTGGCATGATGGAGAATAAGAATGTAGATGGCCTGCTTATGGAGGTTGAACGCATGAGTGACATGCATTATACAATGTTGATGAATTATTTATTGTATGATGTGATGTATTACATAAAGCAGGTTCAGGAGGCAGCCATCGGAAGGTAAAGGATTATAAAGGTTTATAACAATGAAAAATTTTTACTTGGTTTTTATCAAAAAGATCGGTTAATTGTGGTAATTACCTTGATTATCTAATTGTGTCAGATGAATAGGATGGTCTGATATTTTTGGACGAAATGCTGGTGTCAGCGAGGAGAGAATTCTTTACTTAGTACAGGATGATTAGACCCATTCAATTGCTCTATTCAACATAAATGTTAATGGATAAAATTTGGCAATTTTATGAAGGCATATTGAAGCAAAACTGGTTCTATAGCAAAATTAGAGCGGCATCAATATTTGTGTTAGCTATAAGGAGAGATTACATGATCAGGGAGCGAGGTTATTGAAATAGTTGATTTAGAATTAAAAGAAAAAGTGTTTGCGATAGGAGACTTGATTAGAAAGACAAATATATCAGATGAAGTAATTCTTGCTCAAATAAAAGAAGTTTTCGAACTAATCAATGTTAAATTTAGAACAGGTATGAATCTATGTGTAGCAGCACTAAGAAATAAATAGACAATGTAAAGTCAATTCAACTGCATAATAGTTCTTTAAGACGGATTGATAATAAAAATTTAGAGGTCAGAAAGAGGCGTTTCGAAAGATATTGAATGCGTGAAAAAAGGAATTGCTTTCTATGTCCTAGCATTAGCAATCGTCATTCTAAAATGGGATGTAAAAATAAGTGATATTGTGTACAGTGGCAAGCGTTTTTTATTCTAAAAGGAGAGAAATTGACAATGACACAAAATTACGCAGCTCATATTAATGAAAAAACAAAGAAAATCCAGACGGTAAAAGAACATAGTGATAATACGGCAGAATTATGCTATAGTTTTTCTATTCCTTCATTGCAGGATGTTGTATATGTTATGGGAATTTTCCATGATATAGGAAAGTTTCAGCTATCATTTCAGAAAAGAATTTTTGGTAGAAATATCCGGGTGGAACATTCGGCCTGCGGGGCAATAGTGGCAAAGGAACAATTTCCTAATGCCGTGGGCCTTATGATGGAGTATTGTATAGCAGGTCATCATTCTGGTTTGCCTGATGCAGGTAGCTTCCAATATGATACACCGGATATGACAACATTATATGGAAGATTGAAACGAAGTTTTGAAGATTATAGCGTTTATAAGAAAGAATTGTCTATTCCGGCTATTAATCAACAGGCAGTTATGAAATTTTTTTTGAAGGACTGTGAGAGAGATATGTCCTTATTTGTAGATAAATTTGCCTTTTTGACCAGATATTGCTTTTCTTGTCTTGTGGATGCAGATTCTTTAGATACGGCAAAATTTTGTGGAGAAAGTATAGGAAGACAAATGCATGCGGATTTTGCCGCATGTTTAAAAAAGGTTGATCATAAGTTAAATTCCTTTGTATGTACAACAAAATTGCAGTGTTCACGAGCGTTGCTTCAACAGCAGGTTTTCAAAAAAACAGATCAAAAAGCAGAAATTTATTTGATGAATATGCCTACCGGAAGTGGAAAAACTTTGGCTAGTATTAAATTTGCTCTTGAACGTGCAATTAAAGAAGGAAAGAAACGGATTATTTATATAATACCTTTTAATAGCATTATTGATCAAACAGCAGAAGAGTTTGAAAAATTATTTCAGGAAAGCGCAGATATTTTGCGCCATCAATCTACATTTTCCTATGAAAATGAGGATGAGGAAAGAAGAGATGAGGATTATGCTGAAGTGGCCAAAAAAGCAGCAGAGAACTGGGATGCACCATTAATTATTACGACAATGGTGCAATTTTTTCAGTCTATATATGATAATAAACGAAGAAAATTACGTAAAATACACAATATGGCAGACAGCATTTTGGTATTTGATGAGGTTCATCTAATGCCGATAAATTATCTTCAGCCTTGCTTAAGGGGAATTGCCTTTATAACAAAATATTTGAATAGCGAAGCTATATTTCTAACGGCAACTATGCCGGATTTTTCGGGTTTGATAAAACAGTATGCGCTGGAAAACAGCAAGATCCTTTCCTTGGTTAAGGATACTTCCTCGTTTGCAAATTTTCAGAAATGTCAATATAGATATGTAGGGGAAATATCGGAAGAATCCGTTTTAGAAAGGACATTTGCCAGTCCGTCTAATCTGATTATTGTGAATAGCAGAAAGAGAGCCAGGCGTCTATTTAAGAAGTGCAGCGGCAGAAAATATCATTTGTCAACATATATGAGAGCTTGTGACAGAATAGAAACAATCAATACAATCAAGAAAGAATTATGTTGTTTGGAAATGGATTTTCCCGGTTATGAAAATGTTCCGGAGGAAAGACGGATTACCATTATTTCTACATCTTTAATAGAAGCAGGAGTGGATTTGGATGTATATACAGTTTTTCGGGAATTAAATGGTTTAGATAGTATTTTGCAGGCGGGTGGAAGGTGCAATCGGGAGGGAAAAAGGCAGAAAGCGGAGGTGATTTTATTTGAATTAGAAGAAAATAGCTATTTGATGGATGAACGCATAAATATGGTTAAAGGGCTTTTGAAAAAATATCCGGATATTTCATGCCCACAGTGTATCCAAGAATATTATAAACGGTTATTTGCTATGAAAGATAAGGAAATTCAGAAAAATATGATCACGGAAAAATGTCACAATATTGCTTCTATTCCGTTTAAAACATATGCAGAAAATTTTGAATTGATAGAATCACAGAGTATATCGATTGTAGTGGCAAAAGATAAAAAGAGCAAGGAACTGGTTGAAAACCTTCGTTATGCAGGCGCTGGATTGGCCAGAAGACTCCAACCGTATACTTGTTCTGTCTATGAACAAGAATTGAATGATTTAATACAGCAGCATGTAGTGGAAGATTTTGATACAGGGATATATTGTTTAATTAATTTGGATTATTATAAAGAGGATATTGGGCTTGTTTTTGAAGCGGACGATTACATTTTGGAATAAAGATAATAAGTCATATGCACATTTGAAAAAAGAATCATCTCACAAAATCGGGTACATAGAGACATTGAGAATACATAAGAGGCAGGTAAGGAGGAAAATAAACATGGGTTATGGGTTTAAAATTGTGGTAGAGGGGGATTATGCTTGTTTTACCAGGCCGGAATTAAAGGTTGAACGGGTAAGTTATGATGTTCCTTCTCCAGGGGCTTTGGAAGGAATGCTAAAGAGTTATTACTGGAAGCCGGCGATCCGTTATGTGATTGATAAGATTATTGTGTTTCAAAAAATTGAATTTGCCAGTATCCGAAGAAACGAAGTGAAAAATAAAGTCCTATATAGCGTGGTTAAAAGCCAGATGAGAGGGAAAGGCGGTGATCCAAGCATTTATACTTCGGAGAACAGGAGTCAGCGTGCTTCAATGGTATTGAAAAACGTAAAGTATGGCATAGAATTTCATTTTGAATTGACAGGATTCAAAGATAGTGAAGAAGAAGATGGGGAAAAGAAACATTACAATATCATAAAAAGACGTTTGGAAAAAGGGCAGTTTTTCCGTACACCATGTTTAGGATGTTGTGAATTTCCGGTTAAAAGGTTGGAATTGGTAAAAGAGTTTGATGAAAATATGATTAGTACGGATATTTTGAATGCAGGAGATGTGGATTTAGGGTTTATGGTTTATAAAGTGGCCTTCTCTGATAAGGGGGAACCAATCAATGGTGATTGGGAAAATCCAAAATTTTCTGATCGGGCGGATAGCATTTATTATCATCCACACATGGTTAGCGGTGTGATCGATGTGAAAAAATATAGGGAGGAGTTAAAATGCTGATTCATGCATTGTGTAACTATTATGATATCCTGGCGAGAATAGGTGAAGTGCTCCCGGAAGGTTACTCTTGTGTAAAAATTCAATATGTTATCAGCCTGACAGAAGAAGGAAAAATTGATGGTATTTTTCCCCATCAGAAAACGGAAATAATAAAAGGGGTAAAAGGAAAAAGCAAAGAAGTATGGGTTCCGAAAATTGAACGAATGCCTCAAAGAACGGAAAAACCAGGGATCGAGGCGAACGTGATTGAACATAGGCCATTGTATCTTTTTGGACTAAATTATGTTGATGGGCAGTTATTGCCAGAAGACCGGACGGATAAAGCAAAAAAATCCCATGAGGCTTTTGTGAAAGTGAATTTGGCTTTTCTTGAAGGGATTGATATGCCTGTGGTTCGGGCATATCGGCAGTTTATCCTTAATTGGAATCCAGAAGCAGAAAGACAGAATCCATTTTTATTGGGTTTGGGGAAAAATTATGGGAAGGCAGGTTTTGCTTTTTGTTTATCAGGATATCCGGATCAGTTGCTTCATAAAGAACTGTCTATTCAGAAAAAATGGGAGAGTTGTTTTCGGGAACAATCAAAGAATATAGCCGATAAATATTGTGCTCAGTGTGCGATTACTGGCGAAGAGATGCCTATTGCAAGGATACACAGCAAAATCAGAGGAGTTTACGGCGGGCTATCTACAGGAAGTGTTCTTGTAGGTTTTAATAATGATTCAGAAAGTTCTTATGGGAAAGATCAATCTTATAACAGCAATATTTCGGAAGTGATGATGAAGAAATACACAGAAGCTTTGAACTATTTGCTGGAGAAACGTGAACATCGAGTGGTATTGGATAATATTACAATAGTTTTTTGGGCTATGGATGAAGAAAAAAATTGTGAGCAACAAATAATGGCTATGCTGTTTGGTCAGTTGGATCAGATTGATGCAGAACAAACGGAAAATATGTTAAAAAAATTGCTCGAGGATGCCCAAAAGGGGAAAGTAGTAAAAGAAAGGCTTCAAACAGAACAAGGAATAAAATCAGATGTTGATTTTTACATGCTTGGTCTGAAACCGAATGCGTCCAGGCTTGCGGTAAAGTTTATTTATCGCAGAAAGTTTGCGGAGATTCTTTGGAATATTGCCAAGTTCCAGGAAGATATGCAAATTTCGAAAGAAATTCGACCGATTTCTTTTGGAAGGATAACGAGAGAAATGATTTCACCTAAGATTTCATCAAGAAATCAAAATGATAAGATTAATCCGGCTTTGATGGCGAGACTCATTGAGTCAGTAATTTATGATAGACCATATCCGGAAGAATTGTTGGAAACGATAGTGCGAAGGGTAAAAGTTGATTCAGATATGCGGGTAAGTGAGGTTCGTGCAGGTGTAATAAAAGCCTGCATTAATAGAAATTATCAAAAGAAGGAGGAGTTAAGTGTGGCATTGAATAAAGAGAATATTTCACCAGCCTATCTGTGCGGCAGATTGTTTGCCGTACTGGAAAAACTGCAGCAAGAAGCGTCTGGAAATTCATTAAACAGAACGATTAAGGATAGTTATTTTGCTGCTGCAGTTTCAAAACCGTCAGTTGTATTGCCGAAATTAATTGTGTTAGCACAGAACCACTTGGATAAGGTGCAAAGACTTTCAAAAACTTATAACACTAAGACCAGAGGGGCAGGATATTACAATAAATGGATAGAGGAAATTATAGATAAATTAGAAGATAAATTTCCTGATACATTGGGACTTCCTGAACAGGGATGTTTTATAGTGGGATATTATCAGCAATACCAGGAGCTTTTTGTCAAGAAAGATAATAAAGAGTAATATTGCAGGTATGTTTATACATCTGCAATGCAGTACTAGACGTAGGCACTGCTATGTTGCTAAGTGCCAGTGGCGCTTGTTCAGCAAAGAGCGGAACGGAGTGTAGAACATCGATTCGCAGCCGCACAGCTGACATGAATATCAAGCACGTTTTATCTCAAGATTAATGCAAGCTGAATACATAACAGTTTAAGAGTGTCCGAACTGTTGGCAAAGAAGAAAAAGGAAAGGGAGAGAAAATAAGTGGCGATTGAGAACAGATATGATTTTGTAATGTTTTTTGATGTAGAAAATGGAAATCCAAATGGTGATCCTGATGCCGGAAATGCACCGCGGGTAGATGCAGAAACCGGATACGGATATATAACTGATGTATGTTTAAAACGAAAAATTCGCAATTATATCGAATTATGTAAAGAGGGCGAACCAGGTTATCAGATTTTGATAAAACCAGATAGATCTTTAAATGCAAAGTTTACTGAGGCATATACAGTAAAGGGTCTTAAGACAAAAAATAAGGGGAAGAATGCTGATGATGTAAAAACAGCTAGAGAATATATGTGTCAAAATTATTATGATGTTCGCATGTTTGGCGCTGTAATGTCAACAGGAGACGATCCGTGCGGAATCGTCAGGGGGCCGGTTCAGATTAATTTTGCAAGAAGCCAATCAGAGATTTATAATCAAGAAGTTACCATTACTCGTCAGGCGCGTACGACAGAAGAAAGAACAGAAACTGGTGAGACAGAAATGGGAAAAAAGAATGTGATCCCTTATGCATTATATAGGGCGGAAGGGTACATTTCAGCCGCACTTGCGAACAAAATAACGGACATATCCGAGAAAGATGTAGAACTATTGTGGACAGCAATTATTAATATGTTTGAGCATGATCATAGCGCTGCCAGAGGTAAAATGTGTATGAGGAAGCTGTATGTTTTTAAACATGATAATGTGCTGGGAAATAGCCCTTCTCATATTTTATTTGATAAAATCACAGTAAATTTGAAAGAAGAAAAGATTCCTCGCAAATTTACGGATTATGAGATACATGTAGATAAAACGATGCCGGAAGGCGTGGAATTTATTGAAAAGTTATGAGTACGATAGAGATAGGAATTCGTTCTATTCAGCATTATTTGTACTGTCCGCATCGGTGGGGGCTTTTGGAAGTTGATAAAGCGTGGGCTGAAAATATATTTGTGACAAAAGCAAATTTGATGCATGAGCGTGTTCATAACTCAGAGCGTAGTTATTGTACAAAAGGGAAAAAAGTGTTTACTTCAGTACCGGTTTATCATGACCAAGAGGAGTATAATTTGTATGGTGTGGTTGATTGTTTGGAAGCGACTGAAAATAAAAATGGGATTTTTATTGCGGAAAATGAGAAGAAATATCAGCTTTGCATTGTAGAATATAAGCCAACAAAACCTAAAAATCAACCATATCATGAAGAAGATTTTATGCAGGTTTTTGCGCAAAAACTATGTGTAGATTATGTTTTTGGGGGAGATTGCAGGGCAGTACTATATTATTCAGATGTAAAAAAGCGCGTGGAACTTCCCGTGAAAGACAGATATGTGGAATGTAATCAAAAAGTGAAAGTCTTGTTATCAGAAATGCGTAAATATTTAGAGGAAGGAAGAATTCCTGCAATTCTCAAAGGGCAAAGATGTAATGGCTGTTCAATGAAAGATTTATGTATGCCGTCTATAAAAAAGGTAAAATCTCTTCGATTAGAAATAGAAAAAATCGTCAAATCTGAGATATGAGGGGGTGGAACTAAATAAATATGAGAAAACTTTTAAATACTATCTATATAATGAATGAGCAGACATATCTAACATTGGATGGCGAAAATCTTGTTTGTAAAGTTGAGAAAGAGGAAAAATTAAGAATTCCTTTCGAAAACATTGAAAATATTATTTGCTTTAGTTATATGGGATGTTCACCAGCACTTATGGGAAAATGTGTGGAAAAAATGATTCCTATTAATTTTATTTCTCCACAAGGAAAGTTTTTGGCAAAAGTGGTGGGAGAGACTAAAGGTAATGTGTTTTTACGTGTGGCTCAGATTGATCAGTTTAGAGAGAACGGCTTGCTGCTTGCGAAAAACACTATGGCTGCAAAATTTAGCAATGCAAGACAACTGATTCGCAGAACTCTACATGATAATGAGAATTTGAGAGCAGATGAGAGGCTAAAAGAAACTTTAGATATTCTTTCAAATGGTATAGATAGAGTGTTTAAAGCATTGAGTATTGAGGAAGTAATTGGAATTGAAGGTAATTGTGCAAAAGCATATTTTTCAATTTTTAATCAGTTGATTACGAATCAGAAAGTGTCTTTTATTTTTGAATATAGGACAAAAAGGCCACCTTTAGATCCGATAAATGCTATGCTTTCTTTTGTCTATACTTTGGCGACCAATGAATTTGCAGCAGCATTGGAAACAGTTGGACTGGACAGTTATATAGGATTTTGTCATGCGATGCGAAGTGGACGAAATTCTTTGGCGTGTGATTTGGTAGAAGAAGTTCGTTGTATTGTGGAGCGATTTATTATTACATTGCTTAACTTACAAATTGTTGGCGAAAATGATTTTGAAAAGCAAATTTCTGGGGCAGTATGGTTAAATGCAGAAGGAAGAAAAAAAGTTTTGTCACGCTGGCAAGAAAAAAAACGTTCAGATATGGTGCACCCTTATCTGAAGCAAAAAATTCCTATGGGGTTGCTGCCATATGTGCAAAGTAATCTTTTGGCAAAATATGTGAGAGGGGATATTGAGTCTTATCCGCCATTTTTACTAAAGTAGGTGATTGCTATGATGGTGTTAATCAGTTATGATGTAAGTACGCTGGATAATGCAGGGAAAACTAGATTGAGGAAGGTAGCAAAGGAATGCCAAAATCACGCACAACGGGTTCAAAACTCCGTATTTGAAGCGGATTTGGATTATTCTTCTTTTTTGAAATTGAAAGACCGTTTAATCAAACTAATTGATCCAGGCAAGGATAGTTTAAGGTTTTACTATCTTGGTAATAATTGGAAAAAGCGTGTGGAGCATATAGGGGTCAAGGAAACTTATGATCCAGAAGGAGTGATAATTATTTGAAGTTGGGAGGCGAAGGGGAGGTGATCGAAAAAACGTAAGGAGCTTCGCTGGAAAAAGGGCTAGATTTGTGGTAAAATAAACGTGAAAAAAGATATCATTAATGTCTGCTTCCTGCATTTGGGGTGGGAGTGTGTCTTGGATAACAAGATATTGTGGTCACACCTCGCAGGAGGTGTGTGAGTAGAAACCGTTTCGACGGTCACGCCTTCCACGATCTCGCCGTCACACCTCGCAGGAGGTGTGTGAGTAGAAACTGGTGTGCTGGTAGGAATAGAGGACGGCCGCCAGGTCACACCTCGCAGGAGGTGTGTGAGTAGAAACTTATCGTCATACGTTGCGTAGCTTCCTTAAGTTTTGTCACACCTCGCAGGAGGTGTGTGAGTAGAAACCATCACTACTGCCGTTACACGGTCTTTGATGGTGTCACACCTCGCAGGAGGTGTGTGAGTAGAAACGCGCTTTTCTTCCTGTTCTCCATGTTCGGCTGGGGTCACACCTCGCAGGAGGTGTGTGAGTAGAAACGCAGGTTTCCACTGGGTTCCCTTCAATCGTAAATTGTCACACCTCGCAGGAGGTGTGTGAGTAGAAACCTACATTCTGTTTCGCTCCTGCTCATCAGATTCCGTCACACCTCGCAGGAGGTGTGTGAGTAGAAACTACGCTGCGTTGTGTATCTCCCGGTAACGCCGTCGTCACACCTCGCAGGAGGTGTGTGAGTAGAAACATCCATTTAAGGCTCGCTCTGCAAGCAACACTCGTCACACCTCGCAGGAGGTGTGTGAGTAGAAACCACAATAGCAGTAGTAGTCCATCTATTCCGGTTCGTCACACCTCGCAGGAGGTGTGTGAGTAGAAACCCTTGTTTTTGCATAGTATGTTAATCCCCTGCTCGTCACACCTCGCAGGAGGTGTGCGAGTAGAAACTGCAAGCGCTGTTGCGCCGGTGACGTTTTCTATTACAAGCCGGATGGGAGTATCATATATTCTCTTACATATCAGAGCTGGGATGAGGAACATGTGAAAAGCCATGCAGCGGCATATGAAATGGATTCTGCCTTGGGGAAAGGCAGGCATCTTGGTCCTTATGAAAAAGGGATGTTTGAATGTATGCTGGAATATTATAGAGAAAAGGGAACAGAAATACAGTTGTTTTTATGCCCGTTGGTGCCATCCCTATGGGATCGGATGCAGAAAGATGGCGGAGAGTTTATTGTCTACGATATTGAGTCTTATGTTGAGGATATTTCTGAAAGGTATGGGATAGAGAGGACGGGAAGTTTTAACCCATATGAGGCAGGGTTCCAGGACAAGGATTTTTATGATGCGAGGCATGTCAGGCATGAGGTGATGGAAAAGTATTTTGATTTTAAACTATAGTGCGGCTGGAAGCAATATTTTTTAGCTATATGGCAATTAAACTTCACAGATTAAGCTAATTTGTTAATAAATGGAAGAAAAAAGTATATTGTTTTAAGTTATAGACTTCCGAATGCAAATTGCTTGTGACGGAATCGGTTGGCCAGAGTGAATATCTGAGCTGCTAAAATGTCCGCAGTTTCTGCCCACAGGGGTTTCATGGTTTTCTATGAATAAAAGATAACATACGGTTTTCGTGGTATACAAAAAGGCTATCTTTCATGATCGTGTTAAGAAAATCAAAAATGGAATTTTGATAAAATGAAGCTGCAAAATAACAAAATAAATTCTTCTGATTATTTAAAAATCCTACGCGATACATTAAATAATCCCGTTCTGATTCGACAAAGGATAAATCATATTGAAAAGTCGATTTTTTTACAGCCTCAATCATTTTATTTAACGTTTCTATCTGAAAAATCAGAATTTCAATCATGCTTTTATGTTTTTCATAGGAAAAAAGCCAAGATCTCTTAAGGTTTTTTGAAGATACGGTAACATTAGACTGATGAATTCTTCTCTGAAACAAAGGCAGATCGATATATCCAATCATTCCTAACGTAATACCTAAATAGTACAAAATCCAGTCGGGAGAAGCAAATTCACAAGGAAAAATTTCAGATAATTGAGACACTAATTCTTTCCTAAAACAAGCGGAGCATCCGAGTAAAGGCGGAATAGAGGAACCTTTATAGAATGGATCAACTGTATAAATATTTCCGGTGGGTAGTGTAAAATAGTTTGTGTCTTTGGAAAAAAATGGCTCCTTTTTGGTAAGA
>CANDBT010000081.1 GCA_947383005.1 uncultured bacterium | reverse complement strand
ACATGATTATAAGGAAAAGGGAAATATATGACAATAAATAATCGCTTTATATATATATTGAGGATGTGCGCTGCTATCCCCAGGCTTTTGCGGCGGCCGTGACCATGATGGACAGGCTGCTGGACAAGCCGAGGGTGCTTATCGTAGATATCGGCGGGTTTACGGCAGACTACCTGATGATGCGTTCCGGCCGGGCGGATCTGAGTATCTGCGATTCCCTGGAAAACGGAGTGATCCTGCTCTATAACCGGATTCGGACGAAAGCCAATTCAGAATTTGACATCCTGCTGGAAGAAACGGATATTGACGGTATCTTAAAGGACGGTGAGAGCACCTATGCCCCGAAAGTATCCTCCCTTGTAGAAAAGCTGGCGCAGGATTTTGTAAATGACCTGGCAAACAGCCTGCGGGAGCGCATGCTGGATCTGATGTCCGGCATGGTGGTATTTGTGGGCGGCGGCGCCATCCTTCTGCGCCGGCAGATTGAAGCTTCCGGGAAGGTGGGAAATGCTTTATTTGTGGAGGATATCAATGCCAATGCAAAGGGGTATGAATTTCTCTATAAGATGGAAACGGCAGGCAGGTGAGCTTATGGGTGGAAAGAAAGACCGGGAGCGGTTCAGTATCAAATTTAATGAAAATGATCCGGCCCATGACGCCGTGATACGTCTGCTGGAAAAACAGGGGCCGCGCAGCAAGGCGCAGTTTCTTGTGAATGCGGTCCTCCACTATATCAACTGCCCGGAAACACCGGATATTGCCATTCCCCAGACCATAGACAGGGCGGCAATCGAAGAAATCGTTGCGGAGATTCTGGCAGGGAAAGGGGATATAAGGCAGAACAGCTCCAGGTCAGATGCAGGCAGGGAGCATATGGAGGAACGGGGAACCATAGAACCAAAAAGGAGAACAGAGAAAGAAGAACCTCAGAAAGAAATGGATCAGGCAACCTTTGCGCTGATTGCAGATACCATGTCGGCGTTTCGGAGCAGCTAAAAAGCACAGGGAGGTCATTTTCCGCTCTGTGCTTCCCTTTCTTCCAGTGCCAGGATAAAACTGTTGATAATATCCTCCAGATGGCGGTATTGTATGGGAGGAAGGTCTGAAATTTTGGTGAGCAGTATGGAATGGTCACTGGCATTTGTTTCACCAAGGAGCAGATAATCGGTGCTGATGTCAAGGGCGGAACATACCCGGATGATATTTTCCGGACGGAGCGCTTTTTTGCCGAGTTCTGCCGAGGAAACAGTCTGTGGAGTAATACCTGCTTTTTCTGCCAGTTCCTCCTGTGTCATGCGGAGCTGTTTCCTGCGGCTCAATATGCGGTTGCCGATCTGCCTTAATAAGTCATCCATTCCTTTGCCTCCTCGCTTGCTATGGACTAATTTTATCTGCTATGGCATAAATAATTAAGCGGTTATGGTTGATAAAACTCTTCCATGATATGTATAATGAGCAGTAAGGGTAAAAATATAAGGAAATGTGGAAAATATAACAGAAAAAGGAGAAGTGAAATGATAAATGATGTATGGATGAAAATTGCCCAGTTTCTGGGAACCTTAAACGGGGAGAATGTAAAGCGTGAAAGCTATGTGCGTACCCCGGAATATGAAGCGGCTCTGGAGGCATGGAGGGAAACGGAGCAGGAGTGGGAAGTGTTTCTGGAAACCCTGCCTGCAGGAGAGCAGGAGAAAGCAGAGGAAATGAAAGAGCGCCTGGAGGATTTTGCGTCTGCCCAGGAGAAGCGTGCTTACATTCAGGGTTATGCGGACTGCGTGCAGGCACTGTACCACATGGGGCTTCTGAAGAAAAATGAAGGGCTGAAATGGGCAGAGAAGATGGATGTTCAGTAGCAGTGAATTGGAAATTAAACCAAGTGTAGGGCTGGGGAATCAGTATTCTCCAGCCTTTCTAATTACAAGCATTTTCTTGGCTTTTTACTTGTCTTGCAGGGGAAAAACCGTATATCAAAAAATTTTTTGTCTAAAAAAAGTAAATCATATATAATACCTATAAAGAATGCCTGCAGTTAAGTATTGTTAAGATTCCTGTTAAAGACAGTTAAGATTATGAGTGATATGCTATAGTAAATAAAAAATTTGTATTTCGGCTGAAAGCAATACAGAAGGGATGGAATATATGGAAAGGAACACAAATGCTGTGATCAGCACAAACAAACTGTGTAAGAGCTACATGAATGGGGAAGTGCCCCAGCATGTGATCAAAAACATGGATATCCAGATATTTTATAAAGACTTTACTGTTTTTATGGGGCCTTCCGGTTCAGGAAAGTCAACTTTACTCCATATCCTGTCAGGGATGGACAGTGCAAGCATGGGGGAGGTTTACTTTAAGGACACCAACTTTTCTAAATATTCAGAAAGGCAGTTAGCGCAATTTCGGAAGAAAAACTGCGGCTTTGTTTTCCAGCAGGTCTGCCTGATCGGCAGCATGAGCCTCATGGACAACGTGCTGGTGAGCGGGCTGCTTGCGAACAGGAACAAAAAGCAGGTGGCAGAAAAGGGAAAGAAGCTTTTTGCGGAAGTTGGTCTTACCGAAAAAGAATGGGGGAAGTACCCTTCGCAGATATCAGGCGGACAGATGGGAAGGGCAGGCATTGTAAGGGCGCTGATCAACAATCCGGAGGTGGTATTTGCGGACGAACCTACAGGTGCGCTTGATTCCGCTTCCGGAAAGGCCGTACTGGATCTTCTGACAGAGTTTAACCGGAAAGGGCAGACTACTATCATGGTGACTCACGACCTGAAATCGGCACTGCGCGGAAACCGCATCCTTTATCTCAGGGATGGGCGGATAAACGGGGAATGCGCTTTAGGAGCTTACCAGGGCGAAGATGAACCAGCGTTGGAAGAAAGAAAAGAGAAGCTGTTCCACTTTCTCGAAGAAATGGGGTGGTAAGGATGTTTTTGCTGGTAAGGTCAAACTTAAAGAAAAGCAGGAAAACGTCGTTTGCATTTTTCCTTTTGCTTATGGCAGTGATGCTCTTGTCCTACACTGGCAGCCAGTTGACGGAAGGCTTCCGCAGGCTGTATCAGGAAAAGGCAGCGGAGACAAACAGTGCAGATTTTGCGGCAGTCCTTCCACGGAACTTCTGTGAAAGGTACCAGGAAGAGATCGCAGGCTTCCGGCAGGCAGAGGAAGAAATACTTGTTATGGAAACGTCAGACGCCCTGCTGCTTCGGAACATGGATATCCAGGCCGGGAACGGGGAACCCGTAAACGGGAGCTGGATGATCCGGGATGCTGACAGAGAAGGAATCCTCTCATCCCTCAAGATTGTGGAATATATGGATCAGATGCCGGAAAACGGGATCTATGTGCCTTATGTGTGCAGGACGTTCTTTGGATTTGGACTTGGCGATATGCTTACAATCTCATCCGGGGAATGGGAGGAGACATTTATCATTGCAGGCTTTACAGAGGATGTGCTTTTTGGGTGCAGGTCAAATATTGCCTTTGACCTTCCGCAAGCGTCTTTTCGTTCCCTGGAGGAAAGAACAGGGGCAGACTGTGACGCTGCGGTGGTCATGATAAAGACGGAAGGAAGTGTGGGCGGGCTGGCAAACAGGTTTTCAGAATTTGTAGCCGGGAGATCTGACGGGGAAATGTTCTATAATACCTCGGACATCAATTATGCCGAGGCCAGCCGGAGCAATAACCTCAATATTTATGTGGCAGTCATGAATGCAGCCTCTTTTATAGGGATCGCGGCCTGCTTCATGGTGATCTGGTTCCATATGCGGAACACACTGGATAAGGACTTGAAGGAGCTTGGGACATTGAAGGCAGTGGGCTACGGGGGAGGACAGATTGTAATGTCTTATGTACTGCAGTTTTTGTTCCTGGGGCTTGCTGGCGGCATGGCCGGCATTGGGCTCTCACAGTGCATCATGCCGGAGGTCATAAAAAATATAGCAACAGATATCGGTTTTGTATGGAACACGGCATTCCTGGGAAGGGCTGCCGGGAGGAACCTTCTGGCAGTCCTGCTGGTCATCGGGGCAGTAACCCTGTTCTTATCAAGGGGGATATTCAGGATAAGGCCGGTGGAAGCAATCCAGGAAAGGGGAAAAGTGCAGCCTTCCGGGAGAAAGGGCGGGATGACCATGGAGAGCTCGCCTTTTCCGGTAAATCTGTCCATTATATTTAAGATGATAAGTTCCGAGCGGATCAAGAGCATCCTCACAGGCGTTGTCATATCTGTGATCATGTGTGTTGCCGGGTTTGCCGTCATCTTATATGTAAGGCTGGTAAACGATAAGGGAGGGATGCTGCAGGTCACGGGCACGGAGGTCTATTCCGTAAATGTGCAGCCATCCAGACCGGAGGACGCAGCAGAGATAGCAAGGGAAATGGAAAGAGAGGGCGTCCGCAAGGTCATGCTGGCTGTTGAGCCGGGGAGTTCAAGGCTTCTGTGTGATAACGGGGTATATGCGGCACTGGGCGTATACAGCGATTATGGGGCACTGGAGAACCCTTCCCTTTATGCCGGGCGCTATCCGAAGCATGAAAATGAAACTGCCATTTCCGGGAACCTGGCGGAGGCGCTGGGGAAGGAGATCGGTGATACCATAGAAGTGTCCCAGATCTTTCAGGAGGCGGCAGGGGAAGGAACATTCCTGATCGTTGGTCTTACCCAGGGAACCTACACGGGAGGGATGGACATCTATCTTACCATGGAAGGGCTTAGTCTGGTCGATCCTGGGGCGCAGTGGCAGACGGTGCATATCTATCTGGAGGAGGGGATTGATGCGGAGGAATACTGCAGCAGGCTGGAGGAGAGGTTTCTGGACCGTATCTCTTATGCGGGGGGCTTTGAACGGGTATTCTACTCCCAGCTTGCTCCGATCATAAGCAGCGTGTCCGGCGTGGTATCCTTTATTATGGCGGTCATGTTCCTGCTGGTCATCATCATGGGCTATTTTGTGACCAATTCCATTTTGTTGACACATAAAAGGGATTTTGGGATAATGAAGGCGCTGGGATATTCCAACGGACAGATCATATCCCAGACGGTGGTTACATTCATGCTGTATATCGCGGGGGGCAGCCTGTTAGGGGGCATTGCTTTGTATTTTGGCTCCAATGCCGTGCTGGCAGGGCTGTTTCGCGGGATGGGGGTTTACCAGCTCACATTCCGTTTCCCGGCAGTCTGGATTGTTGTGCTTGTCCTGTGTATGGAAGCGGCAGGATGCCTGACAGCATTCCTTTCAGCATGGAGGGTCAGGAAAATTGTTCCCTGCAGTCTCATAAAGGCAGAGTAGGGTGGGAAGATTTGGACTATATGGCTGATAAGGAAGGAAACGGATAAATGGTATATGATTGTCTGATGATAGAGGATGAGGTACCGCTGGCGGAAAACACCTGTAAATATTTGAACCTTTCAGGGGTAGACGCGGCGGCAGTATCCGGGGTGGAGGGATATCATGAATTTATAAAGGGAAATACCGCCCGAATGATCCTGCTGGACATCAACCTGGAGGATGGATGCGGGTATAACCTATGCAGACAGATACGGGAGGAGACACAGGTTCCCATTATCTTTGTAAGCTGCCAGACGGAAGAAGAGAGCATCCTGCTGGGGCTGAATGTGGGCGGCGATGATTTCATCTGCAAACCCTATTCCCTTCCCATCCTTTTGGCGAAAGTAAAAGCCGTGCTGAGGAGGTGTTCCGCCGGGGATGACAGGATCATTTCTTTTGGGGAATGCCAGGTGAATATGGAAGAAGAAACGCTGTTAAGAAAAGGGCAGTCTGTCCTGTTAAAAAGGATGGAGATGAAGCTGTTGCTTTATCTTGTCCGCAACAGGAACCGGCTGGTGGAGAAGGAGGAGCTTTTCAGGGAAGTGTGGCAGGAGGCTTATGTGGGGGATGGGACGCTGAATGTCCACATCAGGAAGCTGCGGGAGAAAGTGGAGGAAAATCCGTCCAGCCCGGCCTACATCATTACGGAATACGGAAAGGGCTATATGTTCCGTCTGGCAAAGGAGAACTAAATGAAGCGCTTTATTGCTGTCACCATCAGCCTGTACCTGGCTGCCTGCATCTCTTTGTGCTGTATTTTTGCAGCCGGCCCGCAGGATAAAATAAACAATACCGAGGCAAATGATATCATATTCACTGTCAGGAAATACTGGCCGGATGCAGAGCGTGCGGTCAGCATGATGCAGGGATATGGCACGGATTATCTTGTGACCGATGCGGAAGGAAGGACGGTGGCGGCATCCAGTTCAGGTCTCAATACGGATTATGTGTATGACTTCATCCATAAGGATTATAGTGTTGATATTTTGGAGGATGGGAAGGTACTGGGCAGGATCATCTTTATCAATAACGGGGAGGATGATCTTAAAAGGAAAGTCGGAACCTGGGCATTGGCGTTCCTTGCCATATTTCTGCTGAAAGACATCCTTGCTGTTTTCTATTTATGGAAGCACATATTTGATCCGGTAAAGAGGATGAATGATTTTGCCGGACAGATAGCCAGGGGCAACCTGGATATTCCGGTGGACTGCAGTGCATCCTTTGGGGCTTTTTCGGAGAGTTTTGACATTATGAGGGAAGAACTGCTCTATGCGAGAAAAGGGGAGCAGGAGGCAGATAAGCGGCGGTGTGAAGTGGTTGCTTCCATCAGCCATGACATTAAGAACCCCATGGCTTCCATTCAGGCGATTGCCGAGTACCAGTCCCTTACGACAGGTTCTGAAGAACTCCGCCGGGAATTTGAGACGATCATGCAGAAAACGAACCAGATAAACGGGATGATCCATAATCTCCACACAAGTATGCTGGATGAGCTGGAAAGGCTGGAGGTAAGACCGAAGGTGCTGGGAAGCTCTGCCATAGGGGAAGCACTGCGGCAGGCAGATTTCAGGAAACGGATAAAGGATTTTGAGATACCGGAGTGCCTTGTCATGGCCGATCAGGTACGGTTTATGCAGGTAGCGGACAACATCATCTCCAACAGCTACAAATATGCGGATACGCAGATAGAAGTCTGTTTCTGGTTTGAGGATGAATGCCTTTGCATCAGCATTAAGGACTTTGGGAAAGGTGTAAAGAAGGATGAGGAAATCTTCCTGACACAGAAATATTTCAGGGGGCAGAATGCAAAAGAAAAAGAAGGCTCCGGAATGGGTATGTATATTGCGGAGTACCTTGTAAAAGGCATGGGAGGACGGCTGCTCTGCCGTTCTGAGGAAAACGCGTGGTTTGAAGTGAGGATATGGCTGGCTTTGGCTGCCTGAAACATATCTTATAGACAGCCTCGTGCCAGGCATGGGGAAAGGAGGCAGAAATGGGGATATTGGAAAAAGAGATAAAGAAGGTCTTTGCGGTCGTTGTACTGGTGATAGTATCAGTTACCGTGAGCGGCTGTGTTTATGCAGATAATAAGAGCTGGGGTGACATGACTTATGAGGAGAAGCAGGAAGTAAAGCAGGAATATGCAGAGATAAAAGAGGAGCTGGAAGAAGAATTTTCCGGCGACAGTATTGAGGACGGGTTGGCATCCTATATTCTTGATGCAGTAGGTGCGGTCATTGAAAATGCGGATTAGGATGATTCATATGGTGGCATTGTCTTATGGGGCTGGGGATTGCGGTTCTTCAGTCCCTTTTCTGCTTTATAATCATAAAATTTTAAACCTATCTGAGAAATTTCATTTTCCACGATTTTCTAAGTGTTAAAAACCAGCAGTTGCAAAAAGCCGAAAAAGTATAAAGGATATGAAAGAAATGTCTTTCCATGTCCTTTTTTTAAGCAAAATTTGCAAATTTGGAGAGTGTGTTAGCCGCCAGCTTTTTGCTATTTATCTTCCCCGTCAATCAGATAGGCATAGCTGACGCCCAGCACCTCCGATAAAGCCCGCAGTTCAATATCCGTCACATACCTTTTGTTGGTCTCAATGCGTGTGATCACGTTCTTGTCCATGTCATATCCGGCAAGCTGCAGCTTATGGGCAAGATCCCTTTGCGAGAGATTCTGCTGTCTCCTGAGTTCTATGAGCCGGCTGCTGACCAGATTCTTTTCTCCTGATGATCCTGTTGGTTTTGGCATAGTATCCTCCATTAGTGTCGAAATGTGTCGAGAAGTTTGTCTCACTTTTTGCACCACTACTATTGATTTTAGTAGCATTCCATATTAAAATCGGTTGTAAAAGTGAGACAAAAGGAGGATGCATTATGCAGAAGGAACAGATTTTTGAGAAGATGAACGGATTTCTGGCAGAAGGATCACATTCCCTGCCGGAGCAGGCTGGCATTGAGGATGAATTTGCCGAGGGGAAAGAATGCTGCCTTTTGTATGAAGGTGTGTACCAGGCAGGACGTAATCTGTGCGAACGTCTGGGAGAAGATGAGGATGAAGATGTGGAGACTATCCTGAACGGCATGGAGAGGATTACCAAGTTGCTTGCCATGAAGATGTATGAATATGGGAGATGTGGGCGTGGAGCCAGATTTTTTGGGCAGTGATGGCAGATGTAGGTTAGGATTTGCAAGACAGGATAAAAGAGCAATAACTCTGGCATCCAAAGGTGTTCCGGCAGATACGGACACGGAAAGCCGGGAAATCCCGTAAATCCGCCACTTTCGGCACTACATAGGTTCCAAAGTTACATTATTTCTGTTGCAAACATTTGTTCTGCCTGGTAGTTTATACTCGTAGGCAAAAGTCGGTTATTATCACGGAAACCTGATGGGAGCTTTCGTGATAATATAAGGGTTTCCGTGATAGTATGCAGAGTTTCCGTGTTTGTATATGAGTAAAGCGGTAAAAACATAATGGTTAAATGATAAACGAGGATAGGGCTGTTTCGGCAGTCCTTTTGTGCTTTCAATTCCTGAAAAATAGTCGTTTTGTGCTACCGAGCGAAAAATAGAAAAATTTTATGGTATAATGTTCCTATATTATGTTATGTGAAATATGGAGGAAAGCTATGAAAATAAAAATGAAAATTGCCCTTATGCTTATCTGTACTCTTTTTTTGTCAGCTTGTTCTGGTCAAAAAGCTATTGAGTGGAATGGAGAAGTGGAATATTATCACCTCACGATGGTATATGACGAAACAAATATGTACGAAACGGCTGGGCAAGTAGATTACATTTTTATCGGAACAGTTGATGAAGTTCTTGACAAGGTGGTAGATTATAATACCTCTAACAGCATGGATGCTTACAGCCGATATGCAATTACAGTTGAAGAAAATTTAAAAGGCGAACTGACAAAGAATATAGAATGCTATCGGCATGGAGGATATTTAAGAGATGGTACTTTATTATATCCACGGTCTGACCGTATTGAGAATACAAGGGATATTCCGCAAGAAGGAAAAACATATATATTTATGGCATATGGACAGCCAGACGGAGAACTGATTTTAGAAGAGTTTTCTGGTGATATAGAATATACAGACGAAGGTCTGAAAGAGATGTATATAGACTATATTGAAAATGAGATTCCAAAGGAGCAGGAGGGGTTTATTTCAAAATATGATGTAGATTATAGCAATTAAGTATGAAAGACATTCGGGATGGGGAGCAGGTACTGCATCGCCTGTGCAATTATGGAGCATTTTGATAATCCCAAAATGGCTTGTGAGGCTTATCGGCAAAGTACAGAAAATCTGAAATCCTTTATGCAGCGCCAGTGGAGCCTTGTGGGTGGGATGGCTGGCACGTTCAGGGAGATGGGAAGATAAATTCTGCAAAATCAAATGATTTCACATATCTTCCACATTGATATGGTAAACTCAGAATATCAGGAGGTGCTTATATGGCGGCATTGCTTATTGTGGAAGATGACAGAAAAACAAACGAGGCAATATGTGAATACCTAAGAGCGGCAGGACATGACATCATTCCCGCTTATGATGGTGCGGAAGGTTTGCAGATATTTGGCAGAGGTGATATTGACCTTGTTGTATTGGATATCATGCTCCCCAAAGTGTCGGGGCTTTCCATCCTGCATGAGATACGGCAGAAAAGTTCAGTGCCCATCCTCATGCTTACGGCGCTTGAAGATGAATATACGCAGGTGGCGAGTTTTGATGGACAGGCGGATGATTACATCACAAAGCCTTTTTCCATGATTTTGTTGGGGCGGCGCATCACGGCTCTTTTACGGCGGTGCGGAAAAGGCGAGGTATCCGACATCATGACTTTTGGGGATGTTACGGTTAATTTCTCCGGCTATACAGCAAAGGATAAAAACGGCAGGATTGACATTACCCCGAAGGAGATAGACCTGCTAAAACTGCTTGTGGAGCATAAAGGGCTGGTGCTTACCCGTTCACAGATACTGGATGACCTGTGGGGGAACAGCTATCCGATCATTGACCGGACGGTTGATACCTACATTAAAAACCTGCGGAAGAAGCTCCGGCTTGACTGTATTGTCACCGTCAAAGGCATAGGATACAAATACGAGGTGGGGCAATGAAAAAGATGAAGTTATTCCCTAAAACCTTCTTTTATACATTAGGGCTGATGCTCTTTATTGTCGGGATAGCCCACTTGCTGCTCTATTTATTTACGAAACCGGAATGGCTTGTAATCTCAGTCAGCCCTCACGATGAATTGTCCCTCCACACAAGTTTGAATGTGACAGACTATGTTACGCAGACTGTCCTGAGAGCCCTGCCACTATCCCTGATCTGCTGTGTGATTATTTCCATATCCTGTTCCTTTGTATTTTCACGGAAAATCACGGTTCCAATTAAGCAGATCGGGGCGGTGACGGAGCAGATGGCACGGATGGAAAGGGATGCTGCCTGCAAAATCAGTTCAAAAGATGAAATAGGCATACTGGCAGACAATATCAACCATTTATACCAAAGCCTGCTGTCGGCTATCGAGAGCCTTGAGATCGAGAAACAGCGTGTAAGCGAGAGCGAAAGGTCAAAGGCTGATTTCCTGCGGGCGGCTTCCCATGAATTGAAGACGCCGGTCACTGCGCTGAATGCCACGCTGGAGAACATGATACTCGGTGTCGGGAAATATAAGGATTATGACACTTACCTGCCGGAGTGCAGGGAAATGACAGGACGCCTCGCAGATATGATACATGATATCCTCGAAACCTCGAAAGCAGGGATGTCAGCAGAAAACGAGGAAGCCGTGGAAACTGACCTGTCAGAAATGCTTTCTTCAATGTGTGAGCCGTATATGCTGATTGCCAGAACAAAGGGGATCGACTTCTGCCTGGAATTGCCGGACAGCTTTGAAGCGGTACTGCCGCCTCAGATGTTTGGAAAAGCAGTGTCAAATATCCTTGCCAACGCCGTGGCATACACAGAACCGGGAAGAACAGTTTCCGTATATTTTGACAGGCGCGATATCCTTATAGAAAACGAGTGTGTCCCTATACCCAAAGAAACGCTGCGGCATATATTTGAGCCGTTTTACCGTCCTGACTTTGCAAGAGACCGCGACAAGGGCGGGAATGGGCTTGGACTGTATATTGTGGATACATTATTAAAGACAATGAACATTTTTTACTCCTTCTGCCCGATGGAAGAACCGCAGGGTATGAGATTTATCATCCATTTATAAATATGTGGAAAGCTCCCCAATAAACCGGGGAGTTTTTCTTGTCCTCAGACGAAGCACGGATTTTTCTGAGAGGCATTCTTTGGCGCAGTATAAAATTTTTTCTTTTCTTTCATACTGGTTCCACATTGGGAAGTTATGATACCACTGTCAGACAGATTAACATCAGAAAACGGAGGTATTCATAATGAAAGCTATCAGACGGGCGTATCTTTACGTCATACGGAAAAAGGGGAAAAGCGTACTGATCTTCTTCATTCTCCTTACTATGGCAACTTTTGTATTGACAGGGCTTTCCATCCAAAAGGCATCACAGGAAGCGCAAAAAAATCTGAGGGAGGCTTTAGGCGGCGAGTTCTGCATTACGGTTGAACTTTCAGAAAGCAATCCATATTTCAGGATGGATGATGACGGGGAGGGTGGATTTGAACTGTACACAGAGCTTCCCATTACGGAGGATTTGATAAATGCCGTTATGGAAACAGAAGGAATAGAAAAGTACGATGCATCGGCACAGACTCTTGTATCCACAAACATGGCTGTATTTCCCGGCAATGTTCCCTTAAAAGGTGACCTTAATCAAAAGGTGTATGCACGGACTGTCGCAGGCACCGAAAACAACAGTTTTTTCCAATCAGGGATCATGGAACTGACCGAGGGAGACCATATTGCGGGGAAAGTATACAATGCGGCGGTCATCAGCAGGGATCTGGCGGATTTGAACAATTTGAAAATAGGTGATGTTATTTCTTTACAGGCTGATAAGGAGACGGAAGTCAGGGTCATTGGTATCTATGAAATCCGAAAGCCTGATCCGGCATTTGCGAGCATTGCAACTTATGAAAAACTGGAAAACCAGATTTTTATAGATACAGCAGCGCTTCACGATTTATTTGGAGATAAGACGGTGGGGTTTTTTGAGGTAGCATTTATGGTGAACGATCCGGCACGGCTTGACGGCATCATGTCAGAGGTGGAAAGTTTGTCTGATATCGACTGGCGTGCTTTTCAGGTTACGGCGGATAACCAGACTTATCTGGATGCCGCTGCCCCTTTGCAGAAACTGCAGGCACTGGTGTCATCCATCATCTGGGTGATCGTACTGGTAAGTGCAGTCATCCTTTCACTGGTACTTATCATGTGGGGGAGAAGCCGCATACACGAGACAGGCGTATTCCTTTCCCTTGGCATTGGAAAGGCGGGGATCATAGGGCAGTACCTTGCAGAAGTTTTGATGATTGCGGCGCTTGCTTTTGGATGCTCCTATTTTACGGGCAATACAGTTGCAGGCAGGATTGCTGATGGATTGCTGCAGCAGGACATTCTAGCCAAGGAAGGACAGTTAAATGATGATGTGGCCTTTGATGTAAAGGAAGGGTATGGAGATGATGTCATGGTCAGCATAAAGGATGACTCTGCTCTGCCTGATGTGCCTTCCGGTCAGGATACCGCCCCGGAAGTGGAAGTTTCGATAGACGGGGCAGAGGCAGATACGAAGCAGATCAGTGTTACTATTGGGTTTTACAATATGCTGCAGCTCTACTTTATAGGTATTGCCGTTATCGTTCTTTCAGTAGGTGTTTCCTCAATGTCGGTAATGCGTTTGAAACCCCGTGAAATCTTATCGAAAATGAGCTGAAGAAAAGGAGGGTTATAAAATGGCTGTTTTGGAAATGAAAGAGATATTCTATGCCTATGAGAAAGGCAGGCCGGTATTGTCAAACGTAAATACTCAATTTGATGCAGGGAAAATGTATGCCATCCTTGGGCCATCCGGTTCCGGCAAGACAACGCTGCTGTCACTGATCGGTGGGCTGGATACCCCACAAAAAGGTGAAATCCTCTTTGAGGGTGGAAATATTTCACAGTGCGGGCTTGCCTATCATAGGAGAAATCATGTCTCACTGATATTTCAAAGCTATAACCTCATTGATTATATGACGCCGATTGAAAATGTGGCATTGACAGCGAAAAAGGATGTCCTGCCTATGCTGCTACGGCTTGGACTGACATCCGGGGAAGCAAAGCGCAATGTGATGAAGCTGTCTGGCGGGCAACAGCAGAGAGTAGCAATCGCCCGCGCCCTGGCCTCTGATACCCCTGTCATTTTAGCGGATGAACCGACAGGGAACCTTGACGAGGATACGGCGGGAAAAATCATGGGAATATTGAAGGAAAGCGCACATGGACTGAATAAATGCGTGATAGTTGTAACACATTCAAATGAACTGGCGGCACAGGCGGATGTTGTTTTGAGCTTAAAGCGTGGCAGCCTTCATACTGTATAGATACGAAAGACAAACCGCCGCACTATGGCCTTCATCCGCCATATGTGGCGGTCCGCTTTTTCCCAGGCCGGGCGGCCTGATAACAGAAATCACTTGGAAAGCGGGGAATTTGTATCTGCAAAATGAACCAGTTCCCATGCACTATTTCTCATACGGGTTCTGCCAGTCGGGGCAGAGGTATGTCTCGCTCCATGCCATCATGGTCTGCAGGA
>CANDBT010000080.1 GCA_947383005.1 uncultured bacterium | reverse complement strand
AAAAATGGAATTTGGAAGCCTTGAATTTACTGGCTTAGAGATTCCGAGAGATCATCGCCCCGGAAAGGAGGAACGGAATCTATGGAACAGTCACAGGAGCTTATCGGCATCTTACAGGCGATCAGCATCGTTGCGAAGAGCCTCGCCGCCAAGCTGGTGCAGATCGAGAAGGAAGTGGAAGCCTATGAAACCGCAAAGGCGGCGCATGGCGGGAAGATGAAGAAAGGATGGAGGCGCTGATGCGTAAGAAGGTTTTTATCTGCAGCCCATTCCGGGGCGACATGGAAGGGAATGCAAGGAAAGCGGCAGCCTACAGCCGCAGGGCGGTGGAGGAAGGGTATCTCCCCATCGCACCGCATTTACTATTCCCCCAATTCCTGAACGAAGGCATTGAGGAAGAGCGGCGGCTCGGCATCGCTATGGGGCTGGAGCTGCTGGATGGCTGTGATGAGGTGTGGGTGTTCGGGGAGGCCACCGAAGGGATGGCGGCGGAGATCGCTTATGCCACGGAGCAGGGAAACAAGATCATATTCAAAGAAACGGAGGCAGTGTAAATGGGAAGC
Source organism: uncultured bacterium (assembly GCA_947383005.1). Taxonomy (GTDB): domain Bacteria; phylum Bacillota; class Clostridia; order Lachnospirales; family Lachnospiraceae; genus Brotaphodocola. The sequence goes on along the minus strand of CANDBT010000080.1, from coordinate 13,524 downwards.
GAATTATTGAAGATTGCGGAAGGTTTCTCCATCGTTGCGGAAGGTCTGCGCAGCCTTGCAAAAGCGGAGGGAGGAACTAAGACAGCAGAGAAAGATACGGGAAAAACACAGAAGGTACAGCCGCCGGTTACGGAAAAAGCACAGCAGGAGCAGCCCGCCACGCTGGAGGGCGTCCGAGCGGTGATGGCGCAGAAGACACAGGAGGGGAAGTCGAAGGAAGTGAAGGAGCTCCTCCAGAAGTTCGGCGCGGCGAAGCTCTCGGCGGTGAAGGAGGAGGACTACCCGGCGCTCCTTCAGGAAGCGCAGGCGCTGTGATGGGCAGACACGCACTCCTTTCCGCATCCTCCTCCAAGCGGTGGCTCTCCTGCCCGCCTTCCGCAAGGCTGGAGGAGTAGTTCCGGGACGAGACGGGCGGCAGCCCCTACGCCGAGGAAGGCACCGCCGCCCACGCCCTTGCGGAGCATAAGCTGAAAAAGGCATTGAAAAGGCGTTCCAAGCGCCCGGTGTCCGATTACCACTGTGACGAGATGGAGGAATGCACGGACGGCTATGTGGCCTTTGCAATGGAGCAGGTGGAGCTGGCAAGGCAGGAATGCAGCGACCCTGTGGTGCTGATCGAGCAGCGGCTGGACTATTCCGCCTACGTGCCGGAGGGATTCGGCACAGGGGATTTATTGATAGTCGCTGACCATGTCCTTACCGTCATCGACTTAAAGTACGGGAAAGGCGTGGCGGTGGAGGCGGAGCATAACCCGCAGATGATGTTATATGGATTAGGGGCGCTGGAATTATTTGATGCCCTCTATGACATCGACATTGTCCGCATGACCATCTACCAGCCGAGGCTGGAATCCGTCAGCACATGGGAGATCACCGTGCCGGAACTGATGGAATGGGTGGAGATGGAGTTAAAGCCAAAGGCCGTGCTTGCCATCAGGGGAGGTGTTTAAAAAATATGCGGTGTTACAAGGATAAACTGCAGCAGTTGATTCAGCGCGTCAAAAACATAAGATCCATTATTCGTCCAGACAGACATTTTAAGAGGAAAGTGAGTCATCACGGAATAACAAATGGTTTTTGCATACGCATAAATTTATAGTTACCAGATTTTCGGCTTAAGTTGACGACATTGGACTGAACCTACTGCCATACTTATTCTAATAGCTTAAGCACAAGATAGATAATTCCTTGTTGAATGTAAGGGATATTAATTATAAAGGCATTGTAGTACTAACAAGGATAAAAAAACTGGTGAGTAATAAAGATCGGATAGAAAAAGAATAGTGTTAACAATTTGAGTGGAGGTATGTAATGAAACAAACATATTTTATAGAAATTCCAGAGAAAATAAAGAAAAAGCTTCCTAACGGCAGCTATGTTTTTGCGATTTTGGAAAAAATAAAACCGTTGATGAAAGAAATCAATTATTTTCCAGAATACACATTTCATGACGCGACACATATAGAAAATGTTTTGAAAAATTCTTTAAAACTAATTCCCGACAATATATATAAGAAACTTGACAATGAGAGTATAGAGTATCTCGTTGCAGCAATTTTATTACATGATTTAGGAATGTTTATATCTAAGGATGGATTAAATAATCTGATTTTTGGAAAACAAAGTAATAATTTGAAATTCGATTTATTTAATAATACATGGGGCGAGTTGTGGAGCGACTACTATATCAAAGCAAAAAGATATGATGATAAGAAATTGTTTGAAATCTTTGGAGATAATCAACCTGTAGATAAAGATATAAATAGCTGCGTACCCATTGAAAATAATAATCATCAACGTTTGCTTTTTGGAGATTTTTTGCGACAACACCATCATAGGTTGGCATATGAAATAGCAAAACAAGGTTTGCCGGGATTTGAATGCTATATAGATGTATTTGAAAATAGTAATATAAGTGATGTAGACAGAGAAATAGTTGGTCTAATAGCATTTAGTCACGGAGTCAGCTTGCGTAGTATAGAACATTATATTGAATCCTACCCAATTGATTTAACGAAGAAATGTCCAATATTTTATCTAATGACTATTTTACGAATTGCAGATTATTTGGATATTCTAGATAAACGTGCGCCTGAGATTATACGTGAAAAACGAGAATTGGTATGCCCTATTTCACATAGGGAGTTTGACTTAAATCAGGCAGTTAATGATCTTGTGTTCGAAAAAGAAAAGAAATGTTTTTTTATTAATGCAATTCCCAACAGAAGTACAGTTTTTTTGTATGTAAAAGACACATTGGAAAAAATACAGGATGAATTGGATATGTGCTGGACAGTTCTGGCTGAAAAGTATCATTGTAAGTATGAATTATCTATCTACAGGATTATGAGTAATCTTTTTGATGATAAAAAAGTTGAAGGATTCAATAAAACTTTTTTAACAAAAAAAGCGGAACTGAGAGCGAATCATGAGTTGTTAAATTTATTGATAAATCCTTTATATGGTTATAATCCTGCTTTTGCTGTGCGGGAACTGTTACAAAATTCGATTGATGCATGTCAGGAAAGAATAGTAATTGATAACGAAAAAGGAAAAGTAGAGATTAGTATAGATACAGAAAATAAAGAATTCATAATTACAGATAATGGGATTGGAATGTCAGAGGATGTACTGATAAATTATTATCTTGTTGCGGGATCATCTTATAGAAACAGTGATAATTGGAAAGATAAGTATATAGATGATGATGGCTCGGCAAAGATATGTCGGATAGGGAAGTTTGGTGTAGGTGTTTTGTCAACATTTATAATTGGGGATGAAATAGAGGTTATGACTCAACATTTACATGATGAAAAAGGGTATTATTTTACTCTAGATATAAATAAGGAGTCTGTATTGGATATTAGGCGTACTAGTAGTGTAATAGGAACTACTATTAAGATACATATGAAGGATTATGTGGTTGAATATTTTAAAAATGAATTTAAAATAGATGAATGGTTGAACTGGTATCATTTAGAAGAGCCAGAAATTCTTATAAATCTTGATGGAAACTTGTTAAAAAGAAAATATGTTATTAATGCAGATAATCCTAAATATTGTTGGCATAAGACGTATGATACGTGTTTTGATGAATTAATATGGTCATTTACACCTAAATTTTTAACCAACGATGATCAGGAAAATGAATACTATGAAGATTATAGAGAGTATGAGGTTATTTTAAATGGTATTCATATTGTGCGTTTTCTTAAGCTATTTGAAAGTAATCAAAAATATAATAATTTTTGGTCAATGAATAGTCGATACGGTTTTGCCATGCATCTGCCAACAATATCTGTTAAGGATAAAGCGAATGAGTATATAAAAACAGATTTAGCTAGAACTAATATTACGGGCTTTAAGATTGAATTAAGTTTCGTTAAAAATATTTATAAATTTTTTATTGCACAAATATTGTTTAGAAAATTTGATCTGTCGGATATAGAATATCCTTGGTTTCATTTTTACAAAGGCAAAATGCCATTAGCTATATCCAATAAGGGATTTACGGTTTTAGCTCGAAGCTTTATTTTAAATACAGAGAAAGACGTTATATGTTTTTTTGGAAGATTTAAAAATTTTGAAAAATATGATGTAAATCAGGATATGCTCAAAAGTCATTTTTATAATTCCTGTGGATATTATGGTTCTACAGATGCTTTGTATTATAGAGATTTTTTGTATCAAGATATATATGTTAATGGTGAAAGTTTAGTTCAACATTCTGAATTTATGCCATGTTGCGTTTATGCCATATTGTATGATAGAGGGAGATATGGTAAGTGCAATTGTACGATGTCTTTAGCTGATTATTTAAAAAATCCTGACATAAATGAAAATTATGGCATATATTTTTCTATAGTTGATAATATTGACCAGTATAAGAGTGAAATAAGCAAATATTATGAATATCTTAAGTCTGAAGAGGATTATGATAATGAAGATGTCTCTGAAAGGCAAAATGGGAAAGCGTGTATTATCCGGTATTCGCCAAGTAAAGTGGAGGGAAAGAATGAAGAAAACATAATGTTAGATTTACTTAATGAATATTTACATTCCAAAATTAATAATGGTCTTATTCCTTTTGATATGGAAGAAAGAAGAAAGGTATATACTAAGGCTTTTGAAGAGTTAGAAGAATTTATGGACGAATAATGTTTGAAGTTATATAAATATTGGAAGTGGTATGGTAAAGGTTTGTTTTGTAGTTTTTGTTGGTTTTATTGAAACATATCGATTGCACATACGGGTGTCTTAGTTTTCGGTGAATAAAGTTGCGAAAACCTCACAAATCCCGTAAATACGGCATTCTTGGCACTACATAGATCTAAAAGATACATTATTTTTTTGTGTTTTAAGAGGCACTTGTACATTCGAGAGAGGGTGAACTTTTGTTCTGGGGTGCTTACGCCAAAAAGTATAAACGATTTGGCGTAAGTCGGATACTATTTGGCAAAACCATACTTTTTAGCAAAACTCTTTGACTTGGACATAAATATGATAAAATAGAATAAATCCAATGCGGGTTCTTTTTTCACGTCACAGCAATTCCGTATTCACTTCTTAAATTGCGGATTCCAGATAAGCAATTCTGCGCAGTCGGAGATATTGTCGAAATGATATATGAGTAAAACTGCAAAAGGACAAGGAAAAATAGCAAACCATATATTAACCGCCGCTATGGGGAGATTCGCCTCATAAGCGGCGGTCTGCCGTTTCCGCCGGATTATATGCCTGGAATCCGGGAAGGTTAGAGGTAATATAGGAGAGCAAAAAACCCTTTTTGTAATGTCCAGTCACTACCGCCAAATGTCCAGATACAACAATCTTCCTTCCTTTTCAGCGAATTTAGCCGATAACATTTGTGAGCGGAAAATAACAGGCATTATGGAGAATAAAACATTTATTGCGAGGTGAGGCAGATTGAATGTGGCAGTATGTGATGACGAGGAAAATATACGTTTTTTGATAAAGAAAAACATTTATTGCGAGGTGAGGCAGATTGAATGTGGCAGTATGTGATGACGAGGAAAATATACGTTTTTTGATAAAGAAATTGATAGGGATGCAGGATGCGGACTGCCGGATCATGGAATTTTCGTCCGGCGGGGAACTGCTGCGGTTCTGGGAGCAGGAGGGCAGGGAGCAGATAGACATCCTCTTTCTTGATATCTCAATGGAAGGCATCAACGGGATGGAGACGGCAGGGCAGATCAGGAAGTGGAAGGAAGAAAGGGATGAGACGCTGTGGGGGAGCCTTCCGCTCCTGATATTCATAACAGGCTACCCGGAGTACATGCCGAAGGCTTTTTCCGTCAACGCATTCCAGTATCTCGTAAAGCCAGTAAATGAAACGGAGTTTGCAGAGGTGTTCACACAGGCGGTTCGTGAGTGCCGCCACTTAGAAATGAAAAAGAACACGGAACCGAAGACGGTACTGCTCCGGGACGGGAACGCCACAAGGAATGTCCCGGTGGATGAGATCTATTATATTGAGAGCAGCAACAGGAAAATAATCGTGTTCATGCGTGATGGGAAAACAGAGTGCTATGGCAAGATCAGCGAGTTTGAAGACCAGCTTGGGGAAGGCTTTTTCCGTATCCACAAAGGGTATCTGGTCAACATGAGATATGTGGAAAGATACAGCCGGACGGAGGTGCGGATGAAGGACGGCAGCAGCCTGCTGATCTCCAAGTACAAATACCAGGATTTTGTAAAAGCATATCTGGAATACATTTCGGAGGATGGCAGATGAGTCAGGAAGGATACGGATTGTTTCTCAAGATATGTGACCTGTACCATGTGCTCCTTCAGGTCACGATCTTTCTGGCGGTATGGGATATTTTTTACAGGCCGGAAAGGGAGAGGAAGGCATTGCTTCCCATAGGCATGTTCGCGGCAGCCAACGTACTGTTGTGTTTATGCTCCGCGATTCCGGGATGGGTGAGATATGTAGTATCGGCGGCTGTTGTACTTGGATACTGTTATCTGAAATATAAAAGACATCTGGAAAAGGCGGTTTTCACGCTGCTGCTGTTCTACAATTTCCACGGGATGAGTTTTCTGTTCTCCAACAGTATTTACCAGTTTATGGTGGACAAAATGCTTCTAAGATTGGATGTCCGGGATACCGATTATCTATTTCATATGTATAAAAGCCATATGATTGGGCAGAGTTGCAATATTTTGTTTTATACGCTCTCATTTATTCTCTTGGTCTGGGTTTTGAAAAAAGTTGTAAAAAGTCCGCTATCTATGAACTGGCAGGATGTCATGTTCCTGTCTGCCCTAAATGTGGTTGGCAGTATGCTCACATGGATGGTCATAGACATATCGGTGGTTCAGATTGATAAGGAAATATTTTTACTTTTTGACCAGAGAAAGGAAATGGTCTGGAAGGTGCCGTTGATTGCGGCCCTGCTCTGTACCGGGGAAATGTCGGCAGTCTATATTTTCCGGAAGTATAAGGAACTGCATGGTGAGAGGGAAAAGCATTTCGTGGAAGAACAGCAGATGAAGGCCATGAAAAGGAGGCTGGAGGAAGCAGAGAATTTTTATGGCGGCATCCGCAAGGCCAGGCATGAAATGAAAGGGCATATGGCAAATATCAAAGGGCTTGTTGCCGGGGAAAAATACGGGGAAGTGGAAAAGTATATCGAAAAGCTGGATGGCGTCATACAGGAGATGGACTATAAGTTCAGCACGGGAAATGCCGTGACGGATGTCATCATCAATGACAAGTACCAGAGGGCGGTAAAATCCGGAATCGCATTCAGGGTAAGATTTGAATACCGGGAGACCGACACCATTTCTGCGTTTGACATGGGCATCGTTCTGAACAACCTTCTGGATAATGCCATAGAAGCCTGCGAAAAGCTGGAACAGGCCAAACGATATATCAGCCTTATATTGAAAAGGAAGAACCATTTCCTGCTGATCGAAGTGGAGAACAGCTTTGACGGAAAGCTGGAATGGGAGGACGGGGAGGCTGTCCCGGCAACGAGGAAGCAAAGCAGCCTGCCGGACATCCTGATGGAGCATGGCATTGGCCTGAAAAATGTAAAGGATGTATCGGAACGCTATCTGGGCTATATGGATATCAAGGCAGGGCGGGATGTGTTCAAGGTTACAGTGATGCTGCAGCAAAAGGAAATATCATAATAAAAAGGAAGGAGAACATGTCAATGGAAGTAGGTTCAGTTTATGGGAGCTATTATGGTGCGAAAGGTTATGGAAGCGTGAGGAAGGAGGAAAAACAGGCAGATGCCGGGTTTGCGGGCAAGGTTGCGGAGAAAGGCTCTGTTTCCCCAGAGGATATGACGCTGGAGGAATACAAGGAGTATTTTAACGAAAAGATGAACAGCCTGTATACCCATCCTTCACAGAGGAATATGAATTGGGTGATTGACATAACAGATGCGGCTTATAAGAGGATGCAGACAGACCCGGAATATGAGAAGAAGATACTGGATGCGCTGGCGAAGAACAAGGCGGTCAATTTCGGGGGAAATATCCCGGTAATCGCATATACGCGTGTAGATGACACTTGGGAGAAATGCTATGGGTATACGCAGGGCATGAAGGAGAATGTGGGATACACAGGAGGCTCTTCTGCAAAAGGCGGGAGCGATGCCGTGCGCCAGAAAAAGGCAAGGCAGAAGGAGCTTCTGGAAGAATATTTGGAAAAGCGGGCGCAGGCTAAGAGACAGCAGCAGGAACTTCTGGATGAAAAGATTGCAAAGGCGGAGCAGGAGAGAAGCAGGCTGGCAAGGGCATGGGGCAGTGAAAGGCAGATGGCAAAGGTGGCTAATGCCTATGACGCCAATGTTGAGATGGGCGGAACGCTGTGAAGGGCATTATGCCCGGACTTACCATAAGGGGGCATGGGCGGCTCCGAATGACGGAGGAGCCGCCGTTAGATAAGCAAATAAAATATTCAGGAGGATGATGATGCAGATAGGAAATAGTAATCAAGGGAGATGGCAGTTTTTGTCAAGGATGAATGCAAATAAGTCTTTTAGCGGAAGGGGATCTTTTTGCGGCAATACCATTGATGACCTGCGTTCCGGGCATTTCAAGAATTCGTATGGCGTGGAAGGAATGGAAATCACCGGAAAGACAGACTGGAAACGGATCGTCAATGTATCAGATGAAATGAAGCGGCATGTCTATGAAGATGTTAAAAAGGAGTTTTATAAATATGGCGGCATGTCAGGGGATAACAAGGCAGAAACGGACGCCTATTATGACAAGATCCATTCCTATGTAAAAACATTGGATTTGGGTACACGGCGTGCAGCACCGTGGACATTGAACCGGCTTCATCTGGAGATTGCGGGAAGGGTGACACAGGCTGTGAAAGAGAGAGACCCTGCATGGACGGCTGGAAAACCTGTTTCCCGTGAAGTATTGGATGAGATTTTTGCGGACGATACCATTTATCAGGACAGCGTAGATGCACTGTATTCCAAAGGAAGTAAAGGTCTGGATATCCAGATTTGAGACGGGAATATACAGACTGCTGGCATTATCTGTACCCTGTTTGACGACATGAAATAAATATGTCTGCCAGACGACAAAAATTTTATCAGGGAGGGCTGAATTATGGCAATTTCAGGAATTGGAAACAACTACAACAACGTGTACGAAGGTACATATGCAGCACAGAAAAATGAAACGGCGAAGAAGACAGAAACGAAAGAAGCGGCATCTGCACAGGCAGGAAAAGCACAGAATACCGGGGAAAAGGCAGTATCCGATTATTACTCTTATCTGCAGAAAAATTATGACTGTATGTCCAATGGAAATGTGACGATATCGGGCGGGTATCTAAAGAAATGTGCGGGAGATTCCAGTAAAGCGAAGGAACTGGAGGATTTTCTGAAAAAAATCCCCGAACTTGAAAAGCAGGGATATGAACAGCTTTCCGCACAGAACAAGGCTATGGGCGGGACAGTGACTTATTACCAGCAGACATGGATGTTCAATAAAGACGGCAGTATCCAGAGTACGGTATATTCCGTGACGGAAACGGGGATGACCAATGCGGAAAAAATGAAGAAGAACATGGATGAGCGTTTGGAGAAGCAGAAAGAGAAGAAAGAGGAAGCGGAAAAAGCAGAACGGGCGAAGGAGAAAAAGGCAGGGCAGGAAGAAAAACAGAACGGAGATGACAGGACTTCGGAGGTTGTGATGGCGGAGGGAATCAGGATAGAATATGTGAAAGCAAATTCTGAGGAAGAAGCGGTCGCAATGCAGAACAGGGAAAGGGAAAATGCAAAAGATGCCTACCGCCAGTCCGTTAATTTATCGGCATAGGCGGGAGTCCTAAGTTTTTTGAAACACATGATTGCAGGAGGTTTCTTTTGCTTCCTGCATATACAGGTTTGATTAAATTTTGACACAGGAGGACGAAATTATGTCAATGGAAATCAGTAACAGGAACGGTCTTGATTATATTAACAAGGCGCAGACAGATCAGACAGCGGGAGCCGAAGAAGCGGCGAAATCCAAAGAAAAAGACAGGTCGGAAAATATCCCGGTGCCAAAGGACGAATATATCAGCAGTGAGAAGTCCGGGAAGAAACCAAGCGGCTTGTACCACATGGAGCAGGACGGAAACGGAAACCCGAAAATCGTTTTTGACGCCCCTAAAAAGGCAGAAGAAGCGGCAACAGGCACAAGGCTGAATAGTGAGCCTGATAATGACAGGGTGAAAGTTACGGTAGGCAATATGGATAAGGTAAAAAAGGAAATCGAAAAGCTGAAAGAGGAAAAGAAAAATCTTGAACAGCAGTTGAAAATGGCGGAAGGCAATGAGCAAAAGACAAAGGAGCTGGAAGCAAAGCTGGCGCGGGTTGAAGCGGAATTAAGCGTGAAAGATACTGCCGAATACAAAAAGCAGCATGCTGAATATACCACAGAAGAATAAATCAGTTGAGAATTGGAGGTGGATGGAGCAATGGAGATAAACAATCTGCAAAGAGCATCATCCTATTCGTATCGGGTAGATGCCGACAGAATAAAGCAACGGTCACAGCAGGCAGATAAAGGCATTGCAGCAGACCGGCAGCAGGGTGACAGCGTGGATATTTCAGGGGAAGGCCGCAGGGCACTGATGGAGGAAATGTCCGCAGTAAAGAGAATGAAGCAGACTGGGGATATAGGGAAGCTCTCGCCGGTTTCGGAAGGCGGTTCTGGCATATTCAATGATTTTGAAAAGGTCATGTCGGAGCTTGGGGGCGGTTCCGTTTCTGACGATCTCGTGACAAAGGATTACTCTCAGACAGAAGTGGATGCGCTGAAAGCGCGGTTTGAAAAGGAAGAGGGTACAAAGACAGATTCCTTTGACAGATATGCCAATAAAATGGCCGCCGCCTACCAGTTGATGAAAGGACGCATAGAAGAAAAATATGCGGCATCCGACAGGCAGAAAGAATATTATACTGCGGCGGACGGCAGTATGCAGGAACTGACAAAGGAAAAAGAAATGGAAATGCTGGATAATGCCTATGAAACGCACAGCCGGCTTATGGCAGTGAATACACAGATATGGAGTGAATTGCAGGACTTTAAGGTGCAGATCGATTACCATTCCGGCGGGGCAAAGACGACAGAAAAGCAGGATGCGGATATAAGGGAACAGGCTTACAGTGCACTGATGTCTGCAATCAGTGGGGAAAACAGTGGAATGCTAAAACAGAAAACAGGCAGCCTGAACCATTTCCGGCTGGATTTGGGCATCCCGTTTTCTGCAAGGGATTTCCTCAACAACATTTGGGATTACCATGCGAATTTGAAGCATTAGGCGGCGTGTGTGACATTATAACACTGTTTTTATGCATGATTCCGCGGAGGCGCATAAAACCATGCCTCTGCGGAATGCCCGGACTTATTGCGAGGGGCGTAGGAGCGGCTCTGAACGACAGAATGTTATTAGGAAAGGATGGAGTAATGGTTAATTCAGTTGGCGGTTCATTACAGAACAGATGCTTTTCAGGCACGGGCAGTATAGGCGGCATCCATCTCCCTGACTTTAACGATAAATATGTGTTTTCCAAAAAGAAAAGCGGCATCAGTGACGGGGAATACAGGAAACAGATTATGGAGCAGGCTTATAAGGATTTTGAGAAAGGCACATTCCAAAATAAATCAGAAGGATTCAACAGGCTGATGAAAAGCTATACATCGGAGGTGTCCCCGGACAGGAAGGGGATTATTACCTCCGGTCTGAAGGCTGTCTCAAGGAACAGGAAGAATGTGCTAAAGCCGATAGATTTTGTGGCAACATTGCTGGAAGGAAAGGTGAAATACCAGAAACTGCCGTCCGGCAATAGCGAGTACATAGAGTTTTATGATAAGAACGGGGAGATGTTGGCGACCTATTCCAATAACGGGTGGACGATGTACATCACCGATGCAGAGGCGGCCAGACAGACGGAGATGTGTACGATTTATAATGAGGCGTGGGGAAATGCAAAAAGGGGGATTCCGATGGCTGGCGGAGAATCATCTGGAAATGTGGATGATCTGCAGGGCAGTTTTGATGCCAAAGCATAGCAGGGAATAGAGAATAGCCCCAATAGGGCACAGAGCATGGCGGGTATCCCCGGTTTCCGGCAAATAGAGAGACCGGGGAACAAGGGGAGATCATGGGCTGCGGACAAAGGAAGTTAGGGAATGTGCTTCGTAATAAATTGGTCGTGCTTATTATGAGAGAGCGAATGCGGTTCTGAATGACAGATGGGCCGTGATAATAAAATAATCGGAGGATTTGAAAAATGGGTATTAACGGAATAGGAACAGCAGGATATCCGATGGCTGGATATATGGCAAAGAAAGCAGAAAGGAATGCCGAATCCGCAGAAAAAGGATTTATGGATATTGTAGCTGAAAAGGCGGTACAGGATAAGAAGACAGATTATGATGAGAAAGCCTTTGAATCCGTAGGAGCGAATGCGCCGGAGGAAGTGAGGCAGGCATGGATGGAAGCGGCAAAGGAAACTGGCGTGAACGGGCTTGGTATGTCCGGGAACGGTATGCTGACACATTTATCACAGATGATGGTACAGCGCGCCGAGAACTGGATGAAGGGCATCGGCGGGACGCATGACATCCTCGGAAGCACGGTGCAGTCGGCAATCAGGGCAACTGAGCAGGCGCTTTATGACCTGGATCATCCGCTTTCCCCGAACAGCGTGAAGAGTATTGAGGTGCAGAGGCAGCAAGTGAAGGAGCGGGCGTTCTATCAGTTATTCTTGGATAAGCTGGGTGTGCTGGTGTAAATGATTATCCACTGTATATAGATGTAAGCATCGTCAATGAGGAAGAACGTATTTGCATTACTTTTACCTGTTATTTGCACCAGTAAGTTGCAGAAAATGGCGGACTACTCCAGTTTCTGTCTGATTGGGAAATTGGGGAGCAGGGTAGCCTTGAATGACAGAAAGGCCGTTAGATTATAGGTGGATAAATGATCAGGACAGAATTTGGGATAATTGAGGATATAGGGGAAACGCAGGAGTATTCTTATGCGCCAGAAAAATATCAGTGTGTATGTATTGATGATGCTTATATAGATGACTGGTGGGATAAATTGGTTCTGTTAAAGACATATTTCCATAGCCTTGACCGTCCTGAATTTGGACTTGCAAGGTGGGGAATCACGTTGATACCGTCTGAGTCTTTATCGGGTTTTCAAGAGATCGTGTTGTCAGACAGGCGAATCAATGAAGATGTCCATCTGAGGAAATTGTCAGATAAAATAGGGAATGCAATTAACAGAAAAAAATTTATGATTCATTTTGGAATTTAGTGAAGGCACGAACTTCTATAGTCTTACATCTTTAATACCCCACAGAGCAAGGCGGGCATCCCCGGTTTCCGGTGCATAGGCAAATCGGGGAGCAGGGGCGGCTTCCGTAGAAAGGATATTTTATCATGGAGATAATGGGAATTAAGAATATACATCCAACAGCATCAAAGGCATCATCCAAGAAAGGCTGGAAGCTGACGGACTCCCTCCGGGAGAAGATCACGGCACTTGCGAGGGAGGATGCGGCGCAGAACGTCTATATGGGAAACCAGTTTCTCGCCCTGCGGAAAAGCGAGGTGGCGAAAGTCGCGCCGGACAGGGCGGCTCTGATGGGGAAGGTCAGCCAAAGGATGGCGGACATGAAGTAGATTGAGGAAGCGGATAGGAGGTGGATGTGCCTCTTGTTCGGAGAGCCGTATGAGGCGAGGTTCCAGTCTGGGGGAGCCGCCCATGTGTATGATGGGAACGGTGACGAGGTGCTGACCTATACTGCGGGCGTGGGCTGGCATGAAAAGGAGTCAAAGGCGGAGACGGAGGTGCATGGCGCGCTGAAAGCCGCCTACTACGAGGTGTACCATGCGGCGAGGCAGGAGATGAATGCCGGTGTTTCTGGGATGGAGAATCAGAGTGGTTTTGATGCGAGGGCGTAAGAAGAAATACAAATGAGGAATAGCGGCAGTGCGGCATGACGGGGGAGGCGTTTATTG
>CANDBT010000079.1 GCA_947383005.1 uncultured bacterium | reverse complement strand
GTTTAGGATATTATATTATAAAAGGTCTTGTTTGTCAAAGAGTGTTTTGTTATATCTTCAATAAGTCTTTTAGCTAAGTCCTGAAAAATCTGCTATAATGAATGGGGATTTTCATTATATACTAAAGCAGAGGTGGACTATGATACAGATATGCCAAAAAGATAAAGAAAAGGTATTCGAAGCAATCCGCACTGGAAAAATAGATGCAGCAGAAATGTCATTTCCCAACCTGATAGATGACATCCTCCTTGTGATGAAAAAAAGGGGACTTACAGCTCCTCTCACACTGACCCTGCCGGATAAGCGCAGGGATAACAGCCATATCCCTTTTGACATCCTCCTGTGCCTTGCCGTTGCTGCCAAACTCAAATGCAAGACCAGCCTTACGGATGTCCCCTTTGCAGTGACGGAAGCAGAACTGCTGGCCGAACTGGGTTGGAATATCTGGGATAACGAACGGGATGTGAATGACGGGCTTTTCTCAGAAAGTGTGATGCGCAAACTCCTTGCGAAATACAAAAGCGAAGAATGGGTTTCTTTCTATAACAGTTATGTAAAGGAACATCTGATGAAAAAACTGGATATCCAGCCATGTATCCACATACTGGACTGCACAAAGGTTCTTGTCAACCTGGACAATGACAATTATGAGAATTCTTCTGTAGTAAAAATAGACGGGGAAACCATGCGCGGCTATAAACTGGGAGTCCTCAGAGGCATCCTGGACGATTCCGGCATAGCGGAAGAGATTGTGTTCGGCACACTTAAGACCCATGACATGGAACAGTGCAGGGAGATGCTCAAAAATACCTCCTGCTTCCATGAAAATGATATATTGATCAATGACAGGGGGTTCCTGTCACGGGAAATAACCAACTATTTAAAGACAGAACGCAGGGTAGACACTTACATTCCTGCCAGGGAGAACATGACAGTCTATCAGGATGCCGTAAAACTGGCCACTGCCAGCGGGAAATGGCACAAGCACCCCAACCCCAAAAGAAAGGACCAGGAAATCCAGCTGGTGACAGACCTGGGTCCGTTATGGGAAAGCGGCGAGCCGGAAAAGGATGTCCCAATTAATGCTTGTGTTGTGCATGACAAGAAGACAGACAAATATTTTGTATTCATGACAACAGACACCGGCAGGACTGCACGGCAGATCATAAATACCTACGAACTGCGCCCGGAAATCGAAGAAGATTTCCGACAGATGAAAGATTTCTGGAAGCTGGAAGACTTCAAGAGCACAAAATACAACTATATTACCTACCATATCGTAATGACGCTGGTGGGATATCTTTATTTCCAGATATATAAAAATCTGGACGAAGGGAAAAAATATGCAGGGAAATCCCTGCCTGTCGTAGTGAAGAACTACAAAGAGACAAGGCCTAAATCAGTCATTATTTATGTGGGACAGTATTTTGGCATTTTTCCCTTCCTTGAATTCCTACAGCTCTATGCAGAATGCACTTTAGAAGTACGACGACTTCTTGATCCTATCCTGGCTAAAGTATAGCAGGCTTTTGGGGAAATTCCCAAAAGCCTAATTGAAGTTGTTATATGGTATGGCTGATGCAGGATGCAGTCACTTTTGTTTTCTCACTGATTTTCTGGTAGGCATCAAAAACAGACTTTAATTCTTCTCATTCCTGTTTTTTATAGGTAAAAACTTCTCTGGGCATTGAACATCTCAAAATATTTGCCCTTACACTTCATCAATTCTTCGTGATTGCCCGTTTCTATTATATGCCCGTTACTAAAGACTAAAATTCTATCACATAGCTTTGTGGTGCTTAATCTATGGGAAACAATTATTGCAGTTTTATCCTCACATATCTTGGTAAATTCCTTGTATATTTCATTCTCAATTATCGGGTCTACCGCCGCCGTAGGTTCATCTAGCACAATCAGATTTACACTATTTCTGGCTAGTGTCCTATTGATTGCCAGTTTTTGCCACTCACCGCCTGACAATTCGTAAGCATTTGGTTCTAACTGCCCTAGCTGTGTTTCAAGGCCACTTGGTAATGTATATGCTAATTCCAGTATACCGAAACTAGTACATTTCATCATATCAATTTCATTACCAAAATTTCCAGCTTTCAAGTTGTCGAGCATGGATAGCTGATACCTAATGAAATTCTGATATGTACAAGTAGATTTTTCCCTGTACTCGTCTAAACAAGCATATAGCGGAATACCCCCTACTTTAATACTTCCTTTTGTCGGCTCATAATTGCCCAATAGAAGATTAGCAAACGTTGTTTTTCCACTTCCATTTTCACCAACTATTGCTATCTTTTCGCCTTGCCTAATTGATAGCGTTATATCTTCCAAAACAGTATTGCCAGAATTGGGATATTGAAAACACACATTTTCAAAAGATATATCCCAATTCGGGATAGGTATCTGCAAAGGGTCCATTCCCTCGTCTTTCAAACTATTTAATTTTGTCCAATCGTTCAAATAGTAAAAAATAGTATTGATTGTTGTACTCTGTAGTATGAAAGTGCTGATACTCGACACCACTGTATTTACAGCAGACATAACTAGGTGAATATCGCCTATTTGCCTATTGCGGTATAAAATATCATAAGCACAAAGCATAAGGCATATACCTAATGCAAGATTGCGTAATACGTTAATAAAGAACATTCTAACCGATTGATTTATACTTAGCTTTATCTGCTCCTTATTTAGCTTGCGGTTTACAGCAACAAATTTTTCAGTTATATAATCGGTTAGCTTGAAAAGTTTAATTTCTTTGGCATATCGCCTATCCGTCATTACTGTTTTTATGTACTCCGATTGCCGTTTCTCTTTGTTCTGCGATACCCGTTGTTGATATTTTTCCTTTCCGTCTAATAATGCTGTAAAAAAGTACGGTATAGACGGAATTATAATAAGAACAGGATACCATACGTTGAGTTGCACAAGCAAAAGCGAATAGGTAATAACTGATATTATCGGTGGGAATAGGGATAACAAATCACTTATAAACGTAGTTATGCCTGATGATATTTCACTTAAAGAACGATCAATCAAATCATAGGTATCTGGATTTTCCATTTCTTCAAGCTGTATCTTAGCCAGCTTGCTATTAACAGACTTTATCACATTATTCTCAATGAGATATTGGACTTTGAGGGCAATATGATTGCTTGCTAATTCAAGAAGATCCTGCACAAACTGAATGAGTATGTACCCTATGATTATTGAAAGAACAATATCTAGATTTGCAGATAATGAATTGATAAGCAAGCTATAAAGCCATGCAATAAAAGGCGTTAATGCTCCCATAACCGATAAAAGCACCATATTTATTAATAATGCTTTCATCGTTCTTCTATCCGATAATTGGACAACCGTTTTTATTCCAGTCTTTATTATTTTAAATTTTTCTCTCATATTTATTCCTCACTCATACCATTGTGCCTGACAGTTATAAAAATTGTAATAGACACCTTTCTTTGCCATTAAATCATTATGTGTTCCATATTCTATAATGCGTCCGTCTTTGAGGAAAACTATTTTATCAACGAGTTTTGTCAATCCTATCCTGTGTGAAATCAAAACCGTTGTTTTGTCTGATAGGCACTCTTTGATAAACTTAAACTGTTCATATTCTGCTATCGGGTCGAGCGCCGCTGTAGGTTCGTCAAATATAATCAAGTCTGCATCAGCATATAAACCTCGCCCAATACTTACCTTTTGCCATTGTCCTGTAGAAATATCTGTGCCATTTTTCAAAAACTCTTTACCCATGTAGGTATGAATACCGTTAGGCAAAGTTTCAAGATGTTTTCCCATACCACATTTTATTAACACTTTCTCTATAGCTGTAGTGTCGTCTATCCTTTCAATATTTCCAAACCCTATATTCTCCTTTAGTGTAAAGCTGAATTTTGCGTAATCTTGAAATACTGCACTTACATTTTTATCATATACAATCAAACTGCCAGTATAGGATTTTAACAAGGAACACAATATCTTTGCTAGTGTGCTTTTACCGCTCCCGTTCTCACCTAATATTGCTATACTTTCACCTCTGCGAATATTTAAAGTAATATCTTCCAGAACTGTGTTGCCCTCTCTATAGCTGTATGAAAGCCCCCTAACTTCTGCTACATTTTCGCTGTGACCTGTTTGGGCATCCCACTCGGCTTCTGATTGTTGGGCATGAACACTCTGTATGATAAATCTATAATCATCAAAATAGGCTTTATTCTGCTTTAAGGTTGATAGTATACTGAAGCACAAACCGACTGTAGATAAAAATTGTATTTGTATCTGGACAAGTGAGATAAATTTTGATATTGTTATATAGTTATTGGAGTAGAGATAAAAGGAATATACAATATTTATTCCCTCTAGCAGATACATGACAGCAGACCAAACGCCACTTTTTAAAGCCCATTTTTTATTTAACTTTAAATGCTCGTTGCTTTTGTCGCGGTAAGCATCATGCCGTTTTCTTTCCAGCCAGTCATGTAATTTATAACTCCGTATTTCCTTTGCATATTCTCTGCTCTGTAGTAAAGAAAGAAAGTAATCATGCTTTCTCCCCGCCCTATCAACATACTTTGAAAGCTGTATAGTTTCTTTAGTCATTTTCCAGATATAAACATTCTGGATAATAGCCATAACGGTAAAAAGGGCTATGTATACAAGATTAATTTCCTTGATTAGACATAGCAAATATGCGAAAGAAACAATGCTTGTTCCAAATTTTATTATACTTTCTATCTGCGAATATATAATGCTATCTGCGGTCATGCAAGCCCTTTTAATCTTCACAAGGTAGTCAACGTTGTCCAGCTCCTTGAGATCGGCGGCAGCTACAGATTTGAAAATCCTAGAATAAGCATTGTTTGTAATTCCATATCGAATGTGTGATGATATTATTCCTGTAATTGGTGATACTAGAAAGAGAATAATATAGCTTAATACAAATAATACTATGTAAGTAGCTACCGTTTCGTAGCTTTGATTATCTGTAATCGAGGATATAATATTTTGAGTAAATCTCACCCTTATCACTGGCACTATATAAGTAGGCAAGAAAGCTATAAAAAGGAACACGACAAGTAACCATGTTCCACGTATAGATTGTAGTATCAATTTTCTGTTTGGTTCATGTTTCACGTTGGTTCCTCCATACAAAAAAGTAAAGCCCTCCAGCGTTGACTAAAGAGCCTTACCATATATTAAAATCTAATCTTTAGCACCTTTTTATAGAACTGGATTTAATTAAATCTGAGTGCCATTTAGCCAACAACATATGTGTTGACACACTTGAACTTGCTGTTGCAGTCGAAGAAAGCGTCTTTACACTTTTCGGATGCATCAAACACCTTGGCGGTACATCTGTAGCCATTGTTGCAGATGGTATCGAAAGGCATAATGCCGCCGGAAGTAACTACAGGAATCACATATTTCATACGCAATACACCTCCTTTCGCCATAAAGGGCGCTAAAGATAGATTTTAATAACTAACCTAAATTGCCTTTGCTAAACTCTTTTCTAAACATCATTTTTCTTTCTGGACATTTTCCGTCTGTACATTGTATTGAGCCGTTATTAACACAATCGGCTATGCACCCTTTACCGCATGTTGATTGCCAGATGCAAGATTGACATTCGCTCATGTACTGACTACCAAACCGAAGAAACCAAATGAGATTAGAAAATTCAGAACTTGTTACAATTTGCTTCAACGGCATATCGTTTACATTGCCGACAGAATAGAGTTTGTCAAACATTATTTGACATATATGTACAAAACCTTTGGCATCTATTTTGGGCGATAGTGGTATATCTTTATCGTTGAGAATTAACGGGCATCCTGCTGTTGTTTCTTCTTCTGGAACATCAACAAGCATACCGTCAATCTTTTCCAAAAATTCTTCATTGTGATTAAGGTAATTTATGGTGTCTAGTTTCTCTTGCAACGACATTGTAAGTATATCAACATTTGATGTTGCCCTGCCCGTGTTGGTGAGCAACGCTATAGATATATTATTTAGCCCTAGTGACTTGATAAGGTCTATAAACTGTGGCATATCATGCCTGTTAATTTTTGAAAGAGTAGAGCGTACAACGATGTTATAATAGCCTATATCTAACAAGTTTTTTAATCCCGCCATTGTCCTCTCAAAAGCACCCTTGCCGCATAAAACATCATGCGTATCTGCGCTAGAGCCGTTGATGCTTACCTGTACCACCATATTTGCATCAGCCAGCTTACGGGCAACCTTTTTGTCAATGAGAGTGGCATTGGTTATGATTAAAGGGCGATGGAATTTACGTTCTCTTAGTATTTCTATGTAGTCCCAAATGTATGGACTAAGTAACGGCTCCCCGCCTGATAGAGTCACTGTACCCGTTGCACCCTCTAAATCGCCAACCACATTTTCAAAGGCTATCGGACTGATAACATCTGCGGCCTGTCCAGATTTGTTATAACAATGCTTACAACGTAGGTTGCATTCAGATGTTAATTCAATGTAAGCACCTTTTAATTCATAGTTTCCTGTAACATCCAAAAAACTGCCCTTGTCTATCTTCATTGCCTAATCCCTCCTCTACTATTTGGTAGTGTCAACTTTATAAGCCCAAATCCGGCTCAACCTTTTTCATATTCCGTTTTACACTACCTACTATTTGACTTTTCAATTTTTACTGATAACGGATAAGCCCTTTAGAAACAAGATGCTCAATCAGACTGGCGCAATCCGCTCTAATTTGTTCCACTGTAACCTCGTCTTTATTTATGATTTCAGCATACAGTTGATCGGTTACAGTGTCTAGTGTTTCGCCGTTACAGTTTTCGTATACAAAACGAGCGGTGGAGTTAAGCGTTAAAATCTCATCTGGTTTCGCCAACACAAGTATCTGTTCGCCCTCCATTTCAACAGGCTTGTCAATTTTAATCAAAGTTTTTGAACTATCCATTTTTTCTCCTATGCACTATCCTTGTATATTTATTATTTTTTGTTAAGACATCAGTTATATAACTAAATTTTCCAATAGCAAGACTTTTCGAGTAGAAACAAAAAATTTCGACATTTTACCCCTTGTCTTGCATATTTTCCAGCATTTTTGGCAAATGATACGTTAGGACATCTTGAATATCACACTCCAAAACAAGACAAAATTTTGCCAATTTTGCGGCTAGTTTTGGGCAGTAGTGTCATACTTTGTGGTATCTCGTTTTTCATCATTAGCAGTTCGTTGGTCAAATTCTTCTTGCGTGGAAACTTTAAGTCCAGTTAAATTGCCATCACTATCCCGAACCGCTATCACATCAACCAAGCCGCCATCAGTATGAGTTTTACGAAGTTCTGTACCGTTTTCAGTACTCCTTATAATATCCTGAAAGTAGCGTACTAATTGTCCCTCATAATAAAGGGTAATAGAGGAATTATTAGGGTTAAGTTCATAGGTCATACCAAAGGGTACATACTGTTCATAATTAGAGGAAGTCGTGTTGCTATTGGCTGTACCATTTACAGGAGAAGCAGAGGAACCAGCAACACCGCCGCCATCATTGGTAGCTGGTGCCACGCTCGCACCTGTTACTGTTCCGTTTGCATCTGCTACAGGCACATTGGCTCGTGTAACTGCATTGGAGGTATCAAACTGGCTAAATTCTTGTTGTGTGGCAACTCTTAATCCAGTCAACTTTCCACCTGGGCTACTTGTTCCATCATCATTGAGTACACCAAACGGATCACGAACGCCATAAACATCAATTTCACCAGTAGCGGTATAGTGGGTAGTTCCTACAGTGATACCAGTTTCAACATCATAGCTATCATCAAAGTACCTTACCAGCTTACCGTCATAGTACAAGACATCTTTTTCTCCATCATAGACAAGACCGTATTGCTCGTAATCGGCATAGTTGCCCATTGAGGTGACAGTATCTGTATTCAAGCCCTCATTGGTGGGTGCGTTACTCCTATCGGCATATACTACCCCACCAATGCCAAGACATACAACAACGGAACAAACCATGATTAGCGATAATTTACCTTTCTTCATAGAATAACCTCACTTTCAATATTGAATTCTCAATATACCTATGATTCTTACTTATAACATAGGATAGGGAAAAACAATTAATTTGGCAAACTTATTGGTATGAACTCCTTTATTCAGGCTCCCTGTGATTTCAATGGTTTCGAGCGTTAGTTCCTATAAAACAGAAGTCCCTATAACCTACGTTATGGGAACGTTCCTATAACGCAGGCAAGCTATGATCCAAAATATCCTTTTCGGATTTCCGGCTCGCTTGTTAAAGTTTTCCCAAGCCCATGCCGTCTGCCTGCTCCGGCGGTTCCAATCCTAAAATCTTATCCACGTTGTGAAGGGCGGTCTGATAAGTAATCATATCCTCCACTTAATAATATGTTCTTTGTTAAAAAATCACAAGCCAATTTATACAATGTACAACTTTTTATCCCCATGTAAAACAGAAGAAACGGACTGACAATCTTTTTCATTTTCGCACACTATGAAATATCACTTATATCTTGCCAGCTATAACTTTCATGTGCTACAATACCTTTGTTATTATTAGCATTTAGCTCCTTTTGGACAAAATATAGATCAAATCCCCGGCGACAGGTTATTTAAGCTGCAGATTCTGTGGCTTTTTATTTTGAACAGAAAGGAGAACATAAACAAATGCAAAACACACTAAATTTTAAAGATACACTGATTAAGGAAGCCAGACTGCTTTCCTTGACAAAAAGCGACTGCGACCTCTTTATTCTCGCCCAGGCAAACACACTAACCTACCAACAGTTATCAGCCACCGGACTTCACGGCATTTCCACCACTGGAGGGCGACTGAGCCTGAAAAAGCTCACAGAACAGGGATACATAACGGGTAAGACCCTGCCAAATACCAACCGTGTAAGGTATTTCATCCTGACTGCCAAAGGGAAAACACGTCTGGAAAAGATTTTTAGCAACACTTTTCTAAGCGCAAAGCAGATTGATCTTGAGCGCAGACCCCCGACAAGCCAGCAGCAACTCCCGCACCGCATCCACACTAACGATTTATACTTTGCGTATCTCTCCTGCCCATACCTTGAAAATCTACCTGTTTGGCAACTGGAGGCACGCTATCAGGCGGCATCGGAAAAACTGCAGACACCCCGATGCGACGGACTGCTTGAGACAGGATACGGCAATTACTACATAGAACTGGATAACCGTACACAGGGGGATGCCGCATTAGAAAATAAGCTGTCACAATATATGGATTCGGATCTGTTTCTTGGCAGGAATGCAATAAAAAACACCCTAGTTTTTACATTAAACACGGAAGTAAAATCGCCGCCGGTAAAGAAACCTCCCTATTCCGTATACCGGATCTTGCTAAAGGCAATCCGCATATGGCAGGCGCTGGAGAAGGAACAGGATAAAGTAATACATTTTTCAGCATTCTGCGACATTATGGAGAACGGCAGCTATCCTTATTTATCTCTGCTATCCGGAAACGACAAAATGATTTTAAGGAATCTGTGCAGGCAATATCCCGATATCTCATTAAACGATGCCGTCCTTATGAAAAAAGAATTCCTATATGATACATCCCTTCAGGATGAGCGCGTTTCCAATCAGGACGCGCTTTTTTTGAAACGTCTGAAACAGAAATTTTACAGCATACTGGACAACCGCCACTACGCCACTCTGCATTACCGTATTAGACAGGGTATGCGTTTATATGCCATTCCTAACCACAGGCTGGCAGATAACGTACCTTTTCTTTTTCAGGAAGAATATCGTCTACAGCTATGGTTTCCGCAAATCCTGTTCCATATGGGACTGCAGAACTTAGAGGCGTGGAAATACAATCCCTCCCAGTACCTGTCTGATACAGGGGAGCTTCGGTTCTTTTTTTATAACACTTTTGAAAATACGGATTCTTCCCAATCCGTAATCATATTCGAGGATATTGTGCATGACCTTGGCGGACGCGAACGTGTCCGCTTCTTTTTACGGAAACACCGGAAGGTACTGGACTGCCTGCTCATATTACTGGTTTCAGACCGAAAGGATGCAGTCCAGTTTATGTCCGAGCTGTCCAATATCCTTCAGAAACCGGAAAATGCCTGTGTGCATATCTGTTTTCTGGACAAAAAGGCAGACCTGTATCAGACACCTGCCATGCAAAACGCCTATTTTAAAAAGGAAAACCTTTGGCTGCCCGCCATGATTGATTTTGACGACTTTACCGGGCAGTTATCCCTTACAGAAAGGAGCAATCTATATTGAGCAAAATGTCTTCCCTTACAAGTTACTTTCAAAGTATCAGAGAACAGGCCGCAGAAAATTTAAAGGGAAACCGCGCTATGCTGCCCGTTAATGCCGGATACCTGTTCCTATTCCTGCATATGCTGCATTTTATTTTCAGGTTTCTCGTTGCCCTTTACCGACTTGATTACAGCTTTATCCCCCTGCACCCGGTATACCTTGTATTCTGGATAATCGCTCCAATACTGCTTTATCTCTATGGCACAAAGTATTCTTTTTATAACTTCCATCAGATAAAGCTGCTCTGCCTGGGAAGCATACTATCCTCCGTTTTCCTGATTCTGCTCTCACTGATTTACTGCGGATTGTCCCGTATTTTTCTCCCGGCAATCCTGCGCCTTCCCGTGGATGAGGCTTTTACAAAAAATATGGTATTACTGTTTGGACGTATAGTAACGCAGCTGCCCCTTATCCCTATCGGACTCCTCTTATCAAAGGGAGTCTTTTTTGCACTTCGGGATCCCGCGTGCCGCAAACAAGTACTTGCATACAAGATAACACATTCCATAGAGCCGGAATCCCAGAAAAAAAATGAAATTGCCTATAACATGAATATTGTCCGGGACATAAACACCGGAAAAAACATTACTATATATGCAAAAGACCGTTTCCTGCACACGCTGATTGACGGGACCTCCGGTACAGGAAAAACGTCCTCCACAATTCTTCCAGCTATCCGTGACGACTTAAATATGCGGTGCAAGGCAGAGGATATGCAGAAATTCCATGTAAAGCAGCTGGAATCCGCCGGTCTTATCGCATACTCTCCTCCCGCCAATACACGAAGCTTTTCCGTCAACGACTGCATTCCTATTGTAAAACAGCCGGAAAATATATCACCTGCAGACATTGACCACAAACTTAAGGATATACAGGCAAAGCTGGAAAATATCCGCCTTAATTATCCCATATGCGGACTTACCGTTCTTGCTCCGGACGATTCCTTAACGGACGATGTATGCCGCCTGTGCGATGTGCGTGGTATTCCATACAACCGGATAGATGCAGTCCGCGATACAGACGGAAAGCACAAAAAGAACACTATCGGACTAAACCCGTTTTACATCCCTACCCATATGGAAGATGAGGCAAAAAACCAGATGATCGTAAAGAGAGCCGTCATTTTTTCCGATGTCATGCAGGCAATAACAGACTTAAAGGGAAAAGCAGACTCTTACTTTACCGGCCTGAACCGCCAGATGATTGCCAATCTTGCCATTCTGGTGATGGCAACCGTACCCATATTGCGAAGGCGCCAGGCCACGCCTACGGACTTACAGGCAGTCATCAATAATTTTAACTTGCTTACGGAGTACGTCGATAAACTGGAAGAACTGGACCAGAGCACAAAACAATACGCCTTTATTATCCAATACATACGTGAAGATCTGCTCGGAAAAGGCAGGGACAAAATGGAGGATCAAAGCCGCGGTACCCGGAACATTATCAATGAGTTCCTGCTGATGCCTGCCAACAGGGAGATTTTTTGTTCGCAGAACAGCATTGATTTTGACCGGGCATTAGCTAACGGGGAAGTTACTGTATGCAACTATAATCTTGCCAGCGGCGACACCGATGCCGTTGCATTCGGACTATTCTTTCTGCTTTCCTTCAACAATGCTGTGTTATCCCGCCCGGGAACGGAATTTACGCGCGTCCCTCACTTTTTCTATGTAGACGAGCTTCCTGTGCTGATCCATCCTTCACTTGAGAAAAACTTCTCATTATTCCGTAAGTTCCGAGTCGCAATGACTGTTGCAATCCAGACATTAGATCAGATGGAAAAGAACGAAATCACCAAATATTTGAAAGGCGTCATTCTTGGGTGCGCCCATATCATTGTATTTGGGCGGTCTTCCCTTTCTGATATGGAAATTTTCTCTGCCCTGGCAGGCGTGCATGATGTGGCAGAAGTACAGCAGTCAACAACGGAAACTGCCATCACTGACAGTTCTCCGCATTATTCATTTTCCAGCCGGGAAATGATAACACAGAAGAATTTCCTTGAGGAAATTGATATCAGAATGAAGGATTTTCAGGAAGTTACCTTCTTTACAACCAGAAACGGGCGTCCTCTTCCCGCTTTACAGGGAATTGTGGAATTCCTAAAACCCACAGACTGGGAGAACATAAAGAGAAACAACATCGCCTTTTATCCGGTTACTGTCAATACGGACAGCCCTATTCCGGATGATTTGGATATTCCTGATGACATCATACCCTCCCAGGAGCAGGAAACAAACTACAGCTTCCTTCCTGGAACGCCATTAAGCTATTTTCAGAGCGCAGTCAAAAAGCCCATATCGAACAACTCAGGGAATACAGACCAAACACCCCCAAATTCACTGCCTGACGGCAGCGAAAATATTGATGATATTCTATAAAATATAAGGAGGACTTATGAACTATAAAGAAATAGCAGAAACGGAACCTTTTACTGCAAAAACCCCTTTCCATATGAACCCCGGGTGGGAACTTTTGCTCGAAAACAGCAATAAAAACTGCAGCCACTCTGAAATCGAACTTTTGCTGCAAAAGCGGATTATCAATCTTATCGACATTGAAATAATGAAGATTTTGGCCCACTATCCATACACAAACAGCAATAATATAGCATTCCTGCTTAACCACACGCTGCATCAGGGCTATCAGAAACCATCCTACCTAAGCAACCTGAATAAACTAAAAAAAGCCGGAATTATTCTTCGATATGCCTTTACAGACATCGCGAAACAAACAGACGGAGTATTGGCTACTGCCTCTCCGCTCCGTCTGTACTGTTTATCCCAGGCAGCGTATACATATATGGCCTCCATCACCCCGGACTGCCATCAGGCAGCTACTGCATCCATTTCCACTGTCCGCAAGCTGGAGCTTGCATCATTAAACCAGTTCCTGATACGGTTCCAGCAGCAATATAGCACCTATATCGCCTCATTGCAATACTTAAAAAGCACAAAAATCGGCTCTACCCCTTTTACCATTGATGCCGTCCTTTGCTGCAATGCAACACATCCTGTTTTCAAGGGGAATGAGCATATATGGCTTTTTGTGTTCTCCTGCAGGGAGTATGGAAACTGGATAAAAAACAACCTTACCCGGCTTAAAATGCTGCACATCTGGATCCAAAGGCACTCTGATGAATACCTTGCGCCATTCGTTATCTACCTGACAGAAAACCTGTCAATGGCGCTGACGTTATACTCTCACATACAGAACGTGCCACTATTAGAAAGCTTTCCCGTATATTTTTGTCCGGACAGCCTGCTGGTATCCTCTCCGCCTCTTGATGCAATATATTCATGCGAAATAGAAGAGGACGGACATGTGACAGCAATACGGCATTCTATCTCATTTTAAAAAACATCTGAGTCTAAAACTCAGATGCAAGTTAATGGTACTCATGTATGATTTTGTATGTGCGGCTAAGAATATCGTAGAAATCATCAAAAAACATATTTATCTTGCCCATCAAGAACTATTAATACAACAATGTCCCTCTGCCGCCTATTTTCGTATACCATATCCATGCACAGAACAGATTGACCGTAAGCTGTGCCATATTTGCCATTGCCAATGTGTTATCGGCATCCAGCATTCCGGCACGCCAAAGCAACCGGAGTAGGGATACATACAAGACCAAGCGTACAGAAATACTTTTCCATGTAGGTTTCATAATAATCATGTAAACAGTCTCCACCAACGTGAAGAACAAGTTTCCTAAAATACGTTTCCCAGAAATAATGCACATAAAACAGTCCGCTATTAAAGCAAATACAAAAGCGAGAGGAATCAAGTTTTCACGGAAATGCAAGTTGCGTCCATGTCGCAGATACAGGTATAGAATCATGATAAAATTACATATAATCACACAATACCGCAGTATGGCTAAAGGGGAACCCGGAAAACCCGGATCTCCTTGCCCGGGTTTTCTCCATACCTGCTCCGCCACTTTTATAATTAAGAAAAGGATAATTTTCACAAGGTAATAAATATGTAAAATCCACGTATCATTTTTTGACATTTTGTACACGCCTTTGGTGTTATTGTTTCTTCATCAGTTTCTTATAATTTTCCCCAGAGACGTTTTGTAAAGAACCTCTTAATCAGATTCACAAAAATCCACAAAAATTTTCATTTTAGGGCAAAAAATAAGACCGGGAA
>CANDBT010000078.1 GCA_947383005.1 uncultured bacterium | reverse complement strand
GTATCGGGCGTGACGTTCGACAGACCAAATTTCAACCGCATGATTGCGGAGATTGAAGCCGGAAACGTGGCGACGGTCATTGTCAAGGATATGTCAAGATTGGGGCTCGATTATCTGAAAGTCGGCTACTATACGGAAATCTTTTTTGTAGAGCGCGACGTTAGATATATCGCAATCAATGACGGAGTAGACAGCGCAAAGGGCGACAACGATTTTACCCCGTTCCGTAACCTGTTTAATGATTTTTACGCCAAAGATACAAGCAAAAAGGTACGGGCAATCAAACGGGCGCAGGGGCAAGCGGGGGAACATCTGACAAAGCCGCCTTACGGCTACATAGTAAGCCCTACGGACAAAAAGCAATGGATTGTGGACGAGGAAGCCGCCGCTGTGGTGAAACGGATTTTTGATTTATGTATCGGTGGGAAAGGTCCCATGCAGATAGCAAAAATCCTCAAAGAAGATAAGGTACTGACTGCCAAAGCCCACTACGCAAAGAAAAAGGGAAAACCATTTCCCGAAAATCCCTACGATTGGAGAGATAGTACCATTGTCGGTATTTTGGAGCGTATGGACTACTGCGGGCATACGGTGAACTTCAAAAGCTATTCCAAATCCCACAAGCTGAAAAAGCGGATTCCAACCACAAAGGAACAGCAGGCTATCTTCTTCAATACCCATGAAGCGATTGTGGAGGACGCCGTTTTTGAACGGGTACAGGAATTAAGGGCGAACAAACGCCGCCCCACAAAAGCAGACAGACAGGGATTGTTTTCCGGCTTGGTGTACTGTGCGGACTGCGGAAGCAAGCTACATTTCGCTACTTGCAAAAGTTTTAACGGTTCACAAGACCATTACCGCTGTGCAAAGTACAAGAGCAATACGGGAAGCTGTACGGCGCACTTTATCCGCGAGGAAGTGTTGAAGCAAATCGTATGGAGCAGGATATTTGACGTGACTGCCCTTTTCTTTGATGACATCATGGCTTTCCATGAAATGATGTATCAGCAACGCTCCGCTGAAACAGAAAAGGAAATGAAGCGCAGGAAGCGTGAAGTCGGACAGGCGAGGAAGCGGATAGCGGAACTTGACCGTATCTTCAAGCGGATTTATGAGGACGACATAAGCGGCGCAATCAGCCATGACAGATTTTTGAAGCTGTCCGCAGAGTATGAAGCGGAACAGCGGGAACTGGAAGAAAAGGTCAAGGCAGACCAGCAGGAAGTCGATACCTACGAACAGAACAAGAGCGATTTTGACAGCTTCGCCGCGATTATCCGCAAGTATGTGGGGATAAAGGAACTTACCCCCGCAATCGTCAATGAATTTATCAAAAAAATCATAGTCCATGCGCCGGAAAAGGTGGACGGGAAACGGGTACAGAAAGTAGATATTGTTTTCAACTTTGTAGGGGAAATCAATTTCCTTTCTGCCACGCAACCGAAACGGCAAGGCGCATAGGAACTCGAAAAGACGGTACAGCCCTTGTAATCGGGGCTATACCGCCTAATCTGAAATTACTTCCCTCTAACCGTAAACATTTGATTTTCCGGGGTTTTTGAGCAATTTTGATACGGTTTGAACAGCCGATTATCGCTTGCTGAACTGCGGAGCGCGGCGGGCCGCTTTGAGACCGTATTTCTTTCTCTCTTTCATACGCGGATCTCTGGTCAGGAAACCGGCTTTTTTCAAAACCGGACGATATTCCTCATCCACCTGAAGCAATGCCCGGGAAATCCCATGACGGATGGCTCCCGCCTGTCCGCTGAAACCGCCGCCGCATACATTTACTTTCACGTCATACTTATCTACCGTCGCAGTAGCCACCAGCGGCTGGCGAACGATCACTTTCAGTGTCTCAAGACCCAAATAATCGTCAATATCTCTTTTATTAATGGTAATCTTGCCGGTACCCGGAATCAGATACACTCTTGCAATAGATTTCTTCCTTCTGCCTGTTCCATAATATTTATCTGCCATGTTTGCTTCCTCCTTTCAGCACCTTTCGATTAAAATTTGATTTCCAAAACTTCAGGCTTCTGTGCCGCCTGCTCATGATCCGGGCCGGCATATACATGAAGTTTATTGATCATGCTCCTACCTAAAGGTCCTTTCGGAAGCATACCCTTCACGGCCAATTCCACAACCTTTTCCGGTTTTTTAGCCATCATCTCCCGCAGGGTAGTCTCCCTCATCCCGCCTACATACTGGGAATGATTATAATAAATTTTTTGATCCAGCTTTTTGCCGGTCACTTTCACTTTATCCGCATTCACTACAACGACATAATCTCCGCAATCCATATGGGGAGTGAAAATCGGCTTATTCTTTCCTCTCAAAACCTTCGCCACTTCTGAAGCCAGACGTCCTAAAGTACAACCGGCGGCATCCACCACATACCATTTCCTATCAATCGTCGCCGGACTAGCCATAAAACTCTTCATTGGTCAACCTCCTGAAAATTGCCTGTCTCGTGCAGCTAACGCTGCAGTGCCAAAATATATCCGGTAACTGTCTGTTTATTTACGCATCGTTCATCCAAACAGTTACATCCGTCCTGTCTTATCCGATATTTGACGGAAAATACCTCTACCGGGGCTGTGGCATCAGCATTTTCATCAACATCGCAGTTATTAATTATATTATATGAACGAATACGTGTCAACCGATTTTTCTCATATTTTTCCACGACTTTCGCTGACAGCTTTTTCCAGGCGGGCAATTTCATTAGGATAATAATCGGTCGTCGCCATGCTGCCCGCTTTCTTCATCCATTCCAGAGCCTTCTCCAAATTTCCCCTCTTTTCCTCCACTTTGGACAAATCTTCCAATCCTTCATAGCAATGCAGACTGCTGCAATAAAAAATCTCATTCTGCAAAGAGAGTGCCCGATGAGCCATAGCTTCCGCTTCGTCTAACCGCCCCAGATGAACCAGCGCGTCCGCCATCCCCTCATAATTACAACAATGATAAGGATCGTCCTTAACCTCTGCCTCGCAACATTTCAAAGATTTTTCATAACATTCCATCGCTTTTTCCTGCTGTCCGAGTTCCTCATAAACTTCCCCCAGTTTTAACCAGCCATAAGTGCTGTTCTCGTCTAACTGAACCGACTTTTCCAGATAAGGAAGAGCCCGTTCCTGCATTTTCCTTTTATTGGCAAAATATTTGCCGAACATTCGCCAGCTTTTTGCATCCTTAGGGTCATAATCAATAGCCTTCTGATAATACTCTTCCGCTTTTTCAAACTCTTTCGCATCTTCCCAACAACTGGCAATCTCCCGATAAGCCGAAACAGTCGCCGAAGGCTTTACCTCCATATACCGGCCAAGGCAGCGTATCGCCTCATCAAACCGCTTTTTCCGTTCCAGCAGCAAAGCATAAATCCACAGAAGGCTTCCGTCATCCGGAAACTGGATAAGCCCCTTTTTCAGATACTCTTCTGCTTTTTCATTCTCGTGCATCCGTTTCAGCAGACGGCACAAATCCCGGACAGCCTGCCGGTTTCCTGCTTTCCACCCTTGTTCATAAGCATAAACAGCCTCTTCCCATTTCCCCTGGTTTTGAAGCACATCTCCCAAATTATCCCAGGCGGCCCCATAAGACGGATCTATCTCTACTGCTTTCCGGTAATTCTGCTCCGCTTCGCCATATTTCCTTAAAGCTTCCAGCGCCCTGCCTAAATAATTGTAAACATAATCATAATCCACCCCTCCTCTGATCATTCCCTGATAAACTTCAACCTGCTCATCAAAACGTTTCAACTCTTTTAAATAATCGGCTTTCATCATCTGACGTACAGACGTATCTCTTTCTGCCAGCGCCTTTTCAATCCACTCCAGGGCTTCCGCATACCTCTCTTGGTCCGCGCAAAGATATGCATATTCCTGGCAGAGAATTCCTACTTCCCCAGAACGTTCAAGCAACTCCTTTAAAACTTTCTCTGCCTCCTCATAATTTCCCAGGTTCCTCAACGCGATCGCATAATCAAACAATACCTGCGCGCTCCGAAAGCCTTGGCTGATAACCTTTTCTGCATCATCCCGCACTTCCTCATATCGTTTTTC
Source organism: uncultured bacterium (assembly GCA_947383005.1). Classification (GTDB taxonomy): domain Bacteria; phylum Bacillota; class Clostridia; order Lachnospirales; family Lachnospiraceae; genus Brotaphodocola. Next base: position 10,732 of record CANDBT010000078.1, on the reverse strand, counting down.
GTCCAAAAGGATTCGAAGGCGGAGATAAAAAGCTTCCTGATGAAAAGCCATTGACAACGCCTTATTGCATTGTTCCAGTGCTTCATCCGCTCGTTCCTCATCAAACAGCAGCCGGGCGACCTGATGAGCAACCTCCGGCTCCCTGGGAAAACACTCCTGAGCCTGCGAATATATCTCCATTGCCCGGCTGATTTCCCCGATCTCCTTATATTCCTTCGCCAAATCCAAATATAAATTCAATGGGCGGTCATCTGGATCGGTCATATCCCAATACTTCTGCCGATATTTAACAGCAGATTCAAAATCGCCCAATTCATGACAGCTTCCTGCCATCATAAACAACCAGGATAGTTCTCGCTTCTCCTCCGGCTCTTCCTTCTCCAGCAATTCTCTTACCCGCCCATATCGGTGCCCCATCCAACAGATCTGAGCCATCTTCCACCAATCATCAAGCTCCGGATCTTTTTCCTGTTCATAAGACAATTTTTCCGCCACAGAAGCAATCTGTTCTTCCAAATAATCGTTTCTATCTTCCAGTAAACCGCGAATTTTCAGATAAACTCCCAAAGCCTGGGCATTTTCTTCCAATTGCTCAAGATGAGTTGCCAACAACTGCAGATAAATGACACTATCCGGATCGTTGTCCAGCAATGAATGAAGCAATTCGTCAATCTCTTCCGATGTTATCTGCGAATTTTCATAATTCAATGCCGTATTAACATACCAATAACGGCAAAGAGGATTTTCCCTATCTCTGGAAAACAGCTCCTTCGCCATCTCCCATGCCTGCTGTTCATGACCGTGTTGCAGCGACTCATGACGGATTTTCTGTATCGTCAAATCCGGATGATCCATATCCATAGCATCCAACGCCGCTATTGCCGCCTCTGCCGCCTCTTGATTCTTGTCACGCAAAGCTCTTCTCAATCCGTAAAACTTTTCACAAAAATCATCGTAATCGAAACCTTCCCTTATCGCAAAACGATCATAACGAAGATGAATGTCTTCATTGCGGATCCTGTCTGCCACATAACCCACAAAGTCTTCCGGAAAATGCTGATATAATTCTTCTTCATCGTCCAACCACCCGAATGTTTGATTAAACATCTGATAGCAGCAATGGGGCATATGCACGTGGTCCATTATATAACTCAATAACGCCCATCCGGCCTCTTTCTGACTTTCCAAATCCTGGCACACAGAAAGAGCCATCAGCTTCTCCCATTCTTTAGGATTAATCCGACGGGCATAATCCCGGTACAGCTCCGCAGCCTGTTTCAAAAAATTCTGAATTTCTCCGCTGTCCATAATCGAGCCGCCCTCAAAAGCCCCGCTCATTTCTTCCTGCTTCTGCTTCTGCAAGACTCTGGCTCTTTTCAGTGCTTCTTCCAAAGCTTCTCTAAGCCGTTTAAAACCCTCCGGATCATCTTCCGGATGATATAATGGAAGCTTGGTTAAATATGCTTCTCTGATGGCCGTCTCATCTTCCGTTTCTTCCATACCTAAAATCTCCCAAATATCCATACCTCTCCTCCTTACCTTTTTCAATGTACTTTTTCCGTACCCCATGCCGTATTTTCGGCGTCACCGTGAGTCAACGGGGGGAATTTGATGTTACACCGGCTGCCCCATAAAAACCGAAATATCTTCAGCCAGGTACCAGCTCGGTCTTTTCTCTGTTTTCTCAGCTTCTCCCCCCAAAATCTTGTCCATCTGCGCTTTTTCCTCATGTTCCAGCATATTCATCACTTCCGCCTCCTCTTCCGGCTGCGGTTTGCGAATCTGATAATATCCGTAACGCTCGCCTTCTTCAAACCTGCTTTTCTGCAAATCCGCCACAAATACTTTGTCCGCGCCATTCTGAAAAGTCCGATGTATATTGCGGCGGACAAATTGACGCCAATCGTCATCCCGGCATCTGTTGATCAGAAAATATGCCGTCCTTTCTTTTTGAATATGGGATTGAAGGATACAGTACTCCCACTCTTTGTTCTTCTGGCAATGCCATTGAGGCAACTGTTGTTCGTACTCCATGCTGACCAATGTCAGCCCTTTGGCAGGCGCTGTCTGTCCTGCCTTTCGCCGGTCTTTGGCGGACAGGATCTCCGCCACATATTCCGGCGGATAAACGCCTCTCCCCACCTCGATCAATGTACCCACAATAATCCGCACCATATTGTAAAGAAAACCGCTCCCGCTCAGGCGAAAGATAATCACATCCCCAGATTTTTCAATATCCAGCCGATACAGGGTACGAACCGTATCCTCTACATTGCTTCCGGCTGTACAAAAGCTTTTAAAATCATGTTCTCCCACCAAATAATCTGCTGCCTGGCGCATCTTCCCCACATCCAGGGAATAATAACAAAAATAAGAATACAAACGTTCCGTAGGCAAAGCAATCCTTCGGTTCAGCAGCCGGTACTCATAAGTTTTGGTACAATTAGCTTTACGGGGATGCCATTGGGAAGAGACCTCCTCTGAACTTTGCACCCGGATATCCTCCGGCAGGCTTTGATTTAATGCCAGACAAACCTTATCCGGCGCCATTTGATTTTCCGTATCGAATACCGCTACATTTCCCCGCGCATGTACGCCCGAATCCGTCCGACTGGCTCCGATTACCGCTATTGGCTCTTTCAACAGCCGAGTCAATTCCCGATTCAGGACTTCTTCTATTGTTATCCCGTTATTTTGCAGTTGCCAGCCATGATAATTCGTTCCATCATAGGCCACTACCAGTTTAATCCTCCTTTTCATCCGTTTCCCCTGTCCTGAATATTTTATGCGATGATACCATCGCAAAGCCTGCCCCAGCGAAGCGAGGGTATCGCCTCCCTCCCCCGCATTTCACGCAATTTTGGGCATCATACCTGCCGCCACATGAAAATACCGCATGCCAATAACAGCACCCAGATATAACAGATATACCAGATAGGCCATGCCGTCCCGCCGTTCATAGCGGAGCGGTTTCATCTTTGTCCGTCCCTCTCCTCCATGGTAGCATCGGGCTTCCATAGCCATCGCCAAATCGGTTGCCCGGCGAAAAGCCGAAATAAACAACGGCACCAGCAGCGGCACCATGTTTCTCGCCTTTTGAATCAGATTCCCGCTTTCAAAATCTGCCCCCCTTGCCATCTGCGCTTTCATAATCTTGTCTGTTTCTTCCACCAATATGGGAATAAACCGCAAAGCAATGGACATCATCATGGAAACTTCATGGACAGGAACGCCCACCTTTTTCAGCAGCCGCAGCCCCTTTTCCAGACCATCGGTCAACTGATTTGGCGTAGTGGTCAATGTCATCACCGAAGAGCCGATTACCAGATAAATCAGCCTCAAAGCCATAAATCCGGCCAGCCGTATACCTTCCCATGTGATTTTCAAAAAACCAAAACGGAAAATCTCCGTCCCTGGTGTCAAAAACAGGTTAAAACTGACGCTGATCAACAGCAAAAAAATCATTGCTTTCAGCCCCCGTACCATAAATCCAAACGGTACCCTGGACAAAACCACCGCCGTCGCCAAAAATACCGTCACTATCCCATAAGCCGCCAGACTATCCGCGAGAAATAAAGAAACAATAAAAACCATGGTACCGAACAATTTTGTACGGGGATCCATCCGATGAAGCACAGAATCCACCGGATAATACTGACCCAATGTGATTTCCCGTATCATATCTTATCTCCCGCCTTTCTTGAATCATTGCTCATAGACTTCTTCCCTCTTCGGTCAAACAGCACCAGAATCGCCTTTTTAGCCTCCTCCACCGTGGTGATATCCTCTGGCATAGGAATCCCCTGCTCGCGAAGCCGCCTGGCCACATAAGTAACCTGAGGCGCCGCCAGACCTATCTGTTCCAATTCTTTATCATGTCTGAACACTTCCTTCGGCGGGGCATCAAACACTTTTTCCCCATGATTCATCACTAAAATCCGGTCGGCGTACCGGGCAATATCTTCCATACTGTGAGATACCAATATAATACTCATTCCCCGCTCGCGATGAAGAACAGCAATTTCCTCCAGGATTTCATCCCGCCCTCTCGGATCAAGCCCCGCTGTAGGCTCATCTAAAATCAGCACCTCCGGCCTCATAGCCAGCACCCCGGCTATAGCCACCCGGCGTTTTTGTCCTCCCGACAATTCAAAAGGAGATTGATGCCAAAACCTTTCTTCCAGCCTCACCTGCATAAGCGCTTCCCTTGCCCTGGACTCAACCTCTTCTTTAGAAAACCCCTGGTTTTTCGGGCCGAAACATACATCCGAAAATACATCTATTTCAAAGAGTTGATGCTCCGGATACTGAAATACCAGCCCAACCTTGCTGCGCAGACTTTTTCGGTCATAATTATCCTGATAAATATCCTCCCCGTTATAATAAATTTTCCCGCTGCTTGCCTTAAGCAGCCCGTTAAGGTGCTGAATCAATGTAGATTTCCCCGAACCGGTATGTCCAATCAGGCCAATAAACTGCCCGTCCCTGATTTCAAAACTCACGTCTTTCAAAGCATACTGTTCAAAAGCTGTCCCTTCTCCATAGAGATAATTTATATGCTCCGCCTTAATCGACATTTTCTTTTTGCCCTCCTGCATCATCTCCAAGCAAAGATATCAAAGCCTCAACCAATTCTTCAATCGATAATATGCCTTCGGGAATCTCTACTCCTTCCTGTTTCAACTCATAAGCCAGTTCTGTCACCTGCGGCACATCCAGACGATATTCCTTCAACCGCCTCACCTGAGAAAAAATTTCCCTGGGAGTCCCATCCATTACCAAATGTCCGTCATCCATAACGATTACCCGGTCTGCATCAATAACCTCCTCCATATAGTGAGTAATCAATAATATCGTAATTCCCTCTTTTTTATTCAATTCATGAATGGTACGAATGACTTCTTTGCGTCCATTGGGATCTAACATAGCTGTCGGCTCGTCTAAAATAATACATTTCGGCTTCATCGCCATCACTCCTGCGATAGCCACCCGCTGCTTCTGCCCGCCCGACAGTTTATTAGGCGATTTTAACCGGTAAGCCGTCATTCCTACCGCCGCCAGGCTTTCATCTACCCGCCGCCAGATCTCGTCTGTGGGAACACCCAAGTTTTCCGGTCCAAAACCTACATCCTCTTCCACTACATTCCCGATAATCTGATTGTCCGGATTTTGGAATACCATCCCCGCCGTTTTTCGAATATCCCAAATATGGCTGTCATCGCTGGTTTTCATTCCGGATACCCATACTACTCCTTCTGTCGGCAGCAAAATTCCATTGATCTGCTTGGCAAACGTGGACTTCCCTGACCCGTTATGTCCTAAAATTGCCACAAAATCCCCCTCACGGATATCCACATCCACCCCGTCAATGGCGCGGTTTACCTCTTCTATGTGATCATCCTCATCCTGCCGGATATAATCAAAAACCAATTTGGATGCTTTTATGATTCCCATAGCCATGCGCAAAACCTCCTGACTGTCTGGTGCTTTTTATTTGTACTATGTCATTTTGATGTTGGAGCTAAAAGGTATTATCTTTTATATCTATCTGGTGTTCATCCGTTTTTCAATTTTAAGCCATATTGGAATTACCGTCAAGTCATTTCCCATAAACCCTCATATTTACACCTGCCATAACAATATTAGCCCATGACTAATCAACAAAGTGATCAATCATGGGCTAATATAAAATATAACTTATCAGAATTTGCGGAGCAAATTTTGATAAAAGGCGCGTCTTTTGCGCCGCAAATCCGATTACAGGGTTCGCGTAGCGGTTCCTGTAATATAACTTATCGGAAATTGCGAAGTAATTTCCGATAAAAGGCACGGTTTTTCGTGCCGTAAATCGATTATAGGAAGCTGATTTTGCTTCCTATAATATAACTTATCAGAATTTGCACAGTGCTTTCCGCTTATCTCCTCCAAATCCCATTCTTATCCACATAGAAAGTATCGACCCAGGTATCTACTGCTTTATGCCCTTCGCCTGGATAAAAATAATACCAATTGCCATCCACCTGATTCCAGCCTTCTGCCATAAATCCTTCTGCGTTAAAATAATAGCTTCTTCCGTTGACCTCCGCCCACTGATTGCGGAACATTGCTCCTTCATAATCATCCGGTGTCGGGTTCAGATAATACCAGCGGCCGCCTGCCTGAAGCCACCCCACCTGCATATCCCCATTTTCGGAAAGAAAATATGTGTAATTGCCTTTTTTCTGCCAGCCTTTCAACATCTTTCCGTCATTTTGAAACAAATACCACTTATCCTGAATTTTCAGCCAGGAATCCTTCTGGCACGTTCCGTCCGGGTAATAATAATACCAGTAGTTATCTAAATACTGCCAGCCCACACGCGTATTCCCTGTAGGCTGATTGCTACCCGCGTCCGGCTTCCCGGTGCCGTCGGATACATCCTCTTTCGCAATATAAATTTCGTCTGACTCTATCCATTCGCTGTTCTTACCATAATCCTCGTCCTTACTGGTCTTCGCTATACTCCTGACCCGGAAGGAATAAGTTCCTTCTGCAGTCATATAAGGATAAAAATTATACGATGTGGAGGTCGTCTCCGTCGTATATACCTTGGACGATCCCCGGCGCAACATCACTTCATATTTTCCGGTACCCCCGTCTTCCGGCTTCTTCCATTGTGCTGTCCCCTTTGCATTATTTTTCCAATAAGCATCCTCCGGTGCAGTAAAATTTCCTTTAATGGCATTCACCTTCAGCCGTACCACCAACGTATCTTCATCTTCTCTTTTGGCGCTCACAAAATCTCCCGATTTTACCGTAACATTGCTGGAACGGTAAGAACCTTTAAAATAATAATCTGAACCAGCCTGTAACCATACTTTCAATTCCGGGCGATCTCCTACCTCCATGGTGCGTGAAGTGGAAGTTACCCACTCTGCCCGGTCAATCGTATACTTATCGGTAGAGCTGGAAATCAATATCTCCCCGTCTGACGCTGTCCCGCTGCCATAACCCACTTCCGGCAAAGTAGTTCCTGGCTCCAGCTTGGAACTGACCCGTATGCTTACCCCGGAAATCACATGCTCCGCCGCCAAGGCAGTCATCATCTGGGCTGATGCCATAATCAATATCAAAATCCCTGTCCAAAATCGTTTGCCTTTTTCCATAGCCATCCTCTCTCTCTTCTCCCGGACTCGCTGCTAAATTATAACCGACCAGACAGGGAATCTTCCTGCCCGTCTGAAGCGTTACGCTGAAATAGTAATAATTGTAGTGACAGTTCAGACAGGTATCCTCTTGTCCGTCTACGTCGGACAAGAGGCATTGGATGTCCATCCAATGTGGAATTTAACATGAATTTTGGCTTACAAGCAAGCTTGACGCCCAAAATTCATGTTAAATTCCCCGCCGTCTGAACTGTTACTAATTGTATTATAAACCAGGAAAATCCTATGGTCAACTTACGATATTCTTACCGAAAATACAGAAAACTGTCAGTTACTGTTCACACCATGACTAATCACTCCGCTGATTAGTCATGGGTCAATACAGTTAGGGAATCAAAGCATATGCCCCGGTCTACACTCCGTTTCGGTCGGTTCTAAACAAGCGCCACTGGTGCTTAGAACCGCCGTCAGGCGATTTCTAATGGGCATGTGCGGTTACGGAGCTGTTGCAAAATAACAGACGTATACAATATATGGCATAGTAGTCACGCGTACTCTTGCCATATATTGTAGAAATACTGAATTTTGCAACAGCTCCAGTAACAACTATCAGGTTATTTATATCAACAAAAATGCTATCTATGCGTGTGCTAAGCCTGGCATACTTCGCACATGCATAGATAGCATAATGTAAACGTTCAGATGGTTATGACATCATTAATCCACATATTTTTTAAGAGTCTCCCGGACCGATCCCGGGCCGGCCATCAGCTCCTCAAAATATCTGATAACCCGATCCGCTAATCCACAATCGTACAAATTGACACCAAAAATCGCTGTATCGGATAATATCGGCTGAAGCTGCTCGCAATTAACGGGCTTTCCCAACTCCATCCCCTTAAGCTGTTCTTTCATAGCCGATAGCAAAGGGTCTGGGCTGTTCTCAAATGGTTTCCCTGAATCTTCCACTCCGATCAGATAACGGAGCCAGCCCGCCAAAACCAACGGAATCAGTTTCAGTTCTGACACATCATGATCATCCGACGCCATATAAGCTTTGATGGTTTCTCCGAACCGGATCGACAGCTTCTGAGATGTATCCGTGGCAATCCGCTGTGGCGTATCCGGCATAAACGGGTTGGGAAATCTCTCTTTCAGCACCTCATCCAAAAACTTCTCCGGATCAATAACGCCCGGATTGACAACAAAGGGCATTCCTTCTTCATGGCTCATCCGGTCGATAAACCGGCTTAACTGTTTATCCTCCATCTCCCCGGCAATTGACGTATACCCCAAAAGGCATCCGTAAATTGCCAGGCAGGTATGAAGCGGATTCAAACAGGTGCATACTTTCATCTTCTCCACTTTATTGACAATATCCCGGCTGGTAATAATCACCCCAGCCCGTTCCAACGGCGGTCTGCCATTCGGGAACTGGTCTTCAATCACCAGATATTGAGGCTTTTCCGCATTAACAAAAGGCGCCACATACGTGTTCTTTGCCGTCACAAATGGGCTGACATCTTCTATGCCGTCAGAAATAAGCTGTTCCTCAACAGCCGGATGGGGACGCGGAGTAATCTTGTCAATCATACTCCACGGAAATGCAAGTTGATTTTGCAAATACTCAAAATCTTCTGAGGATATCTTCCCGTTATTCCGCCATGCACTGGCAATTTCCATTACTGCCGCCTGCAGTTTTTCCCCGTTATGCGAACAGTTATCCATACTAACCAAAGCCAACGGAGTTTGACAAGCCCGCCCTCTTTCCACACACATCGCCGCCAACTGGGCCATAAAGGTCTTACACCCCTCAGGGCCGTTTTCCATATCCGCCTTGACCGCCGGAACCAGTTCATGATTGGCATTACGCAAAGAATAGCCTTTTTCCGTAATCGTAAAAGACACCATTTGCAGCGAAGGCTTCTTCATCACCTTCTCAATCCGTTCATGGTCATACAGCATGCTCAGGCTCTCCGTCATGGAAGCCACAATTTCCTTATCCAATTTACCATCAGGATTCAGTGTAACCCCAATAGTCAAATTATCATAAGGGCGGAAACATTTGGTAATAATCTCCTCGTCATATCCTTCGCAGCATATAATCCCCGTGTCCATATCTCCCTGCTCAATTAGCCGCTGGCAAATCACCGCCGGAAATATACGAAAAATATTTCCGGAACCAAAATGTATCCACCGGGGGGCTTTTTCTGTATTTTCTGCAATTTTTACCGGGTCATATTCAGGAAGATGATACCCCTGCCAGTCTTCCCTATTTTGAATGGATTGTAATGACAGCCTCATTGCCTCATCCCTCCACTTTTCCATCCAGTTTCTCTAACATATCCCAGCAGCCCCACAAATACATAATCCCCAGGGCGCGGTCATAAAGCCCATAACCCGGGCGGCACTTCTCGCCCCAGATATGGCGTCCATGGTCAGGACGGGCATATCCTTTGTAACCGCAGTCGTGATAAGCTTTCATAATTTCCAGAATGCCCACATCTCCGTCGCAATCCCTGTGGGAGGCTTCTGTAAAATCTCCATTGGGGAAATGTTTTACATTGCGGATATGGGCAAAAGCAATCCTGTCGCAATAGCTGCGAATAATATCCGGGATATCATTCTTGGGATTCGCTCCTAAAGAACCGGAACACAGGCACAGGCAGTTATATTCGTCGTCCACCAACGACAGGAAATGGCCAATCGCTTCCTTATCCACTAAAAGTCGGGGAAGGCCGAAAATATCCCACGGCGGGTCATCCTGGTGAATAGCCATTTTAATTCCCGTTTCATGGCAAGTCGGCATTATTTTTTCCAGGAAATATTTCAGGTTCTCCCACAGCTTTTCTTTCGTAACCGGGCGGTATTTCTCGAAAAGATCATCTAACTGGGCCATACGCTCCGGCTCCCATCCCGGAAAAGTCATGCCGTGGAGGTTTTCCAGAATGTATTTGGCCATTTCTTTATAATCATCCTGGATTTTCGATTTTTCATAGAACAGAGCGGTAGAACCATCCTCCATGGGATGAAACAAATCGGTACGGGTCCAGTCGAACACAGGCATAAAATTATACGTAACTACCTTTACGCCGAACTTTGCCAGATTCCGCAAGGTCTCCTTATAATTTTCAATATACTGATCTCTGGTGGGAAGACCGATTTTAATGTCATCATGGACATTTACACTCTCGACCACATCCATATTGAAACCAGCGCCTTCTATCTGCTTCCTGGCCTCCTCAATCTCCTCTACCTGCCATACTTCCCCTGCCTGCTTATGGTGCAAAGCCCATACCAGCCCGGTAACGCCGGGAATCTGCTTGATCTGCTCCGGGGTAATGCTGTCGTTGCCTTCGCCATACCAGCGAAATGTCATTTGCATAAAAGCTCCTTTCTATGGGTTCCCTGTCTGTTATGCCAAACCAGCCATAATGGGAAGGCCCATGCTGAGAAATGGGATATAAGTTACAAGCATCAAACCAAGTAAAATAGCAATATAATACCATACCATATAAGGCAGCGTCTTCGCCAGGGAAGTATCGCCCACCTTAATAGCCACAAACAAAGTATTTCCCACTGGCGGC
>CANDBT010000077.1 GCA_947383005.1 uncultured bacterium | reverse complement strand
TTGCATACGCATAAATTTATAGTTACTAGATTTTCGGCTTAAGTTGACGACATTGGATTTTCTCTCCCCTCTCACACCACCAGTGCATGCCATTCGGCATACGGCGGTTCAACATAACTTCAAAGCATGCCGTCCTATGTAATAATCATAACAACTAACCAGTCCTGCTTGCGACAGTTTCTCCTTAGATATTGTTTTTGTAACATACGTTTTAGAACTATCCACTGGTAACGGTCTCCATAATACGATGTCACCCTCGCACGGTCTTTGTGTTTACCAAGTTTCTGCAATCCCCACTGTCGTTTCTTCGGCACTTTCCATTGTTTCCAGATAATTACACGCAGTCTTGTGCGCAAATGGGTGTCTATGTCGTTCATTGCTGTTTTCATTGAGCTTAACGCAAAGTAGTTTGATCTGCGCTCAAAGCTTTTCGATTATGCCACACATAACAGTTCCAATTATCTGAACGAACACTACATGATGAGTATCTTGCTGTCATTTTCGGTTATGGTTGACGGTTTCATACGTTATCTTTCTGTCCCACTGGACTATCAGATTTGGGACAAAGGCAGATGAAACTGGAAATTACCGCTGAAAGGGTGTGTGGTGCCATAGATGGTATCGAGCTGGACAGGCAGGTGTTCCTCCTCTGTGACATCTGATATCCAGAAGGATGCGTTGCGGTACTTGTAAATTAATTCCATAACCTTGATATTATTTGCAGTGCCACAATTGACATGGTTATATGGGGGACACCTGTTATTGGCAGATTGGTGTACGCCCTGTCTTCACCGGGCTGTAAGGCGAAAGGGCGGTTTATGCTACAGTCATATCCTAATTTAGAGTTCTACAAAAAATGACATATATTTAGTGCATCAATTCATCTTTTTTTGTCAAATATTCCCGTTTCTCATCCTCATTCGCACAACTTGCTGCTGCATTATTTAATCCAAGTATCCATCTGATGCGAAATTTGTCTTGTAAATCTGAATTTCTTTTTTGTGAGTCCAAATATAAAAATTCCAAATCTCTGAGATATGCTTTTCTCAGATCCTTCATATCCGATGGAATCTGTGGAAAACTATTTACCAAAGACTTTCCATATTCCAACAAAATACTTTCTTTTATTTCTTCACTATGAATACAATCAAACAGCGAAATTTTTTGAATCTCCTTTGAATACATCTGGCATTCTTCCAAACTGTTCGCATTTTTAACAGTATTATTTATTGTTTTAGCAATTTCCCACAGTATTTTTTCTTTTTCCTGAGGGTCTAAATCACTTTCATCATATAATATCCATTGTTGACTAATAATTTCTTTACATTCTAACTGTTTTTTAGACTCTTTGCATAAATTGCTAAGCGCCATGCTGTATTGGTAACGGAGTGTTTTAATATCATCGGACTTTTTTTTCTTACTTGCCTCATATTCCGCCTTTATAATCTTCACTTTGTTTCTTAATACTTTAATATCTTGCTCCACAATTGTTGAAGTTGTTAGGACTTCTATCCAATTCTTATGAATCTGATCCGAACAAAATGTATCTTTTATTGTTTTCACTTCATTTTCCCATGTCTGAAATAATTTTATATGTTCAGCGGAAATTTGTAATTTGTCACAATAAAACTGACTAGCATATTTATTATATATAACCGCCAATCCTCGGGAATAAAAAATTGCTTCGTAATCTTTCCTATTTTCCTTTGCATTTATATATCGGTATTTCAGCCTTTCTAATAATTCTAATGCACTTTCATCATTCGCTCTGAACATAAAACAAACCATTGAGAGATCATAAAAATAATAAATTGCCATTGCCGCATTTATTTGGGACTCTTTTCCTACTATATTTTCAACCATATTTTCATTGTTTTCATAGATATTGCGTACTATCAATTCTAAACTTTTCTCACTAAATTTCCATTCAGTATATACAACTGGCAAAAAGTATTGTGTATTCCCTACCCTCTCCATCAGCCGCACAGCTTCTTTGTGAAATAATCCATCAATCTGATACCATATTCGCTTTAATTTTTTATTATTTGTTTGTTTTTCCAGTTGAAGTAACAGCCCCGTCATATAATTATGAATATATATTAGCCTAACACTCTCATCTACATGGATTTTTGCTAAAAGTTCTTTCAACAAAGAAACCAGTAAATCAATATTGATACTATTCTGGGTTAAAAAAAACGTCAGAAGTGTTCTTCCAAATAAGGCACCTAGCATATAAAAATACAATGGATGTAACTGTCTAATTTCTAATAGCAGTTTCTTTCGTTCTCTTTCAACTTTCTGAAATTCTGATTCTGTCAAATATATTTCATAACAGCTCACAAGGCATCTTCCCATCATATTCGAAAACATCATCATATCAGATCTGTTCTTCTCTTTTCCATTTTGAATATTATTCAAATTCAAAAGAATTTTAAAATATTTCCACTTTTCTTCAAAAGAATCAATTCCACAGCAAAGTTCTGTAACACATATTGCATATGAATATTTTAAACCCACATTCTTCTTTTCTTTTGCCATCAAATCCATTAGTTTCCATGTAGTTTCTTGCATATCTGATAAATTTTTGCTTAATAAAGCATAGTCAACCATCAACAACCCATACACATTAATTTGTTGCGTCTTATTTAGATTAAGTGACATATTAATCACCTGCTTTAAAAAATTAAGTTTTTCAGGGAAGTCAGAAATAACATTTATGATTCTTGTAAAACATTCAATGCTGTTTATATCCCAACATTTTATAAATATGTGCTCAAAAGCGGACATATTTTCTGTAGCTTCCCTAAGGATATAGTAATTAGCCAGTACATCCGGTTGCAAGGTAACGATTCCTCTTTCCTGGCTTTCCTCCAGATTGCTAATAATCATTTTTCTGATACACTCCTTATCTGCAATACATTCCCATTCCTTTACAAAATGTTTTTGAATCTGGCTCCATTCCAAACCATTTAATAAAGTTGCTGCCAATTTTAACTCTAAGTATACTTTGGTTCGTGCTTTTGCTTCAATGGGCATACTTCTGCATAGATTAAGAAAGTAAGTTTGGTATCTGGCAGATTCTGCTTTCCATATATACTCTAAAAGCTTGTTCCGTGTGTCCATCTTATTCAATTTCTCTCTTTTCCAGACTTCCACCAACAAAATAGCATATAATGGTCTCATCTTGCTAGGATCTATTTTCTCCAATTGCTTCAATATTTCATCCGCAGACGAAAAATCTGCCTCACTTATATTTCCATATGAAACTATTAAATTCTTAATATCTTTTTTATCCATAGGATAAAGTTCTAACATTTGATGATTATAGCAACATTCTTCTAAAATCCCTGGCATTTCTACACCATATTGAACCTGTTCTATCCATCCGTTCTGAAATAAATTCGTGTTTTGGCGTTCTACAAGTAGGATTCTGACTATCGTCCCTTTAGATTCACGATATCTTTCCTCCATCCATTTTCCGATTTGTTCTTCATATCCTATTACTCGATCTAGAATATATAAAGTATTTTTTCCATTCTGTTTGCTTGATGAATCAAGAGATGTATAATCACTATATTTTTTTAAAAAGAAAACATTCCATCCCCCTTTCCTCATACAAATGGACAATTCAACTGCAATCCGGCTCTTTCCTACTCCTCCTTCTCCTGTCACCGCCCACCATAAAAAACTGTCATTTCTTTTTAAACAGAAATCTAACAATTTTCCTAACTCTTTATCTCTGCCACAAAAAGTTGATGCTCTCATCTCTGGCACAAGACACTCTGCAAGATTCACTAATTCATTCCCATACTCCCGCAATTTGACTGGAAGCTGGCGATACTGATTCAGATTTAATTCCATTAATAATTGTTCCAATATCAGTCTCACACATACATACTGTTTATCGGGATATAAAATTGGTAAAATATTCTTTTTTCCCATATTCTTGACAATATTTTGCAAAGTTTTTCCATCTCCTTTGCAGGAATAAATAGCAAAATGGATATTGCCTGGCTCCAATGTTTTTTGCAACTCATCCATCGTCCTGTCATGTTCTAAACTGCACCCCAAAAACAACATGCTTTTCATGCCATAACACTTATTAAGTGTTACAATCAAAGGACTGCCATCCTGATAAGCTCTATCATAACTCTCTCTATTCAAAATGACAGATGTAGCTACTTCATCCACATCTCCATGTAGCTTGATCAAAAGTGCTTCTGATGACATCTCTCTCAATCCTCTATTTAGACGTTCTACATGGAGTACATCACATGCTTGAAGCCCTCTTCCATATATTCTATAAACCTTCTCCAATACATGATCATAATTGGTAGTAAGTACCACACCCTGTGGAAACAACTTTGGAAGTACAATTACTGCCTGCTTGTACAATATTTCCTTTACCTCTGACTTTTCTAATTTTTCAGGTGAAAAGATACGATACAACTTATTATCGAACACACTTTTTGTCCAAGCATCCTCTAAATATTTTGCTGCTTGCTCCAATGCATCATCATGTTCCCTCACATATTCATCTGACAACAGACTTAAAACAGTATTCTTTATAGTGGGATCCATAACATCTTCGGCTATTATCTCTAACACTTCTCTCCAACCTGGATACACACATGCCGAAAGCCCTGCACCAACAAAAGGAATCACCATTTTACATTGAATTTGTTGCTTCAATTGTTCATAGTTCTCTCTATTCACTGTTGCAAAATCCATAATATTTTGAAAAGTAATTGCCATTTATCTATCTCCTTACATTCACTTTACACTTCAATCTGTTTTTTAATCACTCAGGATTTAATTTCCCGCAGCTCTGCTGCGCAACAAACTAAACGAAGCTAGGGCAAATACCTCGCAGATTTGTTGCGAGAAAGTAGACTTTCAATTAGCATCAAATTTTTGTCAAGATAAACTTTATAAATTTGATTTTTACGGCACTTTAACGGTGATAATGGGTAAAAAATACCCAAATCGCCAATATTTCTGCTGATTAAGCAGCTTTTGGTCTTCGGTTAGGGAGTTGCATTCTCAAATTAGCACAGCCTAGTACAACGACCATTTAATATGTTCCTTTGCTACCGGCATAAAAATACTCCTTTTCAATAAGATTTTCATGTCTTGAATCTTACCCAAAAGGAGTCATTTTTACCAAAGACACAAAATTTTTTACACTACCTTGTGAAAAAATGCCCCGAACAACACTATCTTTATTGTAATAAAGTAATTAAAAATCCGCAGATGCTGATCTGTATAAAATTCATAATAACTCCAGTACATGGCAAGCAAATCTTTCAATTCTACATGATCATCATTGACAGGTCTATTTTGTGTCTTTGCTCTTTTCATTAGTATAATCCTTATTTTTACTTTAAAAAATCATGGTATTCAACATTAGTACACCAACACAAGGTTGCTGGCTAAATGTGGTGGAAAGTTTTTTCAGTCGGCTTACCAAACAGATGCTGAATAGCATTAGAGTTTTAAATAAAGAGAACCTGGAAAACAGGATTCGCCAATATTTTCATGAAATTAATAATGTTCTTGTTCTATATCACTGATTTTACAAGCTTGAAGACATGGATCTTACCAAAGATGACATTAGCAAGATTGTATTAGAAAATTGTAAACCAGAAAGCTTCCCATGCGTGTGATAAGGAAACATGCGCCACTAGACCTCGTCCAAGAATACTCAAAGGCAGGATAAACAATTTAAATAAAACTACGTTTTATTTAAATTGAATTATAATAGATAACTCCTGATTATCAGTCACTTTCCATTATCACATTCTAACCAAATACTTTATTTATTACATATTACTACCATTGTCATTTTACACAAGAATATTTTGTATTATTTTACCATTTATTGTCTAAATCAACAAGGGACAGAATTGACCAATGAGCTATTTTATTGATTAAACAGGAATCTATTGACTGAGTTCATATCACTTTTTGCGGTATGCGGTAATTACCGCTCCAATATGACAATCATAGTGAAGTCTGTGACTTTTCTTGTCGTCAAAAAAACGCCTGCAGCTATCACTGCAGGCGTCCCTGTGTCTAAGAGATAATCCAATAACCTAAAAAATAGCTATACTATCAAATTGGAGATCTGTTCTTTGATACATTGAAAGGCTATCCTATAAGACATTCTTTTCCCTTGAATGCAAAACCATAACTGCGTATTTTCCTAGGCGAGAAACCACGTGAAACAAGCTCATCCTCGTACTTTTTCTCCACGATTTGACGGTGTGCCGCAGCAAGGGTGTCCTCAAGAGTAGCTTCATCCTCATCTGGATCGAGTACCTTGAATTCGAAAATAAATGCCTTTCCTTCCTTGTCAACAGGTTCTAACATAACATCATAGCGACCGTACCCGCTCTCACGGTTTGAGCGCACGATATATGTCCCCGCCATGTTTACAACCATTCCAAGAACAAATCCATGATAAAACCGTTCGGGTTCTGTCTGTTCCGATGGTTTATTTCCGCTGTCAAATGAGCTGAATGTATTCAACGCTACTTTATTCATAAAGGTGTTCATCTTGCGGACATTATCATTTAAGAGTGCATTGATAAATTCATTGTAATATGTCTCGGTATTTCCGCCAAACCAGCTCTTTACCATATTCTCAAAGATGCTCTCGGCCTCCATGTTTGTGAGTGCCAATGTATATACTTTCTTTTTGCGTTCACCCACATATTTCAGATCCAGAACTTTCAGGTAGCCAGTCGCAAGCAGCAGGCTCCATACTGCACTGGCACTGCCGTCAAGTTGGTCAAAAACAATTTTTTCGTCAAGCTCTGTCTCAAAGCTTTTTCCCTGCAAGAGCGCCTCCATTGTCTGCTTGATTCCCGGAATTCCAGTCTGAACCAATGAGTTCACAAGCCCGTTTGAACTTGTGTCTGCCCAGTAATTTTCATACTTTCCATTATTTTCAATAAAAGATGCTATTGACCATGGATTATAGATATCTGTGCAGTTGCCAAATGTAAATCCATCATACCACTTCTTTACTTCTTTCTTTTCACAGCCAAATCCCATGTCATCAAGCGCATCAAAAACTTCCTTCTCTGTAAACCCGAACGCCGTTGCATACCTGTCAGAAGTTGTAGTCACAACTTTAAGATTATTCATTCCAGTAAAGATACTTTCCTTGGCAATCCGTGTTATTCCAGTGATCATACCACGTTCAAGATAAGGATTCGTCTTAAATGTAGCATTGAAAAAACTGCTGAAAAAATTAACTGCCTTATCCCAGTACCCTGAGAGCCATGCATCCTGCATTGGTGTATCGTATTCGTCAAGGATGATGATCACATTTTCCTTATAATAACGCTGCATGAAACATGCCATTTGGTGAACAGCACCCACGGCAATGTCACTAGGCATTCCTATTTTTATGTTCTTATAGTATTCTTTCTCATTTTCACTCAGACAGTCTGTCTCCAACAGATATCTGTTATTTTCATATAAACTGGCAATCGCTTCTGTTATTTTATTTTCCATCTCTGGAAACCTGGCAGCTTTGATGTTTGCAAAAGTCAGGAATATTACCGGAAATTTACCCTGCAGGTTTCTATACTTTTCCTTATCTGAATCATTTCCGAATATTGACAACCCCTCAAACAAATCAGCTCTATCCTTATATTTCCTGGAGAAAAAACATTCAAGCATACTCATGTTCAGGGTTTTGCCAAAACGACGCGGGCGTGTAATCAGTGTCACATCTGAACCAGTTTCCCACCATTCCCTGATAAAATCTGTCTTATCAATATAAAATGAGCCCTGTTTCCTTAGCTTGTCAAATTGTTGTACACCTATATTTACCACAGGTTTCTTATTCATATTCAAACCTCCCTCAATGCGTGAATTCATCCTCTAATATTAGTATATATGATATCATCATTTTAAGCAAATAAGAAAGAATTGTGTCTAGCTTTAATGCTTAAATTTTAGCTTTTATCTTTATAGTAAGACCTCCTTCCCTTTATGGGTATGCGAAAAAATAGTTTGTTAATTCTATTAACTCACATTTTCTCATGAAATGGGAGGTTTTTACGAAGAATTTTTAAGCGTCAAAGCTGGTTACGAAATTAAAATATACCATATTCTTATTTATTTTTAAGATATTGTTCAATGGCAATCATAACTTCTTTCTCTGAATATTCCATATTATGTTCTTCCATCTTTTTGTAGATCTGATAACGCATACTTAAAGTATCAATTACAGTATCTTGTATTTTATTTTCCTCTTCCTTAAAAAGATATTTCTGAATCTGGGCATTTTCTATAATTGTATTCTTCCGGGTTCGTTTTTTTTCAGATATTTCCAATCCAAAAGATCTTCGCAGAAAAGTTATATCCCAAGGAGCTTCCGGTCTTGCCATTAGAGCATCAACATTTTTTTTGCTTATTTTTTCTATACTATTATCCTGAATAAAATCATTTAAGACACTTTGTTTTTCTATGCTTATAGAAGCCAAAGTATATCCAGCATACAATGGCATCCTTTTATCATCAAGCATTTTTAATAATTCCGGTATCAATTTCCTGAAACTGAGTACCCTATATATCTGGTTGCGTTCCAGTTTAAATTCGTTGCCAATGTCCTTTATGATGTCACTTTTATAAATATCATTATCATAAGAATCAATCAGACATGACAGCATGCTGCATAGTTCGCTGGGAAGCATTTCGTTATGCTGTCTGTTATGGAGGTTTGTCACTACCACAATTCTGTCTGCCTGTCTTGAATCCTGTATCTCCTTAATGATATAAGGAAGTTTTATGTTTTCTTCTTTACAGATTATGTTCCTGTTCTGGCCAGCCAGAATGATTTTTTCACCATCTTTTATCCAGACAAGTGCTGGATCAAGTACACCATCCTTTTTTATAGATTCCCTCAGTAATTCTTTCTTATCGCCAGTATGTGGTTTCAGGCGAATTTTTTCGTTAGGATACAATTTAAACTCATCAGGATTTCCATAATAAATTTTATCAATGTCATACTTTACCTGAATCTGATTTACAAGGTCAGCCAGCGGACTGGATTCTTCGTCATTACTAACATCCTGGTGGTTCACCTGAACTGGTCCAGCCTGTTTTGAATCAGTAATGTATTTTGCTTTAATATTACCAAGTCTGTTTGATTTTGCCATATTAACAACCATACCTTTCTCTAATTTTGTAAATTTGCATCATCAGCATTACTTTTTTCAAATCCTGCTATCCGTGTTTCAATCTCATCAGCCAACTTTTCAAACTGGTCAATCAATGATTTTGATTTCTTTTTTGCTTCCCTGTTTCCAGATTTCATATATTCATACACACACATATGTTTGTTGTTCGCTTCAATTGCTGCTACCCCAAGTGGAATGGCAGTATCAAAGGGCATTGCATTTGTAGTAACGCCAAGATCACATAATGCCTGATATTGTTCCACTTGTACATTTGCGTCCTTGTATTTATTTAGCAATGTACCAAGCATAACTACTTTGGCAGTATTTTTCTCTTTTAGTAAGGCAATATCTGTATATGTCTGCCGCACACCTTCCCGAGAGCCTTCGTCCGATTCAGCAATACAAATACAGTAGTCTGATGCAACATAACTCATATATAAAAGAGGGCTCCGTGCGGGAGCGCAGTCAATGATAATATAGTCATAATCATCAGAAAGCGACATTATTAAATCTTGAAGCAAATAAATGTCGTTTGGTTCTCCAAAATCAGCAGAGGCATTTGCCAGTTTTTTGGAAGCAATGATGATGTCATATCCTTCTTTAGTGTTCTGTATTGCTTTGTCAATAATATCTTCATCAGTTTCATCTTCGAAATCATCATAATCAGATTCAGAAGTATGCTCATTTCCAAATGCAGATTGTGTTTTAATATCCTTGATTTCTAAAAGTATATCCCGTATTGTAGGGATTCTCTTTGCAAACGAAATATCACTATATCTGGAAAAATCACGTTGTCCATCAGTATCAATTCCCAGTACCTTGTTTCCACGCCTTACAAACAAAGCACTCAGTTCATGGGAAACCATTGTTTTTCCAACGCCGCCTTTTTGATTTCCAATCATTATTACTTTTGCCATTTTTGTACCTCACAGTAATCCATAATTTTGTTGTCATAAACCCTAAATGCCTTGAAAATACAAGGAATTTTAACATTTGTATCAAATTGAGAATTTGAGACTAATTTTATATAGGATTTAATTGCATTTTACACTATCCGGAATTATATAACAATAAATTTAATATAAATAATTCACTGAAACGAAGGATAATAATTATTATAAAACTAAAACTGAAAGGATTAATTTAGCATATTCAGAGGGTCTAAATTAATTTTGATAACGCCTGAATCCCTTATAAACCATGAGTTTAGATTAAATTTTCTCAAATTGATACAAGAAAATATTTCCACCTGTGTGGTTGGAATATAGTATAGGTTTTGCAATCAAAAATCAGTATTCATATTTCATCAATTATGTTATAATCATCATAAGATCATAGAATAAATAAAGAAGCATTCTTAATGAAAGTAAAATTCACTGCTGAGATCATAGATGATAATGGAAACGTAGTTGGAAAAACGTACCAGTGAGGAAGAAGTGATACCCGCCATGTAAGAATTCAATATTTCCGTAGTCCTGATGCTGGAAAGAAGACAAAGTTTATTGAAAATACAGTGATACATATCCAGCATGGACAAGATGCCTATTTCGTGGCGGCATGCGGAATGAAAAATACAAGGGGAACACTGCTGGCATTTTTATTTTTAACAGACTGCTTCAGAACAGGCTGGTATTTTTTACGGACAGCGTAAAAAACATAAAGGGCAGCATTGAGGAACTGTTGAAGATTTTAACAACATGTTAATAGTATACTCTTCGGCAGCACCTAAAATTTATGTAAATGTGTATGAATGAGAACTATTGAATAATTAACTTTGCAAGGAATCGAATATGGAAAATCTACACGCTCGGTTCTGCGAAGGACGGGTTTTTTAAAGAGTTTGTTTGCTTTACCGGGACTGCTTCTTAAAGAATAATTATCCTGAAAAACCACTTTTTGATAGTTTTCTATTGTCCAGTATACAAATCAATTCATACTATTTTTAATATTAAATACCTTACAGCGAAACGGTGAAGTATCTACTAAGAATCTGTTTTGTTTAATATTAGTTTTTGTTGCGCTATAGAGCTTTGAAAAAATTAAGCATTGAAAATTAAAAACCACTTTTTGATAGGAATTTTTTTATTTTTGTAACAGATTCTTTTTTATAAGTATTGGTTGGTCAAAAACCACCTTTTGATAGAAATCCTTGTGTTTTCTATTGAATCATATAAACCACCATATTGAAGTTTGGGGGTTATTGTGTTAATGTAAACAAGTACATAAAAATGAAATATACTAATGATTTTGAAAGGATACTTTTTAATGAGCAAAAAAGAATATCAAACCATAACAGGACAAATATGTTTGAATATGAATATTAATGTCCACAATTATGTTGTACAGGCAAATAAATTAATTAGTGGAAAACAAAATTTAAAATTAAATTCTGCTAAAATATTAAGAACCTTAATTATGCAGATTACCCCGCAAGATGATGAATTTAAATCATATTGCATATCAATTCCCAGATTATCGAAACTTCTTGGTATCAGTACAGATAACCTTTATCGAGACATGGATAGTATTACAGATGATATATTAAGTAATCCAGTAAGCATAAAAGATCATGAATTGGGAGAATTTGTGAAAATACCATGGGTAACAGTTTGCGCATACAAAAAAGGTATTGGGTTTATTGCTCAAATGAATCCACTCTTAAAACCTTTTTTATTAAATCTGCAAGAAAAATATACGCAATATCAACTTGATAGCATCTTGGCGATGAAATCTGTCTATGCGATACGGATATTTGAATTAATCATGAAGGAATCAATCATGAAATATATTCCAAAAGAAGGGACCAGTATTCTATTGACTATACAGGAAATCAGGGAAGCGTGTTCCTGTGAAGATAAATTTGAACGAATTAGTAATTTTAAAGAAAAAGTTTTAGATGTTGCCGTGAAGGAAATAGAACGGATAACTATGTATACTTTATCCTACGATTGTGTTAAGAGTGGGAGACATATTTATGCAGTACGTTTTTTTATAAATATGTTTTATCATTAAAAACCACCTTTTGATAGTTTTATATTTGGCTGATTTTCTAATAGATAGATAAAGATGATACTTATATTATTTTATTACTTTATACTTCCCCCAGCTGAACCCCTTGATTTTACTGGACTTTTATGTCTTAAAAACCACCTTTTGATAGGAATAAAACCACCTTTTGATAGGAATAAAACCACCTTTTGATAGGAATAAAACCACCTTTTGATAGTTTTGTGGATATTGTGGATATTGTGGATAACTTATTTAAAAACCACCTTTTGATAGTTTTAAGTGTGTTAGTGAAGATATTAGTTAATATAACGTTTGAGGAAAAAATCAGAACCTCCTTGCCGGAATCGTTTGCATTTGGAAGAGGCCAGTGTCAGGATTGCTAATACATCCCCCAAGTAAAGTTACACTATCAGCAGCCGGGAAAAGATTGACTTTCTACAGTTTCACTGATATAATATGTTTCACTATAAGAGTGAAAGCGGTGATTTAAGTGAAAAACGATGTCCGAAAAGGAATGGAATGTGTAGAAAACAAGTTCCTCAAGCTTCCCAATATCCAGAAATATGAAGTGGACAGAAGATCAGAGGACGGGTTCGTGGCATCTGTTGAAATGGATGACGGTTTTGAGTTCAGGATATATGCCTGCTTCATACAGCAGGCATTCCCGTCAACGGTCATGCAGCTGATTGAAAAGAGAAAAAAGGATGCGGGAGCCTTTATCCTAATATCGCCATATATATCGGACAGGACAGCGCAGATCTGTGAAGAAAACGGGATTGGATATTTTGACCATGCAGGGAACTGCCTGTTTGTGGGGCATTCCATTTACCTGTCCGAGCGGGGGAATAAGAATCCGCAGCCAAAGCAGTACAGTGCGGTTTCCATATTTGAGAGGTCATCTGTGGTTTCTTCCCTGATCCTGCGGGAGCTTTTTGAAGATACAGGTAAAGTGTGGAAGCTGAAGCACCTGTCGGAAAAGGTTGGCTGCAGTATCGGCCAGGTATCCAAGGTGATGGGGTTTTTGGTAAGGAATGCCTGGGCAGTGAAAACAGCAGAAGGGTATGCGGTTTCAGAACCCGGACTGGTTTTAGAGGAATGGGGCAGGATCTATGGCGGCAAAGAGGTATTTTCCTATTCCTGCTACAGTCTGGACAGCCCTTCTGTCCTGGAAGGGAAACTCCGGAAATTGAAACAGGATATGGGGATAGACAGTTATCTTACAGGAATCTCCGGCGGGGTACGGTATGCGCCGGTGGTCCGGTACAGTAAAGTCCATCTGTATATGGCCCCGGAGGATATACAGGAGGCAGTGGGGTATCTGGGGATAAAAGAGGTGGACAGCGGTGCCAATGTGGTCATTTTTCCCTTAGAAAATGATTCCTATATAAAGGGATGCCGGATCATCAAGGGGGATATGGTGGTGTCTCCGCTGCAGGTTTACCTGGACAGCCTGCAGTTAAGGGGGCGTGGCGAGGAGATGGCGGAAGCCGTACTGAAGAAGGAGATCATCAGATGATAAAGGATGAAAATTTGAAGAGCAGCATTGATTACTCGGAGGGGCAGAAAGAAGCGGCCCACAGGATTCTGGTGGAGCTGGTCAATATTTTCAGGGAATATGAGGAAGATATACGCATTGTAGGCGGCTGGGTCCCTGATCTGATGTTCCCGGGCGAGGGTCATATAGGCAGTGTGGATGTCGATGTCCTGATCAACCATCTGGCGCTGCATGATGAGGGGTATCAGAATATGGCGAGGATATTACAGGGCAGCGGATATAGGGAGCATCCGGATAAATATTTCTCGTTTGTCAAGACCGTGGAAGTGGATGGAGTCCCGTATGATGTGGATGTTGACATCCTTGCGGGAATGTACGGCGGAACCCAGCCAAAGAAAAGGAGCCAGCATGTGCAGGGGGTTAAGGCATTAAAAGCCACAGGGGGAAATTTCGCTTTTGATTTCCCTCCGCAGAAGATCCGTGTGGAGGCAAAGCGCCCGGATGGGGCTATGGATACAGCAAATGTCAGTGTAGTCGCTGTGGTTCCCTTTCTGATCATGAAGACGGCGGCAATGGGGAGGGGAAAAGCCAAAGATGCCTATGACATATATTTCCTTCTGAAACATTGCAAAGGTGGCATAATGGAATTGGCAAAGGAGTTCCAGCCGTCCGGAAACAGAAAGCTGGTGCAGGAGATGAAGGAGAAACTGACCGGGAAATTCGCGTCCACAGACCATTCAGGCCCGAAAGATGTTGTGGATTTTCTGGGGCTGGAGGATGAGGAGGAAATCGCGCTGGTGAAAAGGGATGCCTGTGAGCAGGTTCGGGCACTGCTGGATCTGATTTAGGCAAATGTTTTAGAAGCAGGTAAAAATACCGTTAGGATGGCAGAAATGGAAAAAGACCGCTGGATACCGGTCCCATGTCATTTTATTTCATGCTGATAACCATAAATCGTTCCGATGTGTAAATGCAAGTATTACGGATATGGTAAGATATGCAAACGTGATACCGGGAAAATCCTACAGGGTTGTCGGAAAGATCTATGACACTGAAACAGGGGAACCCGTAATAATCAGTGACAGGCAGGAACTTGTGGAGCATGTTACGTTTGTTCTCATGACCTCAAGCGGGCAGATACCGCTTAAGTTTGACGCAACGAAACTTGTGGGATATAAGTATTCAGTTGGCACAGAACTTTACTTTACATCGGCCAGATACGATACAATGACCGCATCAACGGTGGATGTCCCCGTAAAGATTGTGGAACACAACAAAGATCTGGCGGACAAAGAAGAGTCGTTCTTTGTTCCGGCCGTTTCCACATCAGCGTATGACTATTATACGAATACAAATGTTACACTTGCTGATACGATGACGGATATTGTAGATATCATTACATTCAGTGGGGTGAGTACTACCGATAAATACGTTACTGAGGGTGTCATAATGGATACCGACACGATGGAACCACTTCTGCTTCCCGGCATGGGCGGTCCGGTTACTGCAACAATGGGCGAGTTTACCGTGAAAGAGAGCAGCAACGGTACGGGATACGGGAAAAAAATCCGATTCACATTCAGCACCAATGACCTTGAGGGAAAGACATTCATTATTTTTGAGCGTCTTTTCCTTGTAAAAGGCAGGGATAAGATGCTTTTTTGGACAGCATACGGAAATGTTTGACGAAAAGCAGGCCACGCACTTATCGATGATGAGGACCCTTGCATACAACGCGGAAACCGATGAGCAGGTTTCCAGAGCTGACAGTTCGGTTACTCTCATTGATTAGGATACCCTTGCTTCTGAAGCACTTGTTTTAAGGCATTCATCATTGCATTTGATTT
>CANDBT010000076.1 GCA_947383005.1 uncultured bacterium | reverse complement strand
GAGGAAGTACATCCTGTTCCGCCGCAAACCAATACATGTGAACGATACATTTTTGTCCTCCTTAATTAAATGTCTGCTGAATTCAGGGTGTAGTCTTCCACCACATGGCCTCCGATCAGGTGGCGTTCAACTATTTCAGCGGCCTTATCGGGGGTCATCTTGATGTAAGTAATCTTTGGTTTTCCTGGTTCCATAACTTCTACGATTGGTTCATACTGGCATAGGCCGATGCAGCCGGTCTGGGTTACGGCAACTTTGCCGGTAAGGCCCTTTTCCTGAACCAGGTTGGATAAGGTATTGAGTACCGGCCGTGCGCCGCTGGCAATTCCACAGGTGGCCATGCCGACGACTACGCGGGTGTGGGTATTATCTTCTGCCCGCAGACCCACCTGGCCCTGCATTTTATTGCGGATAGCTCTCAGTTCTTCAAGACTTTTCATGGTATCCTCCAAATTGATTTTCATAAATCGCGCTTCTGCCTTAGGCAGAAATATTCAATTGTAACCGAACAGGGAAGAGTTCTCCCTATTTGCCGCATGGGGCGCGTACTGCGCCGGCAGCTTTTCCTGCGCGTCCCTGCGAATAAAATATCCGGCGCCGGGAGCGCGGGTATGACGGCATATCGTTACGGATAGTGGTAAAACCGCAGGTAACGGCGTATCAATACAAAGCGCCGCCATCGGTTTCCTGTTTGTTTTCCGTCAGGTATTCTTTGATGTAGCTGGAAATTTCCGGGGTGTCGAAAGGGACTCCGTCCAATATCTGCCGGAATTCCCTCGTATCCAAGGTAAAAGAACGGCCATTATAGCAATAGCGGTAAATAAAATCCGTCTCCGGGTGGTAAACCACCAAAGTATGTATCGTACTGGTAATATCGCCCAAAGGCATGCGGTCAATATGTGACAGGACAAATATGGCAGTAACCACAGTTCCTACATTTTGTTCGGATTGAATAGTAAAAGAACCGCCGGTTGCCTCGGCTGCATATTTGAAAAAGGGAACGCCCAAGCCTACTTTACGCGTGGTTCGGCTGGTATAAAACGGGTCAGTCACCCGCTCGACTTGTTCTTGGGACATACCGCAGCCATTATCGGCGATAGCGACAGTAAGGCGGTCAGACCCGGTATCGGCTTCTACGGTGATTTGTACCAGGGAAGCGTTTGCGCGAGTAGAATTTTCCGCCACATCCAGGATATTTAAGGAAATTTCAGTCATCATAGGCATTTACTGATATTTTGCCAGAATGCCAGGAATATCATCAGGCACCAAACGGCCGTAAACTTCGTCATTGATCATCATGACGGGTGCTAGTCCGCAGGCGCCTACGCAACGGCAGGAATCCAGAGAAAATTTGCCGTCAGGTGTACACTGTCCGTTAGTAATTCCTAATATCTCTTCTAATTTGCTGAAAATGGCTGCGGAACCTTTGACATAACAGGCGGTTCCTAAACATACGGAAATTTGATATCTGCCTTTTGGCTGAAGTGCGAATTGGGCATAGAAGGTTGCAATGCCGTAAATCTTTTCAAGTGGGATGCCGGTTTCATCGGAGATCATGGTCTGAACTTCAATGGGGAGATAGCCATAAATCTCCTGCGCCTGCTGCATAATCGGCATCAGGGCGCCCTTGGTGTCCTTCAGTTCAGCGATGACTTTCTTCAGAGCGGCTTCCTGCTCCGGGGTTCCAACAAAAGGAACGCCTTCTTTTTTGCAAGCCATGTCTTATCCTCCTTATTAAGTACTACAGTTTGTGAAATATAACGATATTTTAACATGAAAGTGATAAAAAATCCATAGTAAAGGTTATGTAAAAGGATATATATTTTGGGAATTTATTGATAATTTGTTGATTATTTATTATTTCAATGATATTCTTAAATAAAGAAATAATATGTTCAAAATTTCTGGATGTATGGTAAACGCGCAACCCCCGTTCATTCATGGTAGTGTCCATAAGACGGATATGGGGAGGGGGGCTGTCTTGTCAATGAATGGTAACGATGTATAGAAAGAGGAGGATAAAAACTATGACACTGAGGGATGTACAAAAGGTTTTGGGGGCACGGGTGCTGACCGGGGAGGAGTCCCTGGATCAGGTGGTGGTAAGCAGCGCCTGCGGATCGGATATGATGAGTGATGTGCTGGCATTTTCCAAAGACCATTCCATATTGCTGACCGGCTTATGTAATCCGCAGGTAATCCGTACTGCAGAGCTTTTGGATATTGTATGTCTGATTTTCGTGCGGGGGAAAAAGCCGGATGAGACGATTATTCAGATGGCTAAGGAGCGGGGGATCATTGTGATGGAAACGGGGCACAGGATGTTTTCTTCCTGTGGAATGTTGTATCAGGCAGGTTTGCATGGAGGAGCTATCTGATGAATGATGCGATTGTTTTAAAATATCAGATTTCCCCGGATGATTTTACGAGAGCAGGAGAAGCCAGCAGCGACGTAAAGGGAAAACTGAAACAATTGGGAATCAGCCCCGAAGCAGTGCGCAAAGTAGCTATTGCTATGTATGAGGGAGAGATTAATATGGTAATCCACGCCAATGGCGGAGAGATCGTGGTAGAAATCACGCCGGCGGAGATCAAGATGGTTCTGGCCGATGTGGGTCCGGGAATACCCGATGTGGAAAAAGCCATGAAAGCAGGCTATTCTACAGCGCCAGATGAGGTGCGGAATCTGGGGTTCGGTGCAGGCATGGGGCTGCCAAATATGAAAAAATATACGGATGACATGAAGATTGAAACAACCATAGGTGTGGGAACGACGATTACCATGTTGGTAAAGCTTTAATCGGCGTCAAAATACCTTTTGGCTCTCGACATCATCATTTATTTATAATAGAAAGAAGGCGGATAAATGGATAAATTCTACCATTCGGTACGCTTGGACCAGGAATTATGTAAAGGATGTATCAACTGCATTAAACGTTGTCCTACCCAGGCTATACGGGTAAGGAATGGAAAAGCGCTGATTAACGCGAAATTTTGCATTGACTGCGGGGAATGTATCCGGGTCTGCCCCCATCATGCAAAGCTCGCTGTTTATGATAAAATGGATATGATGAAATCCTATCGCTATACGGTGGCGCTGCCGGCACCGTCTCTTTATGGCCAGTTTAATAACCTGGATGATGTGAATATCGTGCTGAACGCGTTGCAGATGATGGGGTTTGATGATGTGTTTGAAGTCAGCGCTGCGGCAGAACTGGTGTCGGAAGCGACCAGGGAGTATTTGGCGACTCACGAAGATAACCTGCCGATTATCAGTACGGCCTGCCCGTCGGTGGTACGGCTCATCCGGGTGCGTTTTCCGAATTTGATTTCTCATTTGCTGCCGTTAAATCCGCCGGTGGAGGTAGCGGCATTGCTGGCGGCTCAGAGCGCCATGGAAAAAACCGGATATAAACGGGAAGAAATAGGGATTTTCTTTATCTCTCCCTGCCCCTCTAAAGTGACTTATGTCAAGTCTCCTTTAGGGACGGAAAAAAGCCAGGTGGATCATGTCCTGGCGATTAAGGATATATATCCCCAACTGTTGTCCCGGATGAATGCAGTAGGAGAAGAACGGGAAGACCTGGCGATTTCCGGAAAGATTGGCGTAAGCTGGGGAAGAAGCGGAGGGGAAGCCAGCGGCCTTTTTACGGACAATTATCTGGCGGCGGATGGCATAGAAAACGTAATCCGGGTTCTGGAAGATTTAGAAGATCAGAAGTTCGCCACATTAAAATTTGTGGAGCTGAATGCCTGTAACGGAGGATGTGTGGGCGGTGTGCTTACGGTAGAAAATCCTTATGTGGCAGAAGTAAAGTTAAAACGGCTTCGTAAATATATGCCGGTTGCCCGCAGTCATATGGATATGCAGGAAAATGCCGACAAGCTGGTGTCCTGGACAACAACCGTGCAGTATGAGCCGGTATTCAGCCTGGGAGATAATCTTATGGAAAGCTTTGCCCGGCTGGGGCAGGTGGAGAGGCTTTGCAAAAGGCTGCCGGGACTGGACTGCGGTTCCTGTGGTGCGCCTACCTGTAAAGCCTTGGCAGAGGACATTGTGCGTGGCCAGGCGAGTGAGAAGGATTGCGTGTATTATTTGCGGGACAGCTTGCACAAGCTTTCGGAAGAGGTGTCTGCCCTGGCAGATGATATGCACGTTGGGGACAAAGAAGAACTGCAGATGTTGCGGATATTGAAAGAATATATTCAGCGGATATCAAATGAGATGTCGATGCTGGACAGCCAGGAAGACGAGGGGGAAAAATAATGACGGTACAGGAATTGTTGGATAGCAAAATGTTTGCCATAGTCAACGAAGGGGAAGATACGGCCCGGGAGATTACTACCGTGTTCTGCTGCGACCTGCTGAGTATTGCCATGGGGCGTGCTCCGGCAGGATGTGCCTGGGTAACGGTGATGGGAAATATCAATACTCTGGCAGTAGCATCTTTGGCGGATGCGTCCTGCATCATTATGGCGGAAGGTGCACAGTTGGATGAAATGGCGGTAAAAAAGGCCAACGGGCAGGGGATTACCGTTATGGGAACAGAGCTGCCGATTTTTGAGGCTGCCCTGAACATTTACCGGAAGCTTCCGAAACAGGAAAAGGAAGCGATAGTATGATCAGCCTGACATATGACCTGCACATTCATTCCTGTCTTTCTCCCTGCGGCGACGCCGATATGACCCCGGGGAACATTGTGGGGATGGCGGCTATTAAAGGGCTGGACGTGATTGCGGTTACGGATCATAATTCATGCCGTAATTGTCCGGCAGTAATGAAGCTGGCAGAACAGTATGGAGTGCTGGCTGTCCCTGGCATGGAGATTAATACTTCCGAGGAAGTCCATGCGGTCTGTCTGTTTTCATCACTTGAGCAGGCTTTGGCTTTTGATGCTTATGTATATGAGCGGCTGATGAAATTTCCTAATAAAGAAGAGATTTTTGGCGAACAGCTTTTAATGGATGAAGAAGACCAGGTGACAGGGAAAGAGCCGTTTTTATTGATTAACAGTGTGGACATTTCTTTTGAGGGGCTGTGGGAACTGGTTCGCTCTTATGACGGAGTGATGTTTCCGGCCCATATAGAAAAGAATGCCAACAGCCTCATTGCCAATTTGGGGTTTGTGCCGCCGGACAGCCGGTTTAAAACAGCGGAATTTAAAGATTTACGGAAACTTCACGAAGTAAGGAAAAGCAATCCCTATCTGGAAGGCTGCCAGATTATCAGTAATTCGGATGCCCATTATCTGGAACATATCCATGAGCCGGAACTGGTCTTGCGGGTGAAGGAAAAAAGTGTCCGGGGAGTAGTAGATGCCCTGCTGGGTATAGAATTTTGAGCGAAGATATGCTATAATGATTTCTGTTCGTGCTAATCCAAAAGAACACCGGGATTTATGGGGGTATCTGATGGTAAAGACGAAGAGAAAATATGGAAAATCATTCCTCTTCTGAATGAACAGACGACACGAACAGAAAGAGAGGAGAGAACATGATGAAAAAATCGGTAGCTATGTTTGCCGTTATGGCGGTGGCAGGACTGCTGGCCGGCTGCTCCGGAGGCCAGGCGGCAAAAGAATCTTCCGATGCGGCGCAGTCAGCGGTTGTCGGAGAGGCAAGCGAAAGCACTTCGGAAACCGCTAGCGAGGAGGAAACGGAAGAGAAAACCAATGCAGAAAGCAAGGGAGCAGAGCCTTTGCGAGTCGGTTCTCTGAAGGGGCCTACTTCCATGGGGCTGGTATATCTGATGGATCAGGCGCAGCAAGGGGAAACGGACAATCCCTATGAATTTACTATGGTTACTGCTGCGGATGAACTGCTGGCCAAGATGACGGCAAAAGAGCTGGATATCGCCCTGCTTCCGGCAAATGTGGCCAGTGTGTTATATAATAAAACGCAGGGAGACATTGTTGTGGTAGATATCAATACCCTGGGTGTCCTGGATATAGTCGCTTCTGACGACTCTATTCAAAGTATTGCGGATTTAAAAGGAAAGACGGTTTATATGACCGGTAAAGGCACTACGCCGGATTATGTATTTCATTATCTGCTGTCTGAAAACGGGATGACGGAGGAGGATTTGACTTTGGAATTCAAGTCGGAACCTACGGAAGTGGCTGCCTTGCTGAAAGAACAGCCGGAAGCTATCGGCTTGCTGCCTCAGCCGTTTGTCACCGTTGTCTGTGCGCAGAATGAGCAAATGAAAATTGTGTTGGATTTAACAAAAGAGTGGGAGAAAGTTCAGGGAGATGGCGGAAGCCGCATGGTGACAGGAGTCACTGTGGTTCGCCGCCCGTATTTGGAGGAGCATCCGGAACGTGTTTCCGGGTTTTTGACCGATCATCAGGTTTCTGCGGAGTTTACGGTTTCTCAGCCGGAAAAAGCGGCAGAGCTGATTGCCGGACTGGGGATTATTGAAAAAGCGCCTATAGCGCAAAAAGCGCTTCCCTATTGCAATATAACATGCCTTTCCGGTGAGGAGATGAAAACGGCTTTAAGCGGATACCTGCAGGTTTTGTTTGAGCAGAATCCGGCTTCGGTAGGGGGAGCGTTGCCGGAAGAGGATTTTTACTATTTTCCTTAAAAGGAGCATTTATGTTTAAGGCATTTTCTTTACGAAAAGCGGGGATTCTCCTGTTTTGGGCGGCAGTGTGGCAACTGGCCGCCCTGTTTGTTGGCAATTCTATTGTATTCGTCGGCCCGATTGAAGTAGGCGGGGCTCTTTTTGGCCTTATTCCCACATTTAGTTTTTGGCAGTCAGTCGGCTGTTCGTTAGGGAAAATCAGTATGGGTTTTTTGGCCGCTTTTGTCTGTGGCATCGGTGTCGGAAGCATAGCCTACGGCTGCCGCATGTTTCGGGAATTTCTGGAACCGGTGGTTTTGCTGATGAAATCCATACCAGTGGCTTCTTTTGTAATTTTGGCCCTGATTTGGATTGGTTCTAAGAATTTGGCTGTTTTTATCTCTTTTCTGGTTGTTTTTCCTATTCTTTATGTCAATACGATTGCCGGACTGGAAAGCATGGATCAAAGGCTTTTGGAAATGGCCAGGGTTTTTTCTGTAGGATTTTGCGGACGCCTGCGCTGTATTTGCCTGCCTGCGCTTCTTCCGTACTTGGCAAGCGGCTGCCGGGTGGCGTTGGGAATGGCTTGGAAGTCAGGGATTGCAGCGGAAGTTATCGGCGTGCCTTCCCACACAATCGGCGAGAATCTGTATATGGCGAAAATTTATTTGAGCACGGCGGAATTGTTTGCCTGGACTCTGGTGGTGATTGTGGTCAGTGCGTTTTTTGAGAAAATTTTTCTGGTTTTATTGGAGAAAGGAGTCCGTCTGTGCATCCGTTTCGCTTAGTAACATACAACTTATCAAAGGCTTATAATGGGGAGATTTTGTGGAGCGGCCTGAATCTTGTATGGGAATCTGGCCACATCTATTGCCTGATGGGAGCTTCCGGTGCGGGAAAGACTACGCTGTTTCGCATTTTATTGGGATTGGAAAAACCGGATGAGGGCACATTTTCTCTGGAACCTCCTCCGCAAAGCCGTTTGACAGCCGTATTCCAAGAGAACCGGTTATGTGAAGAATTTTCCCCTTTGGAAAATGTATTGTTAGTTATGGGGAAAACATCTGATCGGGAAAGGGTTGCGTTTGAGCTTTCCCGTCTGCTGCCCCGGGAATCGATTGCCCGTCCGGTAAACACCCTCAGCGGCGGGATGAAGCGTCGGGTGGCTATTGTCCGCAGTTTGCTGGCGCCTTCTTGCGGGATTTTAATGGATGAGCCATTTACAGGACTGGATGAAGAAACCCGGAGACAGGTAATCCGGTATGTAAAAGAGAAAATCGGCGATCGTCTTCTGGTAGTGGCGACCCATCAGGAGGAAGAGGTAAAAGAACTGGGAGGAATTTTGATCCGGCCGTTTTAATGCTTTCCATAAGGCGGGCCGTGTTGGTGAAAATTTATATCCGATAAAGCGGAGCACGCTGTTCTGTGGAGTTTTGCAAGATATTATGCGGATGGCACAACCGTATGTACTCTCGAAGTCTTTTTCAGGTTCAAAAAGATTCCGAGAGCACATCAGCCGTCTGGTGCACAGCAGAATGCTGAAGGTAATTCAGCTATGGAGAT
Organism: uncultured bacterium; assembly: GCA_947383005.1. GTDB lineage: Bacteria > Bacillota > Clostridia > Lachnospirales > Lachnospiraceae > Brotaphodocola. The sequence goes on along the minus strand of CANDBT010000076.1, from coordinate 7,892 downwards.
TTGCAAAGCCGGTTTAACGAAAAGATGAGTATAAATTTCCAGCTTCCAGGGAATAGCCTTTGGCTGCGGCCATCTCACTGACTGTCACCAGTTGGTAGCCGCGGTTTACCAATTCCGGGATAATATACATGGTTGCGTCGCCGGTTTGGCTGTACAGTTCGTGCATAAGTACAATGTCGCCGTCTTTTACGCTGTTCAGAACGGAATTGATGGTTTTTTGGGCGTTTTTGGTTTTCCAGTCAAGTGTGTCAATATTCCATTGTATCATGGGCATATTGGTGTTGGCGCGTACGGTAGCGTTGTGATTGCCTCCGGGGAGACGCATGATTGTCGGGCGAACTCCGCAGGCTGCTTCGATAATGTCATTACATTGGTTTACCTGAGCTTGAATTTCCGCCGGACCAAGCTTTTGCAGGTATTTGTGGTTCATGCTGTGATTGGCGACTTCATGGCCTTCTGCAACCATCCGCTGCAGTTCCGCAGCGTAGGAAGGTACCCGTTCTCCGACCAGGAAAAAGGTGGCTTTGCCATTGTATTGTGCCAGACAGTCCATAATCCGGTTTCCAACAGACGGCTGGGGGCCGTCATCAAAAGTCAGGGCGACCATAGGTCTTGCAGGGTCAATAGCCCGTCCGGCTGCTTTTCTGGCTTCTTCCGCCCGTTGGGCTTCTTCCGCCTGCCGTGCAGCCTCTTCCGCCGCTTGCCGTGCAGCCTCTTCTGCTGCTTTTCTGGCTTCTTCCGCCTGCCGTGCTTCTTCGTCTTCTTGGGGGGAATCCTCCGGCTGCCCATTTTCCCCGGCTGATGACGGAGTGTTATTTTCCGGATTGTTTTGTCTGCTTAGTCCGGCTTCAATGACAGGGGAAGATACGTTGGTTTCAGAGACGTCGCTTTCCGCCGGCTGCTCCGTTTTTGGGGTAATGTTTTCCGCCGGTTGCCCCGTTTCCGGGGTGAGGTTTTCCGTTGGCTGCCCCGTTTCCGGGGTGAGGTTTTCCGTTGGCTGTTCCGCTCCGGGGGTGATGCTTTCTGTCGGCTGTTCTGATCCAGGGGTGATGTTTCCCGCCGGTTGTTCCGTTTCAGGTAAGGGATTTTCTGCCGGCTGTCCTGTTTCGGCAGGGGTTTCTTTGGCTTGTTTTTCGGCTCCGGCTGCGGTCTCTCCAGGCCCTAAACCGACAGTGGCTATTTCTTGTGCTGTCCTGACGATAGCCGTTTTGTGCCAGCCTGCCTTGGCCGAGACGTTTCCGGCCGGTTCGGCTCCGAAAGCAGGCTGTGCTGTCAGCAAAAATGCCGCTGCCAGGGAAAATGCGAATTTACCATACTTTTTCATACAAATATCCTCCTGTTATTGATTTGTCCGTTCCTGGCATCTATTCCTTCAAACAGTGTATATCGTAAAATTATCCCGTTCAATGAACCAAGAGGGAATAATGCCGGGAGTGGGCAGCAACATCTTCATTATACATCAATTTGCATTAATTTTCATCCCCAAATGTAATAGTGCCAAGCCAAAAGACAGCATCTGGACGAGGGTGAACAGCAACGGCAATTCCCCCAATTTTTACAAATCTGTTAATACATATTGTATTTTTGTTGAAAAAGTATTAATATGGTGTCGTTGGGATTTGAAAAACGCCAAAAGCAGTTGCATCTATTGATGCCTGATATTGGGTAAGTGAGGGAAAGCGTATGTTTAATTCAAGAAAAAAGAGTGAAACTACAGGGATTATCAATACGATTATCGGAGAAAATTCAAAAATTGAAGGCTTGCTTTCTGCTTCGGATTCAACCAGGGTAGACGGGCTTTTACAAGGGAAGATACTGTCAGAGAGTTCGGTCATTATCGGAGAACATGGTGTGGTAAGGGGCGATATAAATGCCGTTGAGATTTTGGTTGCCGGGACGGTATACGGCAATCTCAGAGCAGAGCAGCGGATTGAGATTACGGAGACAGGCCGGGTATTGGGCGACTTGTTTACGAAGATTCTGATTATTGACGAAGGTGCGTCCTTTAAAGGAAACTGCAGCATGGAAGTTATGATGGAGAAGAGCGATTGGGAAAAATTGGGAGTGAATTCTCCGACAGAGAATGTGCCGGATATTAAATCTGCCGGAGCGGAGAAGGGCAAAGAGGCGTCGAAAGACGCAGGTCAGGATAAGCAAAAGCCCAGTTCCGCCGATTCGCAAAAGCAGGTTGAAGTTACGCCGGATGGCGGAAAAAAGAACGATAAGGCAAAATCGGAAACAGGAGAAAAAAGCAAAAAGTCTTAATTGGGCATTCCCATAGCGGAGAGGGAGATCAATATTTAGATGAAATGGAAAAAATTCAAACGCGAGCGTATTTCACTGAATTATACGGTCATGCTGCTTCCGCATTCAGAGAAAAAAGCAATACATTTCAAGACGCCGGTTTGGACGTTCGGGCTTATTTTCCTGGGGCTTTTGGTGCTTACAGGCACTTGCTTGTTTTTTGCCGGATCACGTCATCAGCTTATACAGGTCCGGAAAGAAAAGGAACAGCTAGAGCAGGAATGGAAATCACTGGCGGAGCAGAAACAGTTGGCAGATGAAGAAAATGAGATTTTAAGACAGGCACGGGAGCTTCAGGAACAGGAACTGAAGGAGTTGGAACAACGGACGCGCAATACGCTGAAAGAGCTGGAGGATCTGGTTCAACGGGAGGAGCAGATACGACAGGAACTGGGTATGCAGGATATACTGACCGGGGCGGACGACGAATCCGGAGAGGCAAAAGACGGGGAACAGGGGCAGGTATCAGGAGAGAATACCGTTAGTTTTTCGATAATTCAAAAAGAACTGAGTTTTCTTCAAAGCAGCCTTACGGAGAAAACCGGCGATTATGACCGTTATTTAACTTTGATAGAAGAAAAAAGAGAAGCGGAAAAAGCGGAGAAAGCACGGAAGGAAGCCTTGCGGGTGGCTATTGTAAAAAATGCGCGCCAGTATATCGGCAATGCTTATGTTTATGGAGGAAATGATCCTCATACGGGTGTGGATTGTTCCGGATTTACAAAATACATATTGGGCAATACCGCAGGAGTTTATTTAAACCGTACGGCGGCTGAACAATCTACTCAGGGCAAAGTGGTTTCGACTGCGGAAGCCCGCCCGGGAGATCTCGTATTTTACAGCAATGGAAATCGAATTAATCATGTAGCGATCTATGCCGGGAATGGGCAGGTGGTACATGCGTCCAATGAAAGAGTAGGAATCACCCAATCCGATATGTATTACCGGGAGCCGGTAAAAATCGTGAATGTATTGGGAGATTAGCGTAAAAACCATCACAAAACGGAGAACAAAGTCTGTTTTGTGATGGTTTTTTTCGTTTCCCTACAATATTCTGGCAAGGTTTGGCAAAATCAGGCTGACGGCAGGAATGTAAGTGACCAACAGCAAACCGGTGAGGATTGCCGCATAGTACATGAGCATATAAGGCATGACTTTGGACAGGGAGGTTTTTCCGACTTTTATGGATACAAACAATGTGTTTCCTACCGGGGGCGTAATATTGCCTATACATAGATTGTAGACTAAAATTAACCCGAACTGGATAGGGCTCATGCCGAAAGTTTTGACAATGGGAAGGAACAGCGGGGTAAAGATCAGGATTGCCGGGGTGACATCCATAAAGGTACCGGCAGCCAGCAGGATAACATTCATAATCAGCAGAATGATGACCGGGTTGTCAGTCAATCCCAGCAAGGCTTCGGAAATAGCCTGGGGAATTTGGGTGAAAGCCATGACCCAGCCCATAATATTGGATACGCCGATGAGGAATACGATCATACCACTCATTTTGGCACTGTCGACGACAATATTCCAAAAGGATTTCCAGGTGAGATTTTTGTAGCAGATGCCCAGTATCAAAGCATAAACCACAGCTATGGCAGAGCCCTCGGTAGCAGTAAACATTCCGGCTATAATACCGCCGATGACGACAAAAATCAAAGACAGGGACGGGATGGCCCGCAAAGTGGCAGTTAGCAGGCTTTTTCCTTGGAATTTCCCTGAAGCCCCCCGATAACCGTTTTTTTGGGCGATGATTACAGCAACCAATATGCAGCATAAAGCCCAAATCAGCCCGGGGAGATAGCCGGCTAAAAACAGGGCCGCGACAGAAGTGCCGCCGGAAACCAGCGAATAGGTAATCAATGCGTTAGAAGGAGGGATCAGCAATCCGGAAGGTGCAGAGGCGGCGTTGGCAGCAGCGCAGACGGCTGGATCGTAGCCTTGTTGTTCTTCTCCTTCGCGTACCATGCTGCCTACTGCGGCAGCGGCTGCCGAGGCAGAGCCGGAGATGGCTCCAAACAAGGCATTTGCGCCAACGTTGGTGACAAGCAGCGCACCGGGAAGTTTTCCCAGCAGCGCCAGGACAAAATCTACAAGCCGCCGGGCAATGCCGCCCTGGTTCATCAAATTGCCGGCCAATACAAAAAAAGGGATGGCTGTCAAAGTGAATTTGCTCATACCGACAAAAGTCCGCTGGGCAGCGGTTAGTACAGATACGTTCACAGGCATGACCGGCAGGATAGCCGCCAGGGAAGCAATGCCGATAGCATAAGAAATCGGCACTCCGACTACCAGGAGGACTGCTAATACCACAAGGATGATGAATAATGCTTGTATTGCCATGTTTTACACCTTCTTTCCGGATTTAACTATTGATTGGTTGCGGTTGTCTGCCTTGTCCAGGGAAATTGCGCCGTTTGCGATATCCATAATGTTCAGTATGGTATATAAAATGTTTAATATGCCGCTCAGCGGCAGTACAAGATAGAAAATGCCCACGGCGATTCCCAGGGAGGAGGCGGTTTGCCCCATGGCGAGGCTGGTGATTTGGATTCCGCCGAAGACCAAAATGATTCCGGCAAACAGGAAGGCGACCAGCTCGGAAAAAATGACCAGTCCTTTTTTGGAGCCAGGCGACATGCGGTCCATCAAAATGGGAATGTTCATATGGCCACGTTCTCCGACGACTAATGAAGCGCCCAGCAGGGCCATCCAGGCGAATAGATAGGACACCAGCTCTTCCGACCAGGAAGATGGGTTTTTCAGCAGATATCGGGTAAAAACCTGCCAGCAGGTAAGGATAACCATAGCCAGAAAGCTGACGCCTGCCAACAGATTCAATATGCGGTTTAATAAATTTCTCAGCCGATTCATAAAAACCTCCCATATGGATATTATTTTTTGTTATACTCTTGAATTGCGTCGTATATCGGTTGGAGAGACGGATTATTCTGAAGCACGGATTGGTGAAGAGGGGAGCAGGCAGCCACAAAAGGAGCTTGGTCAGGGTAAATAAATTGTACATGCTGCTGCGAAACGGCTTTTTCCTTGGCTGCTTCGACAGCTTTTACCCATTCCTGGCGTTCTATCTGATTGACCAGTTTATAGCCTTTCTGAAAAATTTCTTGCTCTGTCGGACTCAGGCTGTGAATAAATTCGTTGTTTCCGATAAGGATATCCGGAACCATCTGATGCATATCATAGGAATAATATTTGCATACGTCTCCGTGGCCGTTGTCGGTCAAAGCCATTTCATTATTTTCTGCGCCGTCAATAATATTAGCCTGAAGGGCAGTATACACTTCTCCGAACCCCATAGGAGTGGCTGATCCTCCCAGAAGCCGCATCATTTCGATATTTGTTGGGGATTGTTGTACACGTATTTTCAGCCCTTTTAAATCGTTGGGTGTTTCGATGGGTTTATTTACCGTATAAAAGTTCCGGGTGCCGGCGTCCAGCCAAGTGACGGCGGTGAAACCGGCTTTTTCCGTGGAGGAGAAAATAGGGCCGGTAATTCGGGAATCATCCATAGCCATATGATAGGAATTGGCGCTGGAAAACAGATATGGCAGATTGAATATTTCATAATTTTTGCCAAAAGTCTCCAAAATCGCGTTGCTCGCAATGCAATAATCGATAGCGCCGGTTTGTGTTAGCTGCACCATATCGGTCTGGGAACCAAGAAGTTCACTCGGATAGACTTCCACCAGATATTTATCGCCCAGATTTTCGTTAATGTAGTCCCGAAAAGCAATTAGGGCGATATGGGTTGGATGGTTGGTGGATTGATTATGGCCGATGCGGACAATTCGCTGATGGCTTGTGCCACAGCCTGTCATGAACAAAACGGACGTCAAGACGGCAAATAAATAAACCACTTTTTTTGATATTCGCATAGATAGTTCCTCCTTAATCTAGTATACAGTATTTGCCTATTTTGAATATTTTTACTGTAAAAATATGGAAAAACAGGTGTCAGGACTATTGCAAAAATTGTTCTTGAAAAGCGGTTGCGGAGAGAGTAACATAATAGATACAGAAAAAATGTTCAAATGGGTATCTTCTTGCCCGTCTATGCCGGACAAGAAGTATCGGATGTCCATCCGATGGGGAATTTAACATGGATTTTGGCTTACAAGCAAGCTTGACGTCAAAATCCATGTTAAAATCCCCGCCGTTTGAACGGTTACGAAAAAATTCTGAATAGCGATGAAAAACAGAAAAGGTAGAGGTAGCTATGAGTGAGAAATTGACAAAACGCGATGTGGAAAAAATCCGGCAGGAAATTGAGCACCGGAAACTGGTAGTCCGCAAAGAATGTTTGGAAGCAGTCAAAGAAGCCCGGGCTCACGGGGATTTGAGTGAAAATTTTGAATATCACGCTGCGAAAAGAGAAAAGAATCAGAATGAGGGCAGGATACGTTACCTGGAAAATATGCTCAAGCATGCGGTGATTGTTTCCGATCAGTCCCAGGATGATGAGGTTGGGCTGAATAATACGGTGACTTTGTATATGGAAGATGATGGGGAGGAGGAAGTATATAAGCTCGTCACCAGTATCCGGGGTAATTCCATGCACAATATGATCAGCACGGAATCGCCTTTGGGGAAGGCGATTCTGCACAAAAAGGCCGGTGAGCGGGTATTGGTAAGAGCAAACGATACTTACAGCTATTATGTTACAATCAGAAAAATTGAAAATACAGATGATGATGGTGATCAGATACGTAAATTTTAATGCCGAGTTTCCTGTCGCCTGAATGGTTATGGCAGATTACGATTATATCCAGCCGCCGTCCAACGAGATAACCTGTCCGGTCAGATAGGAGTTTTCCGTGCTTAACTGGCAGACAAGTTCTGCCACTTCACTGGCATGGCCCAGCCGCCCGGCAGGAATTTCTTCTATCAGACGGCTTCGTTCATCATCATCCATCCATCTGTTCATCTCGGTGTCAATAGCGCCGCAGGCTATGGCGTTTACCTGGATGTTGCTGGGAGCCAGTTCTTTGGCCAAGGCTTTGGTAAAGCTGTTTACCCCGCCTTTGGAAGCCGAATAAGCGGCTTCACAGGAGGCGCCGACATTTCCCCAGACAGAAGATATATTGATAATTTTGCCTTTTCCGGCGGAGAGCATGATGGGGACAGCCAGTTTACAGCAGTTAAAAACAGAGGTAAGGTTTGTGCGCAGGACATATTCCCAGTCAGAAGGCGCCATATTTTGCAGGAGTCCTACATAAGAAATCCCGGCATTGTTGACCAGCACATCCAAAGAACCATACTGCTGCCGAATCCGGTCAAAAAGTTCCTGACAAACATCAAAATCTCCTACATCCCCCAAAAAAGCTGTACAAGTTACATTATATCGGAGGATTTCTTCCTGTGCCTGCAAAAGTTCCTGTTGCCGATGGGCACAATTGATGATTACGTGATATCCTTCGCCGGCAAATTTTACAGCAGTTGCTTTACCGATACCTCGGGAAGCTCCTGTTACAAGAGCGACTTTTTTTTTCATAAAATTATCCGCCTTTCGTCTAGTACTGCATTGCGGAAATAATGGTGAATACAGTGCTTGATATTTTCGTCAT
>CANDBT010000075.1 GCA_947383005.1 uncultured bacterium | reverse complement strand
AATTAAAAGATTCCCCAAAAGCCGTGTATGGCTGCTGCTGTCCGCAAAGGCATCGTGGGCTATATCCTGAAAATCCATCATCCAGTTGGCCGCCTTTGGCCCGTTCAGTGATGAAAAATCTGTATCGAGAGTGTATTTCATATATTCCCCCTTGTTTTTCCTGCTCATATTATATCTGTCCCAAATCGCCGGAACCATTGACTATGCCTCCCGCCATATCTACCGTGCTATTGGAAACAGTAACGTTCCTTTCACTGCCAGACATTGTGTAAAATATTTTTCTTCCACACACTATATCCTTGAAAACCGTCTATGCTGTATACAGGTTCTCTCTTTTTAACACAGCAAATATCTTTTTCCGCATATCTTTACTTATCTTTTCAATGGCCGCTATATACCTGTCTTTATCCTGCTCCAGCCATGTACAGATAAAGCTCCGGTAAAACTCCTTTTCCACTTTCGTTTTTCCTGGCCCTGCATAGACTGCAGAATACATCTGCATAATATCTTCTTCTGATAATTGATATGTCTGGACTGTATGCTCAAGAAAAGAGTGTGCATAAACGACTCCCAACTCGCGCAGCATCTCCCTCACTGGTCCTCGTACCATATCCACATATCCCTTTTTTATCCCATAAGCCACGAGCCTTTCTGTAAATGTACACACCTTTGATAAATAGCAGAGTTCCACATTTTTTCTGTACGGAAATCCCATGATGTATTTATTCGCAGGCATTATTTCCGGCATTATGTCTGTTTCTCCTGAAAGCCAGGATCGGAACGCCTGCTCTTCTACAACATTGCTGTTTATAAATTCCATCTGGTAAGCCCAGGCTGCTGCCTCCTCTTTTGCAATATCGGTGCCTTTTCCTTCCGAATTCAAGAAGATCAGGATATACCCTTTTCCTACATGGTTTGAATCCCGGAATACTTTCCTGGCAGCCTCTTCGTTCTGGAGAACAAGCGCTTTAAAATCCTGTTCTTCTTTTTTGCTCAAGCCCATGCCGCTGACTTGTATATATTCTTTTATTCCTTTTTCCGCTTCCCTCTTTTTTTCCATGCTCCGTCCATATGGTTCTTCCCTTTCAGTGCAATTTCCCGGCCAGTTCTTCCAGCTCCGCTTTTGTCATAGGCGGGATCAGGATATGGTCCGCATCAAACTGCCGGATACCATCATGCCTTCTCATTTCCTCAATAAAACTCCCATAAGGGAACATCCCCTCCAGCACACGATCCTCACGGTAAAGTACAAACTGGATGAACCCTTCTGTTATCTTCCGTTTGCTCAGATTCAGGAACCCGTCAGCACGGACAGGAAAAACACTCTCACATTCTTCTGTCAAGACATAAAAGGCTCCTATCTCCTTGGTATCGTTTTTCTGCCAAAGCCTCAGCTTTACGTAATAGACATCCAATGCCTGATTGTGGATGAAGACTCCACCGCCATTATGCGCCGTATCTTCCAGATGGTGATTAAAGGCTACGGCGTGATGGCAATAGCCGACGCACTGACCGCCGATAGGATTATGTATGATACCCTCTGCTTACGTAAAATGCAACTGCCTGGAGAATAATTATTGCAACAGTTTCCATGACCCGTTACTGCTCACTGATGCCTGCATCGGCTGTGAGAAATGCCTGACAGTCTGCCCGCAGAAGGCAATTCAATGCAGATTGTAAACGGGGAAGTGTTCGGCAATCCATTTTGTCCCGGCTACTCCCTGTTTTTTTCTCCCCAGATACAGAGCTGGTCTAAGACATTCATCAAAGACCATCCTCTTTCGCTCAGTCTGTATTCTACCTTTGGCGGTATCTGGGGGTATTCCTTTCTGGTAATGAGCCGGTCCGCTTCCAGCTCCTTCAAATTATTGCTGAGTGTTTTGTCTGATACCTTTTTTAGGTACCGTTTCAATTCATTGAATCTTACAACGCCAAATTCCATCAGGCAGTATAGGATGACCATCTTATGCTTGCCGGATATCAGGGATAGTGTATAGCTGAATCCCGTATCCTCAAAATTTGCTTCGTTGATATAATTTTTGATCATTTTACGCTTTCCTTTAAGATAGTACTTGTGTTTTTTCCGCTGCTAATTATAATTATATAGAAGGACGCAGATCCTGTCAATCCTATACAAAAAGCGAGGTAATTGCAATGAGAAAAAAACTCAACATAACAGAAGGTATCTTTCCGATGCCGGTTTTAATGGTGGCAACCTACAATGAAGACGGCAGCATTAATGTGATGAATGCCGCATGGGGAACCATGCAGGAAAGGGGTAATGTAGCACTCAACCTGACAGAGACGCATAAAACGGTAAAGAACATCAAAGCAAGAGGTGCTTTTACGGTAAGCATCGCGGATGCCGCCCATGTGGCGGAGGCGGACTATTTCGGTGTTGAATCGGGCAACAGAGTTTTAGACAAATTTGAGAACAGCGGCCTTACGGCAAGCAGATCTGAAACCGTGGACGCTCCGGTCATCAATGAATTTCCGCTCTGCCTCGAATGTGAGTTTATAGAATATCAGGACGGAAAATACGGGTGCGGCGTTATCGGCAGGGTAGTGAATGTTACGGCGGACGAAAGCGTCATGGTTGATGACAGGGTTGATATGTCCCTGGTAAACGCGATTGCCTTTGATCCTTACACGCATGGCTATTACAAGGTGACCGAAAGGGTGGGTGAAGCCTTCAAAGACGGTCTGCAGCTTAAAAAATAATACCGAATGCCGCAGGGGTCTCCGATAACGGGGCTCCTGTTTGATTTTTGAGTTCCCATCCGCTATGTATTGGAAAAGTCACCCTTTTTGTGGCTGTACCTACATAAGGAGACAAAACTATGCTGCATTTTTTATCAAATTGATGTAATTATTGACATTACAACAAAGCAGGTTCATCCTATATGTAATGAAGGAAATTACAACAAATGCAGCAGGAGGCTGCAGCAGGGATGAAAAATTATCTAAAGATGTTAAAAGAGGATATCCATACCACAGTGATGGCTACGGTGGATGGGGAAGGGCGCCCGGTCAACAGGGTGATTGATATTATGCTGGAAGATAGGAAGACGGTTTATTTTATTACAGCGAAAGGGAAAGAGTTTTACCGACAGCTTATAGAGCAGAAATTTACTTCTGTCAGTGGTTTCTGCAGCGGGAAGTATTTTGACCTCTCTACGAAGCCGGTCAACCTGCGCTTACTGGTCTGAATCCATGCGGATGCTGATGTTTGTAGTAGAACCAGCCATATGACCATCTCTTTTCCTGCTGATGATTACAGTATATGCCATCTGCACGAATAACACAATATTCTGCACGAAAAATTAACAGTAAATTCATTTCAGCAAAACCAGCATGGAGACCATGGAGGATAAGATAAAGTGCCTGATAAAGCGTAAAATGAATACCGGAAAAACTTTCTGCCGTCTGCTCATCCGCTTTCAGAAGGAAAAATGTATGGTATGCAGATAAACACCCCGCATTGGGAAAATTCAGGACATTCCAGGTATCCTCATCCTTGCCTTCCATCTGTTCCCATAAAACAGACAAATCCGTATCCCCATAATAAACCGCCCCGTCATTCTTAAGCCAGACACCGCCGGAGGCCGCCACAGAAAGTCGCTGCCTACTGCTGCGCCGGTCCCTTTTAAGAAAAGGGTTGCCGGATGATTACGTTGGCTCTTATTATAAACAAAGTTGCAGCAACGATAGCTTTGTGTTACAATCAATTCGAGAGATTGGTTTTTTCTGCACAAAGATGTGGATTCGATGGAGAAGAACGATGAAATTACGAAATAAAAGTTACAGAAGCAATATAAAAATCCATTTCATACAACAGGATTCTTGGGTGAAACCCGGCGAATATCTCGCATGGGCAGAACGGCACGGATATGAGGTCAGTTTCACAAAATGCTGGTTATATGAGGCCGTCCCAGAGGTCATAGATGCGGATATGCTGATTGTTTTGGGTGGACACCAAAGCCCGGCAACCACTAAAGAGGAATGCGGCTATTTTGATGCAGAGGCTGAGAAAACGCTGATTCGCAACTGTGTAGACAGTGGTATCATGGTCATAGGCGTATGCCTCGGTGCCCAGCTTGTCGGCGAGGCATTAGGTGCTGCGTATTCTCACAGTCCGGAGAAGGAAATCGGACCTGTCAAAGCCCGACTTACAGATGCAGGGAAAGCGGATCCTTTCTTTGCTTCTTTCCCGGATGCCTTCCTTGCAGGGGAATGGCACAATGATATGCCGGGACTGACAGAAAGCAGCACGATCATCGCCGAGAGCGATGGATGTCCGCGTCAAATTGTCCGGTACGGAAAGTATGTATATGGTTTCCAGACACATATGGAGTTTACCAACGATATCATCGCAGATGGAGTAAAAGAGGCCGGTGAAAGCTTAAAAAGTGGCGGACAGTATGTGCAGACGCCAGAACAGTTGCTGGCATTTGATTATACAGAGATGAATGCACTGCTGGCAAACTTCCTTGATATGTTGGCTGAAGACTATGCTCATCCGGAAAGCGTGCCAATATCATACATTATGGAAAAGATGCTGGCATTCTCCAAAGGCAATATCCACGATATAGACCATCTGATTCGCGTGTGGACATATGCGAAAACCATCGGTGAATTGGAAAAATTGAGTAAGGAAACACAATATATTCTCGAAGTTGCCGCCATTACACATGACATTGCCTGCCCGCTGTGCCGTGAAAAGTATGGAAACACCAATGGAAAGTATCAGGAAGAAGAAGGCGCTCTGCTAGTGAAAGATTTTCTGAGAGGAACAGGGATGTCAAAAGCGCAGATCGACCGGGTTGCTTTTCTGGTCGGACATCACCATACCTTTGTGGAAATCAATGGCATAGACTATCAAATCCTGGTGGAGGCTGACTATATCGCAAATGCATCAGAGAATGATTACAGCAAAGAAAATATGACAAACTTTATGGGAAAGATCATGAAAACGGAAGCCGGCAAACGTCTTTTGAAGATCATTTTTAACATATAAATACCATATTCCCGTTTATTGAGCAGCCATTCATCAATGAGCGTCTGTCCATATATTCATTAGCCCATCTCATCGCACTGAATATTTCTATCCAAAAGCAGCACCTTCCCGTCTGTCAGAGCTACCATCGGATATGAACCTTCTGTGCTGAAAGGCAGTTTACCTGCTATCAAAATTGAATATACTCTTCCAAATGGCCAGATTGTAAAGTTTTGGGATGATAACAGGATTTTCAATCCGAGTTTATCAGGGAGTCAGACATAAAGATAAATCAGTATTCATGGAAAAAATAAAATGAAAAAGGATAGGTAAAAGATATGATATTGAAGAATAAGTATCCTATATGTGAATTTGATACCAATAAAAATCCGATTATTCAGGCAACGAACTTTTTGGCCAAAAGCCTACCTGAAAAATGCGTGATTACCTTTTTCAGGAACGAACTGGAACAGTTTGTTTCAGAAAACAATCTTTCTGTCATTGGCTATCTTAACTCAGAAGTGCTTGATATACCGATTTATGAATATGAATATGGTGCCGATAAGCTTTGTATTACGATGGCACTTTGTGGTGCGCCAGGCGCGGCTGTAGCGATTGAAGAACTACATGCTATGGGATGTGAAAAATTCATAATCTGTGGGGGTGCAGGAGCATTGACAAAGGACAGTAAAGTAGGAGAAATCATTATCCCTGTTTCCGCGGTTAGAGATGAGGGGACATCCTATCATTATTTAGAACCATCCCGTGAAGTGGAATGCCATAAAGAAACAGTTGCAACGGTCGTTTCGTGTTTGAAACAAATGGGACTTCCATTTACAACTGGAAAAACATGGACAAGCGACGCCATATACAGAGAAACCCCTGATATGATTGAATTAAGGCGAAACGAAGGGTGCATAACTGTGGAAATGGAAGCGGCAGCTTTTTTTGCGGTGTCACAGTATTATAATATTCCGCTTGCCCAGTTATTATATGCTGGTGATGATGTCAGTGGTGAGGAGTGGGATTCGCGAAATTGGAATAGGCAAAAAAGCATACGATATGATTTAATTGTCTCTGCCATCGAAATTGTAAAGAGGTTGTAACAGGTTATGTGTTTATAACTTTAAATCGTGATTTGCAGGAGGAATCATTACGGAAAAGTATGAGCAGAATTTTACTTCTGGAAGATGATTTAAGCCTGGTAACCGGGCTTTCTTTTGCTTTTAAAAAACGGGGCTTTTCACTGGATATGGCCAGGACGCTGCAGGAGGCAGAGCATCTGTGGGAGGACGGAAAATACGATCTGCTGGTTTTGGACGTGGCGCTGCCTGACGGCTCCGGATTCGCGTTCTGCAAAAAGGTCCGGCAGGTTTCCAAGGTGCCCATTATCTTTCTGACGGCTTCCGATGAGGAAACCAGCATTATCATGGGACTGGATATGGGCGGCGATGATTATATCACAAAGCCCTTCAAGCTGGGTGTTTTGGAGTCAAGAATCAACGCGCTTCTGCGGCGGGCAAAGGATTTCGGATCGGCGGACACAGAGCTTGCGTCAAACAACATCCGCATATACTTGCTTAAGGGACAGGCTTTCAAAAACGGGCAGCTTCTGGATCTGACAGCGGCGGAATACAAGCTTTTATGCCTTTTTATGCAGAACCCAGGCGTGGTACTGTCCAGGGAACGGATTTTGGAAAAGCTGTGGGACTGCGAAGGCAGCTTTATCGACAGCGGCTCCCTCACCGTCTACATGCGCAGGCTGCGGATGAAAGTTGAGGACAATCCAGGCGAACCCCGGATGCTTCTGACCGTCCGGGGCATGGGCTACAAATGGAACGTAACGGGGTAAAGCGGTTATGAAACTATTTCGGATCTTGGCAAACCGGGACATCCGGCGGCTTTTCCTTCTGATCTTCCTTATCATGGCGTTGTTTCTTTTGCTGTCGGAGCTTTGCTTCCTGCTTCTTTACCAGAGGTTTGCCCTGTGGCTTGCGCTGCTTACCCTGGCTGCGGCGGGCGCTCTGTGGACTGCCTGCTACCGGTATTTTAAACGTCAGGACAGGGTTATGGAACTTGCGGTGTCCCAGGTAAATTCCTTTCTTGCCGGGAATGTAGACGCCCGCATTGCATGTGATGAGGAAGGGGAACTGTATCGGCTGTTCCATTGCGTAAATTCGCTGGCAACGGTGTTAAACGCCCACGCCGCGGATGAACTGCGGAAAAAGGAATTTCTGAAAAATACCATTTCCGACATTTCCCATCAGCTCAAAACACCGCTGGCGGCCCTGAACATTTATAACGGCCTGATGCAGGAAGAGGCAAAGGACTGGCCTGTCATGGAGGAATTCGCTGCACTGTCAGAGCAGGAGTTGGACCGGATTGAAACCCTGGTGCAAAACCTGCTAAAAATCGCGCGGCTGGACGCCGGTTCCATCTCGTTTGAAAAGGCTTCGGAAAACCTGGCGGAAATAATGGGGGATGTCTGGCTGCATTTTTCTTACAGGGCAAAACAGGAACAAAAGGAAATCGTTCTGTCCGGCCCCGGTCAGATTTTCCTTTTCTGCGACCGTAACTGGCTGATGGAAGCCATTGACAATCTTGTGAAGAACGCCCTGGACCATACGGAAAAAGGAGATACGGTGCGGATTGAATGGAGGGCTTTGTCCAGCCTTATCCAGGTCTGCATAAGAGACAACGGCACCGGCATACATCCGGAGGATTTGCACCACATTTTCAAACGGTTTTACCGCAGCCGCTTTTCCAAGGACCGACAGGGCATCGGCCTGGGCCTTCCCCTTGCCAAAGCGATTATTGAAGCCCACAGCGGAACCATTGAGGTGGACAGCAGCCCCGGAAAGGAAACGGTATTTACCATAAATTTTCTAATTCCTACAAAATTGTAGGCTTACGGTAGCCTTCCTGTAATATTCCTGTGCTAATCTCTCAGATACAGACGGGCAGGCAAGAAAGGACGCGCGAGCGCGCAATCCGGCTTGCCATGCCGAAGGAAAGGAAATTGAGGAAGAGGTGCTTACGCAGTGAATTTATTAGAAGTCAGTAAAATCTACAAAACCTACGGCAGAGGAGATACCGCTGTGAAGGCTTTAAGGAACGTCAGCTTTTCCGTCCCCAAGGGCGAATATGTGGTAATTGTGGGGGAATCCGGGTCCGGAAAAAGTACGCTCCTTAACATGATTGGCGCCCTTGACACCCCCACATCCGGGAAGATAACCATTGACGGCAGGGACATTTTTTCCATGAACGAGAACAGGCTTACCGTTTTCCGGCGCAGGAATATCGGTTTTATCTTTCAGGCATTCAACCTTGTGCCGGAGCTTACGGTGGAGCAGAATATCATTTTCCCCATGCTGCTTGACTATCAGAAACCGGACAAAAAGTATCTGGAGGAGCTTCTTGCGGTGCTGAATCTGAAGGAACGCCGGAATCATCTGCCCAGCCAGTTATCCGGCGGACAGCAACAAAGAGCCGCCATCGGGCGGGCGCTGATTACCAGACCGTCTCTGATTCTTGCCGACGAGCCAACAGGGAACCTGGATACGCAGAACAGCAGCGAGGTGATCGCCCTGCTTAAAGAAGCATCCCGCAAATACAAGCAGACCATCATCATGATTACCCACAACCGCAGTATCGCGCAGACCGCAGACCGGGTTTTGCAGGTGTCGGACGGGAAACTGACTGATCTGGGAAGGGCGGGGGACATCCGGGGGACGTCTGTTATGGACGGACCGGAATGGAAAGGAGACCGGGAATGAAAAGTTATCTCAGCCTTATCCCCATCTCCGCAAAGGTCCACCGGCGCAGGAACCGTATGACGATTTTGTGCATTATATTCGCGGTATTCCTTGTGACTGCCATTTTCAGTGTGGCGGACATGGTGACCCAGGGCGAACACATTGCCATGATAAACAAGCACGGGAACTGGCATATCTGTTTTTCTAATGTCTCACAAGATACGGCGGAGGAAATTCGGACACGCCCGGAGGTGACCTCTGCCGGTTTTTCCTCGGTGTTTAACCTTGAGGGAGAACAGCCGTATTATGTAAATGAAAAGAAAGCGGTTCTGTATGGTACGGAAAGAGCCTATATAAAGGAGATTTCAAACGGCATTACCAGGGGGGATTTTCCGCAAAAAGACGACCAGGTCATGTTAAGCCCCAATGCCGCTGACACCCTTAGGGCAGAGCCCGGCGATAACATAACCGTGCATACCCCTGCCGGTGACAGGATTTTCACGGTATCCGGGCTGGGTACGGATGATAAGGGGTACTATGAGGGCCAGAGCTATCTGGTGGGTGTCTATATGACGCAAGAAGCTTTTTCGGCCCTTATGGAACAGAACGGGATTACGGACAATGCCTCAGCCCTTTACGTGCAATTTCAGAGCGCGGCAAAAGCAGCAAAAGCTGAAAAAGAACTTGCGGCGCGGTATGAACTGCCGGAGGAAAGCATTTCTGAAAACACCGGCGTTATGGGCACGGCAGGTTACAGCAAAAGTAAATCCATGAACGGTTTCTATCAGATTGCGGCCATCCTGTTCCTGTTAGTTCTGCTGGCAGGCACATTGATGATTTCCGGCAGCATGAACAGCAATCTTGCCCAAAGGATCCGGTTCTTTGGCATGATGCGCTGTATTGGCGCAAGCCGCCGGCAGATTATCCGGTTTGTGCGCCTGGAAGCGCTGAACTGGTGCAGACGGGCGGTGCCAATGGGAATGCTGTTGGGAACCCTTGCAGGCTGGGGCGTCTGCGGGATACTCCGCTACGGCATAGGCGGCGAATGGGACACAATGCCGGTTTTTAAAGTAAGCCCTGTGGGCCTCATCTGCGGAGCCATGGTAGGAACCATAACCGTGCTTTTGGCGGCTGAGTCCCCGGCCAGACGGGCCGCAAAGGTCTCCCCCGTTTCTGCGGTTTCCGGCGGCGCGGAAAATACGACAGCAGTCCGCCGGGCCGCAAGAACCGGGTTTCTTAAAATAGAATACTCGTTGGGCATCCATCACGCAGTAGCGGCAAAAAAAGGCTGTTTTTTCATGACGGCATCCTTTGCGCTCAGTATTATCCTGCTGCTTTCCTTTGGGGTGCTTCTGGACTTCGCAAAGCTGCTGATGCCCTCCCAATCTGTTACGACCGCGGATCTGGTGCTGAACGGGTATGCCAATGCAAGGATATTGGACCGCGGATTGGTTGATGAAATCAGGGAAATGGAAGGAGTTGCCAATGTTTACGGATGTAACTACAGAGACAGGATTCCGGCAGTGTCCTTAAGGGAGGGAATCGACCATGTCAATGTGGTATCCTATGACGAAACTCTGCTGAAGTACGCAAGGGGAAGCGTCGTCCAGGGGGATTTGTCAGAAATTTATGAGGACAGTAACAAAGCAGCAACGGTCTTTAATAAGGATAATCCTTTAAAGCTGGGCGATATCGTTGAGGTCTGCGGCACAGAGATTGAGATTTCCTGTATCCTGTCCCAGGGGCTGTTTGGTGACAGCCGGATTTTAATCTGCTCCCAGGAGACCTATGACCGGCTGATGGGAGTGGAAAAGTACAGTTTAATCGGCGTGCAGCTTGGGAGAAACACCACAGAGGAAACTGCTGCACGGATCAGAAGCTTTGAAGACAGCCAGGTGATTGTCAGCGACCTGCGGGAAGACAATCAGCAAGACAATGCCACTTATCTGGCAACCCGGATGATCGCTTATGGATTCCTTGAGATTATCGCAATCATTACCCTGTTTAATATCGTGAACAGTATTTCCATGAGTGTGTCCGCAAGGACAAAGCAGTACGGGGCAATGCGGGCCATAGGCATGGACGGAGGACAGCTTACCCGGATGATTGCCGCAGAAGCTTTCACCTATGCGATTTCCGGCCTGATTGCCGGCTTTGGAATCGGGATTCCCCTGAGCCGTTTTCTGTATACCGGGCTGATTACCCGCCATTTGGGAGTGGAGTGGCGGCTGCCGGTGGTGCAGCTTGGAATTGTGCTTGCTTTTGTTGTTTTTTCCGCCATAATCGCAGTATACGCTCCGGCCAGGAGGATGCGCAATATGGCGGTTACCGCCACAATCAATGAATTATGATTGAATGCGGATTCCTCTCCTTTTCCCTAGTACTGCATTGCGGAAATAACAGTGAATACAGTGCTTGATATTTTCGTCATCTGTGCGTCTGCAAAGCGACGTTCTACACTCCGTTCCGGTCCTTGCTGGACAAGCGCCACTGGCGCTTAGCAACGTAGCGGTGCCTACGTCTAGCTTTGCAGGCGTGCAGAGGGCGGAAATAGCGAGTGCCGAATTCACTGAAATTTCCGCATGGTAGTACTAGTGTACTGACATGATTATATCTGGCGAAACTCCGCAGGATATTTGTTCATCTGCAAGGCGGATTTTCGACGGCGTAGCGGTGACTACGGCTAGAAAATCCAACGCGGCAGATGGGCAAATAGGCAAGGAGGTTTGGCTGAATATAATTGTGTCAGTACACTAGTATGAAGAGAAAAAAGAGAGGCTAAACCACCCTCCCTGGCCAGTTATGTCAAAACTCTTATTTTCCTATCCAGTACTGATACTCGTCAGTATACAGCTTTCCATTTATAATTCTTTCTCTCATTGTCATATCTTTTTTCTCCGCTATATTGTTATTTCAATCTGATTATCTTCAAAATCATTCAAAGCAAACCATTCTCTACATTCATTTTCACTTTCCTCTTTTCTTAAATTAAAATTTACTTTCTGAAAAACACAAGCTAATTAAGGTAAGCCCTATTCCCACCGCAGCGATCCATGTAATTTCTTCCTTTGATACATTGTTTATTTTCTTCTATCTATCCTATTCACTTCCCCAAATCCGTTCTGCTGTTTCCATTCCTTCCATCTGCCCTCATCCATCAGAAACTTAAAGCCACCTGGGTAATCCAGGCCAAAACAATCAAACTGCCGCATCAGATTGCTTGTGAGCTGTCCCTCCGGTCTGCTGGCTCCCAAGCAGGCGCCGCCCCTTAAGACCATCTGACTGCCTTTATAGTCAAATTTCGTATTCTCATGGGTTCTATATTTATCCATCAGCCGCACATAAAGTTCCTGTAGCTGTCGGTCCTTCACGCCTTCCGTACACCAGATAGCATAGATCAGCAGAGTGGGATTCTCTTCTATGGACAGATAATCCAGGAAATAATCCAGCACTTCTTCTTTCCCTTTCAATTCCCGGATACAGTGAAAAAGTGCAATCCTGTCATTCCTATCCAGATCGTTCCTGTTCAGGGCTTCTCTCAGCCTTCCTGCATGGACATTGGGATAATCCTTCACGGCGCTGATGGTATGACAGGCATCCCTAAAGCCCTCCCCCCGGAGCCTGGGCAGTATCTCAAATACCCTCTCATACCACGCTTCCTTCACCTCCCAGGTGCCTTCATAGGTAATAATAGAGACTGCTTCTGCATAAGCCCCATATTCCCACAGCTTTTCAAGTTCCTTCGCCATGCCCGGCACATGGAAACGGGCCAGCATCTTAATCAGCTTCATCCGCACTTCCATATTGGATTCCCCGGCGCATACCTGCTTGAAATAAGTCTTCTGTTTTCCCGGCAGCGTCTCAAATTTGTAGTAACTGTCAATAATCTCCATTCTCTCTGCCGGATCTTCGGTCTGTTCATACAGTTCCATCAGCTGACTGGGAGTTCCGTCTATATTTAACCCAAATCCAACCTCTTCGTCACTATAGCCTGCGATCACTTCCCGGAGCCACCGTTCGTACCACTTAAGGAATCCCTGTTCCCGCACAAAAAACGGCTGGCCGCAGAAATCCTCGTCATAATAGACCACCTGCCCCCGGTAAGGTCCCGCAAGCATAATCCCTGTCATAAGGGTACAGCCCTGGCTCCCAATAGGAAGGACTCCCACATAGGGATGTACCTCCTCCCCTTTTCGCCTGCCCTCCGGATCGGCCACCCTGTTCCAATCCTCATCGCTCATCTTCGGATAGATCACCGGCTCTTCCTGAACGCGGTAGAGACGGGAACCATGGGAATCGTGAAGTTCCTTTTCCTGCGTCTCCAATCCATAAAGCCCATAATAAGGGCCTGCGCCGCCATTTCCCACAAAGAGCAGAAAATCCCGGTATTCATCCGGCAGCCGTATTCCCTCCTGCTCCTCAAATTTTTGTATCGTCTCCTCACTGGCAGGCGGTGACAGCTTATACTTGTGGCTGTAGGCCCCAAACCGCACAAGGTCCGGATCTTTCGCCTTTGCCTGCTCCAGCAATTTTAAGATGCGCTTTGCCCATGGGGGCTGTCCTGTTTTTCCCGTTGTTCCTGTTTTTCCCATCTTCCTCCTCCTGTTTGCCGGTCAAACTCTGCGTTCTGCCCATACATCCCAATCCTGCAGGGAATCCATTCCACCGGTTCCCCTTTTCCCTGTATCTGACGCGTAAAGCCCTCTACTTCCGAAAATACATTGCCCAACAGTCCCACATCATTGAATCTTACGTCCGGCAATTCTTTCTGCAGAGAATTGCACAGAAAAGAATGAAAGCCGCCAATATCCCAACCCAAAATATCATTTCCCAGGCATGGGCTGTTATCATGTTCACCGTTCATCAGGGCATAGCTGTTGCTGCCCTTCAACTCATCCAGCAGGATCTTATAATACTCCATGGTCGTAGAAATACTTACCACACAGCATGGGAGCGCCCGACAAAATTTCTCATAAAAATTTCTTGCATCTGATAATTTCAAAAACCTGCAATCCACATCCATCCTTTGGGCATCGAAAAGGCAGTTTGCCGTTTCTGAAAACTCCCTGTACTGTTCTCCGTCAAGCTGCAGCTTCTCCTGATATTCCCGCGCCTCCCCTTTAAGCCATCCGCCCATAAAACATTCCCACCTGGGATGCTGCTCTCCGATGCAGCCGCTGACAGACAGGATCTGCCTGCTGATCCCCTGCAGCCACCCAGGAGTATCGTTTATTTCGCATATATAATATCCGATTACTTTAAAACGGTCTTTCATTCTTTCTTTTTACCTTTCCCGCATATCCGCAAACCCTAAAAGTGCCTGATATCTGCCATTGGGATTGATATATAGGCAAAATCCCTTGCCGGTTTCTGCCCGGCCGGTGTTCCCAGCAGGCTTTTCCAGTCAAATATGATTGTATCTGCGGGATGGCCCCCCAGATATGCCTCCCACCGCTGTCTGGCAGGTGTGGTATCCTTATGATAGCCTTCCATGGCTTTTTGTCTTTCGCGTTCTTCCTCTTCCTGCATCTTCTTCTCATAATAATCGGAAACCTTTACCGGACGTCCTTGGGCATGAAAATAGTAAGCAATGCCGCTCTGTGTCTCTGCCATCCAATAATAGTTTGCATCCCATAGGGCAGGCATCATCCGTCCTCTGTCTCCCCGGTTGAGGGATTCTTCCAGCTTAAAGCTATGGCTGTTCCACCATACTTCCCATTCTTTCGGTTCCACTTCCCCTGCAGCAACACGTAAAAGTTTCCAGAACTCTTCCAGCGTCGAAGGAAGCGGATCAAAATATTGCTTCACAACCGCGATTTCTTCCTCTGTATAGCCCTTCAGTTCTTCCACGCCGTACAGTTGCCGGATCATTACCGGGAACTCCTTTTCTGCATTGGAATCCGGATATCCGGAACGGAGCCAGAGTGCGAAATCGCCTCCCGTACCTGTACAGAAAGCCGTGATATCTCCTTTCCGGATGTGTGATCCAACCTGTTCCTGATTCGTAAATTCCTCTGTCAGAAAAGAATAGTCATCGATTTCAACATCATGGAGAAATAGCTGTTTGAGCCTCGTCATTTCTCCAATCAAAGAAAAATCATCATCCTGAAAACTCCTTTTGACTCCGACAAAATGCGTCATCGCGGAGCATACCCTGGGGTACTGGCGCATTTTGCCGGATATTTCGTAATAAAAGTAGTTCATCCCCGAATTTAATTTGTTTCATCTGTTACTCTTTTCTATATATCATTATTTTGCGGTTTCTGCTGTCAGCCTTATCAATTTTAGCAGCAATTAACAGATGTTTTTCCTCATCATACGCACATCCGCATACAGCATCTGCACCATACTCAGATCTTTGTTTTAATAAAGCGTTCATGTCGAGAGTGGGAAAATCCTCTTGATATGCTTCATCCACGATCCAGCCCATTTTTTCTAAAACACGGGCGGCTGTATCATACTCCCCACAACATAAAACATCACAAATGGAGCGCATCAAAAAATCGGACAAATGATCGTCAAGTATATTCCACTCCGTTATGGTATCATCCTCAATAAGTATATAAACAGGCGGATTGTCTTGTCCAATTTCATTAAGGCGAATCCCTGATTTTGATATTCCCGCACCGTAGTCGCTGCCAATCTGCAAATAATTCTCGACACGGCTTCCCCACTGTTCTCTGGGAAGTTTATAAAACTGATAATACTCATTATCTGCAAAGTTCTTGTCCGCATATTTCTGAGGTGCTTTTTCCCAATATTCTTTTTCGCTGTCAATCCATTCCTGGATACTGTCATACGAAAGCCAAAAGAAGTCTCTTTTTTTCGTCCAGATATCGGCTGTCTTAAACAAGGGGCTGTCTGCTGCCAAACTCCAAAATTCAAACAAGACGGGAGGGAGTTTCAAATTCTTTTCACGTTCTGTTTTCAAAAGGGTGTCTCTCCCTACTGGCTTCGTATAGCCCAATAGCTTTAAGATATCAACAGCAGTCAGATCATACCTAAAACTCATGACTTTTTTCTCCTAATCAATTTTTTCTTGTATTTTGCAAATCATCAGTCATTTCAAAAAACTTACATTTGCACGCCGGGCAGACTGACGGAATGATCAGCGGACAAAATTTTAGTTTCGCATACTTGATATGTTGCCCCTTTATCGCCAGCAAACACTCTTTCTCTTTTAAATTGCCCCCTCGTATCGGAACATAATACGGAAATGGATGCCCGCAGCAAGGACACCGCCAAAAAAGTTTTGGGGTAAATCCAAACGGAACAGCCGCAAAAAAAATCGGAAGTGATATAGCAGCCACCACAATGAAAAACGCCAAAAACGGTTTGTTCTCTATCATGGCACTCAACCCCATGTTCTCACCCCAAATAACCACGGGAATGAACAGCACCATACTGCAAACACAAAAAGCGTCAAAGCATCCCCATTGAATCAGAAATACTGCTTTCGCAAAAGCACAGCACCACCGGAAACGGGGCGGCATCTGCGGGAAAACATATGGGAATAGTTTTGGTGTATTCTCCTGCTGTAATCGCCAGTTTGCAATATCATCCGTGGGTTTTCTCATCATCTTGTCCTCTGGTGACTCCTTAAAATCCTACATACTACAATGCTTTGTGCCCTGTTCATAACTTGATAAAAATATCTACATCTAAATAATGGTTCAGCGCCTTCAGCAATTCTTCCTCGGTGGCATCTTTCTTCTGACCTAAAGCATTGATAACAACATCTGTCACAAGTTCTAACATGATCGAGTAGTCCATATTATTTTCAATCGCATATTCCGGGAAAATTTCTTCATCGTTTTCATCAAATTCTGGTCTGGGAGCTATGTGGCAAGATGTAGACAAAGACAAAATATCGTCCGATTCGTAAATATACCAGTCATTATCTTCTTCAACTGCGCTTTCTCCTTCAGCAGATATTTTTCTTTGATTGATAAAAGGACTTCTTTCATTGTGCATTTGGTATTGTGTATCATAATATATTCTCTCCTTTATATCTTAGAGCTGTTCAGCCCAATCAATGCCTGGATAAAGTTTTCCCGTCCGTATGAAATACTCAACAGCCTTTACACCAGCTTCAGTATTGGTAAGTGCAAGATATTATTCAATAGGTGACTGGCCGCCACTTTGCACATGGGCAAATTCTTCTACTCCGGCATACTTCGGATTATAGGAATAATAGTTCTTTTCCTCGTTGGTTCCGCCATGCGAGCTAAAGCTGATTGCCAGCCATTCCCCATCACAGTTTACTTCAAACATCTCAACTTCCCCATAGGGATCTAAGTACAGGTAGATATTAAGCCCCTGGGGTATTTCTTCCAAAATTTTGGAAATTACTTCTTCTGTAATTTCATCAGCCCCATACGAAGCATACGGCGGGTCGTAATAGTCAATATGTTTTATCTGGATTGCTTTGGAGTCAAAAGCTGGGATATCTTCCTGCTTAGGTATAATTTTAACTTCCATACCGCTTAATGTTTTGATTATTTTAGGTTCCATAATATTGTCTCCTAGTATAATAATGATATAGCCACAAGAGCTATAAAGTTAATAAGTTACAAA
>CANDBT010000074.1 GCA_947383005.1 uncultured bacterium | reverse complement strand
AAAACAGTCTTACAAGCATGCTTGACGCCTGTTTTCATCTGGTTTTCCCCGCCCCGCGAATTGTAACATAAATTGTATTCTATTGCCTTTGCAGGGGGACTGCTCCTTTAGGACATTGGACCTCTCCCGCCGGGCTGCTGAATAATTCATCTTTTAAACAATTAGGAGGTTTCACAATGAAAACATTTATGGACAAAGATTTCCTGCTGTCAACTGATTCTGCCAAAAAACTGTTCCACGATTATGCGGAAAAAATGCCGGTTTTGGATTATCACTGCCATATCAATCCCCGCGAAATCGCAGAAGACCGGAAATTTGAAAATATTACCCAGGTATGGCTGGGCGGCGACCATTACAAATGGCGTCAGATGCGTTCCAATGGTGTAGACGAATACTATATTACCGGTGATGCCAGCGACCGGGAGAAATTCCAAAAATGGGCGGAAACCCTGGAAAAGCTTATTGGCAATCCATTATATCACTGGAGCCATCTGGAATTACAGCGTTACTTTGGCTATACCGGCCATCTCTGCGGCGATACAGCCGAAGAAGTCTGGAACTTATGCAATGAACAATTGCAGAACAAATGGAGCGTCCGCAGCCTGATTAAAGCTTCAAATGTTACTCTGATCTGTACCACCGATGATCCTGTGGATTCTCTGGAATGGCACAAAAAGATTGCGGACGATCCGGATTTTGACGTGCAGGTACTGCCTGCCTGGCGCCCCGACAGGGCAAACAACATCGAAAAACCTGACTACGCCGACTATATCAGCCAGTTATCCAAAGTCAGCGGTGTTCAGATAAACAATTTCAGCACACTAAAGGATGCCTTATTAAACCGTATGGATTTCTTCCACTATATGGGATGCCGGGTATCTGATCACGGTCTGGAATATGTCATGTATGCCCCCGCTGATGATGCCGAAATTGATGCCATTATCACCAAAAGACTGGCCGGAGAGCCTGTCAGCAAAGAAGAAGAGCTGAAATACAAAACTGCTTTCATGCTGTTTGTCGCCAAAGAATACCACCGCCTGGGCTGGGTTATGCAGCTCCACTACGGCTGCAAACGCGACAATAACGCTTATATGTATCAGCAACTTGGCGCAGATACCGGTTTTGACTGTATCAACAACTACGCTCCGTCCGCCCAGATGGCCGACTTCCTTAATGCCCTAAGCGCCACCGACGAAATTCCCAAAACCATTATCTATTCCTTAAATCCTGTCGACGATGCCGCTATCGGCACGCTTATCGGCTGCTTCCAAAATGCCGATGCCGTCGGCAAGCTGCAGCAAGGTTCTGCCTGGTGGTTCAATGACAACAAGACCGGAATGATCGCCCAGATGACCAGTTTGGCCAATTTAGGCTGCCTTGGCAATTTCATTGGAATGCTGACGGATTCCCGCAGTTTTTTGTCTTACACACGTCATGAGTATTTCCGCCGGATTATGTGTGAATTACTGGGCGGATGGGTGGAAAATGGTGAATATCCTGACGATCAGAAAGCGTTAAAGACGATTGTTGAAGGTATCTGCTATAATAACGCTATGCGGTATTTTGGGTTTTAACCACACGAATACAAAAAGGGCCGGGAACCTGTTTTTCAGATTCCTGCCCTTTTATTTTTAGTTTCTTCACTAAGAATAACCTCAACTAACTTAAAATCGATTTCTGTATCTATATCTATGCTTCGTTTTTGTTCCATGATATATGCGTAACTCCCTTTCTGGTATAGATATTTATCTATTTCAAATCTATTACAATTAACAATATAAATCGCGCCATTTAATCGATAAAATTTTCCACCTGCCTGTCGCTGATTCATCGCAGTTTTATTTATAAATCCATTAAGTTCCTGGCTGTCTGGAAGATGTCCGTACCATAACGGAGAATGCTCCGCCTCACAGACAGAAACGACTGCGAAGTCTGCTTTTTTCCTATAAAGAGCATAGGCGTTTTTTATATCCCTTACATTTCTTAATGGTGATGTTGGTTGAAGCAAACAAAAGGTATCAAACACCCGGTCAAACTTTCTGTAACCATCAAGGACCTCCAAAACCATGTCCCAGGAACCAGATGTGTCTGAAGATGTTGCCTGACTACGTAAGAAAGGGACTTCAGCCCCATATTGCGTTGCAATTTCAGCATATTGTAATGAATCTGTAGAAACCATTACCTCATCAAACTCCTTGCTGGCAAGCGCTGCTTCAATAGTATAAGCCATTAGTGGCTTGCCATTCAACTCTTTTATGTTTTTATTTCTTACGCCCTTTGAACCACTCCGCGCAGGTATAATCGCAATATTCTTCATTCCATATTCCTCATCGGTCATAAAATTTCTTTTTTAAATCGATATTCCCGTTCAATACCGTTTCAATAGATTTTTTTGCAATCTGAATCCCGGCATTCCCGGCGCCATAGGGACTAATTACCTTCTTACACACTTCTTTATGTTCATTACTGATAGCTTTTTGGATTGCCTTTACCATATCCATCCTATTTGTTTCACAATTGATGGTACTGATTGATTGCAGCCTTCCTCTTTGCCGATCCCCAACATTAACTGCCGGAATATGAAAAGCGGGCGCCTCAATGATTCCGCTTGACGAATTGCCGAGTACAAATTCCGCATATTTCATTAAAGATAAATACCTTCTAACTCCTAATGATGAAAAAACATGAAGATTACCAATTTCATTTGCTGCAACATCCAACAATTCGTTAATCCTTTCCCCGCCTTGATCAGCATTAGATTTGGTAACGATAAATTCAATATCCGGAAATATTTGAATTGCTTCCAAAAATTCCTTAATTTGTCTGTCTACACTGCCATCTTCCATTGTTACCGGATGATACGTACAAACTGCATATCGGCAATTTTTTAACTTTACACTTTCCAAAACTTCGCATTTTGTCATATCGGCAGTATGAAGAATATTATCAATACTCGTAGAACCATAATTATAAACTCTGTCTGGAGATTCACCAAGCTGTATTACCCTACGCCGGCTTTCCTCATTTGTCACAAAATGTAAATAACTTATTTTTGTAATGGAATGACGGATCCACTCATCAAGCGCACCTTCCGTCGTATCGCCGCCACAGAGATGAAACACCGGAGTTTTTGTATTGCCAGCCGCAATAGCTATCGCTAATGTTTCATATCTGTCGCCAAGTAAAATAACAGCTCTGTATTTCTCTTGGATAAAAAGAGCCGTAAACTTTACTAAAAATTCCGCTTGATTCGCTGAAATATCTTCAGCGGATTTAGAACTTACAGAAACAGGCACTTTACGATCTATTCTGTCATCGATTTCATCAATGGTCATCCCATAACTTTCACTCAAATGCATTCCCGTGACAATAAGTTCAATAATCAGTTCATTATTTTCCTGTTTTCTTAATTCTTTGATAACAGGAGAAAGCAAACCGTATTCCGCTCTTGTTGCCGTTACAACAGCTATCTTCTTCATAACTCTATTAATTCATCCTCTTTAAAATCTTTAACCGCTTTTGTTCCAAGAACATCAAACCACTTCATTGGACTAATACCAGTACCAGGACGCTTTACGGTAATATTTTCCTCTGTTAAAATGCTACCAGCTTTTATATTGGTTTTTGCCACAATGCTTTTTCGGACAATGGGTATATTTTTCTCTTCTGATGGCGAGGGTACTTTATCTCCTGTACCTAACGCTTCCTCTATGTGCCGGATGTTCTTTACCATCACAGCGAATTCATCTGGTTCAATACTCGCCTTATGATCCGGCCCTTCCATATTACAGTCAAGAGTAAAGTGTTTCTCAATAATCACAGCTCCAAGTGCAGCCGCTGCAATGGGAATTTCAATTCCTTTGGTATGATCAGAGTAACCCACCTCAAGACCAAATACCTCATGCATGGTTCGCATAGCTTTGAGATTCACATCACTAAACGGTGTGGGATACTCGGTATTGCAATGAAGAAGCTTAATATTTGTCGTCCCATTCTCTGTAAGCGCCCTTATTGCTTCTCTAATTTCATTCATGGTACACATTCCCGTTGACATGACAACCGGTTTTCCGGTTCCGGCCAGTTTTAGCAAATAAGGAAGATTGGTAACCTCGCCAGAAGGGATTTTCCAAAAGGGCATATTGATCAAATTCAAAAATTCAATGCTATCAAAATCAAATGGCGTAGAAAGAAAACATATTCCAGCTTCATCACAATAATATTTTATCTTAAGAAAGTCATCATCCGATAATTCTAACTTTTTCAACATATCCTGCTGTGAAGTGCTGCCCATTGTTGCCTTCTGATACTCTGCTTTCTTTGCTGTGTGAGAAACAAGTTTTTCTGCTCTAAATGTTTGGAACTTAATGCAATTAGCTCCTGCTTTTTTTGCCGCATCAACCAATCTACAGGCCAATTCGATACTTCCGTTGTGATTTACTCCTGCCTCAGCAATAATATAAACACTCATTACTTTACCACCCTGCATGGATTCCCATACGCTTTTTCATTTTTAAGAATATTTTGAACAACAACACTTCCTGCACCGATTAGGGATTGTTCACCTATACTTATTTGCTGTTTCACTACGCTCCCCGCACCAATATGGGAATCATTTCCAACAAATACCTGACCGCAGAGAACCGTTCCGGGACTAATATGGGTAAAATCACCCACTATACAATCATGTTCCACAATCGCTCCTGTATTAATAATCGCACAGCAGCCAATCCGCGTGCCTGCGTTTACAACTGTATGTTTGCCTAAATAACTGCCCTCTCCAATTTGAACTTTCCTTGCGATTATTGCACTCGGGTCTACAATAGAGGGAAGATGAAAATTCAACTTTTTCACCAAATTGTATAATTTACGTCTTGTCCTTGTATTGTCCACACTGCCGACAGTGATAAATGCCTCATCCCATCCTTCCTTTTTCAGCCGTGGAAGATCATCATCTGTTCCCACCACAGAAATACCCGAAACAGAGGAATTCTTAGAATCAATAATTCCAATCTTATGATAAACCCTGAGTGAAAAAATACTGTCCAATACAGACTGGCAATGTCCTCCGCCTCCGATTAGCAGAATGCTTTTTCTTTTATTGTTAAACAAAAACTTATTTACCATATAATTTTATCCTCATTTTTTCAAGTTCAGGCAACTGCCCCATATCCATCCAATCATTTTCACTTACCGGAAAAACAGCTACCCTCTTTCCTTTTTTCCGCTCTTTTTCAACAATATCAGGAAAACCAACCGACACTCCATCTTCAATATCGCCAATCACTTCTGGTTCAACGATATAACTCCCTGTATTGGTGAGAAATGACATTAAAGGCTTTTCTTTCATGCTTTCTATAACCCCATTGACTCCCATTTCAACTACACCATAAGGTATATTTATATTTTTATACGCACAAATCATCGTAATCATATTTTTATTTTCCTTATGAAACTTTACTATACTTTCATAATTAGCCGTTAAAAGCGCATCACAATTGGAAAAAAAGAATGTACCCGTAAATTTTTTTCGAAGAAGGCTCAGCCCGCCGCCGGTACCTAATGGTTTTTCTTCAACATACCATGTAATATTATAATCATTTTCACTTTCCGCAAAATAAGCTTTCAGCAATTCACTTTTATAATTAGCAATAATATGAAATTCATTGCAGCCATAAGTTTGATATTCCTTCATAATATGTTCAATAATCGGCATATCTCCTACAGGAATTAACGGCTTAGGTAAAACACGCGTAAACGGGTCAAGCCTTGTTCCTTTTCCGCCAGCATTAATCACCACGGGAATATTTAGCGGATTGCGGCGTTTCCATTCACGCCCTTCCCCATTATATAAGTCAATAACTGTCCCGTCATCTCCCACAATGGGAATAATAATATAGTTCCTCTTGTGATAAAGTAATTTAGCTTCGTCTGCAGATTTGGCATATTTGGGAACAAGATTCGCTGCATCAATGACAGCATCCTCCATTTTCCCTCCGGAAAGCAGAAAACGGCGAATGTCACCATCTGTAATGCATCCCAGCAATTTGTTGTCATGATTTAATATAAACAAAATACCTCTTTGATTATTATCAATCAACCGCATAGCTTCTGAAACAGTAAGAGAATCTTTTCCCATAAATTTTTGAATTTCATTCATTTGACAAACTCCTGAGCAATTGCTTCACTTCACTTGCCACATAGATTATCTCTTCCTTTGTAATCTGTGTACTGCAAGGAATATTAATAATCCTATCCGCATAATAAGGCGCTTTTTCAAGCTGATAGGTAACTTCATTTTCATAGGGTTTCTGCTCATTAATTAATCCCCAAACCACACGAGCCTGAATTCCCTTTTTTTCCAGAGCAATGATTATTTCTTTCATAGAATTTTTGATGTAATTGCGGTTGATATTGAAACTATAAAACCATTTATTTGCATTTGTCCCTTCTCGAAACAACATTAGTGTCCCGTATTTGAACCCTTCAAATTCTGCTTTGTATACTTCAAAATTCTTCTGTTTCCTCCTGATAAATTCCGGCAATTTCTCCATTTGAGCCACACCTAGAGCTGCCTGAAGATTTGTCATGCGATAGTTATAACCAACTTCATCATGAATATAACAATGGGGATCCGTTTTCGCTTGTGTTGATAAAAATCGAATATGATCAACAATTTTCGATTCATTCGCTGTCACGGCCCCGCCTCCGCCGGTTGTGATAATCTTATTTCCATTAAAACTATAAGCGCCAAAGTCGCCAATTGTACCAGCATATTTACCAGCGTAGCGTCCTTCTGTATAATAAGTTCCCAGAGCCTCTGTAGCGTCCTCAATCACTTTAAGCTTATATTTACTTGCTATATCCATAATAGGTTCCATGTCTGCCATATTGCCAAAAACGTGAACGACAACCATAGCTTTAACCCTCTTTTTCTTGTACTTCAACAACTCTCCATCCCATTTACATTGCGTTTCACAAAACTCACAAAGCTTTACGGGATCCATACAAAGGCTGTCATCACAATCAATAAACACCGGCGTCGCATATTGGTATTTGACCGGATTGACGGCCGCAATAAAAGTCAGCGGCGGAACAAGAACTACATCTCCTGGTTTTACTCCTGCTTCTATCATGGATAGATGAATGGCAGATGTTCCACTCTGACAGGCAGCAACGTTATGAACATGAAGGAAATTTGCCATTTCCTGCTCAAGCCTTGCTATATATGCGCCGCCAGTAGAAACCCAACCTTGGTTGAGCGCTTCATTTACATATTTTTTTTCATTACCTTCAAAGTTAGGGATGGACAACGGTATAAACTTATTCATAGCATCCGCCTTTCTTATAAACGCTCACAAGCTACTATTACATTTTATCATCCAAAAACTTACCCGTTTCGATATGTTCAAAGTTCGGCAGATACTCCTTCATGATTTCAATAATTTCTTCCTTTGTCGTATCCGCTCGTTCAAAAGCAGAATTTAGATCAGCAAAGAGTTTTTTTAGCCTTTTCTTGTCCGGAATCTCTTTCCCTGTAATTACCCCAAGAGAGAGAAATCTTTCCCTATCCGCCTTTTCTGTATCCGTTACGAATTCTTCAAAAGCTTTCTCCCCGGATGTATCGGCGGCAGAATAATGTACGGGATATTGATTGCTGCCATGCTTTAAATCCTCGGCTTTATCTATGGCGTCCTCATCAGAAACACACTCGACGATTTCATAATTATACGCTCTAAGCAATTCTGTACCAATAGCGTCAAAAGTCATCATCTGGGTTTCTTCGAGTTTTGGAAAGAAAATTGCTCTATTCTCACCGAGCATACAGGCTAACATACAAATTTGTCCGCTCTCTTCCGGTGAAACAAAATATCTTCTAATATCAGACGGGCCAGACAATGGCTGTTGCTTATGAATCCGTTCAAGAAAACCTGCTGGTAATGAACCATTAGAAAAAGCAACATTAGCAAAACGTGCCGTTTTTACCGGAAACTTATCCGAATAGCCAAAAATAACATCTTCCATAATGCGTTTAGAAGCGCCCATAATATTTACCGGATTTGCTGCCTTATCTGTAGATACGCAAAAATACTCCTCTGGCGGATACTTTACAAGCAAATCCAGAAGGATTTTTGCATGAAAAATATTATTTTGAATAAGAACTTCCACAGAATAGATGTCCTTTTCAGACCTGACATGCTTATGTGCAGAAAAATTTGCCACAATATCAAAACCACCGCACCGAATAAACATCTTTTTAAATACAGGAGATGCAAAATCCATAGGATATGTAGTAAAATTAGCAGGAATAAACATCCCCTTAGTCGAACGGATATCCCGTGTCAACTCTGCCAGAGCATTTTCATTGGTATCAACCACAACAAGAGAAGCTGGCTTAAACGGCAAAATTGCTTTGATAAAGGATGAACCTATGGAACCTGCCCCGCCAATTACACAAACGGTTTTTCCTGCAATTTTATTAGACAAAGCTTCTCTGTTTCTTTCAATGTCCGGCAAAAACATAGATGTTTGGCGCTTTGTAACATACGTTGAAATAAATTGTTCTAAATTAAACATAATCACTCTTCCCATACCGGATGTTTCAGCATCCATTTGCCATAATCGTTTTTCTCAAACAATTCCTGATTATATAAAGAATCAAGAATATTCCAAAATTCTGTTTCCGTATAACCACAAAACTCACAGAAATCCCTCACACACAACGGATCAAGTTTATCATCATGTTCTCTGACAAGCTGCTTAGCTTCGTCTCTGGTCAAGTATCCGTACCGCACCATTCGTGCCGCATAATCCGTTGCCGATGCATGTCCAAACTTAGGATATTTCAGCCAGGAATGCACTAAATATGCTCTGCTGTCAATCTGATCAAAATTTTCCACATGATGTGTCCTGTTCCATTCATGTGTAAGATCATGAAAACCATGTTTTCTTGCAAACTCATAATTTTTAAAACTGTTCCAAGGTATGAAATAGGAAATATAAATCGGATCGAGTTTATCCAGTTTTTCCTGTTCTGGCGCTCTGGTAAAGAAAAGCTCCCGGGCAGTTACATTGGCCCCATTGATTAATTCCTGTTCATCAATTCCCGTAGCTACGCCATTGTTCAACTGTTCTCTTGCCGAATAAGTTTCTATAGCGTCTGAACCACCATACTCATAGCTTACATTTTCACCATAAACCAAAAGCGGGGTATTGAATTTTGCAGCCATGATTAGCGGATATGTATAAATCAGACGATCAATATACCATGTGGGTTTCCCATATTTTTCAAACATATATCGCATTAACTTCTTCTGAGCACGGATATCCGGTTTCATACTAATAATACTACAGCCAAATTCCTCTGAGATATTCTTCAAATTGTGCTTGCCCGCTTCAGTCATCGGAAAATTATCTTCGACGGAAAAAAGGATTGGATTCATATGCATTACATTTTTCATCAGATAAACTTGATAATGTGAATCTTTCCCACCAGATACCGCAATAGCGCAATCCGGACCATCACCATTCATCCCACGGTATTTATCGCAAATATCTTTAAATTCACTCCAACGGGATTCCCAGTTAATCAAAGATCTTTTTTCCATTTGCTGACATGCTGAACATATTCCCTCTTCATTGAAGGTAATACCGGGTCTTGTATCTGGCATTACACATTTCTTACAATACTTCATGCTAATCTTCCTCCACATTATTTTGTTTTTCTATCTCATTAAATATTACTTTAATAATATTATCACCAGCGTCTTGTTTATTATCAAAATGTTCTCTTCCCTTTTTCAGATTTAAATATACATCACTGTTCTTATTTAAACACTTGTCAATAGCTATGGGTAAATATTTAAGCTCTAAAACTCTTTCAGATATGTTATAGTTCGCATAGTCCAAAATACTATCGCTTAACAATACATTAATCAATGGTTTTCCCATCAATACTGCTTCCATTCCAGAAGCAGAATCTTTAGTAATCGCAAGATCGCAAAGAAAAAGTAAATCTTTTAAATTAAAATCACGAACAATTAAAACGTTTTCTGACATCCAATAACTTCTATCTAAATCTTGATTTGGATGCAGTTTAAAAACAAAAAGGAAATCTGGTTCTTCTGCTGCGATTCCTTTTAAACATTTTTCAACTTCTTTTGTTTCTGCCACGCCCGGCTGCTCTAAATATAAAATCATTTTATTAAACTCATTTAAACGAATTTTATGTTTACTTATATCTAATGACTTTTTATTAACCACCAAATTATCTTCAAATACTGGCTGTCCCGTAACGATAATTTTCTCTTCTTTTATCCCATATTCTTTCATCGCGAATTTTTTTGCATATTCATTCATCACACATAAGACACATTCACAATTACTCGGCCCATATGTAGGTAAATCAGCAACTCTAATCACGGGAATACCCAACTGATTTGCCGCGGCTCCGGCAGCTCCTTCACTTCTCACACCGCATGTTATGACTAAGGCATCCGGTTTTTCATCTAATAGTATGGTTTTCATCACTTCTTCCGGCCAAAAAGCTTTTCTTTCTTCATGCCGGAATAAATCCTCCGCCTTGTCTCTTCCATATCTATTCACAAGATCCCTATAGCCAAATCCTAAATATGCCACAGAATCTTCATAGCTTATTCCAGACTCCTGATTCCAATATGTTTTTGCAAGTTCCTGGCCATACTTCTTGATTTCTTCCTTATCCTCAAATAAGTTAATATAATTACTGCTTGTACTATAAGGAATATGATCCTGATCAAAAATTTTTCCGGCTACTGTAAGCGCCAATACTTTCAATTCTACATCTTTTTGCTTTTTTAATCCCTGATACACTAGCCTTGCAATATTGGCATGTCCTCCACCATATGAAATAAACATGATTTTTTTTAATGCCATTGTGTCATCTCCTAATATAATGGCTTAAATCTTTTCACCATTCTTTTTATTAAATTCTTTTCATATACATTCATAGCAAATTTCCACATGGAAACCATATAAATAATTATATATCCCATTATCAATAACATATATGATATTATCGAAATCCTATTTATCCAACCAGATAAAATTATACCTATAATAACCGGGATAATTAATCCAACTAACATTCTAAATATATTCATCCAAAACAAAGGAATATCAATATTACATTTTTTATTATAAAATATATTCATGGCTAATCCATTAGCCAGAAGAAAAGAAACTGCAGTTCCTAACGCACACCCAATTGCTCCATATTTTCGACATAAAACAATTGATATACCCCAATTAAATAATGACATACCTCCATATACCATGCCAGAAAACCAATGTAGATTTTGCGCACGCTGCATTTCACTCCCAACATTTTGTATTAAATCAACAGATATGGACACAATTAAAATTATGGCTACATAGTATGATTCTTCGAATCCTTTTCCTGCCCAATAATATATAAATTTTTTCCCAAAAAACAAAACCCCTGTTGCAATTAACCCTAAAATTAAAAACTGAATTCTACCTACTTTAATAAATAATTCGGTGAGTGTTTCTTTACGTTTTTTCATATTCCCATCTGTTTCATGAACTAAACTATGCACTCTTGTAGAAAAAACATTTGATATTGCCGTTGAACAAATCACATAATAATGGTATATACTAAACCCAACTGAGTAAACGGAGACACTTTCTGTTCCTACATATCGTCCCAACAACACATTATCGAGATTAGAATTAATCTGATTTACAATTATATTAATTGCGATAAAAAAAGTATATGAAAAAAGGTTCTTAAACAACCCCTTCTCAAAATTTTTAAAACTAAATCTATTATTCAAAACAGCAAGCACATAAAAAGCATAAAATGAGTCCGTCACTAAGGATATTGCCAATGATATAATAGCAACCCCCATAGAGCCAAATCCATATAGCAAAAAGGGTATGCTTACCAGTGGTGATACTACAACCTTAATAATTTCAAAAATTCTCAAGAAAACAAATCGTTCGTTTGCCGCTATAATATTTGAAAAAACACTCATTGGAAAAGATATTGCCAGATTAGTCGTTTGAACAAACATCAATTGTTTCGCAAGCCTTAATTCATCACTTGTCAATCCCTGCTTAAAAATCGACTTGACATTTATCGTTAAAATAATCCCCGCTATCAAAGCTACTGCTCCTATAAACAAAAAAATCAAAAGAAACATGCCGTTCAATTTGCTAATATATTCTTTATTCGTTCTATTTTTCACAAAAAATCTTACATATCCACTTCCAAATCCAAGATTAAGAACTGTAAGCATGGAAATTGCTGAAACTACGGCATTATATACTCCATATTCGCTTGTTCCAAGCACACGTATCATTATCGGTGTATAAACTAATAAGACAAACGCTCCCATCACCATCTTTATATAAGATAATAAAGAGCCCAACTTCATTTCATTTCTCTCACACATAAACCTGCACCTTTCAAGTCACACAAATATATCAAATAATCTCGTCCGATAAGGATATACGGTTTGATTTTGGAGCGCTTTCATTAAAACAGTTCCACAAAAGGCCACTAATAGTAATAATAAAATCGTTCGATTCCATTTCATTTTTAAATTTTTCAACATTTCTGGAATAAGATATATTTCTGTTATTTTAATCGATAAATTAATACGTGTTGAAAGTAACGAATTAATATAAAGCGCAAAATATAAGAACACTCCCGTCAAATATATAACAAGCCATTTTTTTTCCTCTTGTGTATATTTTTTGTAACCATATATTACAAAAAAGAGCATAACAAAGCGGGCTAATATACTGATCATATCTATTTTTTCTGGAAAGTTTGAGAGATAACTCGTATAAATTACCTTTGTCCTTCCAGGAAGAAACATTACTATATTTTCTGTTCTTATCAACAATATTATTCCCAAAGATATAACTGCAAGACAAAGCAAAAAACATATACGTTTTCTATCTGTATCTGAAAAGATATAAATTAAATATAAAATCGGCAATATATAACCTATAAAATGAAACATTGATGCTATACCAAAAAACAATAATATTTTTTTGGTGTTTTTTCCTTCAAAGTATCGAAATGAATATAGCATTATTCCTGTAGCAATACCTTGCGCCATAGCATTAAAACTTATCGGAATCATATAAAGACTAAAAAATACAATCAATGAAACATATCTATATTGTACCTTGTCCAAAATAAATTTTCGTATGCATAAACAAAATAGAATTGCAAAAACGAAAAACACAATTTCTGTAGAAAAATTCAATTCCTTTAACACAAACGCAAACATACAAAAACCAATATCATCACTTATCAGGATTTTATTTCTGCTTATAGCATTGATAATTGCTTCATATCGATAATAATCTGCCCCTAAGCCGTCACGAAACCCTATAAAAAACATAAGCACAATGATAATTACATTAAACACTCTATTTTGGGAATCAAATTTTGTATTAACTTCAATTATCGCAAAAAAGGACAAAACATAGAACAAAAAAAGATATGACACTATTTTCCTCCAATCGGCCCTAACACTTTTTTTAATTTTCTTGCTGCAATATAAAAAATAGCATAAAGCCGTGGTGAAATTTCATTTATTGAAAATATCATCCGCTTTATTTTTGAAAATCTTTGCCTATACAATTTATTTTTATTATACTCAGGAAACCTGCTCAAAAAATGTTTGCGTACA
The DNA here is from genome assembly GCA_947383005.1 of uncultured bacterium. Lineage (GTDB taxonomy): Bacteria > Bacillota > Clostridia > Lachnospirales > Lachnospiraceae > Brotaphodocola. The sequence continues at coordinate 4,070 of CANDBT010000074.1, read as the reverse complement.
TCAACTATTTTTTTGTAATCTATTTTATCGTAATAATATATCAAAATTGAAACTGTATGTATATAATATAATTCCAAATACAAATATTCTACCGCTTCTTTTATCTCTTCATAGTCATTGCGTTTTTCATACCATTCAAGCATTTTTTCTGCCGTCACCATGCGATCTAAATGATGAGGACTATTCATAACTGCGGTTGTAGCTGTAGAATTCCTCTTATTATAATAATAGGAACAATCCTCAATAAAAGCATAGCTTTTTATATAATACGGTAATATTGATGCGGTATAATTATCTTCATAGGCTAATTTTTCAGGAAAATATACATCTTTATTTAAAAATACTTTTCTATGAAACATACCACTCCAAATATTAACAGTATTTGCAATAAACTCATTGCGATTTTCTTTATGGATTACAATTCTCTCGTTTGGCTTTTTTCCATGAGAAATTGGTTTTCTGATAATTAATTCTTCTGCATACTCCTCATAATATCCGCAATATACGTAATCAACCTGCTTTTCCTCTGCCAAAAAATATAATTTCTCATATCTTGTAATATCAACATAATCATCGCTGTCTACAAACGCTATATATTTCCCTCTCGCGATATTCAACCCACGATTACGAGCACCGCCTTGACGCAATTTTTCATCTAATTTAATCACTTTTATTAAGGCTGAATATTTTTTCTGATAGGCTAATAAAATTTCATATGAATTATCGGTTGAAATATCATCTACGCATATAATTTCCATATTTTTCAATGTTTGATTCACTAAACTATCCAAACACTTTTCCAAATACTTTTCTGTATTATAAACCGGAATGATAACGCTGACGGTAATTGTATCCTCCATAATCAATTTACACCTTCCCTAAAGACTACCACCTTTATCGTTTTAAAAAAAATCTTTATATCGGTTAAAAAACTTATGTTTCGCGCATACTCCTTTTCATAATTTCGCTTTTCTTCCAGCGAAAGACTACTTCTCCCATTTATCTGCGCTGCCCCAGTTAATCCGGGTTTCACAAGAAATATTTCCGATTGTAAATCCTCTTCTGAATAATTTTCTCTTACTCCTGGTCGATATCCTACCAGACTCATATCTCCTAGTAAGACATTCCATAGCTGTGGTAACTCATCTAAACTTGTCTTTCTTAAAAAACGTCCTATCCTTGTAATCCGAACATCATTTTCCGCTGTACTACTTGGGCCAATTTGGGAAGCGTTAGATACCATCGTTCGAAACTTATATATGTAAAACTTTTTTGCTTTTTGGCCAACTCTTTCCTGTTTGAAAATTATCCTCCCCTTGGAATCCATCTTTATTGCTATTGCTATTAAAATAAATACAGGAATCAACAAAACAACAGCCACTAAGGAAATAATTATATCCATTGCCCGTTTAAAGTATTTATACACTTCTTTTATCCTCTCAATGTGCAATAGTATCTACTCACTTTTATCGTCTTCTCCTAATAACTTTAATGATGCCTTTATCGCCTCTTCAGCAATATCAATTCCTTGCTTCTTAAAAAACGGATATGCGCTTCCATGATAACCTGTCACAATAACTGTATTAAGTTCCAAAACATATATCTTTTCATCGACGATAAAATCGATCCTTACCAATCCAGGAAACCTCATTTTTCTTACTATGTCAGACGCAATTTTACATATTTTCTGTTCTTCCTCTACTGACATCACTTCCGATTTTGCCAAGTCAAATCCCTTTAATCCATACTCTTTTGCTTTGCTATAATATAAAACCCCCAACGATTTTACTGTAGATCCGTCATTAACAACTGCTACCGTACAATCATTTCCCGGAATATATTGTTCTAATAAAAGAACCGCATTTGTAGCAAATACATCTTCCACAGCCTCTAATAAATTTTCCCTATCATCTACTTTCCTTGGCTGCACGGTATCCGTATTTGATTTCACAACACACGGCAACGGAAACTTCATTCCTTCTCTACTAAATTCTTCTCTCGACAGAAAACTTGCATAAGCAGGTGTCGCTATTCCCATTTCTTCAATTTTCCTTTTAAACCGGACCTTATCTTTTGCAAGTAAACTTTTTTCTATATCAATATTCGTTTTAATCCCGGCCCCTTCTAATTTTTGTGCCAAAGCAAAAGCTAAATAATGACCGGTTCCAATAATAACCTTTTTTACTTCTTTCTTTTGAAAAAAATGAATAATATTTTCATACTCTGACAAATCAGATATTATTTTTTCCTCCGCAGCATTATAACCCGCTTCTCCCATCCTTCCGCAAATAATTGCCACTCTGTATCCCTTTTTATGCAATTCATCACTAAGTGAATCTCCGCTTTTTCCAGCAATCAATCCTATCGTTTGCATTCTATTCCCCTTAATTCTCCATTTTCTTTGCTATATCCCGTATTTGCCCATATAGCTCTGTTTTATTATGCTCAAAAAAAAATTCCGACTCCTGACTTACTCTCCTCTCATATTCACGAATCTCATCTATACCCTTTTTAAAAATATCCCGGATTCTATCTACATTTCTTTCTTGTTGTGTATTGCAAAAGCTTCGGGATAAAATCACACGCCTACTCCCCAACCGAATATGTTCGGCTAAAATCTGTTGCGGTGAAATGATTCCTGTGCCAAATCTGCCAATTCCTCCAAAACCATATGGTATTCCTTTTTTATGAAAATATTTACATAAACTCTCAACACAACCATTTGAAAGTAATTCAAACATGAATTTTAAATGATAAGATAAATGCAAATCATTTAATCCAATATGTACCTCATCTATTCCATCGAGGTTTAAAATCTCTGCTAATTGCTCAACTGACTCTCGTGTTTCAAACAACAACACTGTTGTCGCCCTGCCAGAAACATACTCCAAAAAACATTCTACTTCTTGAACGGTCTTAAACATTGGAAGCATAATAATATCTGCTCCTGCAGCTATAACCTTTTCAATTTCTTGTTGTGAATCTTTATTAATCGGATTGATTCTTACCTGCAGTTTTGATGTCTTTAACACTGATTTGACTGTAATGATATCTTCTATATGATGTTGGGATTTTACCGAGTCCATATGCCCTTGTCTTTCCTGCTTTCCCAATATTTCTAAATCAATCCACACCCGTTCAACACCGTTTTCATCAGCAATTTGAGCAACTCGAATATCATTGGTAATAAACATCAGTTCTATCATTTTTATTCTCTCTATCCATCTAAATATATCTGCCATTCACAAACTAAACATGCCTTGCCAGCCGCCCCGGCGTTTTGAGCGTGCTTCGCCAGGCGCATGAAGGTTTACTTGCCACTGTTTTTCCCTGCCTATCCCTGCTTTGCATAAATCTCAAGCCCCAGCATAATCCGCTGGCTCCGGCCATCAAAGGGAATCTCGATCTCTGCCGTCCTTTTATGCCGGTCAATTTTTTTTACCATCTGTTCCTTCCCCCGAAGAGGCCCTCCAGTTATATCCAGCGCCCCGTTTTCGATGATCCCTTTGGACATCTCCACCAAGCTGCCTTCCTGGCACAAGCATTTGAGATAGGGCGCTTCACAGGAGACAACCGAAATCTCCCCTTCATTTTCTCTCTTCGCTCTTACCCGCCACCAAAATACTGCGTTTTCTTCCCCGCACAAAAAAATACACCCCGGCAAGACCGCCCTCTTTTCCAGATGCCACCGGCCTCCATAACGCATCATGCGCTGGTATTGGAAATAGCACACTTCCTGCAGACCGCCTACACCACCTGTCTTTATGGCTTTTTGGCACTCTTTCATATAATTATCTTCTCTCCCTTTAGGACATTTCAGTAAGTACCAGATTGCCCCTGCCCCCTTTGCTGCTTAAAGCAACCGCTTAACTGCCTGTTAAGCGACACTTTATTAAGAAATTCTTTTGCACTTCCTGCTAAAAAAGGAAATCAGATGCGGTTGACGCTGCTAAAAAAAGGTGTTATAATCGACTCGATTACAGAAAATTGAATTTTTTAGATATTTTAAAAGACAAAAGTGTCGCTTAACAGGCAGTTAAGCGACACTTTTGTCTTTCCCGGGAAAACTG
>CANDBT010000073.1 GCA_947383005.1 uncultured bacterium | reverse complement strand
GTAACTTATTAACTTTATAGCTCTTGTGGCTATATCATTATTATACTAGGAGGTTTCTCAGGAAGAGCTTTATGAGATGGCGCCGATCGACCAAGAGATTTCCAGGCAGGTGGACGCCATGGAGCCATACGGACAGGAGGATACCTGGGCCGTCTATGTCTATATGTGCGGCAGCAACCTGGAGGGAGGGGATATGAGCAACCTCTCAGACTTCTCTAAAGTCCTTTTGGGAAAGTACAGCAATGATCATGGAGCAGAGGTCTACAGCCAGCAGATATCGTTGTTAACGGGATATATTGATGAGCTCATAGAACAGGATATGGATGTCCCGGATTATATGTATCTTAATACGCCCATGAGCCCGAAAGCGCCAGAAGCGCAGCAGGAGGGCGCGCCGCATATCGAAGGATGTGCATCAGCTGATATCCGCGAGATGCAAAGCGCCCAGTTGTCCGACCAGATAAAGATCGTCATACAGACAGGCGGCGCGAGGGCGTGGGATCTGGCGATGGTCAATCCCAACCGCTCTCAGAGGTTCATACTGGATAAGGACGGCATGAGACTTTTGGAGGATAACCATTTTGTCAATATGGGGGACGCGGCGACCTTGTCTGATTTTTTCCGTTTCTGTGAGAAGACCGCGCCGGCCGACCACAAGATGGTCATTTTCTGGGATCATGGAGCAGGCGCTTTCGGATTTGCGGCGGATGATCTGTATGGGGGCGACAGCCTGACCTTAAAGGAGCTCAGACAGGCATTTGAAGAGGTTTATCCGAACGATCCGGGGGATCCTGCTTTTGAGATCGTGGGGTTTGACGCATGCCTTATGGCATCCTTAGAGACCGCGGAAGCCATGCATGGTTATGGCCGATATCTCGCCGCGAGCGAGGAGATCGAGCCGGGAGAGGGATGGGACTACACCACATGGCTCAACAAGCTGAGCAGAGACCCGGCCCTAAACAGCGCGCAGGTCGGGAGAGCCATAGCGGACAGCTTTATCGACTGGTATGCAAAACAGAGCGTCCAGCTCGCGCCTCTCGGTGTGGACTACGGAGTGACATTCTCCATTTTGGATATCAATGAAGCCCATGGGGTGTATGGCCATTACTGTGATCTGGCGGATGTGGCGCTCAAGGATTCCATCGATGACATGGGTACTCTTGTGATCTTGGGAAAAGCGGCCAGCAGAACGGTGAGATTTGCCACGTCGGACTATGATATCTTTAATATGGTCGACTTTACCACCATGATCGAAAATCTCCGCGATCTGTATCCCGAGGAGACATGCCTGATCATGGACGGGATCGACAGGACGGTGGTATATAACAGAGTATCGAAGAACATGAGCGGTTCAAAGGGGGTGTCCGTATATTTTCCCGCGGAGATTCCAGACCTGTCCTCTCTGATCTATTATCTGGATTATGTGAAAAATATCTGTCTGGATGACAGTATCCGCGCGCTCTACTATTACAAGGGGAGCGGCTGCCTGAACGAGGAAATGCAGGCATATGCCGACAGCTTAGGCTATGGCAAGGCGCAGAAGCTGGACAACACAGCCTTGCGGGATCTTCAGTATAGCGATATCACGATCGGTCCTGACAGTTTTTCCATGGCGCTGCCAAAAGTGTCGGAGTCGCTGATCCAGGCGGACACGTTCTACCTGGCTATGCTCCAGGATGGTTATGCGGTCAACTTCGGGGAGGATGCACTTGTCAAAGCTGAGGACGGGAAGCTGACCAGCACCTTTGATGGCAGCTGGCTTTTTATGGGGGACAATATCCTGCCCCTTGAAAGATTAGGCGCCAGTGTGGGGACGATCAAATATCGTGTCAAGGTGGAATATAACGGGGCAGATTCCTACATGATCCTGGCAGTGGACGAGGAGAGCGGTGATGTCCGGATCCTGGGGATCTATGACATCAGGAGTTCTGGTGTGAACGGAGAGGTCATGGCCATGCGCAACCTTCAGAAGGTCGCAGACGGAGACCGGTTTAAGATCATATACGACAAGGATAGCTTTGAGACAGGCGGGAACACGGAGCTGTATGGGCCGGGCTTCACCTATACAAAGGATACAAAGATAAGGTATGAAAAGGTCCGGGACGGGAAGTACCTTGCAGTCTTTGTCATGTACGATATGCGCGGAGACGCATTCTACTCGCCGACCGCCCAATATGAGATCAAAGACGGGAAGATCTTATCCATAGAGCACAGGAGCGACTTCATCGTGTCCACGTCAGAGTAAACTATTTGAGGACGCTATTATATGCTTACGGAAGTATGGTTTTGATAGGCAGAATATACAAATATACTTTCGTAAGTAGACAAAACTATTCCGGTATGGGATTAGTGATATACCAATAAGTTTGATGATAGATTTGAAGGAAAATATCACTTATGCGAAGTCAATTGCATGGTGATCGCTGAGGCATTAAAGCTGGGCGGTCACCATTTTTTCTCGGAAACATCGGGGCAGGAGAGGAACCGGGCAGAAGTCCGCCTGGATGAACAGGAGGAAGAAAAGATTCCAGATGGATCAGAAGAAATAGATGGAGACACAGAAATAGAAGCAGAAGCGGAAACAGAAGTGGAAACAAAAGCAGAATCAGATCCCGCAGATGCAGAAGGCATATTGGAGGCAGAGGAGTTCCTGTCAGAACCGGAACTGGATGTCCCTGACCCTTCTGAGGGAGAAGAGAAAACGTCTGCAAAAGCAGAATGGAGCAGGCAATACAAACTGGCCCGCAGCTATTTGTACGGAGGTAAAAAAGTCCCCCAGGATTTTCAGGAAGCAGAGCAGGGAAATGCACTTGCCATGTATGAGCAGGTTATTACGGCTGTGTCTGACGGGGCAAATGCAGCAGCATCTGCAGTAGACTTTCTGAACAATCGGTAGAAGGAGAAAAAACATATGAAATTTAATACTGCCGTTCTGCATGCAGGAAAAAGAGAGCGAGAAAAATATGGCGCTACGCTGCCTCCAATTTATCAAAGCAGTGCTTTTGAACAGGAGCATGCAGAGGAACTCGTCTTACGGACGATAAGTTTGCGGACCATTTAAATATCCAGCACCAGGAGTTTGTGGCGGTCCTGGCATTCCAGACTGCCCCTCCAGGCGTAGAGGGGCAGCTCCCCGGTGGGGAAACGGGAACCAGGGCCGGCAGCATGTCCCCTGCGGATAAAAGAGCTGCATCCGGGGAAAGCGGCAATGTGGCAGATCCGGTGCTGATGGATGCCTTGGTAAAGAATGTAATCATGGGCCTGGACTCCGGGCAGGAACCGCCGGAAGATGGTGTGCCGGCACTGAACCATTCCCATGGGCAGGACAGCAGGGAGTTTGACATTGTATGGGGGACGGCCCCTGACCGGCCAGAAGATGGCAGTAGCAAAGACGGGGATAGAAGAAGCTGATTCAAGCAGCCAATTGGGCAGGGGAGAATTTTCTAGCAAACCACCACGGTATCATCCCGCTGTACCGGGATGTATTGAAAATCTTAAGGAAGAGGGATAGTCAATGACAGATGCGGGAGACCTTCAGGATTCTTCAGAAAACGATTGTTTTCCCCGGCTCTTTTGGGTATAATAATGGTATCAGGAAAGTCCCTGGAGCGGTGGGCGTAACAGGGCGCAGCAGAGAGGAGAATCTTATGTCTGAAGCGTTAGCGCAAGAAAATATTTACACCATTGATGATATCTACAACCTGCCAGAAGGCAGCAGAGCCGAACTAATTGATGGCCGGATTTACTATATGGCACCGCCCAGCACCAGACACCAGCGGATATTGTCATTTTTGCATCTGGAAATCGGGAATTACATCCGTTCAAATGGAGGGATCTGTGAAGTATTTCCGGCTCCTTTTGCCGTATTCCTTTGTGCGGATAATTCCAAATACCTGGAACCGGATATATCCGTGGTCTGCGATAAAGGCAAACTGGATGAACATGGCTGTAACGGTGCCCCGGACTGGATCATTGAGATTGTGTCTCCTGGCAGCAGGGGCATGGACTACTATACAAAACTTTCCTTATACCGCGAGGCTGGCGTCCGGGAATACTGGATCGTTGACCCGATGAAGCAGACCATCCTGGTGTATGATATGGAGCAGGCCGCAGCACCTATCATCTATTCTTTTGCTGACACGATTAGGACAACTATTTATGACAGCCTGGAAATTGATTTTTCAAAGATCCTATTCTGAACTGCCGCCGGCAGTTCCTGGCCGGGCACAGGGCGGAGGTGAAAGATATGTGCATCACGGAATATAATGAGGCGGAGACTTTGCAAATGATCCGCGAGGAAGGCCGCGGAGAGGGCAGTATCACAACTTTATATGATCTGTACAGTGATGGTGATATCACTTTACAGAAAGCTGCTGTTAAAGCCGGCATGTCTGAATCAGACTTTCTCGAAGCGGCAAAAGCAATCATAGGGGCATAATGAGAAGTCAGGCAGCCTGTTTACGCTCTAAGTGGCGAAAAGCATAATATTGGCACGGAGGCTCTTTCGGGAGCCTTCTTTTTTGGAAATAATGTGCCCGCAAGCCCCACTGATCCCAGGCGGCGGGTAAAGAAATCTCAAAAAACTAAACGAGGAGCCTGCCATATACAAACCAAACAGGTGGATTTTTGAAGCTGTCTTTATCTATATCCCAACGATTTCTTTTGCTATTTCGTAAACTGTTTTGTTGTCAGTTTGCACCTTTACACTGCTGACGGACTGATAAAAAGGGATCCTTGCTATACTTCTCTCAAGTACATCGGTGCCACGGCTCCCTCTGTCAACATCCTTCATAATTCTTGCGGTCAAAGTTTCTTCATTTGCCATCAGAGAAACTACTTTCACAACACAATCTGTAATCTTTACTTTATTTAAAATCGTGTCTATGATACTTTGTTCATGCATAACCCAGCAAAAAATAATATTCTCATAGGCCGAACACTGAATAAAACGATTTAACAGATAGCAAATATTATCAATAACCATTTCCTTGGTTTCTTCCGTTACTAGAAACGGATCTGCATCCCAACACCAATCACCATCAAGGAATACCGCATTGGGCAATTCTCGTTTCATACATTGGCTTACAGACGTTTTCCCAACGCCCATTGCACCGCCTATTAAAAATAATTTTTTCATCATTTTGTCACCTGAAAATACCGATTTCCCAGTTCTACAAACAGGAATTTACAGCAGGATCTCTATGAAAAATAACACACATTTCCGTATACTATTGCTGATTTTGCGTTCATTCAATAGCTCTGCAAAATGGAAATTGTCTGGTTATACCCATCCAAAACAAGTAAAGTCTTTTGAGTAATCTACCTCACATACTTCACAATGCGCTATCAATCCTGTTGCTGTATATCTCCTTATAACGCCTCCATGTGCTACTACAATTATTCTTTTATAACCCCAATCAACATATTTATCAAATACTGGTTTGGAACGATTTATTATTTCTGTAATTGTTTCCCATTTGCGAACCTCTCCTTCCGGGTATTCACCATGACATTGAATAAAGTCTTCATGCAATATTTTATCCTCATCTTCACCCTTAACTTGAAATGTTTTATCTGGGATAAATTCATGAATATCAACCTCAACTTTTATGTCTAAGCCAGTATTTTTAGATATAATTGCAGCAGTTTGTAAAGCTCTTGTATATGGTGATGATACAATGATTTGACAACCTTTTAGAAGTGAGTTTGATGAAACCTCTTCTGCTTGCTTTATACCCAATTCTGTTAAAGGTGCCATATCTCTTCCCTGCCCAATAAAACCTCTTTTATCTACTTCAGTTTTATTTGGCTCGCTGTGACGAATAAAAACTATCTTCATAATCCCCCTCCAAATCCCGATTGTATATAACTATACCATAGTTTGTATAATTCCAAAAGTAGAATATTTATTTTTGCATATCATAGCAATAACATTCAGAAAATAGATGCTTTGAACGATTGAGAAAATTTGACCGGGAAACACTGTATGAAAAAGTATGGGAATTGGAGTATTAGGGGATAATACAATGGTAGGCGTATATATTAACAGTTTACGGGAAAAATTGGAAAAGGATCCGGCAAAGTCCTGTTATATAGAAACTGTTTGGAGCGCCGGATACTGGTTCGGGGATAGTTGCGGGACACTTTACATAGACTTTACATGACCTTGATAATGAATTTTACATCCGCCTGTTAGAATTATAAGAATGAAAATAAGAAAGAGAGGATAGAGCATTATGGATATTTTTAACGTGCTGACTCTGATTGGCGGATTGAGTCTGTTCCTGTTTGGCATGAACATTATGGGACAGGCATTGGAACGCAGGGCTGGCGGACGGCTCCGAACCCTTCTGGAAAAGCTGACCACCGGAAAGCTGGCCGGGCTTTTGACGGGGCTGGGTGTTACGGCGGTGATCCAAAGTTCTTCAGCAACAACCGTCATGGTAGTAGGTTTCGTCAACTCCGGCCTTATGAATTTGAAACAAGCCATCAACATAATTATGGGAGCAAACATTGGTACTACGGTCACAGCGTGGATTTTGAGCCTTGCGGGAATTGACAGCGGGAATCTGTTCGTCAGGCTGCTGAAGCCGTCCTCCTTCACACCGATGCTTGCTTTCCTGGGAATTATCTTCTATATGTTCTGCAAGAACGCAAAGAAAAAGGACACGGGTATGATTCTGCTGGGCTTTGCCACGTTGATGTTCGGCATGGAAACGATGTCAGAAGCGGTGTCCGGTCTGCGGGATGTCCCGGCTTTCCGGCAGATGTTTATCATGTTCAAAAATCCGGTACTGGGCGTACTGGCGGGCGCATGTTTAACGGCGGTCATCCAGTCCAGTTCCGCCTCGGTGGGCATTTTACAGGCATTGGCCGTCACCGGGCAGGTATCCTACGGCGCGGCGATCCCCATCATCATGGGCCAGAACATCGGCACCTGCGTTACTGCCATGCTTTCCTCCGTGGGAGCCAATAAGAACGCGAAGCGGGCGGCACTGGTCCACCTTTCTTTCAATGTGATTGGCACAGTGGTTTGGCTGACTATGTTCTGCCTGATACGGACTGTCTTTCATCCAGTATTTTTAGATGAATCGGCCTCGCTGATAGGCATTGCCGTGGCGCACTCGGTGTTCAACATTCTGTGCACTATCCTCATGCTGCCCCTGTCCGGTTTCCTGGAACGGCTGGTCATAGCACTGGTATCCGATGCCAGACAGCCGGAAGAGTTTGAGGAGCTGGACGAGCGCCTGTTTGCCACGCCGTCCATTGCTCTGGAGCGCTGCCACGCCGTTGCCGCCGATATGGCAGAGACTGCCGCTGCAGCCTTGAAGGAATCGCTGGTCTTTCTAAGGGACTTTTCTTTAGACTTGGCTGCTTCTATTCGGGAAAAAGAGGACAGGACCGATCACTATGAGGATATTTTAGGCACATACCTTGTGAACCTGAGCACGCGGCAGATCAGCGAAGCAGACAGCCGGGAAGCGGCCAAGCTGCTGAAAATGATTGGTGACTTTGAACGGATCGCCGATCACGCAGTCAATCTTCTGGAGTCAGCGGAGGAACTGCAAGGCAAAGGGCTTCGTTTTACGAGTGCGGCAGACAAGGAACTCGCGGTCATTTCCATGGCAGTCAATGATATTCTGGATTTGTCCCTCACTGCCTTTTTGAAAAATGACCTGGACACCGCCGCCCTGGTAGAGCCGCTGGAACAGGTGATTGACCAGCTGAAAGAGCAGCTTCGCACACGGCATATCCTCCGTATGCAGAAGGGTGACTGCAGCATCGACGCGGGTTTCACCTGGCTGGATTTGCTCACCGACCTGGAGCGCACAGCGGATCACTGTTCCAACATCGCCGGGTGTGTAATTGATGCGGCTCACGAAAATCTGAATCTACACCAGTCCCTTCGGGACACCCGCAGCGGCAGCGAAGATTTTCGAGCGCGGTATGAGGAATATACGCGTAAGTATTCCGTTACTGTTCACACCATGGCTAATCACTCCGCTGATTAGCCATGGGCAGATATCATTATGGGAGCAAAGCATATGCCCCATTGCCGAAGGCAATTTAAAATGAGCATATGCGGTTACGTTCACAGGGTACCTGTGAACAGTAACACTATTCCATCGCTGCCGCCAATGGAAAAACAGACCGTGTTGATTGGATGCGGTTCCTATGGTAGAATAGCTGGGGAAAAGGGGGGCGATTTTATGTGGCTTGTTATGGCGGTGCTGTCTGCGTTCTTTGCCGGACTGACGGTAATTCTCGCAAAGTGCGGCATTAAAAAGACAGATTCTGATGTGGCGACTGCCTTGCGGACGGTGGTGGTGCTGCTGTTTTCGTGGGTTATGGTGTTTGTGGTTGGCTCTGCCGGGACGATTACGCAGATTGGCGGGAAATCCCTTGTTTTTCTGGTTCTGTCCGGGCTGGCCACGGGGGCTTCCTGGCTGTGTTATTTCAAGGCGCTGTCTGTGGGTGATGTGAACAAAGTGGTTCCCATTGATAAGTCCAGCACCATCCTTTCTGTCCTGATGGCGATTTTCCTTCTGGACGAAAGGGGGCATCTGGCTGTCAAGCTGGTTGGGACAACTCTCCTGGCCTTGGGAGTGTTCCTGATGATCGAGAAGAAGGAAACGGAGAATACGGAAGCGGACGGGACGTGGCTGCCTTATGCCGTTGCCTCGGCGCTCTTTGCTGCCCTTACGTCCATCCTCGCCAAGATGGGCATCACCGGTGTGGAGTCTAACCTGGGTACGGCGATCCGGACGGGCGTTGTGTTGGTTATGGTATGGCTGATGGTCTTCATCAAAGGAAAGCAGGCGCAGATCCAGGAGATTGACAGAAGGGAGCTGCGCTATATCGCCCTGTCAGGCCTGGCCACAGGCGTATCCTGGCTTTGCTACTATTACGCTATCCAGAATGGCGTGGTCAGCGTGGTGGTTCCCATCGACAAGCTGAGTATTCTGGTTACGGTAGCTTTCTCCTATGTGGTATTCCGGGAAAAGCTGAACCGAAAAGCGGTCTTTGGACTGGCGCTTATGGTGCTCGGAACGCTGGCTATGGCAATATGGGCCTAAGTCAGCAACCCTGCTGCAAGCAACGGGGTTGCTGACCCTCGCGGCAATCGCAAAATGTTTGTGTTCTAAAGGATTTGCTTCGCGTCGCAGGCACGGCACTTGGGTCTATACGCTGTTCCAGTCCGTCCAAAACAAGCGCTACTGGCGCTTAGAACCATTGCTTGCGGGAATCAAGGAGGTGAACTGTCCCATGATCTATTGTGTGGAGGATGACGAGAGCATCCAGAGTCTTGAACTATATACGCTGCGCTCCGCCGGTTTTGAAGCCGAGGGTTTCGTGGATGGTGATTGTTTTCTGGCAGCGCTGCGCTGTGGGAAGCCGGAGCTTGTGATTCTGGATGTGATGCTGCCGGGGAAAAGCGGTGTGGAGTTGCTGAGGGAACTGAAAGCCTCCGGTGACACCGGTGACATCCCTGTTATTATGGCCACGGCCAAGGGGGCGGAGTACGATAAAATTCAAAGTCTGGATCTGGGCGCGGATGATTATCTGGTCAAGCCTTTCGGTATGATGGAAATGGTGTCTCGTGTCAGGGCGGTGCTGCGCCGCTGCCAGCCTAAGCATGATCGGAAGGTCCTGACAGCGGGCGGACTGACTGTGGATTTGAAGAAGTATACCGTGACGGCGGATGGTGAGCGGCTCGTCCTCACTTTCAAGGAGTTTGAGCTGCTGCGCCTGTTCCTTACCCACCCCGGCGCCGCGTTTACCAGGGAGCAGCTTTTGTCCACCGTTTGGGGAGTGGGTTATACCGGGGAGACACGGACGGTGGATATGCACATCAAGACACTGCGGCAGAAGCTGGGAGTGTATAGCGGAATGATTGAGACAGTCCGTGGTGTGGGCTACCGCTGGGAGGGAAAATCGTGAGTAAGAGAATTTTTCGATCTGCCCTGACGATGGCGGCGGTGGTACTATTGGCAACCCTTGTGATCGTGCTGGGCTGCCTGTACGACTATTTTGGTACCGTACAGGCCAATCAGCTCAAGGACGAGCTGCGGCTGGCCGCTTATGGGGTGGAGGAGAGCGGACAGTCCTATCTGGAAAAACTGACCTCCACGGATGACCGCTACACCTGGACGCCGGATTACCGGCTGACCTGGATCGCCTCAGATGGGACAGTGCTGTTTGATACGGAGGAACCCGCGGAGGGCATGGAAAATCATGGGAACCGCGCAGAAATTCGGGAAGCGTTCACCAGAGGTGAAAGCAGCGCCGTCCGCTACTCTGATACTCTGACAGAGCGGAGGCTCTATTACGCACGGTTGCTGAACAATGGGACCGTACTGCGTATTTCAGCCGGCCAGGCCACGGTGCTGGCCTTAGTGCTGACCATGCTCTGGCCGATTCTGGTGGTGGGGACTCTCGCCGTGATTTTTTCAGCGTTCCTGGCCAGCCGGATGGCAAAGAAAATCGTCCGGCCTCTCAATTCTCTGGACCTGGAACATCCACTGGAGGAGGAGACTTATGAGGAACTGTCTCCATTGCTGTGGCGCATTAAACAGCAGCGCAGCCAGATTAGAACGCAAATGCGGGAACTGCGGGCTAAGGCGGATGAGTTTGACCAGATTACCAAAAGCATGAACGAGGGGCTGGTGGTGCTGAATCAGAAAGGCGTAATTTTGAGCATCAACCCTGCGGCGCAAAAACTGTTTGATACCGACTGCTCCTGTGTTCAAAAAGACTTTCTGACAGTGGACCGCACCCATGAAATGAGCCAGGCCATCCTGGCTGCGCTGGAAGATGGCCACAGTGAGGTTCGTGTGGCGCGGAGTGGCCGTGAATTACAGGTTGACATCAGCCGGGTCGAGTCGGACAGCGCGGTGATCGGAACGGTACTGTTGGCCTTTGATGTGACGGAACAGGCGGCGGCAGAGCGCAGCCGCCGGGAGTTTACCGCTAATGTGTCCCACGAGCTGAAAACGCCGCTGCAGTCCATTCTGGGCAGCGCGGAATTGCTGAAAAACGGGATGGTCAGGCAGGAGGATATTCCCCAATTTTCCGAAGTGATCCATAAAGAAGCTGCCCGGCTGGTCACACTGGTGGAGGATATCATCCATCTTTCCCGGCTGGACGAGGGTTCGGAGATGGAGTGGGAGGCGGTGGACCTTCTCATGCTTGCCCACAGCGCGGTATCCGCCCTGCGGGACAACGCTGAGAAAAAACACGTTCAAATCTCCATTGTAGGGGAAAGTACCCAGGTAAATGGCGTACCGGGCTTTCTGTATGAGATGGTCTGCAACCTCTGCGACAATGCTATCAAGTATAACGTGGAAGAAGGCTTTGTGGAAATCGTCGTTTCCAAAGATGACGGGAACGCGTCCCTCACTGTCAGAGATACCGGCATCGGCATCCCGCAGGAGTACCATGCCCGTGTGTTTGAACGGTTTTTCCGGGTGGATAAGAGCCGGTCGAAAGCATCTGGAGGAACGGGATTGGGCTTGTCTATCGTGAAGCATATCGCACAGTATCACCATGCCGTGATTGAGCTGCAAAGCGATGTCGGTAATGGCACAAGCATTTCGGTTGTATTCCCTCTGATGTAAATGTGCATGACGGTTTATTGCCAGGCATTTCGGGAGGAAATACTGGCGGACAGGATACTGGCCTGTTTTGTGTTATTCTGCTTGTCTGTTACCGTGACATTAACAAAATGGTTCCGGTTCACGGGGCGGGGAAAACCAGTTCCTGAACTATTGACAA
Source organism: uncultured bacterium (assembly GCA_947383005.1). GTDB lineage: Bacteria > Bacillota > Clostridia > Lachnospirales > Lachnospiraceae > Brotaphodocola. The sequence continues at coordinate 7,213 of CANDBT010000073.1, read as the reverse complement.
ATGCAGATCGAAATGAGGATATTTAAACATAGTTCGCGGCAACTAATACAAAAGAAGCCGTATTTATTAAAAATGCGAGTTAGCTTACAGTAACAAATTTGATAGAAAGTTAAAGGTTGGTGTTTTTGTTGTTGAATATCAGGAAAGCCAGGAGGGTGCTTTATGGTGAAGATTATAGTAGAAATAGAAGGAATGGCCTGCGGCATGTGTGAGGCACATATCAATGAGGCGGTAAGGAATGCTTTTCAGGTAAAAAAAGGAACAAGCTCACATATAAAGAAGCAGACAGTCATCCTCGCAGAGAAAGACATTCCGGAGCAGGAACTTAAAAATGTGGTGGCAAAAGCGGGATACGATACCGTATCCGTCAGCAGTGATCCATATGAGAAGAAAGGGCTGTTCGGATCATTCAGGAGGTGATGCCATGCAGATGAAAAGTTTTCAGGGCATCCTGATACCATTCCTTGGGACAACACTTGGCTCTGCCTGTGTGCTGTTCATGAAAAACAGGCTGAACCCACTGGTGCAGAGGGCGTTGACAGGATTTGCGGCGGGTGTCATGGTGGCGGCCTCCGTCTGGAGTCTGCTGATCCCGGCAATGGAGCAGTCAGCGCCTATGGGAAAGCTGTCGTTTCTCCCTGCTGCAGTTGGTTTCTGGCTTGGGATATTATTCCTTTTGCTGTTGGACCGGGCGGTTCCCCATCTCCATATGAACAGCAACAAGGCGGAGGGACCGAAAAGCAGCCTGCAGAAGCAAGTCCTGTTGGTATTGGCGGTGACGCTCCACAATTTGCCGGAGGGCATGGCGGTGGGTGTGGTCTATGCCGGATGGCTTTCCGGGGATAGCGGGATCACCGCCGTGGGTGCGTTGGCGCTTTCCCTTGGAATCGCCATACAGAATTTTCCGGAGGGTGCGATTATCTCCATGCCTTTGCGGGCGGAAGGAGTCAGCAAGGGAAAGGCATTCCTTTATGGTACGCTTTCCGGAGCCGTGGAGCCGGTGGGCGCGGCGTTGACCATACTTGCTGCGGGTTTTGTGGTTCCGCTTTTGCCGTATCTTTTGAGTTTTGCAGCCGGGGCCATGGTCTATGTAGTAGTGGAGGAGTTGATCCCGGAGATGTCAGAGGGGAAGCATTCTAATGTGGGAACCATCTTGTTTGCGGCAGGGTTTACGGTTATGATGGCATTGGATGTGGCGTTGGGATAGAAATGGAACAAGAGGCATCTGGTAATGAAACAGAACGGAATACACTGGCTCTTTTTTCACCGATGATAAAAAGCAGCATTCGAAAACATCACGGAAGGGAGCTGGATCTATTGAATTGTGCGGATGCCATATTGTTTTCATCGCATGCTTTGATGAGTTATCCACCGTCAAAATGTCCAGTTTATTGTAACCTATCCATGAAAAGGCAAAACATATCCTTCATAAGACGCCCTGCCTTCTGGAAAGAAAGGCCGATTATGAACCTTTGACGTTATTTTGGCAATTGTGTCCGGCCTTCCCCAAGGGATATGGTATGATGAGGAGAGGTATCATGTATCCTCAGCCTGTCGCTGTGAATATGGCATAATTTACCGCTTGAAACAAGAACGTATGTTTGCTAACATATAGATGTGGGAGGTGAATATACGTTTGAATAAGATTATTTTTCACATTGATGTGAATTCAGCCTTCCTTTCCTGGGAGGCTGTTTATCGTCTGGCTCATAAAGGGGGAAAGCAGGACTTAAGAAAAATTGCCTCTGCCGTAGGAGGAGATGCGGCTCTGCGCCATGGAATCATTCTGGCCAAATCGATTCCTGCCAAGAGATACGGGGTAAAAACAGGGGAGGCCCTTTGGGAGGCTAAGATGAAATGTCCAGGTCTGGTTCTGGTACCGCCGAATTATGGGCTGTATGAGAGCTGTTCTGCGGCATTTATGGAAATTCTCCGGGATTATTCTGATGTGGTGGAGCCCTACAGTATTGATGAGGCATTTGTGGATATGAGCGCCAGCTTTCGTTTGTTTGGGACGCCAAAAGAAGCGGGGCGGCAGATAAAGGAACGGATTTATGAAACATTGGGATTTACGGTTAATGTGGGAATTTCGAGTAATAAACTTCTTGCGAAGATGGCGTCTGACTTTCAAAAACCAAACCGGGTACATACCCTGTACCCAGAAGAGATAGAAGAGAAAATGTGGCCCCTTCCCGTGTCAGACTTGTTTTTTGTGGGAAGAGCCACCGCGAAAAAGTTGTTTTCTGTGGGAATACGAACCATAGGGGAACTGGCGGCGGCAGATCCGAAGTGGCTTAAAGGATTGTTAAAGAAACCGGGGGAAGTGATCTGGGGCTTTGCCAATGGGGTGGATGTTTCTCCTGTTCTCATGGAACCGGAGGCCAATAAAGGGTACGGGAATAGTACAACTACCCCCTTTGATGTGACGGATGTGGAGATGGCGGACAAAGTATTGCTGGCTCTTAGTGAAACGGTTGCGGCCCGCCTGCGTATGGATGGGGTCAGGGTGGGGATGCTATCGGTAGGAATCCGGTATACGGACTTTTCTTATGTCTCCCATCAAAAGAGGCTGTATAATGCCACGAACCTGACAATGGAAATCTATCAGGCGGCCTGCGGATTATTCAGGGAATTGTGGAATGGCCAGCCGGTCCGGCATTTGGGGGTGCATACGGCTGACATAAGCGACGGGGAGAGATTCAGGCAAGGCAGCCTATTCGATGAAATTGATTATGAGAAGTTTTCCAGGCTGGATAAAACCATCGATGATATCAGAGGCTGCTTTGGTATGGACGCTGTGAAGCGTGCCGTATTTTTAGGCCAGGCCATAGATCACATGAGCGGCGGCATATCCAGGGAGAAGAGGACGGTTGATTATGACAAGCTGGAAATTCCGTAAGAAGAATGTCAGGCAGATGATATACAGCGGCGCGTGTTGATACTTATGATAGGAGGAGAGAAAGATGGCATTTGGAATCGGTATCCATTCCCGAAAGCCGGACAGAGAACCATGTATCAGGGGAACACAGAGGAAAATCGCATGTGAGTGCTGGTTCACCAGCACTGGGAGAATGATACCGCTGATGTTGAAGATCGAAAATGAGGATGGACAAATTCAGACTATCCGTAAGATCAAGATTCATTCCCAGGAGAAACGAATGTATGCAGGAATCCCTTCCATTGAGTATGACTGCACACTGTTTGTCGGAAATCGGGAAATAAGGGTATGGCTTATTTATTATCAGACGGAAAACCGGTGGGTGTTAAGTGTTCCCCACCCATAATTGTAGGGAAGACAAAAATGTATAAACTGACTGAAAAAGGGTATTTGAGGTGGTAAAATTTTTATAAGAAATAAATTATTTGTAGAGGAGGCGAAAAAATGGCTACATCGAGTATAACTGACAATATACAGTTAACGGATAAAAGAAGACAACTGCATGGATAGAAAGCTTCCAGAAGAACAATTCGTTTGTTTTAATATAAGGAATTATTACTATTTTTACTTCCTTAACAGGTATTTCGGCTTCATGCATGTGAAGTTGCAGACATAGTTTCCTTTCCTCAACTCCAGGCTTCTCTCTCACGTAATTGCCGGTAGTATTTGCAATCCGGGCTAACCATTATAATTTTTCATGCATATCATGTACTAGTACTACCTTGCGGAAAATTCAGTGAATTCGGCACTCGCTATTTCCGTCATCTGCACGCCTGCAAAGCTAGACGTAGGCACCGCTACGTTGCTAAACGCCAGTGACGCTTGTTCAGCAAGGACCGGAACGGAGTGTAGAACGTCGCTTTGCAGACGCACAGATGACGAAAATATCAAGCACTGTATTTACCGTTATTTCCACAATGCAGTAATAGGATAAAATCCTTTATCGTTCCATATCAAATATGAATAAGGTGGTGTTTTGTGAATAATTTTAATGGAAACAGAATGTCTAATCCGCCGGATCGATGTCATGGCTTTTGCCAGTGTGGCCAGAGGATAATGGAATCCGGAAAAATGCCGGTGCAGCCAGGAAATTGTTTTCAATGCGGGGAACCGGGTCCTATGGGGCCAAGAGGAGAAGCCGGTCCTCAGGGCTGCCCGGGAGAACGGGGAGAAGCCGGGCCCCAGGGAGTCACGGGCCCTCAGGGCCCCCAGGGAGTCACGGGTCCTCAGGGACCCAGGGGAGAACCGGGACCTCGGGGTCCGGCAGGACCTTCCGGTTATCCCCAAAACAGCATTTTCGCCACATTTTCGGATCAGGGAATGATGATGCCGGAGAGCGCCGATTTCCCGCTTAAAATGGAGATACCGGATATCACTCAAAATATCTCTCTTTCCAAACAGTGTACGATCGCGCTGACCCCGGGATATTATGCCATCAGTTATTACGTGGCCACGGTGATGAAAGAGTACGGTTTTATAAGCATTACCCCGGTGTTTAACGGCTGTAAACAGTCTTTGTACAGCGCGTATGCGCAAGCATCCAGGAAAAACGACATGCTGGTGCTGTCAAGATACTTTATCGTCGGGATACCCAAGGGATCCTTGCTGTCCTTCGCATGGAGGAGTTCGACGGGGACATCCGGGATCAACATGAACCTGAGCATAGAAAAACTTTGCAGGCAGTAAAGCCCGGGGCCATGGGCTTTCACAGGGGCATTCACAGCGCCAAATGCTCTGTGAATGGAAAAAAAGATGATGAAAAAGAGGGGATCATATGCCGACAATCAGCCTTTGCATGATCGTTAAAAATGAAGAAACCCATATTGGGCGCTGTCTCGACAGTGTAGTAGAACTTGTAGATGAAATCATTATCGTAGACACCGGTTCTTCGGACAAAACGGTGGAGCTCGCATCCGGTTATACAGAGAAGGTCTATTCGTATCCATGGAAGGACGATTTTGCGGATGCCAGGAACTACTCCTTTTCCCTGGCGACGATGGATTACTGTATGTGGATGGATGCGGATGATGTGTTGGAAGTAACGGAAAAAGATAAATTTCTCCGGTTAAAGCAGTCTCTGTCACTGGATACGGATATGGTAATGATGAAGTATAATACGTCCTTTGATGAGGCCGGCAAGCCTTCTTTTTCCTATTATCGGGAAAGGTGGATCAGAAACAACGGGGAGTACCGTTGGATTGGCGCGGTTCATGAGGTCATTCCGCCAAAAGGAAAGCTTCTGTATTCTGATCTCGCCATCAGCCACAAAAAAATAGGCGTCGGGGATCCGGATCGGAATTTAAAAATATACCAGAAGATGATCGCCGCGGGGAATCCGCTGGAGGCGCGGCAGCAATATTATTATGGGCGGGAGCTGTACTATCATAAGCGATACGAAGAAGCCGCCTCCGTGTTGGAACAGTTCCTGCTCATGGCGGAGGGGTGGGTGGAAAATAAGATCGAGGCATGTTCTATATGCGCCGACTGTTATTTTCAGATGGGGCAGGAAGCAAAAAGCCTGACCACTTTGCTGCGCAGTATGAGCTTTGATCTGCCGAGAGCGGAACTGTGCTGTGAGATCGGGAAATATTTTTTGGAGCACGGTAATTTCCACAATGCGATTTATTGGTATGAGATGGCGTTAAAGGCACCAAAACATGAGTATTCCAAGGGATTTGTCCTGCCGGACTGCTATGATTATGTGCCATTTTTGCAGTTGTGCGTGTGCTACGATAAACTGGGAGACCAGCAGAAGGCAAAAGAATATAATGAGAAAGCCGGAATCTGTAAGCCTTATTCCAAGGCATATCTTTATAATAAGCGGTATTTTGAGAGCCTGTGATCTTTTTGGAGCGTGTCTTAGAACACGCTCCCGTTTTATGCACAGGCCCGCACAGAGGAATATGCTGCTAAAGCAGCGTGTCGGCCGCGCGGCGGGTAGGGGAAGATGGCTCTTCCCTACTTGATTGCACAAGTCCTCGTATGGAAGTTTGCTGCTGACGCAGCACGCGAGCCGCGCGACGAGTAGGGGAAGATGGTTCTTCCCTAACTTGATTTACTATGAAACCCTGGACGGCAGCCATGATGAAAGCAAGCTCTCTTGCATCGAATCATGAATATCAGCAGGCAAGACGGTATGAGTAAGTAGGGTGCTGGATGTCCAGTGGACGTCCGTTTAGCACGGACCGGAGCGGAAACCGACAGGCCGGATTATGAATACTGGCGGCAATTGCGTGAGGGCGAAGCCTGGAGCAATGGCTTTCATAGGGTGGTTGGTGTATCGTCAAGGGTTGCGTACAAGTTTTTTATGAAAAAGTGTCATTTACAACAAGTCCACATAAGATATTGTAGGAAAAGATACTTGTCAGTATTTTTTCTGCAAATAATCTATAAAGGATGTGTATTAAATGAATCAGAATCATTCATATAACTGCTGTCAGAATCAGTTCTGTCCCTCTTGCTGTGAACGAGGTCCTATGGGCCCCAAAGGGGATTCGGGTCCTATGGGGCCGCAGGGGATTCAGGGAGATGCTGGCTGTCCGGGGCCTAAAGGTGACAAAGGGGATCAGGGGCCTATGGGTCCCCAAGGTATTCCCGGCGCACCCGGCGCAAGAGGTCCAAGAGGAAATACGGGTCCGGTAGGCCCTACAGGAAACACCGGACCAAGAGGCTGTGCAGGGCCAAGAGGCTATGCGGGGCCCCAGGGTATTCAAGGTATTCAAGGTGTTCGTGGTGATATCGGCCCGAAAGGGGATCCGGGCTGCGAGGGCCCGAAAGGAGATGTCGGTCCTCAGGGACCCGCAGGCCCGATGGGTCCGGTGGGACCTATCGGCCCTCAGGGTGATATCGGTCCTCAGGGGCCGAGAGGCATTCCGGGTCCGACCGGAGCCACAGGCCAGACTGGCTCCATGGGTCCCCAGGGCATAACCGGCCCCCAGGGTATCCAAGGCGTAACGGGCCCCATCGGTCCTCAGGGGCCCAAAGGATGCCCGGGAGATGAAGGTCCGATGGGAGCCACTGGGGCCACCGGAGCAACGGGAGCGACCGGAGCGACCGGGGCGGATGGAGCGACTGGGGCTACCGGGGCGACTGGGGCGACCGGAGCGGATGGAGCAACCGGAGCGACTGGGGCGACCGGGGCGGATGGAGCAACTGGAGTGACTGGGGCTACCGGAGCGACTGGGGCGACCGGGGCGACTGGGGCGACCGGAGCGGATGGAGCGACCGGAGCGGATGGAGCAACCGGAGCGACTGGGGCGACCGGGGCGGATGGAG
>CANDBT010000072.1 GCA_947383005.1 uncultured bacterium | reverse complement strand
GCAGTCTGGAAGCTCGTCGGGCTCATAACCCGAAGGTCATAGGTTCAAATCCTATTCCCGCAATTTATATGCCTTGGTAGCTCAGTTGGTAGAGCAGAGGACTGAAAATCCTCGTGTCACTGGTTCGATTCCGGTCCAAGGCATTTGGGCGTGTAGCTCAGGCGGTAGAGCACTTGACTTTTAATCAAGTTGTCCGGGGTTCGAATCCCCGCACGCTCAGTTTAAAGAACGATAAAAAATCTTATGAAGAGGTTTTTATCGTTCTTTTTGTTATGAGCATTTTTGTTAATAGAGAAGAAACTGTCAGGAAACAAATAACCTTAAGTTAAGGTGAGTATACCAATTTTTCAGTAAAAAACAATGCGGCCGATACCGGCGACGAGCATACAGAGAATCATGCCCAGCAAGGTAGGAAGAAGTACAGAAACTATAGTCCATTTCCATGAGCCGGTTTCTTTTTTTATGGTTAGTATAGTAGTGGAACAAGGCCAATGAAACAGGCAGAAAATCATCATACATATAGCAGTTAATCGTGTCCAGCCATGGGCGGCCAATAATTCCAACAATGCGGATGAATCATTCATTTCTAATAGAAAACCAGATTGCAGATAAGTCATAAGAATGATAGGGACGACAATTTCATTGGCAGGAAATCCAAGAATAAAAGCTGCCAGAATTACGCCATCCAATCCCATAAGATGTCCCAATGGGTTTAAAATTCCAGTAATGATAGAAAGGAGGCTGGAAATGCGAGATAAAGCAAACCAACCGTTTTCCGGTCCTACATAACTTATATTGGCCAGCAGCCAAATAATCAGGCCGGCAGGAGCGGCAACGGCGACTGCTCTGGCTAGCACAAACAGGGTTCGGTCAAAGATGGAACGGACAATAACTTTGCCAATTTGCGGCCGGCGGTAAGGAGGAAGTTCTAAAGTAAAAGCGGAGGGTAGACCTTTTAGCAAAGTGTGGGACAAAAACCACGAAGCGGCTAATGTTGCGCCTATCCCAAGAATAATAACTAAGGTTAAGAGTAACGCTGAAAGCAACGATACCGTGGCAGGGGAAATGTTGCCCGGAATAGCTATCCAGGAAGCGGTAGCAGGAGTGTTTCCGGCCATAAACAGCAAAGTAATCATTAGAAACAGTGTGGGAAGCCGTCCATTGCAGGGAACAAGGGAATTGGTCAGAATAGCGATAAGCCTTTCCCGAGGGGAGTCAATAATCCGGCATCCGACCACACCGGCAGCATTGCATCCAAAACCCATAACAGTGGTCAGGCATTGCTTTCCGCATGCATGGCAACAGCGAAAGGCTGGATCCATATTAAAGGCAATTCGGGGTAAATATCCTAAATCTTCCAACAGAGTAAATAGCGGGAAGAAAATGGCCATAGGAGGGAGCATGACAGAAATTACCCATGCCAAAACACGGTAGACCCCATATACCAGAGCTTCGATTAACCATTGGGGAGATCCGATAGTTTCCATAAGAGCTGCAAGTCGTGCTTCCAGCCAGAACAAAGCATCCCAAAGCATGGAAGAAGGAATATTGGCGCCAGATAAAGTCAGCCAAAAAACGCCCAAAAGCAGCAGAAACATGATTATTCCCCCGGTTATAGGACCGGTAACAATACGATCCACAATTTCCTCCTGACGACGGTAATTAGGGCGGGTATAGCGGACAGTTTCCTGAGCCAGTTGTTTTGGGCAGAAATCCAGACAATTGTAGGAAAAATGCTGACCATAGGTATCAGCAATACATTGGCGAATCAGATTCAGAGAACCGGCACACCGGGCACAGCAATTGATTACCGGAATCTGAAGTACATCCTGAAGCAGACGGAAATCAATTTCAATTCCTTTTTTGTTAGCCTCGTCGCAAAGGTTGATGCATAAAATCAGTGGAGTGCCGGTATCTTTCACCTGATCCAGGGAAATAATTTGCTTAAGCAGGTGAAGACCTCGTTCCAGACAAGTGCCGTCACAAACGATCATTAAAATTTGAGCGCTGCCGGAACAAATATAATCACGGGCAATTTCCTCTTCTTCCGAGTGGGAAGCCAGGGAGTAAGTACCGGGAAGGTCAATCAGCCGATATTCCTGTCCGCTCATGGAAAAGGTGCCTTGAGCCTGGGCTACCGTCTTTCCAGGCCAGTTGCCAGTATGCTGCCGCATGCCTGTCAGGCCGTTAAAAATCGTACTTTTTCCTACATTAGGGTTTCCGGCCAGAGCAATGGTAATGGGCTGTTTGCTCAGGTTTTGTTCTTTATCATCCATAAATAAAAACGTCCACCCCTATAATCTCTTATAGATTAAATATGTATAAAAAGTAATAACCGTGCCTGTATAGTTATGAAAAACAGAAGGGAGAAATTTGCTTGAAAAAGAGATTGTTTCGAGGTATACTAGAGACGTATTTTGACAAGTTTCGACAGGATAAGGAGAGAGAGTATGAAAAAAGCATGGAAGCGTCGGATGTTAAGCAGTATAATTGTCCTGATGGTTGCGGGGACAGGTCCGGCGGCTGTTTTTGCGGACGAACAAGATGGCGGGACGGCTACCGAACAGCACATTTCCGAAGCGGAGGAAAGCAGCGAGGCATCTGAAGAAGTGCCTGTACCTGCGGAAAAAGGTATTTCTGAAGAGGAGATTGACGCATATTTTGATGGTACGGTTTTTGTAGGTGATTCGGTTATGTTGGGTTTTCGGAATTATTCGATGAGCAGATCCAATACCTTTCTTGGACGGATACAGTTTTTGGCATCCGGGAGTTTTTCCGTGCATAATGCGTTTTGGCCTGTTACTTCCAAAAGTGTGCATCCAATATATCAGGGCCAACAGCGCCTTGTCTGGGATTCTATAGGAATTATGCAGCCAAGAAGGGTTTTTTTGTTTTTTGGTCTGAATGATATGAATATGGGAAGTTTGGAAGAAACATGCTCTTTGTATGCCCAGGTGATTGCCAATATTAAAACGACCTGTCCGGATGCGGAGATTCATATTATGAGTATGACTTATACTCTTGCGGGAAAGGGTAAAGGGCGATTAAATAACCCTAATATCCGTCAATTTAATGAAATGCTGAAACAAATGTGTTGGGATAATGGGTGGGGGTTTGTAGATATAGCCAATCCTTTGGCGGATGGCAACGGTGATTTGATGCCGGCTTATTGCAGCGATAATTATGTTCATCAAACAACTGCGGCGTATAATGTTTGGGTGGATGTGCTGAGGGGTTATGCCCGTTCTCAAATAGATGGCAGCAGCATGTTCCCCGTATCCGGGGCAGGACAGGTTCTTGACCTAAACAGCAATTCAGGAACTATCAGTGTACCTCCAGCCGCGTCAGAGGAAACCTCGGAAAATGGTGAGACTATAGAAAATAATTCGGAAAATTAATGTTTAGGAGGAAATAATGAAAAAATCAATAAAGGTAAAATGCAGTATTAGTCTTTTGGTAGCGGTTCTTTTATTAAGCGCTTGCGGATCGGCAGAAACAGCCGGAACTACGGCAGCCTCAACAGAGGTTCAGTCTTTAGAAACGACAACAGAAAGTGAAACATCAAAAGGGGAAGAAAGTACTTCGTCAAAAGCAGAAACCACAGCAAAAGAGCCGGTTTCTTTGGAGGAGGAGACAACAGAGAAAGAGACGATAGAAGAATCACAAACAGAGGAGAAAGCTTCTGCAGAATCCACGGCAGCAGAGGAAACAACGGCAGATTCTCAGCAAGGCAGCGGGAAAAGTGTAGATTCAATTTATCAGGAGATTGTTCAGAGCGTGGAATTGAATTCTCCTATGGTTTTGTCGGATGATTTTATCGTCAACTATTATGGGATAGATGTAAATACTTTAGATGAGTATGTATTTTCTATGTCAGAAGTTTCTACTTCTGCAGAGACGATAGCAATTTTAAAAGCAAAAAACAGTACAGATACGGCAAATTTGAGCACTTCTCTTCAGATGGTATTGGATCAAAAACGAGCAGAGATGGAAAATTATCTTCCTGATCAGTTTCAGATTGTGGATAAAAGTTCGGTTCAGGTATCAGGTAATTATGTTTATCTTGTGATTTCTGAACAGGCGGCAGCGATTACTTCTATTATCGAGGCGGGAATTCAATAAGATGGAGGAAAGCTATGGTTTTCAGCAGTATATTATTTTTGTTTTTCTTTCTTCCCCTTTGTTTGGTACTCTATCATAGCACCAGCCTTTTGCCATGCTTACAGCATGGCAAAAGCCGCTTTAAGAGTAATCAAGGGGAAGTTTTAGCGGTAAGGGAAGGTACTAATGCGATTCCTTTAAAGAACGGAATTTTGCTTGTTTTCAGTTTGATTTTTTATGCCTGGGGAGAGCCGGTTTATATTTTGCTGATGTTGTTCGCCTCTGCAGTAGACTATATCAATGGCCTTCTCATGGATCGTTTCGGCATTACTAAGGGCAGAAGACGGATATTTCTTATTACCTCAGTGGCCATCAACCTTTCGGTTCTGGCCTTTTTTAAGTATGCCAATTTTGCAGTAGGTATAATAAACGGGATTTTTCATTTGGCAATTCCTTTTCCAGATATTGCACTTCCTATTGGAATTAGTTTTTTTACTTTTCAGACGATGAGTTATATTATCGATTTATACCGGAAAGAAGTTCCGGTGGAGCGAAATTATTTTACCTATTTGACTTATGTATCCATGTTTCCCCAACTTGTAGCAGGGCCTATTGTACGTTTTTCAGCAGTTAATGAAGAATTACATCAAAGAAAGCTTACGATGGATGAATTCCGATCAGGGCTCATACGTTTTATGCAGGGATTATTTAAGAAAGTATTGATTGCCAATCAAATGGGGGCTCTTTGGGAAGAAATTCAGGTTTTGGAGCCGGGACGGGCATCTGTGCTTTGCTGTTGGCTGGGAGCGGCAGCTTTTACCATGCAGCTTTATTTTGATTTCAGTGCTTATAGTGATATGGCTATCGGCATGGGATGGATGATGGGTTTTCATTTTCCGGAAAATTTCCGTTATCCTTTGTGGGCTACTTCAATTACAGATTTCTGGAGAAAATGGCATATTTCACTTTCAACCTGGTTTAGAGATTATGTCTATATCCCTCTTGGGGGAAATAGGAAAGGGGTGTTGAGGCATCTTTTCAATATGTTTATTGTATGGTTTCTTACAGGGTTATGGCATGGCGCTGCCTGGAACTTTGTGCTTTGGGGATTATACTATGGTGTGCTGTTGACATTGGAGAAGTATGTATGGGGAAAAAAATTAGAGAGCCTTCCTCTGTTTATCCGTCATCTTTATACGATTTTTATTGTGGTAACAGGATTTGTGATATTTGTGTTTGATGACATGGGAGCGTTGGGGATATACCTTAACGCTATGCTCGGAAGGGTCGGTAATTGTTTTTGGGGTAATGAATGTATTTGGTATCTGAAAAATTACGGAGTGGTGTTTGTGGCTGCTCTTTTACTGGTATTTCCTTTTTATCCGTGGATCAAGGAAAAAATAGCGGGGATGAAAGAGAGGGCAAGGGTATGGTTTGCCATAGGTGCTTTGTTTGGCTATCAAGTCTTGTTTATCCTGACAACTGCGTATTTAGTTAATGATACGTATAATCCGTTTTTGTATTTTCGATTTTAAAAGTGCGGTATTGGCTGTTGCAGACCAGGACAAAGAGCGAAAGGAATAATGAAAAATGGAAGAAAAAAAGATTCATATGATTACGGCCGTATTGCTGATATTCAATATTTTAATTCTTTCTGTGGGATTTTTGCTGGTAAAAAGGCAAGAGTTTTCAGAAAATGAAAATCGGTATCTGGCAGTTTTTCCCGAATGCAAGTGGGAAGAAATAAAGAGCGGGCAATTTATGGATGATGTAAATTCTTATCTTTGCGATCACTTTCCTCTTCGTGATGCGTTCATTGGAATGAAATCAAGGGCAGAAATTATTTTAGGCAAGAGGGAGATTAATGATGTCTATATTGGAAAAGACGATTATTTGATAGAAGTTTATCAAAAACCGGTAAATACAGAACGGATATCTCGAATTTTTAGTTCTTTTGCGGAGAAAGAAAAGACAAAATATCTTGATTTAAATTTAATGTTGGTGCCTACAGCCATCTATGTTTATCAGGATAAATTGCCCCAATTTGCTTCAGTTAGAAATCAAATGGACACAGCCAGGGAAATTTATCAGGCTTGTGGTATACCTGCTATCGATTGTAGCCAGGCTTTGTTGGAAAACAAGGGGAACGGACAGCTTTATTATAGGACGGATCACCATTGGACAACTTATGGCGCTTATGTAGGGTATGAAACTTTTTGCAAAGTGAAAGGGTTAGAGCCAGTGCCTTTGGAAGAATTAGAGGCAGAAAAAGTTACGGAACATTTTTGCGGAACGATATATTCAAAAGTAAATGACTATACCTACAAAGGAGATCCCATAACTATTTATAAGAATCCGTCAGATGAACTGACAGTATATTATCCAAATACAGATGTTACAACAGATACTCTTTATAATTTGGAGTATTTAAATCAAAAGGATAAATATTCTCTTTTTTTAGATAATCTTCATTCATTAGTAGAAATTACCAATAATACGGCTGTATCGGATAAAGAGCTGATGCTGATTAAGGACAGTTATGCTAATTCTATGGTGCCCTTTTTAGCCCACCACTACAAGAAAGTGTATGTATTTGACACTCGTTATTATAAATTGGGGCCATCAAATTTTATTGACGAGCATCCGGGAATAACAGATGTTTTGATACTTTACAATATGAATACTTTGGATATGGATTTAGGTATTGGCGGGATTTATTGATTTGATAAATGGTAGTAGATAAATGGAGGCAGAACAGCCTCTTAATCACATTTTTCTTGCACATTTGTTAGAAGGACTTTATAATAGAGATAAGGCTTTTTCGGGGGGGGGATACCTTAGTTTCGTCTGCAAAAGATGTGTGAGAAGGAGGTGTGGGATGCCGGGAATGAATGAGCCAAAAGGAATATCACAGGAGAAAAGGCATTTTATTACAGAAAAGATTGTGCGCCAGCCATTAACGAAAAGACAAATTGCCGAACGTGGGATATTGCTTGTTTTGGCGGCAGTTTTGTTCGGAGTTGTAGCAGCAATCAGTTTTGTGGTTTCACGGCCTTGGGCAGAGAAGAGATTTGGCGAACCGCCTCCTGCAGAGTCACTTATTTCCATTCCAAAAGATGAACCAACTGAAGCGGAGACTGAACCAGAGACAACAAAAACAAGGGAGACGGAAACGGAAAGCCAATCCTTTGATGAAGCAGTCCGAGGCGCTATGGCTAATTATCATTATACGGTGGATGATTTAAATGCTATGTTTAACAGCTTGCGTACCCAAGTGCAGAAGACGGCCCAAGGATTTGTGGTAGTACATTCAGTTCAGCAAGAAGTGGATTGGTTTGATAATCCGGTGGAAACTACCGTTTTGTATTCTGGGGCAATTATTGCTGTCAGCAGTCAGGAATTTTTGGTTTTGACACCGGAAGCCGCTATAGAACATGCGGATTCCATTAAAGTGACATTTGCGAATGGCACAGAAGTCAGCGGCAGGATAAAACAGCAGGATACCTTATCTGGTATGGCGATAGTCAGTGTTAATGTCAGCGACATCGATGAAACTACCAGGAAGGAAGTACAGCCAGTAGTTTTAGGCAATTCCTATATGGTTAGGGAAGGTGATTTGATTGCCGCTATGGGTAGTCCGGCAGGGATAGCCCGTTCTGTTGATTATGGCTGGATATCTTATATCAAAAAGAATGTACAGGCGGTTGATTTGGCAAATCGAATTTTTTACAGCAGAGTAGGTAGTAATGCCGGCAGAGGAACTTTTTTAGTAAACAGTTCGGGTGAGCTAATCGGATGGGCATTAGAACAAAATCAGGAAGAAGAAACGAATCAAATGTCGATGATTGTGGGGATTTCTGATTATAAAGGAATTCTTGAAAAATTGACTAATGGTTTAGGAGCGCCGTGTTTTGGTATTGAAGGACAAGAAGTACCAAGTGCTATGGTTGATCAGGGCCTGCCTCATGGGATTTATGTATTAAATTCGGTGACAGATAGGCCGGCTTATCATGCAGGTATTCAAAACGGAGATATTATTACCCGGGTGGAGGACCGGGAAATTACAACGATGAAGGATTTCCAGAATATGGTTGATAATTTGGAGTGTGGCCAATTGATTCATGTGACTGTGCAGAGAAATGGCCAGGAGCATTATGCAGAATTGGAATTTCAGCTTACTGTGGGAGCAAGATAGCTTGTACATCAGACAGTCTTAAAATAACAGTCAGAGGGGTATCTTTTTGCCCGTTTATGTTGGGCAAGAAATATCGGATGTCCATCCGATGTGGAATTTGGCATGAATTTTGGCTTACAGGCAAGCTTGACGCCTAAAATTCATGTCAAATTCCCCGCCGTCTGGACTGTTACGTCTTAAATATGAAAGAGAAGGGAATAGACATGAAATATATTGACAGCTTACGGGAAGGCATGCGAATCTCTGAAATTTATTTGTGTAAAAACAAGCAAATAGCGTTAACTAAAGCAGGAAAAGAATATGGCCGTCTGATCCTGCAGGATAAGACCGGTACGGTAGATGCAAAAATCTGGAATCTGAATTCTCCTGGTGTAAGAAGTTTTGAAGCAATGGATTATGTCTGCGTAGATGCAGATGTCAGCGTATTTATGGGGGCGAATCAGTTAAATATAGAGAGAATACGCAAAGCTGATGAAGGGGAATATATACCCGCAGATTATCTTCCGGTATCGACGAAAGACACTGATGAAATGTACAAGGAACTGTTGGGCATTATAGCTACGATAAAAAATCCTTATCTGAAAAGGCTGACAGATAGTTATTTTGTAGCGGATACAGCATTTATAAAGAATTTTAAATTCCATAGTGCGGCAAAAAGTGTACATCATGGTTTTGTTGGCGGGTTGTTGGAACATACTTTAGGCGTAGTTAGAATGTGTGATTATTTTTCTCATGCATATCCTATGATTAACCGGGACTTGCTGCTGACTGCGGCCGTATTCCATGACATTGGCAAGCTCAAAGAATTGTCTGTATTTCCGGAAAATGATTACACGGATGATGGTCAATTGCTGGGGCATATCATTATCGGCACAGAGATGATTTCGGAGAGAATTCGTACAATACCCGGTTTCCCAGATAGGCTGGCAGCAGAATTAAAGCATTGTATATTGGCTCATCATGGAGAGTTGGAATATGGTTCACCAAAAAAACCTGCAATTTTGGAGGCTTTGGCTTTGAATTTTGCCGACAATACCGATGCGAAAATGGAGACAATGATTGAAGCTTTGCAGGGAGCGGTTGGTCCAACTGGCTGGTTAGGATACAATCGGCTGTTGGAAACGAATATCCGTAAAACTACTGAGGAATGAGAATGTGCTGAAAAAGATTAAGAGCTGCTGCAAAATTTTAAAGTTGTATTTTAAAATTTTGCAGCAGCTCTTTTAGGAGGTAGTTCATTTTAGTGAAAAGATAGCTCTAAGATAGGTGTCAATCTATGATAAAGTGTTTTGGTTTGTTTACTTATAGATAAGAGAAACAACCAAAAACAACGAATTGTTTGGCGAACCCGATGACGTTTGCGCGCTGGATGCCATCGGGTTCTCTATGTATGGGAATAATGAACTTTTTATGTTTATTCATTATTATGATGCATCCCGGCCCTGTGAAAGTTGTCTGTCCTGCATCACAATTATATAATATCAGGAAAATGTGTACAAAGTTTGAGAAGTTTATAAAAGAATTCGAAACAATAAGAAGAAAATATAACATTTTCCGAAAGAATTTTAGGAAACAGTTTAATGGACATCCGATAATTGAGATTATTGGTCATAAATAATGAGGTGGCATATGAGTTATAGAAAAGAATATAAAGAGAAGGATGAAGCAAATCGAAAGAACAGAGATGAAATTAGAGACAAAGGCAAAAATAGGAGTAAAAAAAATAATAAGGTTGAATACGGACATATAAGTAATGGTAAAAGTGATGGGAGAAGCTGTTACAGGAAAAATGATATATTTTCGATTAGAATTGAAGATATGAGTGATAATGGAGAGGGGATTGGCAAAACAGATGGATTTACTTGGTTTGTCAAAGATAGCATTATTGGAGATTTGGTAGAAGTGAAAGCAATGAAGATAAAAAAATCGTATGGTTTTGCCCGTTTGATTAATGTATTGGAAGCATCTTCTTACCGGATAACTCCACGCTGTCCAGTATCTCGCCAATGTGGGGGATGTCAATTTCAGGATATGGATTATGAAGAGCAGCTTCGTTTTAAAGAAAATATGGTTTGTAACAATTTGCGCAGGATTGGCGGAGTGCGATATTTGCTGTTGGTAGATGAGAAAGGGAGAGTAAGGTATGAGGAAAAGGCTGAAGCCAAAACTGGAGTGAAAATTCAAAGAAAAACCGAAACAGAGAGAGAAGATATGGCAGATGTGGCTTTAAAACAGGATGCTGTTTTGGTTTATCCGATTATAGGGATGGAAAATCCCTGGCGTTATCGGAACAAGGCTCAGTTTCCTGTGGGAAGAAATAAAGACGGAAAAATTATTATGGGATTTTATGCAAATCACAGCCATACGATTATCGAACATGATGATTGTTTATTGGGAGTATCGGAAAATAAAGTAATATTAGCTTGCATCCGGGATTTTATGGAAGATTATGGCATAGATCCCTATGATGAGCAAACCCATACAGGAGTGGTACGTCATGTATTGATTCGTAAAGCTTTTAA
This sequence comes from uncultured bacterium, assembly GCA_947383005.1. GTDB lineage: Bacteria > Bacillota > Clostridia > Lachnospirales > Lachnospiraceae > Brotaphodocola. The sequence continues at coordinate 8,328 of CANDBT010000072.1, read as the reverse complement.
AACCGGGCAGATTATGGTTTGTCTGGTAATCAATGGCCAAGTGGAGACATTGAAAGCGGCAAATGAATTGGTTCGCCGTTTGTTAAAGATAGATTGGGGAAAGTCAGAAGCAAGGAGGGAAGAGAATGAAACAGGTAGCGATTCCCAAATTGTAACGATATCTTGTAGCGTTAATTGTAAGCGAACCAATGTGATTATGGGAGAGGAGATTGTTTGCTTATATGGTCCTGGGACTATCACAGATTTTATTGGTGACATTGGCTATCGAATTTCTCCATTGTCTTTTTATCAGGTAAATTCACTGCAGACGGAACGCCTTTATCATACGGTTTTGGCGCTGGCCGATCTGACAGGGACAGAAATCATATGGGATTTGTATTGTGGTATTGGGACGATTTCTTTAGCTTTGGCAAAGCGGGCAGCTATGGTTTATGGAGTGGAGGTGGTTCCGGAGGCTATTGAAGATGCCAGGGAGAATGCTGCTTATAATGGAATTACTAACGTGGAATTTTTTGTGGGAAAGGCAGAGAAAGTATTGTCGGAGCAGTATGAAAAAATGCATGTCTGCGCGGATGTGATTGTGGTGGACCCACCAAGAAAGGGCTGTGATGAATTGTGCCTCAGTACTATGGTGAAAATGAGTGCGAAGAGAATTGTTTATGTGAGCTGTGATTCGGCCACCCTGGCTAGGGATTTGAAGTATTTGTGTGGGAATGAATATCGGGTTGAAAAGGTGAGGATGGTAGATATGTTTGGATGGGGGAGACATGTTGAGACAGTATGCCTTCTGTCGAGAAAAGCCCAATAAATCAAAGGTTTCTGCGATTTTGGGAATAAAATAGATGTGTGTTTCTGTTTCCGTAGAGTGATGATATAACCGGATGTTTACCCCAGGGGATAGGCTTTGGGGAACGGGAAATATACATTTTGGCGAAAGGATATTTTTTAGCAAAAGTGAAGACGTTAGGAGGAGAGCAAATGGAAAACAACGGAACATGTTTTGTGTGTGGAGCTAAAGCATATATGCAACATTCTATGGACCCGGTCAAATATTTTTATTCATGTCCGATTTGTGGCAGATATGAGTATTATGTGCAATTTGCAGAATTAACAGACTTCAATTTGAATCACTTGAGTTCATACCTGCTGTACAATGGATTTAAGGAAAGCATGAAAGAATACAGATATTTTACTACTATGAGTAAAGAGCGCTGTGATGAGTACAAGAAAAATTTTGAACATGGAGATGTTACACACGGGCATCCAGTCAGATTGGAAAATGAAAACGTAGAAAACTGGTATCCAAAAACCTTTGCTGAAAAAGTGGATAATATTTTACTTCACTTGAATTCTCGTATTAGGCACATGGGTGAATATGTTAAACTACCAAAAGAGGAAATGATCAGTTGTCTTTTTGTTGATAGATACGATTATAAAGATGGTAATCATAAAAAGAGGACTGATGATGCAATACAGGCACAGATGAATTATATGATAAAGTTTTTAGTTGATAGGAATTACATCTTATCACCACAGTCATGGAATGGTGGAGAAAATGATCGACCTATCACACTATCACCAGAAGGTTATGCCAGAGTAGATGCTATTCAGAAGAATACTGCAAATGGTAAAAATGTTTTAGTTGCCATGAAATTTGGAGATGATACAAAAAAACTCAGAGAAATGATACGCCAAGGTATAATGTCAGCTGGCTATGTAGCAATTTTTATTGATGAAGTAGAACATAATGATTTTATAACTCCAGAGTTATTAAAATACATAAGAGATAGTAAATTTGTTGTGGTAGATTTGTCGCATCAAAATAATGGAGCGTACTTTGAAGAAGGATATGCGATGGGCTTAGGAAAGCCAGTGATCCAATTATGTAAAAAGGATGTGCGGCTACATTTTGACATAGTACAAAAGAATACAATCATTTGGGAAACAGAGGAAGAAATTCCGGAAAGATTAAAAAATCGAATAATAGCAACTATTGATTAGGATGGGTAGTTATTTTACGGGGGTAAATCTTATACCCCACTTTGAAAATATATTGCATACTTTTGCTATGCAGTATAAAATCAAAGTTCAGGGGAATATTGAAACCGTTTGTCTGCTTTCGAGGAAACCTTGATTTTCTGCGGTTTGTTGGATAATAAAGAAAGATAATGGACGTGTGTTTTCTGGTCTTTTGAATGAACTATTTGAATATTGTAACAGTGGGGTGGTTTGAAACCTTGCTGAATAATAGGCTTTTGCTAAAAGGTATCACTTTTGCGAAAATGTATGATACCTTCTGGCAGAAGCCTTTTTATATAAAGATAACTTGACTTACAAATCTTACGGGTGTAATATTTAAGAGAGTATATTGTATTGCGGGAGAAAATTTTTTTACTCAAAAATCTTACAAATGTAATAATTAAAGTGCTGTACATTGAAAATCAGGATATTACCATATTAGAAAAAAGAATGGAGGTCTATATGAAAGAAAAAAGGAGAGGCATGGGAATGAGACTATGCATGATACAAATACTTCTGAGTTGTACCATTTCGGGGTGCAGTGATACGCCCCCGGAAGAAATACAGGTTGATGATCCCTTCATTGAGATTCAGGAGGCAACAGAAAATTCTCAGGAGAATGCGGAAGAAATTATAGAAATCTGCGTGGATCTTTATAAAGAAGCAGCAGAAGAAAACAAGATAGCTGATTTGGAAATGATTCGAAGCATTGTTAATCGCCTTGGAGAAAATGGATATCCGGCTGTTGACAGCAGAAATCAAATTAACATGACGGAACCAGAGAAGGTAGTGGAATTCTGCGAGAAGGTGGATGCACAGGAAGAATCAGAAATAACGATTCTTGAAGTCAGTTATTTGGGTGGTTTTGTAAAATACGATTTGCACTCAAAAGACGGAAGTGTGGATGTGGTCAGAAGCTATTACAAGTATGAAAACGGAGATATGAAAAGAGAGGTAACAGGAAGTTATCAAGCGGAGTATTGGAATTATACAGAAGAAGGCTACCTGATGTTTTCCGGTGTTTGGTTTTCAGAAGAATTATATGTTCTTACATTGAGTGGAGCAGAGGAGCATACAGCATTACGGGTACAGCCATTGGATGAAACATATAGGGAGTTGAGTCGGAAATATCTCCGACCAATCAGCTTTGAACGGAATAATATGTTCATTGTGGATTGGAGTGAGGAGGATTTCGGGGATTTGAATTTCTATGATATGTATGACATTCTCTATCCAAAAGTAAACGGTCAGTATGTTCCTTATGTTGCTGATGACAACTTATCAGTCAGTGCAGTTTATCAGATTCCAAAAGAGGAATTTGAAAGTGTTATTATGAAATATTTCAATATTGACAGTGAAACACTGCAATCCAAAACCATCTATGATTCGGAGAATTTAACTTATGAATATAAACCAAGAGGCTTTGAAGAAGTAGAGTACCCGGAATATCCATATTCAGAGGTAATCGATTTTACAGAAAACAGCGATGGGACAATTACACTTACAGCTAATGTAGTTTTCCCTCATGCGGGTGATTCCAAGGTATATGCTCACGAGGTTGTGGTCCGTCCGTTAGAGGACGGAGGGGTACAATATGTATCTAATCGAATTATACCATCTGAATACAACTACAGAGAAACTTGGCATACACCACGATTGACGTTAGAAGAATGGGAAGAATTGTACGGAGGAGAATAATGGAAGATGTGAGATGGTTGCTTAGAAGATTCGGACTTCCGATTTTACTGCTGTTAATTTTTGTAATAGTTGGAGTAATCTGTTGGGGGAAAATACATGAAGAACAAAAGGTGGCAGAAGAAGTATGGGAGCCACCTATAGAAATGGAAAGCAGTGAAGCAGCAACAGAAGCAGATACGGACACTTCTACAGAGTCAGCATATTGGTTTGTTCCGCAAGCCAGTGATTGTCTTATCTCAGATGAGGAAAAGGAACAATTGAAGAGTATGGCTTTGTCAGCGGCAGATTCGGTCGCAGAAATCTATAAGGGTATTGTAATTGCAGATGCACCAAGTTACTCTTCCGGCATTGGCGAATTTACAAGCGAGCAGAGGAAAGCTGTGGTGGAGCAATTGGGCAGAAGCGGTCTGGTAAGTGTTGAAGAAGATACTGCCATGCAAAACCATGAAGCAATCGAAACATTTTATGCAGATTACTTGGATGGACAGGACTCAATGGTTACGGTATACGAAGTACATAGAGATGGGCTGATTGGAGCAGTTACCTTCATTTATCGGAAAGGTAAGCTGCAGACCTATTATATAGGAATCCGTTGGAAGGAAAGCGGGGTGCCTGAAATACAGGGAACTTCGGTAAGTAATGTGGCTGAAATTAAGCTGACCGAAAAAGGATATTTTATCTATGCATATGAATATGTGATTCCACATGCAAGTTTGAGACAGTATTGGAGAATAGAACCGCTTCCGGAAGACTGCCGGGAACTGACAGAGAAATACATATCAGGACTAAGCTATGTGAATTACAATCTGCTTGTCACAAACTGGAACAGTAGCAATGTAGAGGATATTTTGATGCCTTGTATGTATGAAGATATCTATCGGATTTATACAGGCGAAAATCTGAAGACACAGGGATGGGAAATTCCGGCAGAGGAGTATGAAAAAATAATGACTACCTATTTCCCGGTGTCTGTGGAGCAGTTGAGAGAACATTGTAGATACAACGCAGACCACAACAGTTATGAATATGAAATGATTTATGCCAGTCCATATCCGCCTTTTGGAGAAGTGGTTGATTACAAAGAAAACACGGACGGAACGATTACTCTTATTGTAGACGGAGTATGGCCGGATTATAATTCTGACCTTGCATTCAGGAATGAGATTGTGGTTCAGCCATTTGAAGATGGAACTTTCAGATATCTTTCCAATTCTATAGAGCAAATAGAATTGGAACTGCCACCAATAGCAAGAAAGAAGGGATGATATTATGGCATTAAAAAGAAAAAGCATTCTGCTGATTATGGTATTTCTGATTGGGTGTTTCGTGTGTGCCTGTGGAAAAAAAGATAGTGTTGCGGGTGAATCTCTTGTGGAAGATACGGAAGAAGTATCTTCCACGGAGGAAACAAAAAGTGCCGAGGAAGAGGCTGCAGAACAATGGGAAAAGGGCTACGACCTTCTGGTAGATGAACAGGAAAGGGAAGAAGCTGAGACTGACTGTAAAAAGCTGATGGAACTTTATCTTGACATTTATGAAACTGCAGATAAAGGGACAGCATCGAATGTTGTTTTGGATGAACAAACGGTTCTTGAAATGCAGAAGAAGGTAAAGGACGTAGGATATCCAATTGCTACGATGGTAACGTATTCTAACATGGGGAACTATGAAAGTGTTGACAGTTTTCTGAAAGAATGTATGGAAGGGAAAAGTGGTTCTGTAGTAATTTATGAAGTCCATAACGATGGCGGACTGGGAAGAATGAAATTCATTTTTGATGGAACGGATATGTATGTTGTAAGTGCTAGAGGAATCTGGAATGCTGACAACAAGCCGGGAATTTCATACATTTCCCATACAAGACTAAAAGAGTGGAAATATACAGATAAGGGATGGTTTTGTTATGAATTATGTGTACCGGAGCCACCGGAAGTCAGTGAAATCATGGATGGAAGCTGTCTGATCAGAGTAAAGCCTATGACAGAGGAACAGCGAGAGATGTCTGAGCGCCTCGTTCTGGGACTTGGATATCAGGGACAGAACCTTTTGTGTTCCAACTGGAATGCAGAAAAAATGAGTGAGTTGGATTATAACGGAATGTTTGAATATCTGTATGGAATGAAATATGGAGAAAAGTTCAATTCTGAAGATTATCCAAATGGCATTCCGAAAGAAGAATTCGAAAATCTGATTATGGAGTATCTTCCCATAACAGCGGAGCAGATACGAGAGTACGCAGTATTTGATGAGGAAAAGCAGACATATTATTGGATGCGTCTTGGATGTTTTAATTACGCACCTACTTTCTTTGGAACTTCTCTGCCAGAGGTTGTCGATATCAAAGAAAATGAAGATGGAACAGTCACATTAACAGTTAAGGCGGTTTGCGATATGGTCATTTGCGATGATGCGGTCATAACCCATGAACTGACTGTAAGGTTTGCAGAGGATGGCAGTTTTCAGTATTTGGGGAATGAAATCTTAAATGACGGAATTATGCATATACCTGATTATCAATACCGGATTAAAGAATGATTTGATAATAGTTGTGTTCTATGTTAATCTTACAGATGTAAGAAAAGAAAGGAGGACACATGAAAAAATTAAAATTAGTTGGAATATTGACAGCAGTCGTATTGATAGGCGGTGTGATTTCAATTCCACTTATAAATAACTATACAGCCTATAAGGTGGAAAGGGCATTATGTGAAATCCCGCTGCCAGAGGAAGCAGAATTGATAGAGTCATTGTCACAGGCTGGGAAGCTGACGGGTAACGGAAATGGAATGCAGTATTTCGGAGCAATTTTAATTCGAAGTGATTTGTCTTTGGAAGAATTGGATGCTTACTATTCAGATTACAGAAGTAATGAATGGGAATGTTTGGTGGAAACTCAGGAAGGGCAGCACATTGAGGTGATTGATCATGGGACACTACAATTTTCGGAAGAAATAAAGGACAGCGGTTATTACATTGTATATTCTTGGGGAAGTGGAAATTCTCTATTGGAAGAACTGGATATACGTGGACATTAAGAGAGAGAGGATAGGTGCATAATGAAACAACGGATATTAAAAATTTTACTATTGATTGAAACACTTATTATTGTATCAGCGGTGTTGTGGGGATGTCTAACTTTCGTGAATAGTAAAAAGACAGAACTGCTTCGTGAGACTTCACCGGATGGTAATTATCTTTTAATTATACAAGAACTGGGAACACCGGACTGGCCATTTGGAACTGACCATCTTAAAATTTCACTTTATGAACAAAATGCTGAACCACGCTATAGAGTTTCATTTCAAGCGGATGTTTCTAATGATGGATGCACAGCAAACTATGAAATTGAATGGTTGGAAGATAGTGTTCAGATTGCTTTGATTGGCTCAGAGCAGCCTACGGCCTATTATGTTTTGCCATTTAAAACATTGGCTGAATAACGAACACTAAAAACTTTGGAAGGAGATATGGCAGTGAATAAAATTGAGATACTTATAATAATTTCTGCTCTATTGTTGCCTGTGAATTTGTATTGTTCATTTTGGATTTTTAGAGAAGTTTTGAATTTATCTGGTATAACATTTCGAGAAATGCTCAAAGACTTGAATGGTTTAGCAATTCCTAGTGGAAGATTTGGTAAAGGAATGCGTCGAAGACAAAGAATACTTTTGAATTATTTATTGAAAAGAAGCTATGAGCCGGAAAAAACGCAAATGTTATTTAAACGTTATAAGCATAGTGTAACACCGGGTGTAATTGCAGTTATTTTGACAGACTACATTGCTTTTTCAAAAAACACGAACAAAATCAGTGTGGCTATCGTTGGCATAGCAGTTCTTCTCATATTTAATATTGCTCTTGCTTTATATGGAAAGATTTATAAAAAGAATCATCCGCTTGATAATGAGATTTTGGCAATAGTTGAAAGAAAAAAGAAGAATACTTATGGTATAGGAATTGTCGGAAGTATTGTGGCTATTATCATTGCTTTAATAATGTACATAGGTTGTTTCTTACTTGTTGCTGCAGTAGCACAGGTGCCATCAAGAGGAGGTCAACAAAGCAGTAATCCACCGAAAGACATTCAACAATTGACCAATACGGAAGAGGACGATATTTCAGGGGATAAATTAGACGAAAGCCGGGTTATAGCAGAACAGTCCTTTAACGTGGATTTGAATGATTGGGGTAAGGTACGATTTGTATCTTATTTGCCGACTTATGATACGCTTTGGGAAGACGTTTCCTTTGTGTTGGCAAAGGACAATCAAATTGTATATTATTTCCCAGCTTGTTTTGAAAACAATAGTACGGAGAATGATAGCATAGGTATGTTTGACAGTGTAGAGGCTGTTGGTTTTCAGGATATAGATGGGGATAATGCAAAAGATGTTATCGTCATCATAAACTATGTTACCGGAGCAGGTCCGCAAGGGATGCTGCCACGTAAATCGGTTAGAATTTTCAAGGCATGTGATAATGGGTTTATTATCCTTGAGGATATGATGAGTGAAATAATGGAGAATATGGATGAATCAGAATTATCTGTTTCTATTATATGTGAGTACATAGAATCAAATTAAGATAAAAAATCGGGTAAAAGCCAACTAC
>CANDBT010000071.1 GCA_947383005.1 uncultured bacterium | reverse complement strand
CCCGTCGAGAACAATCTGATGTCCCAGATTGAATACCTGACGAGTATGCTGTACAGCCAGTTGGGGATCACTCAGGGGATTTTGGATGGTACTGCTGACGAGAAGACGATGCTCAACTACTATAACCGGACGATTGAGCCTATCTTAGCAGCGATTGCTGATGAAATGAAACGGAAGTTTCTCACCAAGACCGCCCGGTCTCAGAGACAGTCAATCAAATTCTTCAGAGATCCGTTCAAGCTTGTTCCCGTATCTGAGATTTCAGAGATTGCGGACAAGTTCACAAGGAACGAGATTATGACGTCAAACGAAGTCCGGCAGGTTATAGGTATGAAACCGTCGGATGACCCGAAAGCCGATGAACTGCGAAACAAGAACCTAAGCGAATCGGCTGCAGATAAGGAGGTTCCTGCGAACGTCACACCTGAAGAAGCTGTTAATGAAAACAACCAGACATAGAAGGAGGAAAATTCAAAATGAAGAAATTCGACTTTAGTGGCTGGGCTACCCGGAACAACCTGAAATGCTCTGACGGACGAACAATCATGAAGGATGCATTCAAGGATAATGACGGGCAGACGGTTCCGCTTGTATGGAACCACCAGCACAATGAACCATTTAATGTTCTCGGACACGCATTGTTGGAAAATCGTGCGGATGGCGTATATGCATATTGTACGTTCAATGACACTGAGCAGGGGAGAAATGCCAAGCTCCTGGTGGAACATGGAGATGTTTCGGCGTTATCGATCTTTGCGAATCAGTTGCGGGAGCGTGCATCAAATGTACTTCATGGTGCCATCCGGGAAGTCAGTCTTGTGCTGGCTGGTGCGAATCCGGGCGCATTCATTGATACGATAGCACTTTCCCACGGCGATGACGCAGATGGAGAGGCAATCATTTACACCGGAGAACCGATCAGCCTTTATCATTCCGGAACCAAGAAAGATGATGAAGACGGCACTGACGATTCCGGAACCAAGAAAGATGATGAAGACGGCACTGACGATTCCGATGACAAGGAAAAAGATCCGGATAAGAAAGATGGCGAAGACGATGAGACCATCGAGGATGTCATCAATACTTTTAATAAAAAGCAGAAAGATGTTTTCTATGCTGTAGTAGGAGAGATTATGTCCCAGAATGGCTCCACGGATGACAAGGAAAAAGAGGAGAAAGAAAAAGGAGGTAATGAAAACATGAAACATAATGTATTCGATCAGAAGCAGGCGAGAACGGATATCCTGAGCCATGCCGATGGGGAAGCGATTATTTCCCTGGCAAAGAACAACCAGGTGGGGAGCCTGCAGACTGCACTCCAGATCTATGCCGACGAGAATAACCTCACGCTTCAGCATGATGCTACAAGCAGCGGGTTTGTACAGACCGGTTACGGAAATGTCACCCTGTTGTTCCCCGAGTACAAGGATGTGAGACCCGGCGCTCCGGAGCTGATTACCAGTGACCAGGGGTGGATTTCCGTTGTCATGAGGAAAGTGCACAAGAGCCCCATTTCCAGAATCAGGACTGGGCAGGTGGACATCCGCAATATCGATGCCCTGAGGGCAAAGGGATACGAGAAAGGCAAGGAGAAGAAGCTGACCGGAAACTTCAAGCTGGTCAGAAGAACCACCGACCCCCAGACGGTGTATGTAAAGAACGCCCTGCATAGAGATGACATCGTGGATATCACGGATCTCGACTATGTGCAGTACCTGTACAACATCGACAGGATGATGCTGAACGAAGAACTGGCCACGGCAATCATGCTGGGAGACGGCCGCGATGAGGGCGATGCGGATAAGATTTCGCCGGAGCACATCAGACCTATCTGGCTCGATGACGATCTGTATACTCTGCACGTGGATCTGGACGTGGAAGCAGCGAAGAAAGAGCTTCAGGGGACGAACACCGGGGTAAGTTTCGGACTCAACTACATCCTGGCCGAGGCACTCATCAATACCGTCCTGTATGCAAGAGAAAAGTACAAGGGCACCGGCACCCCCGATTTCTTCTGCACGCCCCATATGCTGAATGTCATGCTGCTGGCAAGAGATATGAACGGAAGACGGATTTATTCGTCTAAGGCGGAGCTGGCCTCTTCCTTGAATGTGGGAGAGATTGTGACGGCAGAACAGTTCGAGGGAAAGACCCGGACCACGTCCGAAAACAAGACGAAGAAATTGCTGGGTATCATCGCGAATCTGGCAGACTATTCCCTGGGTGCGACTAAGGGTGGCGAAGTAACTCACTTCACCCAGTTCGACATTGATTTTAACCAGGAGAAGTCCCTGCTGGAGACCAGATGCTCCGGCGCACTGACCAGGGTGTATTCTGCCATCGCCATTGAGGAGCCGGTAGAGGAGCAGGGATAAAGATCGGAGGAGAAATTCAAAATGGCAAAGTTTTATGGAAAAATCGGCTACGCTGAGACGGTGGAAACGAAGCCGGGCGTATGGAGACCGAAGATAACTGAAAAACCGTATTTCGGGGATTTGATTCGGAATTCGCGCCAGTACGAATCTGCCGGGCAGGTGAATGACAATCTTAATATCGCCAACGAAATCAGCATTGTAGCCGATCCATATGCCAGGCAGAATTTTCACTCCATGCGGTACGTTGAGTTTATGGGGGCGAAATGGAAGATCGCAAGAGTGGAAGTCCAGTACCCCAGGCTGATATTGACGATAGGGGGTGTGTATAACGGTGGCAAAACCGAGGGAAAAGCTACAGGAGCTGTTTGAGGGGATTCTTGGAAACTGCAACGTATATTTTCAGCCCCCTGAGTCGAAGAGCCTCGACTATCCATGTATCGTATATGAACGGAGCGGCATCCGTGCCGATTCAGCAAACAACAAGATATACCGTAAACATAATCAGTATACGGTAACATACATCGACGAAGACCCGGATTCCGAGATTCCTGGCAAGCTGCTGGAATTGGGATATTGCAAGCTTGACACCCATTTCGAGGCAGATAATCTCAATCACGATGTCTTCACACTATATTTTTAAGGAGGTAGCAATTCATGAGTAAAATTAAGTGGGACGAAGTCGGTAAGCGTCTCTATGAAACTGGCGTGGATCATGGCGTTCTTTACCCCGCCGTAAAGGCATCTTATCCGAAAGGCGTAGCCTGGGACGGTCTGATCAATGTAAACGAGAGCCCTTCCGGGGCAGAGTCGACACCGCAGTATGCGGATAACATTGAATACCTGAATCTGGTTTCCGCTGAGAAGTTTGCGGCGACCATCGAGGCATACTTCTCTCCCGTGGAATTTGATGAATGCGACGGTTCAGCGGAAGTGGCCCCCGGAGTAAATATCGGTCAGCAGACAAGAAAGATGTTTGGATTATCTTATCGGACTCTGATCGGCAACGATGTGGATGACACGGACTACGGTTATAAGATCCATCTGGTGTACAACGGGAAAGCGGCACCGTCGGAGAGAGCCCGCAATACCGTGAATGAGAGCCCGGAGGCTGTTCAGCTCAGCTGGTCAGTGTCCACCACACCGGTAGTGATTAACATGATCAATCCGAAGACTGGAAAGGTCTACAAACCGACAGCACATTTACAGATTGATTCCACAAGGGTCGATCCGGAGAAGCTGGCGGCATTTGAGGAAATCCTTTATGGAAAGGACGGCGAATTTTCTGTAACTACCGATACCGATTTCAGCTCTGGAAAGAAATATTATGAGCTGGTGGACGGCGAGTATGCAGAAACTTCCGATACGGCTTTTGACAGTGCCAAAACCTACTATGAGGCGACAGCGGAACCCGTCGAGGCACGGCTGCCTCTGCCGGATGAGGTAATTCGGTTCTTCAATGAGGCAGGTTAAGATCGTAACAGCAAACTGAATAACGAAACATGTATAACGGGGCTGCTCACAGATAGATGAAGTGCGGCTCCGTTTTTTATGTGCAAATGGAAAGGAGAAAATTATGTTAAAGAAAACCCATACCTACTATGATTTCGATGGCCAGCAGAGGACGGAGGATTTTTATTTCAACCTGACGGAGGCCGAGCTGACGGAGCTTGAATATTCCATGAACGGCGGGTTGTCCCAGCTGCTGGAGAAGATCATCAAGGAGGATGACCAGAAACAGATTATCGAGTATTTCAAGAAGATCGTGATCATGGCCTATGGTGTAAAGAGCCTGGACGGCAGACAGTTCGTTAAGAACGATAAGGTTCGCGAGGAATTCGCTTCCACCATTGCATATTCCGACATCTTCATGGAATTGGCCCACGATGCGAATAAGGCTGCGGAGTTCGTCAACGGGATTATGCCCAAAACAAAAGCTAAGGCTGGGCAGAACATCACCGCGCTTCCCGGCCAGGCGCCCATAGCAGGGGTCACTCCGCCTACCGCTTAAGTCTATGAAGGAGGGTGATTGGAGAAATGCTTAAGATTACGATACCCGGTCAGGAATTCTGGGACGAAGGAAAAGAGGAATTCGTCAGTACCAAAGGCACAACTCTGCAGCTTGAGCATTCTCTGGTCTCCCTTTCAAAATGGGAATCCAAATGGCATAAGCCGTTCCTTGGAAAAGGGGATAAAACGGTGGAGGAAACGGTGGACTATATACGCTGCATGACATTGACACAGAATGTTGACCCATCGGTCTATGGTTTTATTACCAATGAAATAATGGGTCAGGTTTCTGATTACATTGACGATTCGATGACGGCGACCTGGTTCTCGAAAGAGGAGAAGGGAAACACCAGTCAGGAAGCGGTCACGGCGGAGTTGATTTATTACTGGATGATTGCTCTTAATATTCCGTTCGAGTGTCAGAAATGGCATCTGAACAGGCTCCTGACGCTGATAAGGGTCTGCAACGTGAAGAATGCGCCTCCGGAGAAACTTTCCCAGAAAGAGATTACCAAGAGGACTGCGGCGATAAATGCTGCCAGAAGAAAAGCACATAAATCAAAAGGGAGGAAATAGGTTATGAAATTGGTGGAATCTATTTTAAGTCGGAACCCCTGCTATACAGCAGGAAAGAAAATCAAAGTAACCGGACTGATGCTTCATTCCGTAGGTTGTCCACAGCCAAAAGCATCAACGTTCATCAACAGTTGGAACAGTCCGTCTCACAACAATTCCTGTGTCCACGGGTTCATCGATGGAAATGACGGGACCGTATATCAGACACTGCCCTGGGATCATCGGGGATGGCATTGTGGAAGCGGCTCCAAAGGGAGCGGGAACAACAGCCATATCGGCGTAGAGATGTGCGAGCCGGCCTGCATCAAGTATACGGGCGGGGCAAATTTTACCTGCGCTGATCCGAATGCCGCCAAAGCCGTGGCAAAGCGTACCTATGAGGCTGCCGTGGAACTATTCGCCATGCTCTGCAAAAAGTTTGGTCTTGACCCGTTGGCGGATGGGGTGGTGATTTCCCATAAGGAAGGCCATGACCGGGGGATTGCTTCAAATCATGGAGACCCGGAACATCTGTGGTCACAGCTCGGAACCGGATATACAATGGACGGTTTTCGTAAAGCGGTAAAAGATGCGATGGGCGCTGCAGTTTCGGAAACCGTAGAGGGCGGAACCAAGATTATGGGAGCTGCATTGGCGACAGTTGAGCAGATGGCTTCCTATATCAAGGGGAAGAACCCGGATGTGCCACAATCTGTGGTTGACATGATTCCGTTCTATTTATCCGAGGGACAAGCGGAGGGTGTCCGTGGGGATGTCGCGTTTGCCCAGTCGTGTCTGGAAACGGGTAATTTCGGATTTTCCGGATCGGCGGTGACTCTTGACCAGAACAATTTCTGTGGCATGGGAGTGACTGCCAACGGTATGAAAGGAAATTCCTTTGACACGCCGCAGATGGGAATCCGTGCGCAGATTCAGCATTTGAAAGCCTATGCTTCGATGGAGCCATTGAACGAAGATTGCATCGATTCCCGATTCCAGTATGTTAAGCGTGGATGCGCAGAGTATGTGGAATGGCTTGGGCAGCAGGAGAACCCGCAGGGGGCCGGATGGGCAGCCGGTGGCGGATATGGAGGGAAAATCTTAACTATCCTTAACGGCATCCTTTCTGTAACAGAAGGAACATCGCCTGCCGAACAGCCTGAACCCGAAGTGTGGTATCGGGTGCGAAAGACCTGGGACGATGCTGCCTCTCAGAAGGGGGCATTCAAGGTTATGGAATATGCAAAGGCATGTGCGGATGAGAACTCTGGCTATAGCGTGTTCGATGAAAACGGACGGACTTTATATTCATCGGCAGGTTCTTTTGAACCGTTTTTGGTAAAGGTAAATACTTCCTATCTGAACATCAGAAAGGGTCCGGGAACTAATCATTCCAAGACAGGGAAGTACACTGGAATCGGAGTCTTTACGATTGTAGAAGTACAGCCCGGGGAGGGATCGGATTCTGGATGGGGGCTTTTGAAGTCCTATGCGGATGACAGAGACGGATGGATTTCTTTGGATATTACAGAAAGGGTGTAGATCATGAGCGGCATAACGTTCCGGCATAAAGGTGACTTCTCCAAAACGGAGAAGTTTTTAAATTCTCTTTTGAAGCCGGATTATCTCAACGTGCTGGAGCGTTATGGGCAGGCGGGGGTTGCGGCTCTCGCCTCTGCAACGCCAAAGGATAGTGGTTTGACAGCTGATTCCTGGGACTATGAGATAACCCATGACGGAAAAGAAACAACAATCGCATTCACCAATTCCAATATAAGCAATGGTGTGAATATTGCAATCATTTTACAGTATGGGCATGGAACAAAAGGTGGCGGATACGTGGCAGGAAGAGATTACATCAATCCGGCCATACAGCCAATTTTCGATAAGATGGCGAATGAAGCTTGGAGGGAGGTAACGAATCTATGAGTAAGTCTGTAGAAAAACGCATTGTCGAGATGCGGTTTGACAATCAGCAGTTCGAGAAGGGCGTACAGACTACTATGGGTACGCTCGACAAGCTTAAACATTCCCTGAAGCTCGACGGAGCGACAAAGGGTCTCGAAGATGTTGATAAAGCGGTAAAAGGGATTAACATATCAGGGCTGAGCAGTGCGGTGGAAACTGTTAAGAGCAGGTTCTCGGCGCTTGAAGTGGTCGCAATCACAGCGTTGGCGAATATCACAAACTCGGTGTTCAACGCCGGAAAGAAGCTCGTGGATTCGTTTACTCTTGAATCGATTCATCAGGGATTTGCGGAGTATGAACTCAAAATGGGGTCCGTGCAAACTATCATGGCAAGTACGGGGGCGGATATCAAGACAGTAAATGGCTACCTTGAAGAACTGAATACCTATTCGGATAAAACCATTTATTCGTTTTCTGATATGACTTCGAGCATTGGAAAATTTACAAATGCAGGAGTTTCTCTTGATGATGCGGTAAAGGCGATTAAGGGTATCAGTAATGAAGCGGCGGTTTCAGGAGCAAATGCGAACGAAGCTTCAAGGGCTATGTACAATTTTGCCCAGGCGTTATCTTCAGGAGCGGTCAAGCTGATAGACTGGAAGTCCATTGAAAATGCTAACATGGCTACTGTGGAGTTCAAACAGTCATTGTTGGACACAGCCCTTGCAATGGGAACCGTTGTCAAAGTCGGCGATAAATATCAGTCAACAACAACGGATGCGCAGGGGAAGATATCTGACTTGTTCACAGCAACGAGCATGTTTAATGATTCTCTTTCCTCGCAATGGATGACCACTGATGTTCTTGTACAGACGTTGGGTAATTATGCAACGGATGTGCGGGAAATGACCGCTGCGGAGAAGAAGGCATATGAGGAAAAACTCCGGGGTATCGGATATACCGAAGAGCAGATTAAGGCTATCGAAGAGCTTGGGCAGAAAGCATTTGACTCAGCACAGGATGTAAAAACATTCAGCCAGCTGATGGATACGCTGAAAGAAGCAGCAGGTTCCGGATGGGCGCAGACATTTGAGATTTTATTTGGCGATTTGGAAGAGGCCAAAGTATTATGGACTTCTGTAAGCCAGGTTGTCGGCGGATTCATCGACCAATCATCGAAAGCCAGGAACGATATGCTCCAGGGTTGGAAAGATTTGGGCGGGAGGCAAGCTCTTATCGAGTCCGTTCAAAATGCATTCAGTGGCCTGATGAGTGTAGTTAAACCGGTTGGTGAGGCGTTCCGTGAAATTTTTCCAGCAACAACATCGGAACAGCTTATAAACCTTACCAAAGGTCTAAAAGAGTTTACATCGCATTTGAAATTAAGCGATAAAGATTCCCAAAACCTGAAAAATACTTTCAAGGGTCTGTTCGCGGTTTTGGATCTTGTGAAACAGGGAATTGGAGCGCTCGTTAAAGCAGTATTTCCGATGACAAAAGGGCTTGGAAGTCTCGGCTCAGGGGTTTTGAGCGTAACCGGAAAAATCGGGGAATGGCTTGTATCCCTGGACCAAGCAGCAAAGAAGAGCGATGTTTTTAACCAGACAATACAGAAATTCCACGATAAAGTCAGTCCAATCCTCAAATCGGTAAAAGGGCATATCGATGGCACTGTTGTGGCAATCAAGAAATTTGCAGAAACGCATTTCAATGTTCCGGATACATCGGGACTTATGAGCGTGGCAGATAAACTGAAAGCAAGAATCGAGCCGTTCAAAAAAATAGGTGAAGTCGCAAAGGAAGCGATGGGAAAATTGGTTGACGCATTCAAGGCATCAGCTCCTGTTCTGGCGAATCTGGGTGGAATCATTGTCGATGCTCTCGGAAAAGTAATTGACGGAATTATGAAAGCATTGCGCGGCGAAGGATTTGATTCGCTGATTGACCTATTGAACGGGGGTATTGTCACCGGTATTGGTGTAGGCATCATGAAATTCATCAAGAACCTTACCGGATTAGAAAGCACTGCTGATGATGCTATTGGCGGGTTTGCTGGTATTATAGAGGGATTCAAAGGCGCTATCAATGGAGCAAAAGAAACCCTTGCGGATTTCCAGGCAAGTCTGAAAGCGGATATACTGATGAAGATTGCCGGTTCCATTGCGGTTCTTGCCGGTTCACTTTTGGTGTTGTCATTGATCGATTCGGATAAACTGGGAGGGGCATTAGCTTCTATCAGCATCCTCTTTGCCGAATTGGCCGCATCTATGGCGTTGTTTGATAAAACATTGAGCGGGCAGAAAGGTCTGAATAAGTTTGGGATGGCGATGATTGAAATGTCAGCTGCTATTCTTGTGCTTGCGTCAGCTCTTAAGAAGATTGCGAGTATCGATTCGGATAAATTGGCCGGAGCTCTTGTCGGTATAACAGTTCTGATCGGAGAGATGGTGGCGGCTTCCTTGGCACTTTCAAAATGGGGCGGGAAGATAAAGACAAGTGCGGTCTCAATGATACTGTTTGCCGAAGCAATTAATATTCTGGCAAATGCTGTCGGGAAACTGGGAGCGCTAGATACAGATAAGCTGACAAAAGGGCTTGTTGGTGTCGGCGTACTCATGGCGGAGCTTGCCGCATTCATGGTTGCTTCAAAGTTTGGAAATTTCAAAGCGACACAGGGACTTGCAATCATTGAATTGTCGGCGGCACTTCTGATTTTGGAAAAGTCGGTTTCTGGTTTCGGGTCGATGGACATTGAAACAATAAAGAAAGGGCTGACTGGTGTCGGTGTTATCCTTGCAGAAGTGGCAGGCTTCTCGGTAATTGCTGGAAAAGCGAAACATATTCTTTCCAGTGCAACGGCTTTGACCGTTATCGGAGCAGCCATGTTGATATTTGGGAAAGCGATTAAAGATATCGGGTCGCTGTCCATTGAAACGATTGGAAAAGGATTAATTGGAATTGGCGGTGCATTGGCTGCCGTAGCAGTAGCTGTAAACCTTATGCCTAAGAACATGGTCGGCATTGGGCTTGGACTGCTCGAAGTCGCAGCGGCGCTTAAAATCATCGGCAGTGTTATTCAGGATGCCGGCGGAATGAAATGGGAAGAGATTGGAAAAGGCATGGTTGTTCTCGCCGGTTCCATGACGATTCTGGCAGTAGCGCTCAATGCTATGAAGGGGACTCTCGGGGGAGCATCAGCAATGTTGGTTATGTCAGCGGCGCTTGCTGTCTTTACTCCGGTATTGAAATCCCTTGGCTCGATGAGTTTGGCAGAGATTGGAAAAGGGCTTCTGGCTCTGGCTGGAGCATTTACGGTTTTGGGTATTGCTGGGGCAGTGCTCGGGCCTATGGTTCCTGCAATTCTTGGTTTATCCGGGGCGTTAGCATTGCTTGGTGTAGCAGTCGCAGCTTGCGGCGTTGGAATATTGGCATTCTCAGCGGGGCTGGCTTCTCTGGCGGTTTCCGGTGTGGCTGGAGTAACAGCATTGGTGGCCGCCTTAGAAATTCTGATTGTCGGCGTGCTCGGGATTATTGCAAACAGTGCTACGGCTATTGCCGGGGCGGTGAAAGCGATTATTCTTGCGATAGTGGATGTGATAGTCGAATGCGCTCCACCGATTGCGGAGGGCGTACTTACATTGATCGAGGAGGTACTGAAATCCTTAGCGGAGCATGGACCTAACATAGTGACTTATCTGATGGACTTCCTGATTGGGGTCATCAACGCGATTGCGGCGAGGCTTCCAGAACTGATTAAAGCAGCTGTGAACTTGATCGGTGCGTTCTTTAAGGGCGTTGTGGATGCCTTGAAAGGGATTGACACCAACGTTCTTTTGGAAGGCATTGTTGGTATCGGTTTGCTTTCGGCTATTATGCTTGCGCTTTCTGCCGTTGCGGGTCTGATACCCGGGGCTATGGCGGGCGTTCTTGGTATGGGAGTAGTGATTGCCGAGATGGCTTTGGTTCTCGCTGCCGTTGGAGCATTGGCGCAGCTTCCAGGCCTGAAGTGGCTGATTGGAGAAGGAGGGGATTTATTACAAGGCGTAGGTACGGCTATTGGGAAATTTGTCGGGGGTATTGTCGGAGGATTTTTGGGCGGCATCTCGGCACAGTTCCCACAGATTGGTCAGGACTTGACTGATTTTATGTCTAATGCCCAGGGATTCATCGAAGGAGCAAAGAAGATTGACCCGGCTATGCTACAGGGCGTCAATGCTCTTGCACAGACGATTCTGCTTTTGACAGCAGCAAATATTTTGGACGGGCTGACCAAATGGTTTACCGGAGGAACCAGCCTTGTAAAGTTTGGCGAGGAACTGGCGGAATTCGGGCCATATTTCAAGAGATATTCTGATGAGATTGCCGGTATCAATCCGGAAGTAATAACCGCTTCTTCTAATGCGGCACTTGCTCTGGCTGAAATGGCATCAAAACTTCCCAATAGTGGAGGGCTTGCCGGTAAGATATTCGGAGAGAACAATCTGTCCGATTTTGGGGCAGAGTTAGAAAAGTTTGGTCCTTATATTAAAAAATATGGGGATCAGGTAAAAGGGCTGGATTCAGCCGCAGTTAAAGCTTCGGCAGAAGCAGCACAAATGATGGCTGATATGGCAGCGACACTTCCGAACTCAGGAGGGTTAGCTGCTAAAATTATGGGCGATAATACGCTCTCGGCATTCGGCGAAGAGTTGGAGAAGTTCGGACCGCACATCAGCAAGTACGCAAAAGATGTCAATGGGGTTGACCCTGCGGCAGTAAAAGCATCAGCTCAGGCGGCGCAGGTTCTATCGGATATGGCATCAACTCTGCCTAATTCTGGTGGCTTGGCAGCGCTGATCATGGGTGACAATACGATTTCGGAGTTTGGCGAGGAACTGGAAAAATTTGGCCCTCATATAGCCAAGTATGCCCAGGATGTAGCAGGCGTACAGCCTACTGTGGTCACGGCGTCAGCCAATGCGGCGAAAGCACTTAGCGAACTGGCGAATAACCTTCCGAATACAGGAGGGCTTGTGAGCTGGTTTACTGGCGACAACGATATCGGAAAGTTCGGACAGAGCCTGGAAAAGTTCGGACAGTCGTTTGCCGGTTATTATAATTCCATTTCCGGGATTGATACGGCGCTTCTTGATGCTGTGATAGTGGAACTTGGTAAACTTGTGGACATGGCAAATGGCATATCTGGGGTAGATACTTCAGGAATGACTAAATTCGCAAGCGATCTAACGACCATGGGAAACAATGGCATCGATGGATTTATTCAGGCTTTTACGAATGCTAATGAGAAAGTGCAGCAGGGAGTGACTGCTTTATTGACAACAGTTACATCTACAATGCAAGCTCAGGTAGGCACTTTGACGGCATCAGGTACTACTGCGGGGCAAAGTCTCGGAACCGGCTTAATCAGCGGAATCAATACTCAAAAGCCCCTTGCAATATCCGCCATAAGTGGTATGTGCACGACCTTGATACAAACAACGAGGGTCGGGTTGCCGAGTGCCACATTCAACACGATTGGCCAAACAAATGTTATGCAGGGACTGATTAACGGTCTGAATGCGAAAAGGGCTCTTTTATTGAGCACGGCGAGAAACCATTGTACAGCGTTGATTCAGCAGTTCAGGACATCATTGCCGAGTGCCACATTCAACACGATTGGCCAAAATGTAATCCAGGCTATTATCAATGGAATGAATGCTAAGAGAGAGCTGCTATTGGCAACGGCAAGAAACCTTTGTGTTGCGCTGGTTGCAAAATTCAGGTCGGAATTACCAACTGCCACATTCCAGACGCTTGGCGAAAATCTTGTCCAGGCTTTGGCTAATGGGATTAAAAGCAGGCAGAGCACATCTGAAGAAGCCGCCAGAGCAGTATGCAGCGCTACTATGAACGCATTCAGAAACGGTCTTTCAGCCGATGAGCTAAGAGGGGTCGGAGCGAATGCTGCTCAAGGCTTGGCAGATGGAATCAGAAGCAAAATCAATGAGATTGCAGATGCGGCAATAGATGCGGCGAAAAGAGCAGTGCGGGAAGCCAAGAAAGAACTTGACGAACATTCACCATCGAAGGTTTTCTTTAAAATCGGTGAGAATGTGGATCTTGGAATGATAAACGGCATCCGGGCATACTTAAGCCGTGTTGGCGCCGCTGGCACGGATCTTGGCAGAGAGACCATAGACTCAATGAAATCTGCCATCAGCCATATATCTGACATCGTAAACAATGAGATGGATTCAGAGCCGACCATCCGGCCGGTACTGGACATGACGAATGTTCAAAATGGCGTACAGGAAATCAATTCTTTGTTTTCTAAGGGATTGAATATGTCAGCTTCATATGATAAAGCACTGGCCGTGACCAGGAGCAATAAAGTTGGTTCGTCTGTCTCAGAAATTCATTCAAGTAACTATCAACAACCTGCATCGAACAGCTTCAATTTCGTGCAGAACAACTACTCGCCGAAAGCCTTGTCCAGAAAAGATATTTACAGGCAGACAAGAAACCAGTTTGCGGCGATGAAAGGAGCGGTGAGTAGCACATGATTAAATCAGTAACAGTAACGAACTACCTTGGTGAATGGATCAAGATCAACCTTGCGGATGATGAACCGGAACATGGTTTGCTTATCAAAAGCATAGAAGGTCTTGGTCCTGCTAAGGCCGACATCAATACTACAAATCTGGCAACAAATGACGGCTCGCTGTATAACTCGGCGAGACTGGAAGAACGAAATATCGTCATGCAGTTATACTTTGCCGAGGCTCCAAGGATTGAAGATGCGAGACAGACAACATACAAGTATTTTCCGATTAAGAAATTTCTTGAATTCCTTGTTGAAACGGATAATCGTATCGTCAAGACAAAAGGGTATGTTGAATCTAACGAACCCAATATTTTCAGTGAGCAGGAGACCAGCCAGATTTCAATCGTATGTCCGGACCCATATTTTTATTCGGCCGGAGAAAACGGAAATAATGTAACCATCTTCTATGGCGTGGAGCCACTTTTTGAGTTTGAGTTCGACAACAACTCACTTGACGAGGATTTGATAGAATTTGGTTCTATAGAGAATCAGACGGAACGCTCAGTCTATTATGACGGAGATGCTGAAATCGGAGTAACGATTACAATCCACGCTATCGGAGAAGCAAGGAATATCACGATCTATAATACCGGCACCAGAGAAGTGATGCGGATCGATACAGACAAACTGGAAGCTTTGACTGGCTCTGGAATCATATCTGGTGACGATATCATCATCACGACTGTTCGAGGCGAGAAGTCAATCCGGCTGCTAAGGACAGGGCGATATACCAATATTCTCAACTGCCTTGATAAAGGTTCCGACTGGTTCCAGCTATCGAAAGGGGACAATATTTTTGCCTATGTGGCAGAATACGGTTCGGAAAACCTACAGTTCAAGATTGAAAACAGAATCATTTATGAAGGAGTATAGACCATGGAAGTATTGATTATGGACGAAAAGTTCCAACAGGTCTGCCTGATTGATGCTTTCGAGTCTCTAATCTGGACTGAGAGGTATCATGGCTTTGGGGACTTTGAGATTTACACGCCGGCAAATGCTGAACTTATGAGAACCGTCAAGCAAGATTATTATGCATGGCTGAAAGATTCGGATCAGGTAATGATTGTTGAGGAAGTTCAGATTAGCACAGAAGTAGAAACAGGAGGACATTTAACAATATCCGGTCGTTCATTGGAATCTATACTGGATCGTCGCATTATCTGGCAGCAGACAGTACTTAACGGAAATCTTCAAAATGGGATTAAAAAGTTGATCACGGAGAATGTTATCTCTCCAGCTATTGGGGATCGGAAGATTGCCGGATTTGTATTTCAAGATTCACAAGATCCACATGTAACAGGGTTGTCCATACGAGCCCAATATACCGGAGACAATCTTTATGAAACCATTGAAACAATCTGCAAAGCGTACAATTTGGGATTCCAGATTACGCTTAATGAACAAAATCAGTTCGTCTTTATGCTCTATTCAGGAGCGGACCGTTCTTACGACCAGTCGGTCAACCCTTACGTTATATTTTCCCCCAGGTTTGAAAACATCATTAACAGCAATTACCTGGAGTCAAAGAAAACATTGAAAAATGTGACTCTGGTAGCGGGAGAAGATGAAGGCACAACCAGGCGTACAAGAATTGTCGGGACGGGAAAGGATTTAAACCGGAGAGAGGTTTATACGGACGCCAGAGATGTGCAGTCCGAAACACAGGATGGGAAATTGTCAGATGCAGAATACAATGCCCAGTTAGACCAAAGAGGAAGAGAGAAGCTTTCAGAGCATCCATTCACTAAGTCGTTTGAAGGGCAGGTAGAATCCACACAAACCTTTGTTTATGGTAAGGATTTTTATAAGGGGGATATTGTTCAGATTGTTAATGAGTATGGAATAGAATCAAAAGTTCGGGTAATTGAAATTGTCAGGGCACAGGACACCACTGGCTATGAAACATATCCGACTTTCAGTGTAGTGGAATAGGAGGTTCTGCAAATGAGTGTAACGTATGGATTTTACAATGCGAAGAACCATGACCGCCGATACAATTCAATCCAGATATCAAGTATTTTTGACGGAATTATCAGCGATGGCATTTATATGTCGATTGGCGATCACATGGTCGTAAAGTCAAATTCCGGAATGATGGTTACAGTTGGAGTAGGACGAGCCTGGTTCAATCATACATGGACTTTGAACGATTCTCTGCTTCCGATTGAGATACCATTATCTGAGATAATCCTTAACCGAATTGACGCTGTGATTTTGGAAGTGAATGCAGAGGAAGCGGTTCGCGAAAATACAATCAAAGTAGTAAAAGGCACACCTGCTACGAATCCTGTAAGACCGTTGATGATCAATACGAGCGCTGTACACCAGTATCCATTGGCATACATATATGTGGGATCTGGTGTCACAGAAATCCGGCAGGCTAACATCACCAACATGGTGGGGACATCAGCGACGCCGTTCGTTACCGGAATTATTGACACCATCAATATTGATGACCTTATTGCACAGTGGGGCGATCAGTGGGAGGAATACTATGCAAAGCAAGTGGCCGATATGGAACGAACCAATATCTTCTGGAAAGAACAGTGGGCAACTTGGTTTTTGGCACAGACAACGGAGATTCAGGAGGCGTATCTTGCATGGGAAAAGCAATGGACTGATTGGTTTAACTCCCAGACATTGGATATGGAACGCACGAATGCTTTTTGGAAACAGCAATGGGAACAGTGGTTTTACGGATACGTCAATGAATATACCGCTGAAATGGCTGACTGGAGGGATCAGAGCCAAACCGATTTTATAACCTGGTTTCAAAATCTTCAGGCGATGCTTTCAAGCGACGTCGCCGCTAATATGGCAAAAGAGATTTTGGAACTCCAAAAGCGGACAAAAGTCTTGGAAGTGTTCTCCGAAGTTCTTTCAACGGAGTATGCCGTATACCATAAACTTTATGATAGCGGGTACAGAACATATGCCTCTGTACAGGACTCTTCAAATAAAGATGTTCTTGACAGCGATATTGATCCGGTGATTGGTCGTACCCATTCAAGCGAACTTATTCTGGACAGCGACGGAAATCCGATTGATGCCAGAGTTATATTTGTAACGAAATGATTTAAGGAGGAACAATATGAAAATCGTAGATTATGAGAAGGTGCAGAAACTTTCAACCGACAATGTTTTTCTTATTGACGGAGAAAGCGGCACAAAAGGAATCCTGGCAGGAGATCTTGCGAAGGCTTTGATTGGCCTGCTTGATTCTGAGCAGTTTATGTCAGGAGTCAATCTTTCCGAACTGCCGCAGATCAATGCATTATCAGCTAACGATAAGATTCTTGTGGGAACATCTGCCGGAAATAAGGCTATCGCAGCCAATGATGTACTGTTCGCGGTTCTTGATGAATTTGCTACTGTAGAAATGAGGAGAAAGATTTTCCGTGGAAAGAATCTTGGTCCCGCTCTGACAACGGCTCAGAAGAATGAGATTAAAGCAGGTACATTCAAAGGGTTCTTTATTGGAGATTACTGGACTATCGGGGATAGAATCTGGAGAATTGTTGACATCAATTATTGGCTGAATTGTGGGGATACTTCCTGCACAACACCTCATCTGGTTATTATGCCGGATACCGCATTGTATAATGCGCCAATGAATGATACGAATATTACCACTGGAGGTTATGTGGGTTCTAAGATGTATACAACAAATCTTGGGAATGCGAAGACTCTGGTGGAAGCGGCTTTTGGCGCCGCTAATATCCTGAATCACAGAGAATTATTGGTGAATGCGGTTAGCAATGGGTATTCATCAGCAGGAGCGTGGTATGACTCCAAGATTGAGCTGCCGAACGAGATTATGATGTACGGAAGTTATGTGCATACGCCTGCTGGGGACGGAACAACGATTCCTTACCGCTATACAATCGACAAAACACAGTTGGCATTGATGCAAATCTATCCGAGATTCATCAATCCTCACAGAGAGAATCAGTGGCTGAGAGACGTCGTTTCTGGGACGTATTTCGCTCGTGTGGACACCAGTGGCAGTCCGGGCTACCACGGCGCGTCGACCTCTAGTGGGGTTCGTCCGGTCTTCGGTGTTGTTGGTTAGATAATATGGGGGCCTTGTGCCCCGGCCGAAACCATATGCAGGTAACTGAAAAACATGTTAAAAAAAAAAGAAAGGAACGATAGAAATGGATGAGAAAATCTATAAGATAACCCTTGCTGACGGAACCGAGATCGGAAATCTTAGAATCAACGGAAACAACTTCATTTCCAAAACACCCATTGATGCAATGAGTTTTGAGGGAAACTGCTCTCCTATAACTATTAACGATGGGGAGAATGAAGAAATTCATGAGCACATGGAGCTGGTTCAGATTACTCCTGTCGGGGAAGATTACTGGTTCGTTCTGCGCGATCTCTCATCAACGGAATTGGAAAAAATCAAAATGCAGTCCGATATCGAGTATGTCGCAATGATGGCCGGCGTGGAGATCTAAGAGAAAGAAGACTGAAAGAAGGAGGAACACCATGGAACATAGCAAGAATTATCAGAAAGTAAAGCGTTACTATGATATGAAGATGTGGGATGAGACCCGCGTCCGTAACGCCGTAAAGATGGGCTGGATTACTGAGGCGGAATTCCAGGAAATCGTCGGCAAGGAGTATTGATGAGTGTCTTGGTAAGTGACCGGACAGAGTCAAAGTTTGAGCCCATCACGTTCTCGACGGAATTACACAACATGCTGCGGGAATTCATGCAGAGAAACTTTGGAGTAAAAGATTTGGAACATTTCGTCCAGCTTCGTTATGCCTATGGAAAAGATGACGTTGAGGATTTCAGTAAATATCGTTATCTGATGCAGACTCATAAAAAGGAAATCGATCATCTGGCAACGCTCATGACTAATAATGTCAGAGCTGCCAACAGCATCTATCCGACTACCATGAGGGAATATGAAACGCGGAGAGATTACCAGTCCTCAGCCATCGTGAACTGCGAGCAGATCATCAAGGAACTGCAGCGTGTTGTGGAAACCTTTGAGGTGGACCTGAATGTTTATGGCAGGTATGTAAAAGCTATCGACCGAGAAATCGGTTTGATAAAGAAGTGGCGTCAGCGGGACAACAAAATTAAGTCATACGTGCAGCAGGGTAACATCTAATTTTGCGTCGTTTCTGGGACGAATTTCGCTAATGTGAACAACAATGGCAATACGAACTACAACAACGCGTCGAACTCTAATGGGGTTCGTCCGGATTCTCTGCCTAACCAACAGAGAAGGAGATGTTGTCCTTTCCATCAAGGATAAATAGCAAAGCCGGACGCAATTTACTACGGTAAGTATTGCTATAACGGTGAATAATCTTATGACGTATGAGGAGATAGTCTGTGACGCTAACAACTTGTATAAGGCTTACAAGGCCTCGATTAAGGGCAGCAAATGGAAGGAGACTACCCAGAAGTTCATGATAAACTTCCTGCGGTATCTTATTGCCATACAGGATGACCTTCTCAACCGTACACTTCAAAATGGACCGGCTGAGGAGTTCTCGCTGTCCGAAAGAGGCCGGGTCAGGCCTATTACGAGCATTCGTATCCGTGACCGGATTGTACGGCACGTCTTATGCGATGAGGTTCTTCTCCCGGAAGTCCGTAAGCATATCATTTATGACAACGGCGCTTCCATCAAGGATAGAGGCATTTCGCATCAAAGGGATCGTTTCGAGGTTCATCTCCGCCGTTACTATAAGTTGCATGGTAACGAGGGATGGATATTATTCGGGGATTTTTCCAAGTTCTACGACAACATCATACATGAGAT
>CANDBT010000070.1 GCA_947383005.1 uncultured bacterium | reverse complement strand
CTTGAAATTTGAAGAAATTGCAAAAACTTTTCCGGTTTATCCGGGTTAGGGATAAGGAAGGAACGGAGTATTTATGGCAGGGTGATGCTGCTTATTGGAGCGGGCAGGCTCCGGTGCTGTTTCCGATTTGCGGAAGTCTACGGAAAGATCAGGCACAAGTTGGCGGAAATCAATTTATGGAGATGCCCCGGCACGGAATTGTCAGGAAGAAAGATTTTGCGTGCTTGGAGCAAAGCCAGGAAAGTATTTTATTCAGTATTGACAGCAGCTTGGAAATGGAAAAGCAATTTCCTTATCCGTTCCGTCTGGATATCCGTTACATTCTTTCGGAAAACCGGATTATCACTGAATATACCATACATAACTGCGGAAAACGGGAAATGCCGTTTCAGATTGGCGGGCACCCTGGATTTAATTGTCCGTTGTTCCCGGGGGAATCCTACTCGGATTACCAACTTGTTTTTGAGAAGGAGGAGACTTGTACTGTTCCGACTCCGATAACGGAAACCGGACTGATCGATATGGAGCACCGTATAACATTTTTCCGGAATCAGAAAACATTGCCCCTGAGCCATGAATTGTTTGCAAAAGACGCTATTATTCTGGATGGACTTCGTTCCAAAAGTGTTGCCCTGCGCGGCAAAAGTCATGAGAAAGGAATTCGGCTTGACTTCCCGGATTTTCCGTATCTGATTTTGTGGTCAAGCGCTAATGAAGGTCCTTTTATCGCCATAGAGCCATGGACAGGATTATCCACCTGCAGCGATGAGGGAGATGTATTTGAAGAAAAAAGGAATATCCAGAAAGTGGCGCCAGGGAATGAAAGGATTTATTCGTTTGTGATAAGCGTGTTGTAATGATAAACGGTTTTATAGAAATGAGAGTTGTCATTATAAATTAGTCTATGGTGGACTAATCCCATTAAGACGAAAACATATAATTGAATATTGGATTACATCGGGGAGCCGATTCCGGCTCCCTATTTAGCGTTCGTATCTAAACAAATGCTGTCTAAACAGGGTATGCACATTTTACGTTTAGTAGTAATGACACAAAAATTGAAATTAAAATGAATAAAAAGACTACCGGAGTGGAATTTATGCTATTATATTTTAAAAGGATTTAGATGGGAGGTATATATGGGTTTTATTCATCAGGACACAATAAGCAAAAAATTATTATTGGTATATTGTATTGAAAACATGAGAAGGGAATTTGAAGAAGTTGAATCTAAAATAGATTTTAAATCTGAAGAAGAAAAATTTGAGGAAATTACGGGAAAGATTATAACTTTATCATTTCTTCGAGAGCGCGTGAAGGTTACTGTAAATAACATAGAATATTTAAGAAAAAGAGGCTTTATAGATGTTAATTTTTTAGAATCAATCAAAAAAGAAATTGAATGTTTATCTCAAAGTTATGAATGTCACGAAGATGAGTTGCAAAAAGAGTTTGATAAAAGTAAAAATGAGTATATAAATGGAAAACTGAATATAGAGAAATACTTAAAAAAGAGAAAAGATATATTTATACATATAATTGATTTATGTGAAAATTACATGTATTGTGAGAATAAATTAGTAAAAAAAATAATAGAAATATGGAATGGGGAACTCACTGATTGTGATACATATAAAAAAGGCGATAAATTCAAATTTTTAGTTTATGCTACAAATAAAAGTGCAGATTTTGTATATAATAATGTATTATATGGAAATGCGGTAATTCATACAAGTTATATAACCAATGAATATACAATGACTTATCAAGAAAGAGACTATGGATTAGTATATGGAATTGATGAAGAAAATCTTTTATTTATGAGCGATTCGGATAATATGACGGTAGATGAGGAAATACAGTTAGAAAATTTTAAGTTTTCATTAGATAAATGTTTCTTTTTTAGGGAAAATTATATAATAGGGGTATCACAGCTTGGACATAATATAGCAAGAACTTATTTGCCAGAGCAATTGCTGTGTGACAATTATAATGAAGTAGATTTGGCTAATAATAAATATACAATACCAAAGGCTGTATTTGTTTTTGAAGACGCTAAAGAATTTGGTAGAGAAGAATCAAAAAAATTAGCGGAAAAATTAAAATTGAAATTGCTAATATTGCAACGAAAGACAGTTTCTACTTGTAGAAAATAATTTTCTACCGAATATTTAACAAAAAGGGATGCTGAAAGTCATTGATTGCAGGAGTGTATTTAGTATAATAGATGATGTACTAGTGTACTGACCGGATTATATTTAGCTTAATTATTTTTCACAATTACACCAAATTTAGGATAGAGAGATGCCAGCTTAGTCCTGGCATTATCGGCAGTGAACTGCCATTCGATATAAGCTGTATGTTCATTGCGGTCGCTCTCCCATGCTGCCAGCTCCTGACGGAGTAGTATTATGTCCACAATTCTCCGGGACAGGCCCGCAGGCCATTTGGATAATGCGTGCTTCGGCACGTCCTTCCATTTTACGGAGAGCGGCACTGGAATTGGGCTGATATTGTAGCGGATAATATCCGTTATGCCGTTTTTGGCATAGGACGGGACAATATTTGTTATGGTGGCAGGGCAGACTGCATAGGTGTGGGCAATCTGGGCATGGGTAAGCCCTGTTCCCTGTTCTTCGTCCAGTTCAAGCAGGATCTGACACCGCTTTAAAACAGTTTTACAAGTTTTTTTGCTACGGATTGTCTTTTGAAGTGCGGCTCTTTCATCATCACTGAGCTTAATAATGTAAGTTTTAGGTCTTGCCATAATCGCCACCGCTATTTCTTTTTAGAGTAACACAAAGTGGCAATGTATGGAAGGATTATTTGGCTAAATATAACCGGTCAGTACACTAGTGTATTAAATTTAGATATGGATAAATTGCATATATTGACGGAATTGAAGCTCGTCTGCAAATTTTTAGCTTTTGTACATTAGAAACATCGAATTCAAACGTAAAAGCTCTATCATCCGCACTTATTTTTTCTGTTTTATACAAAAGTTCATCATCTCCATAAAATTCAATCCAAATACGCCCTTTTTTATCTTTTTTTTCTTTAGGCCATGCAAATTGCCCCTGACACTTAGAATACTTCCCATCAAGCAGATACACTGGTGGACTGTTATATGTGTGGCTTTCTTCCCATATATGCGAAGCTTCATATGCCGATGGATATGTATTACCATATGTATCAGTAAATGATGATTGTGAATATTTACTATCATGCCATCCATCTTTCCCCTTAAAGGTTTCAAACGTAAAGATACTTACCATTTCAAAATTATCTTCCTGAATTGTCTCATATTTTTCTATGTATTCATTCGGTTTAGATTGTAACTCCTTAATTTCATTTTGATATTGTTCAATTTCATTTTGCAATTGATTATTTTCTGTTACTATTTCTGAATATTCAGTTTTAATCTTTTCTAATTCATTTTGCAAATTACTTATTTCATTTTGATATTGTGAAACTTCATTTTTTAGTTGATCATTGTCATTTTGAATTGAAGCCAGTTGGGATGTTATTTCTTTAATTTTCTCATTAACAAACTGCTGAGATGGATTATTAAAATTATTTGGTTCATCTTGTAAAGTTTCACCTTTACCTTCTGGTTGTGTATGCTTTAATTGTACACTATTAAATTCTTGTTCATTGTTTTCAGAATTAATAAATGAATCTCTATCGTTGACATCTTCAACAAAAGATATATTGCCAAATATACTAATTCCTAATATTGTGCATATACCCGCAATAATGGTAATCCAAATGTTAATCCTTTCATACCAAGGTTTATTATTTTTCATAATGTACCTCCTCGTATATATCATGAGTCAATTATATCACATAGTGAATAGTATTTCATTAAAAAATAGTATGATATTCAAGACAACAATTAACAGTTCTGCTGATGAAACGAGAGTATCATATTTATGTTGAATTGTGGTGAGCTTTGTCATATAGTAAAACCATAAAATACCAAATGAGAATTATTATGACAAGAGTAGATTTTAACGTATTAGACAAAATAATACGGGATGATTTTTCTGAAACAAGAAATGCAGGTAACAGCAGTGTGTGTTTATCGCAGTTTTTAAATATCCTCTCCGTTCCGTCAGACAGTTCGCCTCCCGCAGGGCCTCGGCAATTCGTTCTGCCGACCGTCTCTTTTCTCCCATATGATGCTGGATCATCCTTATGATTGCCAGTGATACGAAACAGATTAAAAAATGGGCCCGGATATGCACACGCGTATTCACATAAATAGGGCGCGCATCTAAATCCGATTTCATAATGCGGAACGATTCTTCAATCCGCCATAACCCATGATTCACTTCCCGTATCTTCGCGGCGTCATACTTCATTTCACTTGTGATAACTGCAAAGTATCCGTCAAATTTTGCATCCTGTTCTGCTTTTTGTTCGTCCACTTCCTGTACTTTTGCAATCTGTCCCTCCCCCAGTACCTCCCCTGTTTCCTTTGATACTGTTGTTCCATTATATACCTGTCTTTTACGTGAGCGATCGAATACGAATTGTTTTTTGTGGATTTCCTGGCCCGGGCAAGCCTTTCTTCCCGCTTCTGGGCAGCCATTTGCGCGTCCGCCCTGGACCAGTAAAGAAGAACCTTCCTCTTTCGCTTTACCTGGTTTTTTTCTGTTTCTTCCCCGTCCTGCATTTCAAAATGGATATCATAACCCGTGTATTCTTCTTCTGCCAGTTCCCACTTATAACTTCCGTCTTTTGAAGCGTGCCAGCCTTCCGGACTGAACAGCTCCTTATGATAGCGTTTTCCCTTTGTCCCTTTCAGGATCTGGGAAAAAACATAGCCATCCCACTGGCTGCACAAAAGGTCGATATTGTGGGAACAGTTCATTCCTTTGTCGGCTACAACAACGGTTTTCTCCACCCCATATTCCTTTTTGAAACCGTCCAGGTTTTCTCTCATAGTAACGGAATTGCTCATATTGCCCCAGAACACATCCATGCAGACCGGAATCCCATTCCTATTCATGAATAACCCCATCTGTATGATCGGGGTAAGCTGATGTTCCTTTGACAATCCTTTCTGTCCAAGCGCAGGGCCTGTGACCAGATTGCCGTCCCGTCAGGTTTTTCACTTTTTCATTGATGTGGGCCTGCAGTTGATAGAAAAAACCATCAAAGCCGTCCAAGACCCTATAAATATCCGGAAGCTCCCATTCGCTTTGCAACCCGTAGTAATTCAACAGCCGGGAGGCGGCGTCCCTTTTAGAAGAAGAATAGAGGATGCGGTCGATCACCAGGTAACGGAAGATCTCATCCAGCGAATAAGAACCCCGGAAACCGCACCTTTTCTGATACTGGATGATAAAGGGGTCAATCCCCAAAAGCCGGTACACGGATTCCAGGAATTTATAGCCGTAGTTGAGGAGGCGGTTTCTTTCCGAATACATCATTTCCGTTACCGGGATTTCAATACGCAGGTCTCGTTTTTTCTTAAGGGAGTCATTACAGGCATGGACTTCCTTCCAGAACGCATCGGGGTCTTCATGGTCTTCGAGGTAGCCAAAACTTTGGATGGTGCGTTGTTTCGGCGGGGAATCTGGATAGGGTCGGTAGCCCTGGGTGACACGGATCTGTGTTTTAACCGAACCATCTTTAAATTTCTTTTTATCTTTTCTTATTATAATGCATCTCCTGAAAGTATATATATCTAATATGGCATAACATTAATAAGAGAGAAACAAAAAAACAAAAATAGTGAAATTACTGGGTTTCTTAAGTGTTCATGTATTAAATTTTATAGCTTAACTGTAAAACTCTGGTTTTACCTATTTGTATTGCATAATACACAAAAAAATAATGCTTTTTAGTTGAATATTTTTAATAAACATGTGATATAATCCATAAAATGTCGAATTGGAGAAAATAATATGCAAAAGAAAAATAATAAATTATTTTTCCGAATTGGCCCCATAGGTGTTTGTATTATTTTGGTATTAGCGGGTATTTTATTAGTTGTGTTATCATATATTGATTTTAGTAGGCCCTTTTCTTTTTGGACTGCTTGGGGGAAAAATACATCCAATTCTCTTGGAACGACTTTAGTGGCATCGGCAGTTGTTTCACTAATTTTGGAAATAAGCAATTTGAAATCTTTTTTTCGGGTATTTTAGGAAACATTTTAGGGGACGAATTTCCATTAAATGCGTATTCTAAAGAAAATCTTGAGGCTTTTCATAAAAGATTGGTCTGTTATTTATGTGATGAAGAAATCGAAGTAGAACAACTTGAGAAAAGCTTATATTCATACGAAAAGATTATTAGGAATAAAATTACATCAGTTTACTATGAATATCATACCGTAAAATATTTTTTTACACCGGATGAAAAAAATGGTGTATTTGACGTGAGAGCCGAAATAATATATAAAGTAGTAAATAAATATAAACAAACTAATCTTATGAATTTTAGGATAAAGACGTTTTGCTTAAATGGTAAAGACGGTAGTGAAGATTATAAAAATAATTTTGTATTAGAACAGTTTACAATTAATATAATAATGTTAAATACTAGGAGGATGATCAAATGGTAAAACGAAATTTCAAAATGGGGGAAACAGAGTTTTGAAGATGCATTATTAGAAATTGTCTTGATGAGTGTATTAAAGTATGAGAGATGGCTTCGGCTATCTCTTTTCTATTCCTCTCAAAAACCGACCAACAGGAGGAAAGCTAGTATGGCCAGGGCACCAGACCCAAGGATAGCGCAGGCAAAGGAAATCTGTACATGGTAAATAACTCGTCAACATCCAATTATCTTTCTTTATGAGATAATATTTGTAAAGTGAAAAAGTTTGCAACGAACTTTTTATCACAAATATAAGGAGGATTCGATATGGATACAAAACTTGCTACGATACAGATCTGTACCAAACAATGGGCTTCCATTATTCAGGACTGCCGCTCCAGCGGCTTGAAAGTTGATGACTATTGCCAGCAGCATAGTCTTTCGCGGAATGCTATTATTACTGGCAGCGTAAAGTCAAAGAAGCCGCCCTCAGCCATGCCGGCTTTGTGGAGAGACAGGGAGATACTTTAAAAGCAGAGATCGGCCTTGCGGACAGCCCGTCAGGTAGTCCTTTTTTCCCTTAGATAGTCCTGTCTGTGAACGGGGTCTCTGTAGGAATCAATCAGGATACACCTATGCCACTACTTTCACAAGTGCTGGGAGTGATCCGCCATGCTTAATGACGCTTCCGGTTTTAAACGGATCTACACCTGTACCGGCTATACCGATCTCCGGAAAGGAATTGACGGCCTGGCGGCCATGGTAAACACCTTCTTCGGCCTAAACCCAACAGAACCTGGCAGTATCTTTCTATTTTATGGACGCAGAAATGACCGGATGAAAGCCCTCTTATATGAAGGGGATGGCTGGGTCCTGTGCTCTAAGCGTTTTGCGGGCGGCACTTACAGTGGCCCCGCAGTGAGAGGGAGGCAAAAGCCATCACCGGGCAGCAGTACCGGTGGCTCATGGACGGTCTTGCCATCGAACAGAAAAAGACGATCTCACAAGTGGAGCATAAGGTATACTGACCCCATGCGGACATGGACATTGACAACAAAATACCTGCCCCTCAAATTAAGCATTTATAAGGATTTTACTTTCAGGCAACAAAAAATGCGTCTGAGAGGAATCGAACCTCCGCTGTATTAGCGGGAAAGCCCCTATTTACAAGGAAAAATCCAGGGAGTTGATTATGTTTACCCATATTCATACCCATACTTTGTTTTTAGCATGGTTTATTGATGGTTAGAGCGTAGGTTATAAAAATACGTCGGACATCTAAATAAGTTCATGAACAGTTGCGATTGATAACCGTTCATGAACTTATTTTAGTGCCTGAATATATCGGAAAACAAAAACAGAAAAGATATTTGGAGGAAATAGTATGAAGATCATTAATTTTGAGGAAGCGAAAGAAAGAAAACATACAAAAGAAAGGGTTGCAAAACATTTATCGGAGGTAAGCGATAGTGAATGGGAAAGGCAATACCGAGAGATGGCGCAGTTTTATAACCGTTGGTATGATGGACATGTGGCCGGACAGGATGAAAACGGGGGATGGATATATAAGTAATAATGAAATGACAGCAACTTAAAAACACCATTTTATTGACAAAACCATACGGTCAAAATCACATTTTCAATATCGAAAACTAAATAATCAAAATCATAGGAGAAACAAAACCAATGGCAAGAATAAGAGGATTGACAGCTAATCAAATGGCAAAACGCATATGCGATAGAAAAGATAATGTTTATGATAAGAAAATTATTGAAAATATCCTGAATATGTACATGGATGAATGCAGAAAAGCATTGCTATCAGGCGAAAGGGTACAGATATCAAAAGTAGGGACAATCATTCCAGAATTAAAAGTCCACGAAGGTAATTTTAATCTTTCCATATGTAATAAAGACGGCGGTAATCCACCATATACCAAACTAAGAATAAGACGCAATAATGTTTTAGGTAATGCTATGAACAAAATTTTGGTAGAAAATATGGAAAACGGTATTTATGGTTTAGAAAAATTACCATTCAGCAGACAGCAGATGGACATTTTGAAGAAAAGCGGATTTATACCAGAAGACGCGAAGATAAGAAAGGAAGAATAAAAATGGCACAGTGTATAAGGAACATGAGAGAACTTGAGAAGGCATTACAGCCTGTACTTGTAAATGTGGTGGATAAACTGGCAGACAGGGTATATGAGACATTAAACTATTACTTATTGGATTATTATACCGGATGGACACCGGAAAGTTACAGGAGGACAAAAGACTTTCTGTATTCGTCGGTAAAGGTGAAGGCAAAACCATGCAAGGGCGGAGCCAAAGCGAGCGTGTATATTGATTATGAAAGCATGGATAATTATGTGTATGCTACCGGGTATGATGTTGCTGCATGGGCAAATTCCGGATTGCATGGCGGGCTGGATGTAAGCCATAAGCCCCATGTATGGGATGATACGATGAAAAACACAATCGATAATGGGAGCCTGCTGCAACTGGCAGTTGAATATTTGAAAAGTAAAGGGATTTCCGTAAGGGCATGAGGAAGGGAAGGATATAACTATGGTTATCAACAAAAAGAAATTTGCGGAGAGGATGGCGGGCACAGCGGGCATAAGCAAGAATCAGGCAGACAAGGAAGTTGATGCGTTCATGAAAACATTGATAAGCAGCCTGAACGATGGGCACATTGTAAAATTTGCCGGGATTGGGAAGTTTGAACTGAAAACGGTGAAGGAGAGGCCCGCAAGGAATCCAAAGACAGGGGAGCCATGTATTGTCCCGGAGCATAAAAAGATGAAGTTTTATGCTAGTGGAAGCCTGGCTGACAGGATGAAGAAATGGGAGGGTTAAAATTAATGGATAATGTGCCAAACTGTGCCGGATGTAATTTTATGAAGATGTACGATTATACATATAGGATTTATTACTGTGACCATGAAGGCAGGACAGATGATATGGGGAAGTTAGGTGTGGATATGCTGCCAAAAGGAAGTCCTGGATGGTGCCCGTTGAGGGGAAATTAGTATAGGAGACATTATATGCAATTCAAAGATTTAGAATGGAAAGATGTTGTATCAGATAATGTGATTATATGTAGCCATTGTGAAATCAATTTATGCGGATGGATCAATATCGAATTCAAAATCAACCATGAGCCAAAAGAAAATAAATATATTCTATATTCCTTTGGAAAAGGGAGCGTCAGAAGGCTACAGACGGAAATATATGATTCTGTAGAATCGGCAAAGAATGTGGCATACAGGATTTACAGTAATGAAATGGAGAAGATCAGGAGAGTGGTTGATTGTTTGGTGGCTACTTAGGAAAAAGTAAGAACCACTCAACACGAAATTAGGCAGAGTGAATTTTATTGACCACGAAATTAAATAAAAGAATGCTGCCTCACCACGAAAAAGGAGTGAGTAAAGTTTACTAAGGGACAAATGGTGCCAAGTGAAATTTAACGCCCACGATTTGGTGGTGGTTAAAATAGCAAAGGGAAAATCCCCATGGCTGATTACAAATAAATTGCCATTACAGATCAATCAAAAAATTGCAAAACAAAAATATAAGTAAATAAAACAATTGATGGAGGAACAAAACAGTATGGAGAATATCCGTGTTATTGCACATAATAACAATTATTTTAAAAATGCAGATATTGTTAAAGTTACAACAGTAGATGGTGAAATATATATTGGCCAGATTATGCCAGGGGATGAAGAGGATTCATTTATGTTCGAGTTGTGCTTGGAAGATGATAGCCATATGCCTTTTTGGAAAGATAATATCAAAGACATAAAAAAGGCAAATGATAAAGAAGTATTTAAGTATGCTTTTAATCTTGGACACAAATATGAAAATGTAATATTGTAAATTTAAAATCCAAGAAATTCTAATAGCTATTAACTGTTCACTGTGCAAATCTGCACAATGAGGTTCCAATAAATGAAGAAAACTGAATAATGAAATATAGAAGTGGTAGTTATGGACTTCAAATTATTTGTAGTCCTATCTACTATGCAAAAACTTAACATTTTGATTTACCGGCTAAACAAGTTACAAAATGCGAATATGGGGTTTTTGTTAAGTTTTTATAATTAGATGGAGAAATGTACAGGTATGTAGAAGTTCAACATGCCTTGGGAAATACGGAATTGGAAGATAGGAAGAAGTATATGAGGGGTATCGAAGTTTGTTACCACCCCCGAAAATTTTAGGGTGTGAAATGTATTCACAACTGAAAAAATATTTCCTAATGGAGAAGAATAAAGGGTGTTATAAGTTTTAACATCCTTTTTCCAGTAAATCAAAAAATAAATCAGATTATTTTTAAAGGATATTGATTTATACAGGAAAAATATTTATCAGATGCAGAAATGTATATATGTGGTGTCTCAAATAGGAAGTCACATCCTGTAGAAAGAGAAGTATAGAAGCAGAATATTTTATTTAGCAGCAATGAAATAATTTCAAATGAAAGGAATGACTGTATGAGCAAAACGAAGAAAAATTATTGGAGAAATTAAAAAATTTGGGATAAGCGGCTCAAAATTAACCATATTGATTTTTCTGAAAAGAAAGAATATACGTCTGCCCTATCGGGCATCCGTCTTTCCAGAAAAGATAAATATGCAATTTTTCACATGGGGAATACATATAAAGATTTCCCCGCAAGCGGTGAAATTTTGTCGGTTTTGGGTTGCAATTCAAAATTTGTCACCAATTTAGAAGGTACATATAATAATACTTCTTTATATGTGCTTTCTAAAAAAGTGACAACTTTTGAAAGATATGCTTTTGAGCGGTAGCGAAAACTCTATATGTATGTAAATAAAGTGACAAGAAGGAGATTACAAATGGAAAGACAAACAGTAAAGATTATTGATATGAAACAAGCGGGACTTTATATCAAGAATGGATTACAGCCAGTAAAGATTTATTATGATAATAAATTGGTCATGGAATTTGATAAAGAAAAAAGTAACCCACTCTACACCAAATGGCTGAATAGGACTCTTAGATAGTGAGATAGATGTTAAATGAAAGGAATTTAATAAATTGATTGAAACAATTACTATTGGTAGATTTAAAAATTACAGAAAGATTTGTGAATACCTGCATGAATCGATAAAAACAGGAAAAGCAAAACAGTTACAGTTAGAGGATTGGAAAAGGTATTTTGAATATGAGCGAGATGGGAATGCGTTTATTATTACAAAAGTGTATGATGTGCCAAAAGAAAAAATAAGAAAGAAGATAAGTGATACATCAAATTATACAAGTAATAATACTAAGAATATCCAACCTATGATTGATTACTTACAGATAAAGTTTGATCTTAATGGCAACTGGTATTCTTTTACAGATTGGTATTGTAGTAAACTGGAATTGATGAACAAGACAATCTGCAATGCAGTTTATCATTCTGATGAGATTGATGCGGTGTGTGAAAAATATAATATTTCTGATGATAAATTATTCTGTGAATATGTTTCGGCTGCAAAATCAGAACTGAAAAATATGTTTCTGAAATCACTGGCTTATCTGGAAAAGAAAGATAAAATTACATATCATGATGAATATAAATTTATTTACCGTCTTGGTAAACGGACATTAGGCAATGTGATTACAGATAGTATAAATGATACCATAAAAGAAATAGAAACCACTGTATGTAATGATCTAAATGAGGAGTATGATTTGAGTACAAAGATGAAAGGGAGGCAGTTGTTAAAAGTTATTTACTCTCAAAAGAGACTTACAGAGGATTTCAAAGAATTATGTTTACTTGCATTAAACGAAAATGATAATGTATTAAAGGAACTGAATGAGGAATTATCATATCAACATGCAACATACCATCCCGTTTACAATTCAATTTGCAATGAGCGTCCAATAATTGATTACAGACGTGGAATATCAATTACTGATATGGAATTGGAACAAAGAGACAAAGGATATATAGATACTCTTGCATTGGACATAACAAACAGAATCAGGACTAAAGTAAGAAGGTCATTGAGAAAAAGTTATAGAAAATTTATGAAGCAATCTGATATAGAAGCGATAGAAAGAGTGCTATTCCAATATTATGATGACAAATTTAGTGATGGATTCTTGTATCTGACGGAAGATGATATATCAGATATTGAACAGATTTTTGGTAGTAATGATAACTGGGGTGAGCCTGTTTCTATGGAGTGTGATTTTTCTATAGAAGAAATACTGGATATGCCAACAGAGGATGGGGGTCAAACGGAATCCACCTTAACAAAGATTGATTGTGTGGGACATGATGATCTATGCAAAAATGAATCTCACGGCGGAAAATTCCGCCGTAAGTTATTTGATGTTACGGAAAAGATTCAGGTTATATTGATATAGATGATCTTTACTGATGGTAAAGAATTTATATGTGTAGGTTGTATTTTGAAAATATATCCTTTAGATTAGGGAAGTCCTTATAGGACTTTGCTAAAGGGATACGAAAATTTTTGTACTCCTACGAAAATATGAAAGGTGCGTCATATTTGACGCTGTATAAATTGGCTGCATCCATTTGGACGCAACTAAAGGTGATACACTGGCTTTCAAAAGACACTGTTATATATTAATCTCAACCGACAAAATTGGCGAGTGAAAATCCATTTATTAAGTAGAAAAACTTTCCGCTTGATTTAGCCACCCACGAAATCGTGGTTACTTCAAAAAGTTCGGCTTCGACAGGATTGACGGAGCGAATTTTGGGCTGATTAAAGGAAACAGTGATTTACCGATACCTATACTAAATAAGTGGTTATGACCAACTATTGAGTAATCAGTAGTAGCCAGATTGTCTATTACTGGATATAAAATAGTTGGGAAATCCCAATCATCAATTCATGGTAGTTGTCAAATTGTTAAGCACTGAATCATTAGGGCTATAACGTTTCGTGATACCCTTTTGAAAGAATGCTGTATTGTGTCCATCATGCACATTCATTTCTAGTGGGTAACAAATTGTTACATACTTTTAAGGGTGTCTGTATTGCAGCGTCCCCCTAAAATTTTCGGGTACTCATTATAAGCGTATCCTTTGAAATATACGGTTATTTGCCGATTAGTCCGATCGGAAGGATCAAGTTAGATGTCAATTAATTTGACAACCAAAAGAACGATTTCGATTCAAACAGATTTTGTAAAAGTGAAAAGTGTTGTCCGCTGTGGACAACTTTGTATATCTTGCAATGGTTGTGACACCATGACACAACTCTGCTGCTGGTATCAAATATTTAGGTAGGTGGTATTATGCCGTATACCGCAGTCCCGTGGGATGGTGGTTTCCCGCGGGGGAACTGGTGTGTACTTATGGGTACGGTTATGCAAGTGTACTTGATGTACGATTGTTGTTATGGTTTTGACAGAATTGTCCAATAATAAACGGGGGAAAATTTTGTACTGGTTCGACTATAAGTGGTCGAAAGATTCTTGATCCTTCATTTTGGATGGCATGAAACTTGATAACGATTCGTTATTGAGAGAAGTAAATTAAAACTACCTATATTCTTATTAGTAACTGTTACCCAAAATACATTTTAAGAATAGTGCAAACCTAATTTTGTGTTGGCTGATGGTAACTTTATAACTACCAGGTAACGGCTTAAAATCTGGGGTGTCTTATTTCTGGACATCCGAAAGTGCATGATCTGCATTTTTGAAATCTGATAAGCGAATTAAAAAAGGTTTGTTTTACCGTTTTGGAAAGCAAAAATATAGTTTATGCCACTTTTAGGGAGAACCTATCTCACTTCAAAACGAAAAACCTTAAACCTTGCAAAGGGTTTAAACTCACCCCCTATAAAGAGATGAGTTTTCCACAGAATTGAGAAAAAGGTTGTCCCACGGTGGTACAACAAAAATTATTAAAAATTAGTCCATGATGGGCTAATCCTAAGCCGATGCAAACAGTTTAGAAAATATCATATCATTCCCCGCAAGTGGGGGAAAGTCAGTGTTTCCTATTCTGAAAATGTCGTATCACGATTACACAGAAATGTGAAATTGCAACTTCTTGCGAATTGTTCTGAAATAGCGTCCCCTGCTTTGGTGCACTATATCACGATTTCGCAGAATTGAGATGCCGCTAATTTTTGGGAAAACATTAAAACTGAATACAGTATTTTACAGAGACAGTATGAGTCAATCGTATTGTTTCTTTTATTATGAATAATAATTCGGAGCATACAAATCTGGATGCTCAATTATTGGCTGACCACAAAATCGTGGTGAGTTATCTAAAGACATATCGAAAGGAAGTATCTAACTAAGCAATGCAAGAAATACAAACATTAGATTTAAACCGTATAGGCATAAAGCCATTAAATAAACTTGAAACATTCATGCTGATAGAAGGGACAAAGCATTATTACATTTCATCTGAGGGAAGATTAGCCAATGATATAAAGGGCAAATTCTATGTACATAATGAAACGTTGTCAAAAGCAACGAATAGGGTTCATTGGAAGATATTCTATGAAGATGAAAGCGGCGTGGAATATAAAAGAGATGTGTATGCAGATAATTTAGTGGCGCAGACATTTTTAGAGCCAGTGAAAGGTAAAAACAAGGTATATCATATTGATGGTGACAGTTCCAATAGCAAATATAACAACCTGATTTATGTATCTGACAGGGAATTTTATAATCTAAGAAATAAAAAGATCAGTGTAGAAGATTTAGGCAGAGAACAAAAGTATATACCATTCCTGAATAATAGCCGGATGAAAGCAAGAAGGTTATGGAATGATATGTATTCGCGTTGTTACAATGAGAAATTACATAAGAGATTTCCAGAGTACATAGGCTGTACCATTTGTGATTACTGGTTAGAGGATAAAGAACGATTTTATAAATGGGTAGAAGAAAATTATTATATGATCGGCAATGAGCAGATGGATTTGGATAAAGATATTTTATGTAAGGGCAATAAGATATATAGTCCTGAAACATGCGTATTTGTTCCGCATACAATTAATACTCTTTTGCTGAATTGTAGAAGAAAACGTGGCAAATATCCAGTTGGAGTAAGTTTTGATAAAGGTAAATATCGTGCGGCATTGAATATTGATGGTAAGCCTGTGAAATTAGGTGTTTATAATACGCCGAAAGAAGCGTTTATGGAATATAAGAAGCACAAAGAAGCTCTTATTATTGTTGTTGCTGATAGGTATAAGGGTAAGATCCCAGATATGGTATATGAAGCAATGATGAACTGGAAGATTGAGATTGATGATTAAATTACAGGAGGACATTTTACAATGACAGATTTTGAAAGAAGAATTAAAACAAAAATG
The DNA here is from genome assembly GCA_947383005.1 of uncultured bacterium. Classification (GTDB taxonomy): domain Bacteria; phylum Bacillota; class Clostridia; order Lachnospirales; family Lachnospiraceae; genus Brotaphodocola. The sequence continues at coordinate 4,173 of CANDBT010000070.1, read as the reverse complement.
ATTGAGGATGAGTATGCAGATAAGTTTCACCGATTAGATATGGAAGAAGCTATAGCGCATATCACTCATGATAATCAGCAGTTGCGTGAGATTAATGATAAGCGTGTGCAGCTGGGTATGGAAATGGAACTTGAAAAAAGAATGTTAAGTTATTAAGAAACGGAGGATTTAAATTATGACAAATAAAAACACAGCAAATAACAAATACGGACATTTACTGGACAAATACCTTGAACCAGGGCATCTTGACTGGGAGGCAAAGCAACAGCGTGAAAAAGAAGCAAAGGAAAGATATGGAAAACTTCTGGACAAAGCGAAGCCTGATTATTCTGCATTGGAACACATAGCAAAAATGGAAGATAGCCGTATTGAACGTCTCAGGCAGGAAGCGAGTGACAAAGAACTGGCAGACCAGCGCAGGCAGGCACGTATAGAAGAAGCAAGACGCAAAGAGGAAGAACATAATGCAGGAGTAAGGGGTTATGCTGAATCCCTCATTGCGAGGAAACAGGCGCAGATAAAGGCTGCTGCAGATAAAAAAGAACGCGAACGTAAAGAAGCAGAGGGGCAGCGGGAAATATATGACAGGATTGATAGCCTGGTGAAGATTAGCCCTGAGTCGGCTAATGCTTATATACAGGCACTAAAAGAAGGGAATGTGATTTGATAAGTGATTTAGATGGGTGATTGTAAGGCATACCGGATAGGGGGACTTATCTGGTGTGCTTTGTTTTTTTACGCTTTTTATTGCTATAACCTCTTTTAATGGCTATAATTGTATGTATTAATTATAAAGGGGATAAAGGGTTATGGTACTTATGGCAGAAATGTTTTTAAGTGGTTGCATATCGAAAGTGATTAATGATGGTAAGGATTACTCATGGATTAAAATTAAAAATGTGATAAATGATAGGCATGATCAGAATATACATACAAAAATATATCGTGTTATTGAGAAGACATTTAATATTGTTACTGGTAAGAAATATAAAGATTCAGATGTTTTATATGATGCAATAGAAAAAATGTTTAATGGATTTAAAAATCATGACAATACGTTGGAGGCGATAAGGTGTAGTTTGGTGCTACTTTGTTCAGATGTTAATGATCAAAGTTGTGAAATTTTTCTTGAGAAATTTTATGAAGAAATTTGTCAAGATACAGGTTTATATGGAATAGTTAATCTGTTGCTACAACAAAAAGAAATTAATATTAACCAGGAAGGGTTTCAGCAACTTAATAAAAAAGTAGACAACTTGACCGAAATAGTAGGCGAAAGAAGAAATAATGAAACGGAAAATAATTTACATAGTAAAAAAATAGTAAAGAACAGGTCACAGGAATATGGCGATAAATGGGATCAGAATATGTTTCTTAATGATTTTGATGAAAGGGACGAAAATGCTGGTGTAAATATAAAACTGAGTGAAGTATATTTAAATGAGCATTTACCACATTATGTATGGAAAAATAACAGGAAAGAAAGAGACGATTTAAAAAGTTTATTAAACGAATATGTTAATAAAAATGATGATAGCAAGATGCTTTTGATTTTGGGACAGCCTGGAATTGGAAAAAGCACTTTAATTACATGGATTATGGCTAATTTCCCTTATAGAGTTAAAAATATTCTAGTTTATAAATTTGCATCTGAGCTTGGAAATATAGATTGGCGAGACGACAGGATATCTAATAGGATATTAGATGAATTGGGGTTGAAGTGTAATGACTTAAATGGGAAAACATTGATTCTTGATGGCTTTGATGAAGTAGGTATTGAAAGCAAGAGAAGGCGGGATATATTAGATAGAATATATGAAGATTGGATATACAATAAAACGATAGACAATTTCTCATTAATTATTACATGCAGAGAAAATTATATCCCAAAATTTGAATGGCTTAAATGTAGCTATATTACTTTACAGCCATGGGATGAAGTGCAAATAAGAAGTTTTTGTGATGTTTTTCAAGAAAAGACAAAAAATAATATATCTAAAAATACAATGGAAAAATTAATACAAAATAAGGATATATTGGGCATACCACTTATTTTGTATATGGTTTTAGCTTTGAATATTTCTATAGAAACAGAAGGTTCTATTGTTGATATTTATGATAAAATCTTTTCTTTAGAAGGCGGGATTTATGATAGGTGTATAGATAATAGAAAATTTGCTGATTCTCATAGAATTGCCATAATAAAAAAGCAAATACATCAGATATCAAGGGATATTGCAATATGGATGTTTGAAAATGAGCCAGAAGAAGCATATATTCCACAAAGAGAATATCAAAAAATTTGTGAGAAAATTGCAGATGAAAGTGGAAGAGAATATTTAGAACAAGATTCTATAATAGGAAATTTTTATAGATTAAGACATTGTGAAGGAATAGGTGCAGATGAGCTGTGTTTTGTTCATCGTACTATATATGAATATTTTGTAATTGAGTATATTTTTCATTCTATGTGTGAAGCTATAAAAATTTCTACAGAGAAGCTTGCAGGTGTGTTTGGCTATTTTTTAAAAAAAGGACGATTATCTGAAACTACTTGTGAATTTTTAAAATATAAAATTAAAAGTAGTGAATTGAAAAATAAATATAGTATTGTACTTGACACATTCAATATGATGCTTAAAGACGGAATGACATATTATACAGGCATTTGTTACAAAAATGTAATGGATTGTGAGATGAAAATATTTGTAAATATGCTTGAAATAATACATCTTTGGGGGAGTAAGGGCTTAATATTAAATGAGTCAATATCCAATTTTTTATATTATAATGGATATATGGGTTTAAATCTTAGAGATACAATTATTCAATCAGAATTGTATATAAATAGTAAAGTAGATGGTATTTGTTCAATGCCTTTTGGAGGAATATATTTACAAGAGGCATATATGGCAGGAATATATTTAAAACACATAAGTTTAGCAGGGGCAAACTTAATGTTAGCAGACTTAGAAGATGCAGTTTTGGAGGGTATAGATTTAACGAGGGCTGATTTATCAATAGCCAAATTAGCAAGGGCAAATTTAACAAAAGCAGTTTTACAAGATGCGAATTTAAGTAATGCGGATTTTAGTGGTGCTATGTTAAATGGGGCTATGCTAGTTAGAGCAGAGATAAAAGATATAGATTTGACAGGGGCTGATTTAACAGAAACAATTTTTGATGAAAAACAGGTTAATGAATTGGAAAATGAATATGATCTGAGCAAAACAAGTGTGTGTTTAAAAACAGATGAAATTATAAGCTATGTAGAATATAAACAAAAACATTGATGCACATTTAATTATAGATAATATTGTATATTTTCTGGTGAAATTTTGGATAGAAGTTAGACTTTAGATATCTTTTGGATGCGCCAGAATGTCTATAATTAAGTTTTTACATATAGTGTTATTCGTTTCAAGAGAGTTATACTGTATTTATAGATTTCTATACATAAATAGTCATTATACAAGAAACAGCCTGTATTCGGCAAAAGTAGTGTGTCTATTTATATGGCGAGATTAGAGTCTGGCAATATATTTCCATATTTATAGAGATTTATTCAGCATTATTAATGTATGTTTTCAGCTTGTAAATGACATATAAAAATAATCACGAATTCAGATATACATTTAATTTCAAAGCATAAGGTATGGCTCCATATAGGGGCTTAATGTCAGAAATTGAAACCCCCACCCTTCATAAGGTGTCTCATCCAGGATACCCCAAATTACTTTATCATCAATGGTATATCTTTAAATTTTGGGGAAAGTAGCTTTGGGTGATAAGTTGGTAAGGGGTAAGTGTTATGGTTGGAATTTTAACTTGTACATTAGATTATTGGGGATAGAAGATATGCTTTATGCAACATCATTGTCGGGCAAATTGTATATATTCGGATGTTGTGCCGATTTTTTTATAGGCAGGGGTATATATAGTAGGTACTTAAAATTATTAGATGGAAACCTACCTCCCATAGGGCTTTTATAGAGATAAATAAATAGGGCGGTTATATTTTCAATCAGAGAGGCTGATCTGATTCGGATGGAATATATTGGGCAATATCTTCGAGCCTACAATTGAGAATTCGGCAGAGGTCATTAAGCGTAGTGGTATTCATTGGCTTGTCTTTCCGCAGCTTATCAATGGTTGCACTGGAAATATGATGCT
>CANDBT010000069.1 GCA_947383005.1 uncultured bacterium | reverse complement strand
TACCAAAAAGGAGCCATTTTTTTCCAAAGACACAAACTATTTTACACTACCATTTCTTCTGTAGTTTTTCTGCGTTCCTCTTCTGAACTTCATCCTTATAACACATAGTATAACCATCCTTTCTTATAGCTTTTCCTTATACATCATATTTCTACATTCAAAAAGAAAAAGCACTAACAATTCCGTCAATGCTTCTCCCCTTGTAATTATCAATAATGATATCTGCAAGTATATACTATTAAATTGTTTTTCATCACTTGATACACCAACCTATGCTCGTCCGTTATTCTCCTGCTCCACGTTCCAGCCAAATCATATTTTAGTGGTTCCGGCTTCCTAAGCCCTTCAAACGGATTCCTTTTTATATCTTTAATCAATTCATTGATTCTTTTGACAACTTTCTTGTCCATCTTCTGCCAGTAAAGATAGTCTTCCCAGGCATTTTCAGTGAAAGATACATTCATAAGCTAATCCTCCACCTCAAAACTCACAAGTTTTCCATCTTCAGCTTGCTTAATGGATTCCTTTAACCACTCATAATTCGCTTTACTTTTTTTTATATGAAGATTTTCCATCAGATTATCATACTGCGCCTGAGACATAAGCACAACATTTTCATCGTTTTTTCTCGTAATTATTGCGATATCAGCATCATGTACAACTCTATCACAAACCTCTTTGAAATTATTCCTCACATTTGAAAAATTTGTTGCTATCATATGACCACTCTCCTTTGAATATAGTATATTCCACATTCATAGTATTGTCAATATTTTGTACAATATTCTGTACAATCTTTACTTTTTTATTCAAACTCTGTAATCGCCACAGCAATAGCCTTTGCTGCTCTTTTGCTCTTTAATACTCTTGATAATGATTCAGTATTCCAAAATATATGATTCCATACTTGTTCAAAAGTTTATCAAGAGAAACTGCCGCACTATCTCCGATAATTACTCTTGAAAGATGCTTTTCAAGTGGCTTCACATTTTCCACCTCTGAATCCTGCCCAATAAAATATTCAGCCTCAAATTTTAAACGCTCATCCAGATCTTCAGGTGCATCCATAAGAATTATTGCATTTAAGCGATCCATTCCCTTCTCTGGAGCAACTAAACATCTTCCATGACCATCTACAACCGCAAATCTATATTCCTCCGGATGTGGAACCAAAATAATAGGCGTTAATTTCCGTTCGTCCCATTTGTTCTTTAGCTTGTTCAAATACTTATGTGGTCTCATTCCCTAATACCTTAATTATGTAATTTTTTGTATAATAAAAAGCATCTGGATTTTTATTTTCCAAATGCTTTCTAATATCCTTTTTATTTTATTCTAAAAACAATCGCTATGCATTCCTGTCCTTGTTAAGTATAATATCAGTTCCCCATTGTCAATTTCATAAATCAATAACCAATCTGGTGTAATATGACATTCTCTACCACCAGCATAGTCACCACTAAGAGGATGATCCTTATTTTTCTCTGGTAATTGTTAGCCATTAGCCAACTTATAAATAATTTCTTCTATAAGTTTTATGTCATACCCTCTTTTAATAACCCTTTTATAGTCCTTTCACCAGTTTACAATTTTTTAACTTTTGAAAAATAAAATACAAACTCAGTCTCTTTGCGGTATAATTTAAGTGACTAAACAAAAATCCACACGAAAAGAGATGAGTTTGTATCTACCGCTTATTATATCTTAAAGATTCCGTTTTTAGCAGACTGTTTTTATATTTTCAGGATTATTTTGACTCTGCCTCCAAGCCAACTGCCAGGAACCTGTTTCTGTTAGTCATCTCTATTTTGGCTCTGGACATGTTTCGCCCGGTTCGCTTTGCCCATAACCATGTGATTTCCAGGTTGTCCGATACTTCGCTTAACGCATTTTACTATACACTGAAAACCGATTCCTATGATCACTCTGCCTGGAATGATGTTACTGTCTCGAAAGCTGTCCGGGCCGTTCCTGGGCCTTTGGAAGAACCATTTCCTTTGACTGGGAGAACAGCACTGATCAAACAATTTGTTCTTATGGAGCAGAAAATGTCTTTTATCTGCCACTGGCCTGGTATGGCCTGAAATGGCAAATCGAGGTTTCTTATTATGAAGGGAAGACCTTCTGGTCCATGGAGGAATACCGTATCCGCAGCAAGGAAGGAATCGAACGGCTGATCAACCTAATTGGTCTGTCCTACAGCGCGATGACTTTACTTTATTATCGTGATGAAACCTTTTCCAGGCGTCAGTCTGCCAGTGCCCAGGAAACCCGTTACAAAATTGGACAACAAATTCAGTCAGAAATAATTTTATGCAGTTTCGGGAAATTTCTCGAAACCATTAAAAATTGTTCTGTCCTGATAAATGTCGTAGAAAGCTATATTTTATCAGGATTTAAGAAATTTCAAAAGTTGTAAACTGGTGAACGCTATACACACAATACACTCTCAAAACCTTACTCCATATACTGTAACCTTTGTCACAGAAACACTTCCCATATCTGCTTTCTGACGCTGGCAGCCATGGTGAATGCAAGCTCGCTTGCAATGAACCATGGATATCGGGCAACCAAACCTGTATGAGCAAAGAAGCCAATAGGCCGGATTGCGAATACTGGCGGCGATTGCGTGAGCGCCAAGGGCGCGGATCAATCGGCTTTCATAGGGTGGCCGGTGCAACGTCAAAAGTTGTATGCTGGTTTGCTTTAAAAGTACGCCGCCGAGTAGACGGCATGCATTCAGGTATGCCAAGTGCGCCCGCCAGACTTTCCTGTAGGGCAGTACGTCCGCAGCCGGGCGCATGCTGGTTTACCGGAGTAAGCCAAGGCCCGAAAGCCATGGCTGGATTCCGCTCACATCATTGACTCTGCGCCCGTCTGTCACATTGGAATCCGGACAGCTTCTGCGGATATCCCGAACACTGGCTTCCACGCCGCTGCCTCCGCTGGTGCAGAAGGGAACAATGGTCTTGCCGCTGAGATCATACATTTCCAGGAAGGTAAACACCGGCATAGGCGCTGTCCCATACCAGATCGGAAAGCCCACATAAACCGTATCATACTGATCCATATGATCCACCAGGGCAGTAATTGCAGGCCGTGCGTTTGTATCCAGTTCCCTCTCCGCGCGGCTTAAGGTTGACTCATAAGATGAGGGATAGCTTTCCACCGCTTCGATCCTCACCATCTGCGCCCCGGTCAATTCATGAATCCTCTCTGCAGCTCTCTCCGTTGTTCCTGTACGGGAAAAATATACAATCAGCTGATTGGCTGAAACCGTGCTCTGCTCCTCCTTCTGCGTCTGGGCTTCCCTTGTTACCGCCACACCGTTTTCTACCCAAGCGCCATCCCTGTTGACCTGATATCCGTCCGGTGTAACCGTATCTGCCGCCATCCAGCCCTCACTGTCAAAATAATAGCATTCAGCGGTTCCGTCCTGATTTCCATCCAGCCATTGCCATCCGGACTTTGCATAGGTTCCGTCCTCATAGTCATACCACCAGCGGTTATCATTGGGTTCGGCCCCCATCCTCCAGCCTGCGGCCCAAGCCGTCATCCCAAAACATAAATTCATCAAAACGCTGGCCAAAAACATAAACATCCAATTTTTCCGTTTCATTCTCATTTCATCCAATTCATTGTTATACATTTTGTAACGATTCACACAGCCATTTTCCTTGAGCGCAGAGCGCACATCCCGGAGGGGTTTTTCCTTAGCGAAAAAAGTCCGCTTATCCCCGCCTGCCAGACTGTGCAAAACTTTTAATCTCATACCTTAAATAATCCAACCGATCCAGCTTCTTTTCCTGAAAATGAATCTCATCCAGCAGTCTGTGGCGCTTCTGTTCCAGGAGCCGGAGGCGTTCCTCTTTGCTGTCTGTGCCCTGAAGAACCAGGCCCATATACGTTTCGACCTCCTCACCGGCAAAACCAATATCATGAAGCGTCATCATCATACTTAAATTTTCCAGATCATAGTCATCATACTGCCATGCTCCCGTCACGTTCCTTCCTCCATGGCTGCTTCCCCATCTTTCATATTCCTCCAGAATGTTCCTGGGAATCTGATACTGTCTGCCCACCTCATCCATCGTCATATCGTCTCTTTCCCTCCTTTCTACACTAGAGTGTGTTTGAAAATTCATTCCCGTCATCTGTGCGCCCCACTTTGCGGTATATTTGGCTCTCATTCAGTCAACATAGCCCACTACGCCTCCCTCATTCGAGTCAAATCCTCACAAGGAGCGCCTACGGTGTCCCACAAATTGTGACATACATCTGCCAGAAAGCAATTTTCAAACACACTCTAGTGCCTTTTCTGCATTTCTCAAATACCGGACAAAGTGATTCATAACCGGTGAAAGGAACTGCCCTTTCTTCCACACCAGCACAGCCCCGGTGGATAAAACCGGATTCAGAGGCACAAATCTCAGATTCCGGTAAAGATTATCATGTTCCATGCACAGAACCGCCCCGCCGGAACTGTCTGCCATCACAGCGGCATTGTAAACCAGATTATAAGTCCCCAGCAGGTTTAGCCTGTCATAGCTGTCGCCAAACCAGTTTGCCAGTTCGTTCTTCACCGAATCCCGTCTGGGCAGCAAAACAGGAATCTCCCATAAATCCTCTGCCTTTACGGCAGTCTTTCCTCCAAGTTCAGAATCACCCCCCACCAGCACTCCCCATCTGGCTTTCCCCGGCAGGCGGATAAATTGGTATTTCCCCACCTCCACCGGCTCCGTCAAAAGGCCGATATCCGTCAGTCCCTTCTCAATACGGTCCTTAATGCGGTCAGCGGTAGAACTGTAAATATCAAAGGTCACCTGGGGGTGTTCTTTATGAAAACCAGTCATCCAGTCTGCCAGCAGACCCATGCTTTTCGTCTCCCCGCTGCCAACGGAGATTGTCCCGCTTAAGTTTTCTTCACTCCGTTTCAACTCGGATTTTGTCTTATCCACCAGATCAATCAGTTCTTTGGCCCGCCGCTTCAAAAAAAGCCCGTCTTCCGTAAGGATAATACGGTGCTTTCCCCGTTCAAACAGCCGGACTCCCAGTTCCTCCTCCATCTGGGCAAGCTGCCTGGAGAGGGTTGGCTGTGTAATATGCAGAAGTTCTGCCGCCTTTGTAATATTTTCTTCCCTTGCCACCATCAGATAGTACTCCAGTACCCGAAGTTCCATATAAACCATGCCTCCTTTCCCCGCATATAAACCCGCCGCCAAACAACCAGTATGCTCGGTGCGCCCGCCTGACTTTCATGGGCAGCGGCGCATCCGCTGCCGGGCACATGCAGGTTTCCCGTTCACCGTTTCATATGGTTTTCCTATAATATTGGCGGCTGCCCCAAAGCAGCCGCCATATTTCAAACTCCCCTGTCTGAATCATTATCTGCCATTGTCCACAGCGGACAACTGGATATGGAAAACCGGGTAAAAACCGCCTTGCAAGCCAGCCTGACGTCTGTTTTCCTCTGTTTTCCTCCGTTTGTCTCCGCCCCGTGAACGGTATCCCTATGATAAATCCTTTCCGTTGGAGGCAATCACTTTCTGATACCAGTAAAAGCTGTCCTTTCGCCTCCGCTCCAGAGTCCCTTTGCCCTGGTTGTCCTTGTCCACATACACAAGCCCGTAGCGCTTCGCCATCTCCCCGGTTCCCGCGCTTACCAGATCGGTACAGCCCCAGACGGTGTAGCCCATCAGGTCCACGCCATCCTCCACGGCCTCCTCCATCTGACGGATATGCTCCCTCATATATTCCATGCGGTAAGGATCATGGATGCTGCCGTCCGCTTCCACCTTATCTTCCGCCCCCAGGCCGTTCTCCACCACCATGAGGGGAATCTGATACCGCCCGTAAAACTCATTTAAAAGATAGCGCAGCCCTTTCGGATCAATGGTCCAGCACCACTGGCTCTGCTCCAGATAAGGGTTGGCCGGCCCCCGCATCATATTTCCCGCAGCCACCGGCACTGTCGCGTCATCCGTGGCCGTGCTGCTGGAATAATAGCTGAAGCTGAGGAAATCCACGGTTCCCTCCTTCAGTGCTTCCCTGTCTCCCGGCGCAAAAGGAATCTCAATCCCCTTCTCCCTCCACAGCCGCCTGGCAAAAGCCGGATACGCCCCCCGCACATGGACATCGCCGCAGTAATAATTGGCAAGTTCCATGGTGTGCTGGCCCTTGAGCACATCATCCGGACGGCAGGTGTAAGGATAGGCAATTCGGCTGAGGATCATGCAGCCCACCTGGTTTTCCCCGTTGATTTCATGGGCCAGCTTCACCGCCTTCGCGCTTGCCACAAGCTGGTGGTGAAGAGCCGTGTAACGCCGCTGTTCATCATCCCAGCTTTCATCCAGGCCTGCCAGGACCCCCACCTGGGTATCCTTCCCCGGAGGCAGGATTCCGCCTCCCATAATATTTCCGTAGGCTCCCATGAGCAGGATATTGATCTCATTAAAGGTCAGCCAGTAGCGTACCAGATCCTTGTATTCCCGGAAAAGCACGCCGCAGTATTTTAAATAGAAATCAATCAGCTTCCGGCTGCTCCAGCCGCCGTACTCCTTTGCCAGATAATAGGGCAGCTCATAGTGGCTGATTGTGACCAGGGGCTCGATTCCATATTTTCTGCACTCGGAAAATACATTCCGGTAAAACGCGATTCCCTCCTGGTTGGGTTCCTCCTCGTCCCCCCGGGGAAACAGCCGCGTCCAGTTGACGGACATACGGAACACTTTAAAGCCCATCTCCCCGTACAGGGCAATATCTTCCTTGTAGCGATGATAAAAATCCACCGCCTCATGGCTGGGATAATGGTAGTTTTCAAAAATCCCGTCCGTCACATGGCGGGGGGAGGATTTGATCCCGCCCGTCATCACATCAGGAACCGAAATTCCCTTTCCGCCCTCCTGCCAGCCGCCCTCAAACTGGTTGGCCGCCGTAGCGCCTCCCCACAAAAAGCCTTCCTTCATTCCTTTTCCCATCTTCTCTCCCCCCTTACGGTTTCTCTGTTTTTATCATCACTTCTCCGACCTGGCTTCTGCCCTGTTTTACCAGTGACACCGACTGATAGGCAAAACTGTTGGTAATCAGAAACGCGGTAACCGTAGGGTATTTTTCCCCGATCTTTTCCAGGTCAAAATTCATGAGAAGCTGTCCCTTTGTCACAGGATCCCCTGTTTTCACCACCGGGTCAAAGCCTTCTCCCCCCAGTTCCACGGTTTCCAGTCCTACATGAATCATAATCTCCATTCCGTCCCTGCTCCGGACTCCAATGGCATGCTTGGTGTCCGCCACCAGAATCACTTCCCCGTCAAAGGGGACATAGACCTTTCCCTCCGCCGACCGGATTCCGCAGCCCTGTCCAAGAACGCCTGCGGAAAACACACCGTCCCCAATCTCCTCCAATGTGATAATCTCGCCGTTCATGGGGCTGTAAATAGTTCCGTCCTCACAAGCCCCGCTGCCCCCTTCCGGCACTGCCGTCCCTTTTGCTGCCAGAACTTCCTGCCGGTTTTCCCCTTTCCCCGTAGGAGCAGGGGCTTCCTCCAGGCTCTCCCCTTTCCTTGCAGAAGCAGGGGCCTCCTTCAGGTTCTCTCCTTTCCTTGCAGAAGCAGGGGCCTCCTCCTGGCTCTCCCCTTTCCTCGTAAGAGCCGGGGCTGCCTCAAATTTCAATGACAGAAGATAGGTCAATACCCCGGAAACCACTGCGGAAATAACCAGTGCAATCAAAATATTGTAAAAACAGGTCATGGAATTGTCGCCTATGTAAAGCAGTACGGCCGGGAGCCCGGAAGAGCCTGTGGCAAACCGGTGGGTGTGGGTCAGTCCCGCGTACAGACCGCCGCATCCGCCGCCGATCATGGCCGCTATCAGCGGGTATTTCTTCGGCAGGTTCACACCATAAAGGGCTGGTTCCGTGATTCCCATCAGGCCGGTCACACTGGCGGAACCGGCGATCTGTTTCAGCTTCCCGTCCTTTGTCCGCAGACACACCACCAGACAGGCAACCCCCTGGGCAATATTAGAACACACACATCCCGGCCCGAAAATACTGTCATACCCAAGATCTGCCATCTGCATAACACCAAGAGGCGCCACGCCGTTGTGAAGTCCGAACATGACCATCAGAGGCAAAAAACCTCCGATCACGACAGCCGGAGCCCAGCTTGCGTTGGTGCTTAAGAAGGTGAAAAACACACCCAGTCCGTTTCCAAGAATGCTTCCTATGGGCCCCAGAACCGAAAACGCCAGGGTGCCCATAATCAGGAACGTCAGCATGGGGACAAATACCAGCTTTACCGCCTTGGGAATCAGCCGATCCAGCCATTTCTCCACATACGCCTGCACTAAAACCACCAGGATAATGGGAATCACGCTGCCTGTATAGGTAGTCAGGGTAAAGGGGATGATTTGGAAGAAATGCACCGCTTCCCCCGCAGTTACCAGCGCCGCCCAGTTGGGGTGAAGCATAATTGCCGCCACTCCCGCCGCCAGAACCGGGTTGCATTTCAGCTTCTGCGCCTCGGTCACTGCCAGCAGCAGGGGCAGATAGTAGAATACCCCGTCCGCAAACAGGTTGAGAAGATAATACGTCTGGGACTGGTTGTCAATCAGTTCAAATACCACCAAAAGCGCCAGCAAGGCTTTCACCATTCCCGCTCCGGAAAGAGCCGGAATAATAGGCTGGAAGGTTCCGGATACAAAGTCAATCACCACTTCCGCCGGATTTCTCTTTGGTCCGCCCTGTTTTCCTCCCCCGCTCTCCTCTGCCTTTTTCGGACCCACCAGCCTGTCAATCTCCTCAAACACATATTTTACATGGGTACCGATCACCACCTGGAACACGCCTCCGCTGATCAGCACCTTGGCCACCCCGTCCATGGAGTCAAGGCCGGCCTGGTCCGCCTTTCTTTCATCTGCCAGCCGAAACCTCAGCCTGGTCTGGCAGTGATATACATCCAACACATTTTCTTTCCCGCCCACTTTATCCAAAATTTCCCGGGCAAGTCCTTCATACTCTTTGCTCATTTTACCCTTATGCCTTTCGTTTTATCGTTCATCAGGCGCGCCTCTGATACCTATATCTTACCGGAATTGAGGCTTCAAGTAAAATGCTTGATTTTTCTTTCATCCAATGCTTTTCGGGCATTTTTACATTTCCATATTTTTACATTTCCGTGTCTTTATATTTCCACCTTTTTATCTTTCTGTTCCGTTACTTTTTCTCGTCCAGCAGAATCACCCCCTGCTCCGGATTTTTATCGATTGCTCCCATAATCGGGTGAGGCACATAGCACTCCTCCAGATAGTTTACATCCTCCGGTTTCAGCCGAATTGCCAGCGCCCCTGCTGCCTCATCCAGATACTTAAGCCTGGTTGCTCCGATAATCGGAGAAGCCACCCCCTTTGCCCACTGCCATGCAAGGGCAATCTGTGACATTTTGCATTCATACTTTTTTGCCAGCTCATGGACATGCTCTACAATCCTCATATCCTGCTGCTCCATGGAGTCATACTTGCCCCTTGCCACCCGGTCCGTCTGTCCCCGCAGGGAATCCAACTGCCAGACAGCCCTGGCCAGATGTCCCGCTGCCAGAGGGCTGTAAGGCATCAAAGACACTCCCATCTGCCTGCAAATGGGAATCAGTTCCCTCTCATCCTCCCGGTACAGCAGATTATAGTGATTCTCCATGGCAGAAAACAGGGTCCAGCCGTGATCTCTTGCCGCAAGCTGCATATTGTGGAACTGATACCCGTACATGGCAGAAGCCCCCAGGGCCCGCACCTTTCCCTGCTTGACCAGTTCATGCAATGCCTCCATGGTTTCCTCAATCGGGGTGTCATAGTCAAAACGGTGGATGATGTACAAATCCAGATAATCCGTGCCAAGCCTCCTAAGACTCCCCTCAATTTCCCGCATGATCGCCTTCTTAGACAACCTTCCTTCATTGAAGTACACTTTTGAAGCAATGACCACCTGATTCCTCACCCCATAGCTTTTGATTGCCCGTCCCAGATATTCCTCGCTGGTTCCGGCAGAATATCCGTTGGCCGTATCAAAAAAATTAATCCCCAGTTCCAGTGCGTGCCGGATGATCTCTCCGCTTTTCTCCTCATTAAGAGTCCAGTCATGCATGGTTCCCGCCTTGCCGAAACTCATGCAGCCCACACATAATTTTGATATTTCAATCTCTGTATTTCCTAACTTTGTATATTCCATGATTTTCCCCTCCTTCATACTCCCAACAATTTTTTAATCTCCGCAAATGTAATCTCATAAATCGACAGATACACATAGTTGACATCCGCCTGCCTCATTGCTTCTCTCTGCTTTTCCGTTACCACCGTATATGGATAAATCCCAAACCCTGACCTCTTTCAGGGACTGTCCATATACCACTTTAAACTCTATCAGCCGTTCCATCCGGCTGTTATCCTCCATGTCGTAGTGGTTCATGGACATGATCTTCAGCAGGTTTTCCCGTTCCTCCAGGGAATGAGCCAACGCGTCCGCGAATTTCTCTCCATTCATCCTTTCATGCTCCGCCCGAATCTGTCTCAGCCTGTGAACCCATAATTCATACTCCTTTTGCAGCAAAGCCAGAAAGATCTCTTCCTTTGTCTGGAAATAATTGTAAATGGAAGTCCGGGTAAAAGACGTCGTGTTTCCGATATCTTTAATCGTAATCTCCTTAAAGCTCATGGTCTTATACAGTTTTTCGCAGGCCGTTACGATTTCTTCCTTGCCTCTGTCAGTTCTTCTGAGCCCTTTGGCATTGTGTACCTACCTCCCTACACAGATTCCTCATTCTTAAATGACAGACACTTCCCAAGCACTTCCCCGGTTTTTAAGTATTCATAGGTGGGAAATTCAAATAGGATTGGCTTCAAAGTATGGTAATTAATCGTTCCGGCTTCATCCAGATGTTCTTCCTCCACATAGGTATTGCTGAGCATACAGATAAAACTTTCAAATCCCGGAGATTGGTATATGTCAACAACCTGACATTCCATGACAAGGGGTGATTTTTTAATCAACAGCGTTCCCGCCTTTCCGACCTCATATGCAAACAGAGCGCTTTTATCTGTCTTTGCCCCGCTGACCGAACCTGAATAATCTGCCTGGGGTAAAATCCCCTCATCCACCATATTAATGGAAAGCCTCTTACTTTCTTTCACCGCGACATTGATAAAATGCGCCGCGGCAAGGCTTACCAGAACCCGGTCGTGACCAATGATTCCAATATGTGCCGCCAATGTCCATGTAGGCTTCTCTCCGTTCATGGCGCCGATAACCACCGCCGGAGTAGGATATAAAGCTAACTGTGATCCAACATTTTTCTTCATTCTGTGTCCTCCTAAATTCTGTTCTGACACTATGTCAGTATACTTTCAAAAATAAAAAAAATCTTTCTGGCCGACTGTCTTAATTGACAATTGGATTAGGCACATAATCAATCAGCTCAAACCTGCCTTCCTCATATTCCAGCACAAAGATACAACAGTTTGTCAGGCCTTTGGCAAACCTCTCCATATCCGTCCCAATTCCCCGGAGGAAATTAAAACTGGCGCCTCCATGGCTGACTGCCAAAACACAATGGTGATCCTCTTTCTCCATAATCTGGCTTAAAGTCGTAATCATGCGTTCCCTTACCGTATTGGAAGATTCCCCTCCAAAGCGGAGATAGTAAGTCTCGCATTCCACCGGATCATTGCTGGCCAAACGTTCGCTCTCAGCCTCAAGCTCCCCATAGAACATTTCCTTTAACCCTTTTGTCCGGGTATAGGGCATATCCGTGATTCGTTCCAGAGTGTCGCTGCACCGTTCACTTGTGGAGCAGTAAGCATGGTCAAACCTTATCCCTTTCTTTTCTAAATAGTCTTTTACCGCATCTGCCTGGCGTTCTCCCGTATCTGTCAAAGGAGAATCACACCAGCCCTGTATCCGTTTCTGGCGATTAAACATGGTCTGTCCATGGCGTACCAGGTACAATGTTTTTTTCATATGGCCTCCTTTTTGTCAAAACAGCCTCCCCCAAAAGATTCCGAAAGGCTTAAAACGCGCGTTCTGTCATTTCACTTTTTATTCAGGCAATAGCTTTCTCCAGGCGCCAGTACAACAACCCTTTCCGGATTTACAATCAGGCTCTTCACCACTTCCGGATCTCCATTAAACTCTTTCCATTCCGGTGCGTCCACACTTCCCCAATGCCATAAGATTAAGGGCGTATTCGGATACGCAGCTGCCATTTTCTTTATTCCTTCCAAACCGATATGCCATCTGCTGTCGGAGATATCAAAGAGCATCACGTCCGGCCTGGACATATGGAGCTGCTCATCCATCAGCCTGCTGTCGCCCACGGCCCAGATACTGCCATCCGGCGTATCCAGCCAGAATCCGCAGAAATCCTCCATTTTAAAATCCCTTGTATGGTGTTTCGGGGATTCGTTCTGCCATGCGTGGTCTGCCGGCGTCAGGGTCACGGCCACATTCCCGACCTGGAACCGTTCTCCGATATCATGCCCCACGCCGCTTATGCCCTGTTCTTCTTTCAATAATCCGGCAACATAGTGAGGCCCATGAAATTCTTTCGTCTTTTCCGCCAGCTTCCCACAGGTGGCCTTGCTGTAATGATCGTTATCGCAGTGAGTGAGAAGAACCCCATCCACATAGGGAACCTCTTCCTCCGTTATGGGCACTTGAATGAGCAACGGCATATCAAAACCGCTGAGTACCGGATCGATCATGAGTGTTGTCCCCCTGCTGTTAATCAGCGCTCCCGCATTGCCCAGCCATCGGATGACCGTCATGTTTGTTAGGGCAAATGCCTCTTCTCCAAAAAGTTTCGTTTCTGGTGCTTTTGCCTGCATATTCATTACCTCCTCGTCCGCCTGTCCCGTTCCCTTCAGGCTTATCTTTCAACATTATTCTGACGCCGCGTCATTACAATTACTGTACACTTATTCTGACAATGTGTCAATACAGATTCCCATACCCATTTTGCATTTCAATTCATGCCCAAAAAGCATCCCTCCCCCTCAACCTTTCATTCAAACATCCTGCCCCTGCTTTTCCCTCCCTGGCATCAACGTATTTCATTTCCCTGATTTCTTCCACGATATACAGATATTTTTGCCGACAACCTGCTCTTTTCTCCTTTCTGTTATCTGTTCCTAGTACAATGTTTCTTTGATAATCATATACTTTTCCCTTCCATCTTTTAACAAATATTTGAATTTACAGATCTGACGATTTTGAGAATTGAGCAGGGGAAGCGGTTTGTGCCGGATTATGAGATTGTGGCGATTGCCAGTTAATTTCATGTGTCTATAGCGGCAAAGCTCCCGCTAGGCTATCTGTTGCTCTTGTCATCACCGTCTAACCATTTGATGATGTAGTGGCAAGCCACACCGGCCATAACGGCGATTAAGAAGGATACAAATAACTCCATGTGAACATCTCCTCCCTGTTGCGGGTATCGGTGAGCAACACATAGATTATAGCGCAGCCAAAACGATATGCCGGGAATCTCCTGTTTTAGTAAACCCCCATATCACACCTCTACGGCAGGATTCGGATTCTGTGGCGGGTTCCCTTTCGGATCGCTGCAAAAGAACTCTGTTAGCTTTAATTGCATCCGCACCCATTTTTCCGCTTCTTCAAACCATTTATCCCCCGGCCGGCTCCGGCGCACAAAGCCTACTCTCCCCAAAAGGGTTTGCAAATATCGCTTCTCATCCCATCCCCCTTCCGGAAACAAAAATGCCTTATCCCCCTGTCGCTGCATATGTTCTTCTACGCCAAATTTCCGGCAATAATACAACTCCTGCCGCAATTTTTGCCGATACTCCTTTGGTACTTGCACCTTCTCGTTTACGGTAAGCCCCGTAACTGTCTGCCGATTCTTTTGGGACAAAATCCTAATTTTTTTCTCGTTTAACGCAAATCCCATGGCGTTGAGAAAACTTTCCGCTTTCTTTCTCACCTCCGCCACGTCAAATTCACCGGAAAACGTCATATCGTCGCAATAACGGCTATAGGAAATCTTCCGCTCCTGACACCATTTTTCCATATGTTCGTCAAACGGTTTCATCACCAGGTTGGAAATCGCCGGCGAAGTAGGCGCACCCTGAGGCAGATATTCCTCATAGCAGCATAACGCCGTGAGCAGGTTTCCCACGGCCGGAGGGAAATATTTTGCCGGGAACACATGATGGAGGACCATCGGGAAAGTAATGGAACCAAAAAAATCGGCAATATCCAGCTTAAGCACCAGCTTTTTCCCTACATGGGCGGCGGCATTGCCCATAATTCCTCCCTGTTTTTCCCCGTCTTTCCCTGTCTGCCTGCGGTACGCCATAGCACAGGGGGCAACGGAAAATCCTTCCAAAACGTGATGAAGCAAATTCTTCTGTACCAATTTCAGCAGCGGATCCGGCGCCAGCAAAGTACGCGTCCCGCCTCCTTTTTTGGGAATCCGGATTTTTTTATAATACCGCTCTTTATGATTGCTTAGCATATACAGACAGCCGATCACCCTGCTTTCCGGCCAATCATTTTCTCCAAAAAGTTTAAAAGAGAGAAGCATATCCTGGCAATGCCTGTCCGTACAGTAACGCCACAAATCCTTTCTTGATATACTCCACATTTTTTCCTCTTTCCCCTGTCCGTTTTGCTGCTTTTCTTCTCCTGTACCCATAGAAGCCTGGCCCTCCGTTTTTTGTATCGTCCGTTTTTTGTATCGTCCGTTTTTTGTATTGCCTGTTTTTTACATCACCCGTTTTTGTAACACCCCATCCCGCTCCCCGCTGTCTGGACAGTTACATTTTATGTTACCACAAATTTTCTTGCTTTTCTATACCTTTTCATTGATATCCTATTTACCTTTTGGTATAATAGGTTAATAGAAAGAGAGGGTAAATACACGATGATGATATCTACAAAAGGCCGTTATGCGTTACGCGTACTGATTGACATGGCTGAAAATCAAAAGGACGGCTATCTCCCCCTAAAGGAAATCGCCGTCCGCCAGGAAATATCGGAAAAATATCTGGAAAGCATTATTAAAATTCTGGTTAAAGGGCAAATTGTTACTGCCCTCAGAGGAAAGGGGGGCGGCTACCGCCTGAACAAATCTCCATCGCAAATTTCCGTCGAACAGATCCTCATCCTCACCGAAGGCACCTTGGCGCCGGTATCCTGCCTGGAAAAAGGCAATCCCTCCTGCCAGAAAATGTCCGTCTGCCGCACTCTTTCTTTATGGCAGGGGCTTGACCGCGCCATCCATGAATATCTGGCGAAATATTCCATCCAGGATTTAATGACACAGGCGGAAGACGGATATGATTATGTTATCTGAACTGTTGTATCTGATTGCCGTAATGGCAGCCATCCAGGTGGGTATTTCCCTGCCCATCCGGACGGCTGAAACCATTCAGACATGCGCCGTTATTATGCTCAATTGCCCTTCAATCCTGGCCTTTCCATATCCGCTGGGCAAAATCAGGCAGCAACCTGCCTTCACCGGACGGCCGTCCACCATGCCCTCACCGGCAATTACACTGACAACCAAAAACGGCTGATCCTGCCGTAAAAGCAAAGTCCCCCGGATATCATATTTCTCCACCGTATAAAATTGACAGGCTACCAAAAATGTCCGGTCGTACTCTTCTTCCCGGTATACCTTGGGCAGCGCTTCCCCCTTTTCAAAAGGGCACAAAACCACATCCAAAGCCTGCCGGATATGGAGCTGGCGCGGTTTCCCGCCAGACAAACGCCCATAATCATACAAACGGTAAGTAATGGCTGAATTCTGCTGAATCTCAATCAGCAGCGTCCCTTTCCGGATCGCATGGACCGTACCCGGAGGAATCTGGAAAAAATCGCCTGGATGGATAGGCTCCACACGGAGGAAATCCTCCCAGCGGCCTTCATCAATCATCCGCTTCATTTCTTCTTTTGTCTTCGCATGATGTCCCACAATGATGTCCGAATTTTCTTCACAATCCAAAATATACCAGCATTCGGTCTTCCCTCTGGCGCCGTTTTCATGAGCGCCGGCATAAGCATCATCGGGATGTACCTGAATGCTCAAATCCGTCTTGGCATCGATAAACTTAACCAACAGAGGAAATTCTTTTCCTTCCAGATTTCCGAACAGTTCCCGGTGATTATCCCACAGCCAGGACAAAGTATGGCCGGAAAAGCTCCCTTCCTCAATCCGGCAGTCACCCTGGGGATGGGCGCTAACCACCCAGGCTTCTCCCGTATGGTCTCCCGGAATCTCATATTGAAAATATTCCTGCAATTTTTTCCCGCCCCAAACCATTTCCTTAAAAACAGGCTCCAAGCTTATAATCTCTCTCATCCCGCACTCCTTTTCCTCCCAATCAATGGTTTTCTTCCAGAGCTTCCATTCCCAGCTTTAAAGCCCCCATAATACCCTGGTTGTCTTTCAGGGACGGCAAAACAATGTAAGAATCCATATCTTCCAATTCCTTGGTCTGCAGATAACCGCCCAGCATTTCTTTTACTTTTTCCCGCACCATAGGAAGGAGCTGCTGCTGATGCATAACACCGCCGCCCAAAATAATCTTTTGCGGGGAAAGCACCAGAATATAGTTCGTAACCGCATAAGCCAGATAATGCGCTTCCAGTTCCCAAACCTCCGGACGGCCTGCCAGCGTTTCCGCTTTCGCTCCCCACCGCTCTTCAATAGCCGGCCCTGCTGCCAGACCCTCCATACAATGCCCATGATAAGGGCATTTCCCTTTATACGGATCATCTGCCCGAGCTGGTATCAGCATATGCCCGGCCTCCGGATGCTGCATACCATGAAGCAATTTCCCCCCGGCAATCACCCCGACTCCGACACCTGTCCCTACAGTTATATAAATCGCTGTATCCAGGCCCTTTGCACATCCCCAAGTGCTCTCCCCCAGCATGGAACCGTTGACATCCGTATCAAACCCAACCGGGACATTCAATTTTTCCCGAAAATATCCGCAGATATCATACTTCCGCCATGCCAGCTTAGGCGTCATCATAATGTGCCCGTAAGTTCTTGATTGATGGTCTAAATCAATAGGACCGAAACAGGCAATCCCCAAGGCGGATATCTGCTTTTCCTGAAAATATGCCAGAATTTTCGGCATAGTAATCTCTGGGGTTTCCGTAGGAATGGATATCCGTTCGAGTATCCCCCCCTCTTCGGTCCCGACCGCACAAACCATCTTTGTCCCGCCCGCTTCCAACGCTCCAAATCTCATCCTGTTCTCCTCTCTCCTCCTTTTCTTCATCCTCATAAATCCTTTTGCCAGCAAACTTGCATCGGCATTTTGACCTTTTGACCCTGGTATCACCATAACATGTGCTCCGCACATGCTCCCTCCGGGGGATGCGCACAGTTCGCTTAAGAATTTGTCCTCCCTCTGGTCAGACGCGAACTGGCGCGGGTATAATCTTTGGTGAGATTATACCATAAAATCACATAAATATCATCTGTATTTGCGATTGGCAAATAGCCACTCTGGAAAAATTTTTTCTGAGGAGCAGTACAACAGCCACCAATCCAAACAACAAACTATGTTTGTCCTTGCCAATGTATAATTAATTATATCTTAAATAATATTTATTATAACTTTTTTACTATTTATTATAATTTTTAATTATAGACTATATTTTTCCATTTGTCAAGAGCTTTTTGTTTCTTTTTCAATCGAATAAGGTAAGCGGCACGATTCCCACAGAAGGATCTGACACTTATAAGATCACATTTTTCGGGACTGTTAAAACTGATTCGGGAGCTGAGCCCATTGACATGGATATAGAAGATTCCTATTGATCCATCTAACGCAGATAAGCCGGGAAGCCCCTCATTGGGGCAGTTCCTATCCTGTTTAACCTTGCAGACACTCCTGCTGCCCATTATGCAATCCCGGTTATGGGAGACAAGCCAGGTTTTTCCCTCTCCATTTTACGTCATCCTGCTGGACAGACCACCTGGGAGCAGTGCTTTTCAAAAAAGAGGGAAACCTATCCCAGCACTTGTTTCCACGTTGCCAAAGGGCGATGACAATCGGAAAATTATAAATTTTTATAAATTTCCCATTAACCTGCGCAGCTTGTCCAAAATGCGCTTTTTCCGCTTATTAACTGCGTTTTGCGAATATCCCAGTTCCTTTACCAAATCACGCTCTGTGCGCCCATGGAAATATATCTCCTGAACCAAGTACCGCTCATCAGCGGAGAGAATGCCCAGCGCCTTATGCAGCCACTCCGCCTCCATGCGCTGAAACACCCGTTCCTCCCCCTGGTGCTTTTTCCCAGAACCGTATCCCTATATCCAGCAGCCGTTCATACGAATCCTCCCGGCCCGGTATGACCCGGATCTCCTGCGTTTTCTGGTCGATGATGCTCTTCCCTGCCTTCAGATCGTGCTCCTAATACTGCATTTTTCTCTCTGTTTCCCTCAATACCTCGATCACTTCTTCACTGACTTCCGGATACATTTTCCTAAAGTCCGGCAGCTTGCCCGGCTTTGCCATAGGCTTGTCCTATATTTTTTTTAATTTCAAAAATGAAGAACAAGCCCGATGGGCTACAGCCCCCTATGCTCTGGATAGCTGCACCATTCCGCAGAATCTCGATCGCTGAAAAAGAAAAATGCCGCTGGCCTCATATGACCCGCAGCATCTCATTTGTCTTACGAAAGTTTTTCTTCTTTTCCCGTTTTTTTATGTATGCCCTTTTCTATAAGGAGCACTGCGATAAAATCCCATGTTTCTTCTGTAAATTTTTCTCCATTATAAAAAAACGGAATGGCATAAAATTTTAAAGATACAGTCAAAAAATTTTCTCAAAAGAAATGGCCACATCCTCCATAAGGACATAGCCATTTCTTTACTCTCGTATCTATCCAAAGTAAACGGTAGATCTACCGTTTACTATCCAAACATTGATATTTTATGATCTTGCACCTCTTTGTTCTCATATAGCAAAGATTTTCCTTTGTAAGCTATGTGAGTATTTTCAATGCCAAATTAGAGATATCATCATTTATTTTGTTTTATGATGCCTGATACATATATCCGATCTTCCGTATAGAGCGGATGCAGGTTACCCTTTTTAATTTTTTCCTCAGCCTACTCATCAGGCAGATCACACTATTCCTCCCCTCGCAATATTCCTCCTTCCAGACGTTTGTGTAAATCTGTTCATAAGACAGGACACAGTCTTTATGCCGGAACTGCATATACAAGACATCATATTCTCTCCGGGTGACAGAGATCTCCTGATCCTCCTCCCAGACACTGTGGCGTTTTTCGTCCAGCCATAATCCCGGCTGCAGCATCAGGATACCCTTTTTCTGATCTGCATCTTCCGTGAGTTCTGACAACAATCCCCTCAATGTCCGTATGCACTCATCCAAAAAGTCCTCTTTTTCGTTATGGGTTTTCCTGTATCCATGATCACTACTGCCGTATCCTCTAATAAAAACATCATTTCTTCCGAGAGCCTCTGCCCACGGTTATAGAGTTCCGACATACGCCTGACACCTATGTGCCTTCTGGCCATAGAACCTTGCATTTCCTGCCTTCTTTGTAATACGATTTCTTCCATAATCTCTCCTATCCTCTCTTAAATGCTAATTATACGCAAATACCTCTTGCAATTCAATATCCGTGCCATAATAGGTTAAGATCCGACATAAAGAGATTTTTTATTTCCTGCCTTTTACTTGAGCAGCTGCTCCTCTAGGTTTTTCGGTATCCTCAGGTGTATACTCTGAGTGAACCATAAGACATGATCCTTCAATCCCTCCCAGCACGTATATTCCCCATGATATAACCTTATGATCTTCCGGATACTTTCCATCCCGAAGCCGTGCTTCTCTTTTCCTGTTTTCGTACTTTTCATTTTAGGGTTTGTTCCAAGAACTGATTCCTTTATGGTATTTTACATTTCAATCTACACCACGCCATTCTCTTTCCGTATGACAATCTCTACTTGGCCTACTCCTCCCTGCCCTTCACAAGCTTCGATCCCATTCTTAAGGAGATTGTCAACCAGATTTTCCATATCCATGCTATCGATCTCCACTGGCTTGCCGATGACTACATAAAGAACAGTTTGGTTGAACCGTTGCTCAAATTCCTCTTACCCACAGTATCTCTGATACTCGATATGCCATTTTGTGTTTGCGGATATGGTTTTCTGACATGTGTGTTTGAAGAGTTTAGGGTGTCATTGTTAAGGTATAGACCGTCAAATTCCAATCCGCCAAATCCCGTGTTTTCCGTCAAATAAAT
>CANDBT010000068.1 GCA_947383005.1 uncultured bacterium | reverse complement strand
AATACTTTTTAAACATTTTTCATTTTACCTATTGACATTTCTTAGCTGGACTTTATTGGTCTGTTTGATTTATTTTAAAAAGCATAATTTTTCCATTGACCTTTATTTCCATATCTCTTTATGTTTCAATATTTCAAGTGGGGAAAGCTCCCAAACTGCACATACTTCAAGGTCTTTACATTCCTCATATGTGCATTTAAGAATTTCACCATGATAGTATAAACTGCCTTTTCCTGTTATGGCATCTACAACTACTTTATCAGGCGCCCAACTATCTTCATCACTGACAAAAGGTCTGCTTCCTACTACCTTTAGCTTAGAAAGGCTGCTTCGATACACACATATAAACCGGAAGAACTCGGCATCCACTGGTACATCTTCATAAAACTGATATATGCCTTTATAAATTCCCAATGCAAGCATGTCCGCTTGGCTCGTTGCCCGCGGAAATAAACGGAAACTGTTATTTTACATTAGTCGTTTCGGTTTTCGTCCATGGATAAACAGCATATAGTTCCATCGCCATAAAACACGGAAATTCCCCATACACGGATTTACCGCCCTCAGTAAGCCAACAGGAAAGCACCAGCCAATTATTATCCCAATAGCTTTTTTGTCGCTACAGTAACTTCATATCCCTTTATATACAGTTCAATTTCCTGATTATCGTTTTTAAGAACCACTCCCATGAATATTCACCTCTTTCCCATTTCCAAACAATCAGTCATACCAACAACAAAATTATTTGACTTATCAAAAAGGAAATCTTTCCAAACCCGTTATAACTTCCTTCAATTCGTCAACTGTAAGAAAAGTCTCACTTATGGTTATGTTTTCTACTTTATGCCTGGAGTTTTCCTTTTCATAAGTCAATTTACTTGCTAAAATCCTTATATATACTCCATCACAGACTGCAAAAACAAAACAGTTACAGTCTGATAATGCAGTTGGGGTTATATTAAAACAATCATTATTATCATTTTGAAGGTTTTCAGGGAAAGTAATATCGTAAATTTCCGCAAAAGCCTGTTGTGGGGGCAGGCTATATAACCGCTTGTCTATTGTAAGGTTCCTTAACTTCTGTCTCAGGTATTCAATCTCACATCGAAGAGTGGCTGTTACAATCTCTTTTGGATAGATGTCACCATTTACACAGATAAGCAGAACTCCATTTCCAAAAGTATCATCAAGATTCCATTCATTTATGACTCCGCTCAAAACAGCAAATTTATAAGGATTTCCTGATATCATAGCCACCTCCGCCCAAAATGTTTATAAAATCTCAGATCACATCTTTATCCCATAAGATGCCAGATACCCCTTTAATCTCTCCATATCCTCCAGGCAGGAATCCACCTTTGCCAGCGTTTTGAACTCCCTGTCATACAGCACAATCCAGCCCAGGCTTCTGGAAACCGAGGACACATCCCTCACAGAAAACGCCGCAGCCCGGCACACAAGAACAGCACACAAAGGAACAGCAGGATGATTATTTTAAATCGTTTTTGGAACTTCGCTGTGTTCATCAGATTTCCTCCACGGTTTATCTTTATTTCAAACTCCCTTTGACAGATGCGAAAGGCGCAGGCCGTCAAAAGGTTTCCCAATTGAAAAGTCCTTTTGGGATAAAAGGAACCGGACGGCCTCATCTACTGGGAGCGGCACACCAAATTTTTTCATCATTTCCTCCGCCTCGTCTATGAAATGGAGCGCGTCCGGATCATGGACAACCGTGTCAGGCGACCATTCACAGACCATTGTATAAGCGTTCTCCATCAAAGCATTCACAAGAATCATTTTTGTGCCAAACCGTGTATAGAGGTCCTGGATCTCTCTTATATCATCAGAAGATGGCAGAGTTGTTGTCAGTATCTGGCTGGGCAGCAGTTCCCCCACGGAATCTAACCAGTTTCCAATCCAGTCACCCTCTGAACGGTTCGTGACAGACCACAATTCCCGCAGTATCTGTTCCCAATCAGAAAAGTCCTGCCCATAAAAAAGCAGGGCTTCTTCCAGACAGAGTATGAGATAAGAGGCCCTGCCACGCCCGGAAACCTTATAAAAACGGTGAGAAAGAATCCTCTGCTCTTTCTGCCGTGCCTCTTTGGGCTGTAAAAACTTTATCAGCCGATAAACCAGATAAAGAAAAACAGCAGCCCCGGCAAACGTGGCGGCAATTACAATCCCGCCGAAAAAGCCCCGCTCTAAGAGCTGCCCGATCTTATCCATGTTGTACGGTCTCCTTCTTTGTGATTTCCGTTTCTACTTCCGAAAGGGCTTTCTGCACCTCCGGATTCTTGATCCCTGGCAGGGTACTTTTCAGAAGTTCAAGGCATTCCCGATCCCGTCCCATTTTTTTCAACAGATAGATTTTATGTACCGAGATATAATCATTCAAAGGGATGCCTCCATACGCAAGCATGATACCCGTATCATTTTCTATCTCTGCCTCGCATTGTTCCATCTTTTTCAGATAGTCCTCCGCGCTGCCCCCGGACTTCCAGACAGCATAGGCCGCGTTCCACCGGGCTACCACCCGCCGCTGGTGCAGATAGATACCGACGAGGTTTATCAGAAACCATGCGGCGCAGACCGCCCCCATAAAGCCCAGAGTGAACGGCCAGTTTAATGTCACGCCAATCCATCCGAGCCACAGCATCTCCGCCAATGAGACAAGAAAAAAGAAAATGGTCTTATGCTGCCTTTTCAAGTTGAACCGCCCGCTCTTCATCAGGAAGAATATCAGCGTCACAAAAGCCATGGCTGTCAGAAAAGGCAAATATCTCTTGTCTTTCTCCGGATCAAACGCCAATCCCAAAGAAACCATCATAACGCAGATCAAAAAAATCCCGATCATATCCCTTTTATTTTTCAACTGATCTCACCTCTCATGCCAGATTTTTCACTATACCATATTCTACCACAATTTAGGGCATCTTTCCAGTTGGCATAAACAATCCCTATTTTACCAAGCAACAACACTCTTTTTATCCATTTCATCGCAAGCCATCTGTTACTCGCTTTGCCACAAGGTCAAGCGATGCGTTCAATTCCTGTTGAGAAAATTGAAGCGGTATGATAGAATAGGGAATTGCCGAATTAACAAATCGAACTCTAATTAAGGAGTGAAGCATATGAAAATCAGAAAAAATGCCAAGGCACATATGGTTGCTGCTATAGTTTTATCAACAACACTTTTATTTGTAGGCTGCAAACGCAATACAGCAAGAGAATCAGAGCCTAACATGTCAGGAGAAGAAACCTCAAGGAATAAAGACTTGGTGATAGAAAATGATATAAAAGAAGAAAGCCAAGATAAGGACATAACAAATGGGAATAATGTAGCAGACAATCAAAAAGCACCCACTGAAAATACAAATATATACGATTATATTTTAACGCAATATAGCGACATGGTTCAAAATGATTTTTACATTAATCTTCGGGATTCAGATAGCTATGATAGCAGTTTTGGAGAGGATATTGGGCTTGAAATCCGCACCCATAAACAGGATATTTATTACACATTTTATGATATAGACGGAAATGGGACAATGGAACTTATTATTGCAGGTGGAGAACATAGCGTATCAAATCCCGTTTTTTCCCCTTGGAATTATGATTTGTATGGTTATGACGGAACGAATGTAGTTCATATTTTCCCGGAAATGTCGTTTGGTTACAGAACAAATTTTTCGCTTTATGAAAATGGAGTGATAAAAGTATTTTACAGTGGCAGTGCTGCGGAATCTGGTATTGATTTTTACAGAATAGGCGCAGACGGATTCACTCCCGAACTAATAGATTCTTTTACTGCAATTGGTCATTTAGAAGGAAATGAACCTGTATTTACCTATTCTCAAAATGGGAATGAAATTACGGAAGAAGAATATAATATCAACATTCAAAACTACGAAATCGCTCTTACAACATTAGATTGGATACAGATTCAATAAAGAGTATGTTCCCAAAAGCACCGCCAAAACGACAGCAAGGGGAATGGCCGCTATCCGGATATTCGGTCTGTGCAAACATCTTGTAGCCGTAAATATAGTTGTTCACCGGGTAGTGCAGAATCATCAGGGCATGTAGTCTACCTAGTACTACCTTACGGAAATTTCAGTGAATTCGGCACTCGCTATTTCCGCCCTCTGCACGCCGGCATGCCGCACATGGTAAGATACCCGTCTGAACTATTACAAAAAACTTTAAAAATTAATACAAGTATGGTATAATGTCGTTAGACATTATACCAGCGCCAGTTCGGTGCTGCGCAAAGCGCGGCAAAATACCATATCGAACTGTGCGCATCCCCTGGAAGAAGCATGTGCGAAGCACATGGTATAATACACAAGTGATTAAATGAACAAGCTCAAAAATTAATCGCAGATTGTTGCAAGCTTTCTTTTTTTCATTCCTGATTTGGGGACATTCATGGCAACAGTTCGGGTGGATGTCTTCTTGTCCGTCTGCGTCAGACAAGAAACATCAGATGTTCACAGGTATCTCGTAAATGGTCACGCAGGCGCTTATTTACAATCATCTACAACAACAGGGCATACGTTTTTACCTCATAACCATGTGACCTATGACTAATCAACCAAGTGAAAGGAGCACTTATTATGGACAACACCGTACTAAACTATGTAAAAGAGAAAACACAGGAATTAATCAATGCCCCTTCCTGCAGCCAGGAAGCCAGGGTGGCGGCTCTTGCCTGGCTGGATGCCATTGGCACAGAAAATGAAACGGTTCAGACCATGGCCTATATTGAAGAACTGGAAGCAGACATCATGCCTATAGAAACCTTGATTGCCTTTGCCGAATCAAAAAACGGATCACAGGTTTTCGGTGCGGAGACCGCCCAAAATATTGCCGCCCATGCCAAAGAGATTCAGGCTGCCGGTGCAAAATATTGCGATTGTCCGGCATGCGCAGCCGCAGCGGCAATTTTGGAGAAAAAAAGCGATATGGCCTAATCAAATTCCTACACCTATTGCAGAATTACTAGATTTTGTAACAGCTCTTTCCTTACACGCCCTTGCACAGTCGAGTAGGGAAGAGCCATCTTCCCCTACTCACCGCACGCCCCATACGCCGCTTCTGCGGCACACTTCCTCTACATGGAGCTGCGCATAAAAAAGACGGACATCCATCTTCTTCCCTCCCCACAGGATAAGAAAATTTATGTCCGCCTTTTTCATAAGGTTTGATACGGCAAATACCGCACATCTGACGGAAAGCAATTTTCAAACACGCTCTACAGCAACTTGCGCAATTCTTCCGCATCCTTTTCAGAAAGCTTCTCCCCGCCTGTGAACGCGACAACCAGACGGCTTATTGAATTATCAAAACAAGCTTCCACCATCTTTTTGGTCCACCTGTGGATATGCTCGTCCTTCGTGCATATCGGACGGTATGCATTGGAACATCCTTTACGCCCAGATTCCACCAGCCCCATTTTCTGAAGCCCGGTCAGATAAGTGCTCAATGTCTGGATCTTCCAATTTTTCCCCCATTCTTCGGCGGCAACTACTAAAATTTCTTTAAATGTCATGGCCTCTTTTGACCGCCACAGCAATTCCATAATCTGCATCTCCGTATTGGTCAGCCCATAGTTCTTTTTCATACTCATCAGCTCCCATCAATGAGGACATTTTGGATAAATGTGCGTTCCCGTGCTCTCCTTGTTTTGTATAACCGCATTTGCTGCATCTTAACGCTTCATAACTCCTTACCATACACCCGCCGCTGCTGTTTTTGATATGTCTCGTTATAGTCCCTGCAATGTCATATGTATGGCTGCACCCATCCACCCGGGATAAGCTATTTTCATCCAGCTCGTAAATATTGCCTGTTTTGTCAACAAAAAAGTATTCATATGGCATATCCTGAATCTCGGGCCGTTTCGCCCCGTCAACATAGCTATATTCACAGCCTTCCGTATATGCTTCCGTCACTTCCAGCCCTCCCGGCGGCTCATAAGCAAAAACGGTCGCCGAACCCAACATGCAGGCCAGCCCCATGGCAATCGCCGATAATCCCCACTTAAATTTCTTGTCTGTTTTCATTTCCAAAATCCTTCTTTCCAAAACCGATCTCCTTTTATAATTTATCATACCAACAAATAAACGGTTTCCTTCACAAACGGTTTCATCCACAGCGAGACGGATAAGCAATTCGCTATATTCTTTCCACGCTTCCTCATCTTTTCCCTTCAGCACAACCTCGTCGCAATGTATCTCCGCCATATGGGAAAGTTCAAAGTATAAATAATAAGCAAAGGGATTGTACCAATGGAGAGCCACTACCAGAAGCCCCATCAAGCGGATAAAAAAGTCATGATATTTTATATGGACCAACTCATGCTCAATCATATAAGGATATACTTTGTCCTCTTTTTCCTGTAAAGGAAGAAAAACGGCCGGTGACAAGACCCCTAATGTCATCGGAACTTTGCAATACTCTGAACAGCGGACATTTATCTTCCGCCCTATTTTCCATTGTTTTTGCCTGGTGGAAAAATATTCTTTCCACTTCTGATCCATAAGGCTGCTGGAATTGCCCAAACATGTGTGTTTCATCTTCCCATAGCGGAAAATTTGTATAAGGAAAAACACAACTGCCAGGAGCACAAGAACTGTCTGAAAAGCAAAAAGCCTTTTTAACCCCGGAGAAATCCAGCGTTCCCCATTTTCACCATAGATTATCAAATATTTTGTCTCCAATTCCTTTGGTACGTGATGAATCCGCGCTGCGAAATCCGGAAAATAACGATAGAGCACATTCAGCACATAATACTTGCAGCGCGGCAAAGGAACCAGAAAAAACAATATCGCCACTTTCAATATATGGTATCTCCAGGCCGGGGAAAAATACCGTCTTGCCAACGGGTATGACAAGAGATAAAAAAGTAAAACCACCGTCCCCGATAAAGACATGGCAAACAAAATATTGCGCAACATAATTTATCCCTCCTGCCACCCCTTTTCATCCTGCTACGTTATCCCTCTGACTGTACCCCCATCCTTTCAACAGTAATAATCCTGTATTACTATATTTTCTTAAGAATTCAACTAAGTATAAAATAAATTTCTATTCTTGTCAAGAATCAAATCCGTCCCTAAGTATTTGCATGTAACAGTTCAGACGGCGGGGAAAAACAGATAAAAACATGCGTCAAGCTTGCTTGTAAGACTGATTTTATCCGCTTTTCCCCATCGGGCGAACGCACGATGCTTCTTGTCCGGCGTAGACGGGCAAGAAGATGCCCGTCTGAACTGTTACATTTGCATCCCCAAACGTTGCTGTTCACGGGGTAGCTGTAAATAGCAGCCTAAGCCGCTATTTCAATCACCTATGATGACGGACGGCTCAGAATTCCGCCTATTCCGTGTACCCTCCCGGCTGACCAACGTGGTGGTCAACCGGGCCGTGAACCAAAATCTCATCTGGCTATAAGCTGGAAGATTTCACTAAGGTTTTGATAGGTTTTAACCCTATCGTCCAAGGAGCTTTTCTGTGCCAAAAACGATGTCGGATCTATCATCGCGCTATGGGCGCACAGCCACGAGGAAGCCGTATTTAACCGGTTTAGGAAATCAGCCGTCTTTTCCAGCATGTTTCCCGAACAGCTTGGCAAGCGGAGAAAATCCTGATCTGCATTTGCTGGTGTAACAGAATGTTGAAATCCGCAAAATGGAAGCCGTTCGGTATCAAACTGCCATATGACATCCTTTGCAGAAATCACATTCATATCAGTTAATTCCGCCAAGAGATTATAGTAATCTTGTTTGCTTATATCTGTTATATCATAGCGGCTTTTTAAATCTTTTACCTGTTCCTCCGTAAGTTTAGCGCTCCCATCCGCATCCCAGTTTATGCTTTTCTCTTCCGCTACACCTATCTTAGAAGCAAAATTTCGTTCAGTTTTATATATCTGGATTACAGTATAATCCACATAATCACACCACTCCTGAACACGGTTTCCCCAATATTGACGTGCCTCATACCCCCACATGGGGATATCTTTTTCTGACTGCTCAGCTTCTTGCGGCAAACCTTCCTGCTGCAGGACAGATGAAAAGCTTCCTGCTTGTGCAGTTTCTGCTGCCTGTGCTTCTTTTTTGACATATGTTGGTTCCCTATATGCTAATGATGTCGCGCTTATCCCAGACATTATCTATACCTCCTGCTATTTAGGGAATCGTAACACGCCCGCTTAACGGCAGCCCATGTACATTAGCGTCTTTTGCATCGTATAAAATAATTTTCCAGTCAGCATGATTGTCCACAACAGGAACCCGGATACCAAACGTTTCATAAAAACCTGGATAATAGCCGCCGGTAAAATTCCCTTTTTCAACCATTTTTCCATCTGCATAAATTTCATATATGTCGGCTTTATATCGGTCAAAAGTTACTTCGACCAAAATCGCATCACAATTATTTTCTTTATAAAGTGCTGTTGTTGCGGCATTTAAAGTCAAGTCTCCCCACTGCTCCATATTGCCTTGGATCACTGTTGATGCTGAATTATATTCCTCTCCCGTCATCTTTGCCGCAAACGCCTTCACCGACTTAATGCCCGCCAATCCAGGAAACCTCGGCTGCACCTGATTCCCATCTTCTGCCGCCAAGACAGTAAAGCTGCACAATACACACATCAATACACAAGAAACCAATACTCTTATTTTTCTTTTCATTGTTCAACCTCCTCATTGAGTTATACTCACAAGCATACTTATTAGCCCATTAATTAAGTAATCCTGCGGAAATAGGGAAACCATATTGGCAAATCATTTGGCTCGCGGGTATAAATATTTGTGACAATTCTATTTTGTTAAAAACGATCAGATGAGATAATCTCATATAACTTATCCTCCTCCCCTCTTATCTTTTTTCATCTATCATTTAAAACAAGCACCATTTTACCCATGACTTTTAACAGGATTATTTGCCACCCTTATCATTACTAATATTTTCTAGTACTACTAGGAATAATATAACTAAATGTCCTGTTTGTCAATACCCGTTTTAGGGCAATAAACTTTGATGCTTGGACTGTTATAAAAAGTGTACATCTTGACACATACTCGCGCTGGATCGCGGTTGCAACAGCAACCATTTTCCTTTGCGCGGAGTGCGCATCTACGTTCCCCTTCAGTCGTTGCCAAACGAGTACCATTGGCATTCGGCAACCTCGCGGAGCGTTTTTATATCATAGGACGCACTTTCCTATGATAATCGAGTAGGGAAGAGCCATCTCCCCCTACTCGCCGCACCCCCATGCGCTGCTTTAGCGGCATATTCCTCTGTGCGGGCCTGTGCAATCGAGTAGGGAAGGCTTTTCCCCTACTCGCCGCGCGGCCCGCGTGCTGCGTCAGCAGCAAACTTCCATACGCGGGCCTGTGCATAAAAAAAGAAAGGTTCCAGCATTCTGGAATCTTTCTTCTTCTCTGCACATGGGCGCCCAAAGGAAGATGTCAGCTAAAGCTGACAAGCGTCCGGGCAATCTCCTCTATTCCTTATTCATCTTCCTCATCTTCAAGAACAGGCGGCAAGTCTTCCTCGGCATCATCCTCTTCATCGAAATCCAGGCCATCCTGCCCTTCTTCCCTATCTTCGACATCTTCGGTATCGTCAATATCAAATACCTCTGTCGCTTCGTCCATCATCTCGTCATCGTCGCTGAGGATAATCTCATCGTCATCTCCCAGGACAATCTCATCATCCATATTGAAATCTGTATCCAGCTTCACCGAACGGTACCGCTTCATCCCTGTACCTGCAGGAATCAGCTTTCCGATAAGGACATTCTCTTTCAATCCGATCAAATGGTCTACCCGCCCGTTGATAGCAGCTTCAGTAAGCACCTTGGTCGTCTCCTGGAAAGACGCTGCCGATAAGAAAGAATCGGTAGCCAGGGACGCTTTGGTGATGCCCAGCATAACCTGCTTGCCTTCCGCCGGCCGCTTGCCTTCCGCAATCAACGCTTCATTCATCTCATTGTATTCCAAAACATTCATAGAAGTACCGGGAAGGACATCGCTGTCGCCGCTTTCTTCGATCTTGATCTTTTTCAGCATCTGGCGGACAATCATTTCCACATGCTTGTCGTTGATCTCCACACCCTGCAGACGGTATACTCTCTGTACTTCACGGATCATATAATCCTGTACCGCGCGGACGCCCTTGATCTTTAAAATATCATGGGGATTTACGCTTCCTTCTGTCAGCTCATCGCCTGCCTCAATCACCTGCTGATCCTGTACCTTGATTCTTGAACCGTAAGGAATCAAATACGTCTTGGAATTGCCATTTTCCGTATCAGTCACGACAATCTCGCGCTTTTTCTTCGTATCCTTCAGCGTCACCACACCGCCAAACTCGGAAATAATCGCCAATCCTTTCGGCTTCCTGGCTTCGAAGAGCTCTTCTACACGGGGAAGACCTTGTGTGATATCCCCGCCGGCCACACCGCCGGTATGAAACGTACGCATGGTAAGCTGCGTACCCGGTTCACCAATAGACTGAGCCGCAATAATACCCACGGCCTCTCCCACCTGAACGGACTGTCCGGTAGCCATATTGGCGCCGTAGCATTTTGCACAAACGCCTACGTGAGATTTACAGGTGAGAACCGTACGAATTTTGACGGTATCCCGTCCCTGTTTTTCCAGCACTTTCATCACGGCCGCTGCCTTCAGCGGGCTGCACATATGATTTTCTTTTACAATCACTTCGCCCGTATCCGGATCAACAATAGTCTCCGCAATATAACGGCCGGTAATACGCTCCTGCAATCCCTCAATCGTTTCCTTCCCGTCGGTAAAAGCCCGAATCTCCATATAAGGAATGCTTTCTCCCTCACAGCAGTCAATCTCGCGGACAATCAAATCCTGCGATACGTCAACCAGACGGCGAGTCAGATACCCCGAGTCTGCCGTACGCAAGGCCGTGTCGGACAAACCCTTCCGGGCGCCGTGAGCAGAGATAAAATACTCCAAAACATCCAGCCCTTCACGGAAATTCGATTTAATCGGCAGCTCGATCGTATGCCCCGTGGTATCTGCCATCAATCCGCGCATGCCCGCCAACTGTTTGATCTGTTTATCCGAACCACGGGCGCCGGAATCAGCCATCATATAAATATTGTTGTATTTATCCAGGCCGGTCAGCAAATCGTGGGTCAACTGGTCGTCCGTGTTTTTCCAGGTTTCAATAACTTCCTTATAACGCTCTTCCTCCGTAATCAGCCCACGGCGGAAGTTTTTAGCGATTTTGTCTACCGTAGCCTGAGCGTCTGCAATCAGCTTGGGCTTAGAAGCCGGAACCGTCATATCGGAAATAGATACGGTCATGGCCGCCCGGGTAGAATATTTATAGCCGATAGCTTTAATATCATCAAGGGTTACTGCTGTCTGGGTAGCGCCATGGACATTGAACACCTTTTCCAGAATTTGTTTCAGTTGCTTCTTCCCCACATGGAAATCCACTTCCAAAAGCAGTTTGTTTTCATCCAGCGTACGGTCGACAAACCCCAAATCCTGCGGGATAATCTCATTGAAAATAAAACGGCCCACGGTAGATTCCACAATACCGCTCTTCTTCGTACCATCCTCCATAACTTTGTTCACCCGCACTTTTATCTTGGAATGCAGGGTCACTACGCCGTTTTCATAAGCCAAAATAGCCTCATTGACACTCTTAAAGGCTTTCCCCTCGCCCTTGCTTCCCGGACGCTCCTGGGTCAGATAATAGATACCCAACACCATATCCTGAGACGGGACAGCCACCAAACCGCCGTCAGAAGGCTTCAATAAGTTATTCGGCGACAAAAGCAGGAAACGGCACTCCGCCTGTGCTTCCACTGACAAAGGCAGATGAACTGCCATCTGATCACCGTCAAAGTCCGCATTAAATGCCGTACATACCAGCGGATGGAGCTTAATCGCCTTGCCCTCTACCAAAATCGGCTCGAATGCCTGGATACCCAGCCTGTGCAAAGTAGGCGCGCGGTTCAGCATCACCGGGTGTTCTTTGATTACCTCCTCCAGAACATCCCAGACCTCTGACTGAAGACGTTCCACCATTTTTTTCGCACTCTTAATGTTATGAGCCGTATTGTTTTGTACCAGCTCCTTCATCACGAAAGGCTTAAACAGCTCAATAGCCATTTCCTTGGGCAGTCCGCACTGATAAATCTTCAGCTCCGGCCCTACGACGATAACGGAGCGGCCCGAATAATCTACACGTTTGCCCAGCAAATTCTGGCGGAACCGGCCCTGCTTACCCTTAAGCATATCGGAAATTGACTTCAGCGCCCGATTCCCCGGCCCGGTAACCGGACGGCCTCTGCGGCCGTTGTCAATCAGCGCATCCACGGCTTCCTGCAGCATCCGCTTCTCATT
The DNA here is from genome assembly GCA_947383005.1 of uncultured bacterium. GTDB lineage: Bacteria > Bacillota > Clostridia > Lachnospirales > Lachnospiraceae > Brotaphodocola. Next base: position 8,343 of record CANDBT010000068.1, on the reverse strand, counting down.
ACGGACAATAATATCCGGAGCGCCCAGCTCCAAAAGACGAGCCAGGCGATTGTTCCGGTTGATTATCCTTCTGTATAAATCGTTTAAATCAGAAGTGGCAAAACGGCCGCCGTCCAACTGTACCATCGGACGGATATCCGGCGGAATCACGGGAATAACCGTCATAATCATCCATTCCGGCTTATTCTTGGATGTGCGGAAAGCTTCCACCACCTCCAGCCGTTTGATAATCCGGGCGCGCTTCTGGCCGCTGGAATCTTTCAGTTCCCTCCTGAGAACCACGGATTCCTTCTCCAGGTCAATATCCTTCAAAAGCTCCAAGACCGCCTCGGCGCCCATACCCACGCGAAATGCGCCATACCCCCACTTATCCAGTTCCTCCCGATATTCCTTTTCCGAAAGAACCTGTTTGTACTGCAGATTTGTCTGCCCTTTATCCAAAACGACATAAGAGGCAAAATACAGCACCTTTTCCAAAACCCTCGGTGAAATATCCAAAATCAGGCCCATACGACTGGGAATCCCTTTGAAATACCAAATATGGGATACGGGAGCCGCCAGAGCAATATGCCCGATACGCTCTCTTCGGACGCTTGATTTGGTCACTTCCACGCCGCAGCGGTCGCAGATTACGCCTTTGTAACGGATTTTCTTGTATTTGCCACAGTGACATTCCCAGTCTTTGCTGGGGCCGAAAATACGCTCACAAAACAAGCCGTCCCTCTCCGGCTTCAACGTCCGGTAGTTGATTGTCTCAGGCTTTTTCACTTCTCCATGGGACCATTCCAGAATCTTTTCAGGAGACGCAAGGCCAATTTTAATGGCGTCAAATGTCAATGGCTGATAAGTTTCATTTGTCTCAGGCATGACCAATACTCCCTTCTTCTATTATCATTATTCCTCGTCTGAAGCCTCGCCGAAATCGGAATCATCACCGAAGTCAAAATCGGAATCGTCCTCTCCGTCACCCAAATCCTCCGGGGCGTCCGGATCCTCCACATCAACCAGCTCGCCGCCGCTGAACTCCTGCTCCTGGTAGCCATAATTGCCAAAGGATTCTTCCTGATTGTAATTCCGGTCGCCCTCAATGATGGAACGCAAATCCGTATCGCTATAGTCGATATTCTCACCGATTTCCACCTCGGTATTGTCATCACGCAGCACACGTACATCCAGGCCCAGGGACTGAAGTTCTTTTAACAGCACCTTGAATGACTCGGGTATTCCCGGCTCCGGGATATTTTCCCCTTTGATAATGGCCTCGTAAGTCTTCACACGGCCCACCACATCATCAGATTTAACCGTCAAGATCTCCTGTAAGGTATAAGAGGCGCCATATGCCTCCAACGCCCACACTTCCATCTCTCCGAAACGCTGTCCGCCGAATTGGGCTTTGCCGCCCAGAGGCTGCTGGGTAACCAAAGAATATGGTCCCGTAGAACGGGCATGAATCTTATCATCTACCAAATGATGAAGCTTCAAATAATGCATATGGCCAATCGTAACCGGACTGTCAAAATACTCGCCTGTGCGGCCGTCTCTCAGATAAACCTTGCCGTCCCGGTTAATCTGCACGCCTTTCCATAATTCCCTGTGCTCCAGATGGCTGCCCAGATATTCCATAACTTCCGGCTTTACCACATCCCGGTATTTTTCCTGGAATTCCTCCCAGGAAGTATTGACATAATCATTGGCCAGGCTCAACGTATCCATAATATCAATCTCGTCGGCCCCGTCGAAAACCGGGGTGGCAATATTGAATCCCAAAGCCGTAGCCGCCAAACTCAGATGAATCTCCAACACCTGCCCGATATTCATACGGGAAGGCACACCCAAAGGATTCAGCACGATATCCAGCGGGCGTCCGTTTGGAAGGAAAGGCATATCTTCCACCGGAAGCACACGGGAAACCACGCCCTTATTGCCATGACGGCCGGCCATCTTGTCGCCCACGGAAATCTTACGCTTCTGGGCAATATAAATACGAACGGTCTGATTCACCCCCGGAGACAGCTCATCGCCGTTTTCCCTGGTAAATACCCTGGCATCCACAATAATCCCGTAAGCGCCATGAGGCACCTTCAGCGAAGTATCCCTGACTTCTCTGGCTTTCTCGCCGAAAATTGCCCGCAGCAGACGCTCCTCGGCAGTCAGTTCCGTCTCGCCTTTAGGCGTCACTTTGCCCACCAAAATATCTCCGGCGCGAACCTCTGCGCCGATGCGGATAATCCCTCTCTCATCCAGATCCTTCAGGGCATCATCACCTACGCCAGGCACATCACGGGTAATCTCTTCCGGCCCTAACTTGGTATCACGCGCTTCCGCCTCATATTCCTCAATATGGACAGATGTATATACATCCTGCTGCACGAGACGTTCGGAAAGCAGGACTGCATCCTCATAGTTATATCCTTCCCACGTCATAAATCCGATCAGCGGATTCTTCCCCAAAGCAATCTCGCCGTTCTGGGTGGACGGCCCGTCGGCAATCACATCCCCCGCCTTCACCCGGTCGCCTTTATACACAATCGGCTTCTGGTTATAACAGTTTGACTGGTTGCTTCGCTTGAACTTGGTCAGGTGATAGACGTCGCGATCCCCATTGTCATCACGACGGATAATAATCTCATTGGAAGCGGAACGATCCACAACACCATCATGGCGCGCCACCACGCAGACGCCGGAGTCTACCGCCGCCTTCGCCTCAATCCCTGTCCCTACTACCGGCGCCTCCGTAGTCAAAAGCGGCACAGCCTGCCTCTGCATGTTGGACCCCATCAGGGCACGGTTGGCGTCGTCATTCTCCAGGAACGGAATCATGGATGTCGCCACAGAAAATACCATCTTTGGAGACACATCCATCAAATCAATAGAACTTTTCTGGAAGGAAGAAGTCTCCTCCCGGAAACGTCCGGAAACGTTGTTGTTCAGAAAATGCCCTTCCTCATCCAGCGGCTCATTAGCCTGAGCGACAACGTAATTATCTTCTTCATCGGCAGTCAGGTAAACCACTTCTTCGGTAACTACCGGATTCATCCGATCGGTTTTGTCAACTACCCGGTAAGGCGCTTCGATAAAACCATATTGATTGACCCGGGCATAGGTAGCCAGGGAATTAATCAAACCGATATTGGGACCTTCCGGCGTCTCAATCGGACACATACGGCCGTAATGGGTATAATGAACATCCCGTACCTCGAATCCGGCTCTCTCTCTGGACAATCCTCCAGGACCGAGAGCTGACAAACGGCGCTTATGCGTCAACTCCGCCAAAGGATTATTCTGATCCATAAACTGTGACAACTGGGAACTCCCAAAAAACTCCTTTACCGCAGCCGTCACCGGCTTGATATTAATCAAAGACTGTGGAGTGATGCCATCCATATCCTGGGTGGTCATCCGCTCCCGCACCACACGCTCCATACGGGACAGGCCAATCCGATACTGATTCTGCAGCAGCTCGCCTACGGCGCGTATCCGCCGGTTGCCTAAATGGTCAATGTCATCCGCAGTACCAATTGCCCCTTCCAGGTGCATATTATAATTAATGGAAGCAATAATATCTTCCTTGGTAATATGCTTGGGAATCAACTCACTGACATTGCGGTGAACCAGATCCCTCAGCTCCTCCTTGTCATCCCCAGCTTCTTCCAGAATAGATTTCAAAACCGGGTAATATACTAATTCCGTAATCCCCGCTTCCTTGGGGTCAAAATCCACATAAGCGGACAAATCCACCATCATGTTAGACAAAACCTTATAATTGCGATCCGGTCCCTGGATATAAACATAAGGTATCGCCGCATTTTGTATGGACTCCGCCAGTTCCTTATTGAGAACCGCGCCGGCCTGGGCAAGCACTTCGCCCGTATCCGGATTCACCACATCTTCCGCCAAAGTATGCCCCTGAAGGCGGTTGCGGAAATGAAGCTTTTTATTGAATTTATATCTGCCTACCTTGGCAAGATCATACCGTCTTGGGTCAAAAAACATACTGTTCAGCAAGCTCTCCGCGCTGTCCACAGACAACGGCTCTCCTGGCCTGATCTTCTTATAAAGCTCTAATAAACCATCCTGATAATTATCTGAGGTATCTTTGCCGAAGCTGGCCAAAAGTTTAGGCTCCTCGCCGAACACATCCAGAATCTCCGCATTGGTTCCGTAACCCAGCGCACGTATCAGCACCGTCACAGGCACTTTTCGGGTACGGTCCACGCGGACATAGAAAATATCATTGGAATCGGTTTCATACTCTAACCATGCGCCGCGATTGGGTATCACCGTGCAGGTATACAGCTCCTTACCGACTTTATCATGTCCGATACCATAATAAATTCCAGGGGAACGTACCAACTGGCTGACAATAACCCGCTCTGCGCCATTGATAACAAAAGAACCCGTATCAGTCATAAGCGGAAGATCACCCATAAAGATCGTATGCTCATTGATCTCTTCTTTATCTTTATTGTATAACCTGACTCTCACTTCCAAAGGCGCCGCATATGTGGCATCACGTTCTTTGCATTCTTCTATAGAATACTTAACTTTGTTCCTGCACAGCGCAAAGTCCACAAATTCCAGACTTAAATGCCCTGCAAAGTCGGAGATTGGGGAGATATCTTCAAATACTTCTTTCAATCCCTCATCGAGAAACCACTGATAGGAAACTTTCTGAATCTCAATCAGGTTTGGCATCTCAAGCACTTCTTTCTGTCTTGAGAAGCTCATTCTAACGCCTTTTCCGGTTGTCACCGGACGCATTCTGCTTTTCTCCATTGACGTTTCACCCCTGTTATATATTCGATTTTGCGGCATCTCGCTATGGACATGGAAATAGCTGTATTTTGGGGTACAAAAACCCATGATGCCACAATAGAGCACATTCCATAATATCATAGCAATGTCAAGGTGTCAAGTTTTTTCTTCTTGCAAATTGGCAAAAAGAATGATATACTGTAAAGGCAGGTTATTACCTGACAAATCTTTACATCCGTGGAGGTATTCCCCATGCTAACTATGTCAGTCATGCCTATCGTTTTGCGTGTTTTAATGGTAATCCTGGCCATTGCGGCAATTCTGCTGGTGGTCCTGTATTTCCTTGGAAGGAAGCTTGAAAAGCGCCAGGTAGAGCAGCAAGCCCTGTTAGAGGCATCCAAGCAAACCGTGTCCATGCTGGTTATTGATAAAAAGAAAATGAAGGTCAAAGAAGCCGGCCTTCCCAAAATCGTATACGACCAGACACCCAAATATATGCGTTGGGCCAAGATTCCCGTAGTTAAAGCAAAAGTTGGCCCAAAAGTGATGACTCTGATGGCTGACGAACGGGTTTTTGCCATGCTCCCGGTTAAAACCGAGGCTAAAGTGGTTATTAGCGGCATCTACATAACCGATATCAAGAGTGTCCGCGGCGGCTCCGTTGTTGCCCCGCCCAAAAAGAAAGGATTTTTTGCCCGCTTTAAAAAAGACGATAAAGCAAAAAACAGCAAAACCAAGGAAAACGCCGGCAAAGAAACAAAAAGCAAGAACAAAAGCAAAAAGTCAAAATAAAAGGAGCTGTTGCAAAATAACAGACGTATACAATATATGGCATAGTAGTCACGCGTACTCTTGCCAATATTGTAGAAATACTGAATTTTGCAACAGCCCCTTTTTTCGACTTTTTATCAACGTCTATAAATGCAGCCTGGCCTTCTGGCGGGAACTGATATCCATAATCAAATGACAATCGGACACATGCTGAAAATTAATCCCCAAAGAATAATTTACCGATACTTTTAAATGGTCTTCCTGCTCTTCCAGGCTAACCTGATTAGTAGCAATTTCGACAATCATTTCTCCCATAGGAGTTGCATAACGGGCCTGGCATTTCTTGTCTTGCTCAAACACCATATGGGTGCCGACAGCCCCCTGCTTTTGAATATCCAGCATCCCGGGAGCGATTTTCACCCGGTTACGGACGGTTTCCTCAAGCCCTTCCATAATTTCCTCATATATTACATAATGTTTCCCGTTTTTAAAAAAATAATCACCGGTCGTAATAATTTCTATATCATCATGATCATCGTCCATCGTCTGCATACCGCTGATTCTTATCAGAACATCCTTTGTCATACTTTCCCCCTGGCTTTTGGCTCCGGCATGTAATCATCCGGACGCCGGAACTCGCGTCAATAATCTTCTATATTTATCCTTTCCGTCTTCTTCACTTCCCCAGGCAGTATGGAAGAAGCGAAGCTGGTAAACTTTTCCGCCAAATCGCTGACATAAAACTGATACTTCTCTCCTGTAAACAAAGACTGCGGATTTCTTTTGATCCCCTGGCTCTCTAAAAGCTCACGCAGCTCTATCGCAGTCTCGTAAGCCGGATTGACCAAAACCACATCCTCCCCCATAATCCTGCGCAAAGTAGAACGCAATAAGGGATAATGTGTACAACCCAACACCAAAGTATCCACATATTTTCCTTTCAAAACGCTTAAATAGCGGGAAGCAATCTCATCCGTCACCGAATCATGCAAAAGCCCCTCTTCCACCAACGGCACAAATAATGGGCAGGATTTTTCAAAAACCTCAATATCCGGCCGCAGACGCCGCATCACTTCCTTGTATATGCCGCTGCCCACGGTCCCCTCTGTACCAATGATTCCGATTCTTCCGTTATGAGTAGAAGCAATAGCCGTCCGCGCACCTGCATTCACCACCCCAATCAGGGGGATATCCGATTCTGCCTGCACCGTTTCCAGCGCATAAGCGCTGGCCGTATTGCAGGCAATAACAATGGCTTTTACCTGCTTTGTCCGCAAAAAACGGATAATCTGCCGGGAAAAACGCACAACGGTTTCTTTCGATTTGCTGCCATAAGGCAGGCGGGCCGTATCCCCAAAATAAACAATCCGTTCTTCCGGTATCTGACGCATAATCTCCCTGGCAACAGTCAGGCCGCCTACCCCCGAATCAAAAACGCCCACCGGCGCATCTCTGTCCATATTATTCTTCCCCTTTTCCCGCCAGAAGCTGGACATCCCGCTCAAAAGCCAAAGAAATCAGGCGCTCAATCAACTGCCTCTTTGACAGCCCCTCTGCCTCCCACAACATAGGATACATACTGATAGCCGTAAAGCCTGGCATTGTGTTAATTTCATTGAATACAACTCCACCGTCATCCGTAACAAAAAAGTCCACTCTGGCCAATCCAAAACCGTCTATTGCCTTAAAAATTTTCCCTGCCGCCTCCCTCACCTGCTCCGCAGCATTGCCGGGAAGTACAGGATTAATCACTGTACGAGACTGTTCGTTAAAATATTTAGCCTCATAATCATAAAACTCAGCCGCTGCCAAAATCTCTCCCACGCCGGAGGCACGGACAGGTTCTTTCCCGCCGCCCAAAACGGCACACTCAATTTCATGGCCGACAATCGTCTCTTCTGCCAGGATCTTGTAATCATGGCGAGCCGCCTCGTCCAACGCCTTTACAAGCTCTTCCCTGTTTCCCGCCTTACTCACGCCCCGGGAAGAACCTGCATTGGAAGGCTTGACAAATATCGGATAACCCAAGCGTTTTTCGATCCGCCGGAGCACGGCTTCCTTGTCCGTCTCCTGTCTCCAGCCAATAACCGGCACATAATCCGCCTGACGTATGCCCAAAGTATTAACGATAATTTTTGTATAAAGCTTATCCATTGCTACCGCCGAAGACAAAACGCCACAGCCGACATAGGGAATTCCGGCCAGCTCCAAAAGCCCCTGCACCGTCCCGTCCTCGCCATAAAGCCCGTGAAGCACCGGAAACACCACGTCAATCTTTTCTGGCTGGATCCCGCTTTCGTCAATCAGCACAGCCGATTTTTTCGTGGCATCCGGCAAGATAACCGCCTCAGTCCGGCTTTCCCTCCATGCACCGGAACGGATATCTTCTGCCGACTCAGCTTTCAGCCATCGCCCTTCTTCCGTAATGCCAATCAAAAGCAACTCATAACGGGAAATGTCTATATTTTCAATCACATTAACCGCAGACATGCAGGACACGATATGTTCTGAGGACTGGCCTCCAAAAAGTACTGCGATTTTCTTTTTTTTCATGAAATCATCCTCCTATGCTTCCCTTACGAATTGTAACAGTTCAGACGGGGCAGCCCACGCCGTCCGGCATTTTCTTCCCCACCCGCTCGACGGCTTTCTTCTTGCGCGGCTCCGCCGCACAAGAAGCATCGGATATTCATCCGATGCGCGACAGAGCCTAAAATAAGGCTTACAAGCGAGCTTGACGCCTTTTTTTATCCTCTGTCTCTCGCCGTCCGGCATTTTCTTCCCCACCCGCTCGACGGCTTTCTTCTTGCGCGGCTC